>CALBPI010000012.1 GCA_937899415.1 uncultured Gammaproteobacteria bacterium | reverse complement strand
CACCGCTTTTTATATTTCGCCCCCCCCCTCTACACTCTCCACGCGCCTCCGCCTCGGATGTAACGCGCAGCGAAGCGAGCCATGGAGAAAAAGGGCATCGCCCCGACACTCACCACGCGCCACCGCCTCGGAAGTAACGCGCAGCAAAGTGAGCCATGGAAAAAGGGGCATCGCCCCGGCATTCGCCTTACGCAGCAATCAGGCCCCTACGGCCTCCAGAAGTCGCTGCTGCACCTCTTCCATCGAGCCCACGGCGTCGACGGTCACAAGCTTGCCTCGCTCCCGATAGAAATCGATGAGCGGCGCGGTCTGTTCACGGTAGACACCCAGACGATTGGCGATCGTCTCTTCGTTGTCGTCGGCACGACGCATGAGCTCGCCGCCGTTCGCCACGATATCCTCGATGTCTTCCTTGGCCGAGAAGTGGATGTTGACGATCTTGCCCGTCTTCGAACAGGTGCGTCGACCTGTGAGGCGCTTCATGAGGATGTCGTTGTCGACGTCCATGAGCACCGCGGTGTCGAGCGGCTTCTCAATGCCGGTGAGCAGATCTTCAAGTGCCTGTGCCTGTGCGGCGTTTCGCGGGAAGCCGTCGAGAACGAAGCTCGTCTCCGTGTCGGGCTCAGCGAGTCGGTGGTGGATCATGCCCAGCACGATATCGTCCGACACGAGTTCGCCGGCGTCCATGGCCGCCTTGGCACGTTTGCCAAGCTCTGTGCCCGCCTTGACGGCCGCACGCAGCAGGTCGCCCGTGGAGATTTGAGGTGCGCCGTGTTCGGCCTGGAGGCGTTGTGCCTGCGTGCCCTTACCGGACCCGGGCGCGCCAAGAAGTACGATCCGCATGTCGCTGCCTGCGTTGATTTAAAAGGGATTTCGGGGGCTAGTGCCCCGAGACAAGGGCCGAAACCCTAACTGCCGCACCGCGTGCCGTCAACGCCGCCCCGCCGCGCCACCGCTTTGGCAGCCGAATCGGCTAAGCTAGGCGCCGCCGCGAAGGCGCCACCCAGGCCACGATCAGGAGAAGTCCGCAATGAGCCCCAGAAACGCTTTTTACGCCCAATCGGGCGGTGTCACCTCGGTCATCAACGCTTCAGCCTGCGGCGTGATCGAAACCGCACGCAAGCACAAGAACAAGATCACCAACGTCTACGCGGGGCGCAACGGGATCATCGGGGCCCTCATTGAGGACATGATCGACACGAACCGCGAGTCGGCACGCAACGTCGCAGCACTTCGCAACCGCCCGGGCGGCGCCTTCGGCTCGGCCCGTTACAAGCTCAAGGCCATCGAGGACAACCTGGCCGAGTACGAGCGGCTTATCGAAGTGTTCCGCGCCCATGACATCGGCTACTTCTTCTACAACGGCGGCAACGACTCCATGGACACGGCGCACAAGGTGGCGCAGATGGCCAAACGCAAGAAGCTACCGCTGCAGTGCATTGGCATCCCCAAGACCGTCGATAACGACCTGCCCGTGACCGATTGCTGCCCGGGTTTCGGCTCCGTGGCCAAGTATATCGCCGTCTCAACCATGGAAGCCGCACTCGACGTGCAGTCGATGGCATCGACCTCGACCAAGGTTTTCATCCTCGAGGTCATGGGCCGGCACGCTGGGTGGATTGCCGCTGCTGGCGGACTCGCGGGCCAGGGGCGCGACGAGCCGCCGCACATCATCCTGTTCCCCGAGGTGCCCTTCGACCAGAAACGATTCCTGAAGCGCGTCGACGAATGCGTCCGCGACTACGGCTTTTGCGTAGTCGTCGTCAGTGAAGGTACGCGCTACGCCAACGGCAAATTCCTGGCCGACGCGGGCACGGTCGACGCCTTCGGCCACGCCCAGCTCGGTGGCGTGGCGTCGGTTGTCGCCAACATGGTGCGCGACAATCTCGGCCACAAGTTCCACTACGCCGTGGCCGACTATCTGCAGCGCTCAGCGCGCCACCTGGCCTCCAAGACAGACGTCGAACAGGCCTACGCAGTCGGCAAGCACGCCGTGAAGCTGGCTGTGGCCGGTGAAACGGCCGTCATGCCGGTCATCAAGCGAGTCTCCGACAAGCCCTACAAGTGGAAGATAGAATCCGCGCCGCTTTCCCGCGTGGCCAACAAGGAAAAATTCGTCCCGAAGCGTTACATCACCAAGGACGGCTTCGGCATCACGGCCCGCGCCCGGACCTACCTTGCGCCCCTGATTCGCGGCGAGGACTACCCGCCTTACAAGAATGGCCTGCCCGTCTATGTGGCGCTCAAGAATCACCCGGTGAAGCCCAAACTGAACGACGGCTTTGTGGTATGATCCGCGCGCTTTGTGGGGTCGCCTAACGGGCGTTTTCCACTAAGTTTTCCGACAAATATCGATCGCACGCGTCTGTGCGGCGGCCATTCTGAGGACGGAAGGTCGCGGCGGCGGTGCGCTCGACACGCATCAATAAGACAGATGTCAATCTGTGGGGGATTCCAGCCGCGTTTTACATAGGACCAGGTGCCGCAAATCGCACCTTGTAGCCCCGTGTGCCACGCCGACGCCCTCCGGACGACTATGACGGAGTAACAATCAGCATGTCTGTTGCGATTATCCTGGCCCTGTCCCTTTTCGGACTCGCTGTGGCCTTTTTCTACTCACGCTCGGTCAGCCGCGTCGCGGTCGACATGGGTGTCGAAGACGCCGAAACACGCGGCAAGCTGCGCAAGATCCACGCAGCAATCGCCGACGGCGCGATGGCGTTCCTCAAGCAGGAATACAAGTTCATGGCCATCTTCATGGTCCTGTTCGGCATTGTCATCGTGCTCTTGATCGACGATCACCATACGGCGAACGTCAATGAAGGCGCATACACCGCTGTCGCGTTCCTGTTTGGTTCGCTGATCTCAATCGCCAGCGGCTACATCGGCATGAAGATCGCAACCGCGGGCAACGCCCGTACGACGGTCTCGGCCAACCAGTCGCTCGCCAGCGCGTTTAACCTCGCGCTGCATTCGGGTGCCGTCATGGGCTTCGCGCTGGTCAGTCTGGCCTCGCTCGGCATGCTGCTGATCTACCTGGGTCTCAAATACGTCCTGCCGGACGACCTGCCGCCGCACATCCTCATGGAAGTCATCGCAGGCTTCGGTCTCGGCGGCTCCGCGATCGCATTGTTCGCGCGTGTTGGTGGCGGCATCTTCACGAAAGCAGCCGACGTCGGCGCTGACCTTGTCGGCAAGGTCGAAGCCGGTATTCCAGAAGACGATCCGCGCAACCCGGCGGTCATCGCCGACAATGTGGGCGACAACGTGGGTGACGTTGCTGGCATGGGCGCCGATCTGTTCGGCTCCTGCGCGGAAAGCACCTGCGCCGCCATGGTCATCTCGGCCATCGCGTTTGCGGGCAACGTCGACGCGCTGCTCTACCCCATCGTGATCTCGGCGATCGGCATCCCGGTAAGCCTTGTCACGATCCTGCTGATTCGTGTGACGACTGAAGCCCAGGTCGGCCCGGCGCTGAAGCGCATGCTGATCATCTCAAGCACGATCATGGCCGTGGTCATGTACTTCGTGACCGACATGCTCGTCCCGGCAGACTTCGAAATCGCCGGCGTCCCGTACACCTCGCTCGGCGTGTACCTCTGCTTCCTGACCGGTCTGATCGCCGGCCTCGTCGTGGGGCTGCTCACCGAGTACTACACGTCGGACGCCTACGGCCCCGTTCGTGAAGTGGCAGAGTCCACCCAGACGGGTACCGCGACCAACATCATTTTTGGCCTGGCTCTCGGCTACAAGAGCGCCGTCGGCCCGTACCTCGCCATTGGCCTGGCCATCTACATCCCCTGGATGCTGGCCGGTATGTACGGCGTGGCCATCGCCTCGCTGGGCATGCTCGGCACGCTGGTCATCGCACTGACGATCGACGCCTACGGCCCCGTTGCCGATAACGCGGGTGGTATCGCTGAGATGGCCGGCATGCCCGAACACGTACGCGAGCGCACGGACGTGCTGGACTCAGCTGGTAACACCACGGCTGCCATCGGCAAAGGCTTCGCCATCGGCGCCGCCATCCTGACCTCACTGGCGCTGTTCGCCGCGTTCCTGACGCGCGCTGACCTGCTGCTCAAGGAACAGGATCCGACATCGGATCTTCTTGGCTCGATCAACCTGCTCGACCCGATGGTCTTCAGCGGCCTGTTCATCGGTGCCGTGCTGCCGGCGCTGTTCACGGCGATGACGATGAAGTCGGTCGGCGCTGCGGCGTTCAAGATGATCGAAGAGGTGCGTCGCCAGTTCAAAGCGATCCCGGGCATCATGGAAGGCACGGGTGACCCCGACTACGCACAGTGCGTCTCGATCTCGACGCAGGCGGCGGTTCGCGAAATGGTCGCGCCCGGCATCCTGATCATGGGCGCGCCGCTCGTGACAGGCTTCCTGTTCGGCATCCAGGCCACGGCCGGCCTGCTGGCGGGGTCCCTGGTTTCCGGTGGTGTGCTCGCGATCTCGGCGTCCAACTCGGGCGGTGCCTGGGACAACGCGAAGAAGTACATCGAAGCCGGCAACCTGGGCGGCAAGGGCACGGAAAACCACAAGGCAGCCGTTGTCGGCGACACCGTGGGTGATCCGCTCAAGGACACCTCCGGCCCGTCGCTGAACATCCTGATCAAGCTGTCGGCGATTCTGTCGCTCGTGTTCGTACCGTTCTTCGTACAGTACGGCGGCGTCCTGCTGAAGTTCCTCTAAGAACCACTGCAGGACACGAAAAAGCCCGGCCAGGTGCCGGGCTTTTTTTTGGCGCGCAGCAGCTGCCTATGCAGAATCGCCCAGCAGGTCCGGCTGTCGGATGAAGAAGCCCTGCGCGAAGTCGACGCCCAGATCACGCAGCGTGTCGAAGTCTTCCTGGCCTTCGACCTGCTCCGCCACCGTACGGAACTTCATGGTGTCGGCCAGACGGATCATCGATGCGACCAGTTCCTGATTGACGCTGTCCTGGGCGAGGTTGCGGGTCAGCTTGCCGTCGATCTTGAGGTAGTCGAGCGGCAGGTCACGAAGCCGCGTGAACGCGCCCGGCGCGCTGCCGTAATTGTCGAGCGCGAAGCGGCTGCCCATGCCGTGCAGCACCTCGATGAACCGGCGCGCGTTCGCGAAGTGCTCGTAGACCGCCTCTTCGGTGACCTCGAAACAGAACAACTCAGCCGCGAGCCCCGCCGTGTCGAGTGCGTCGACGACGAATTCGAGGAAGCCATCGTCGGAGAGCGTCTGGCCCGACAAATTGATGGCGCAGCTGCGCCCGGCCGGCAGTTTCAGCTCGTGGTTGGCGACCGCCGCGAAGGTGGTACGCACGACCCAGCGATCGATGTCCGGCATGAGCTGGTAGCGCTCGGCGGCGTCGAGAAACTCGGAGGGATTCACGACCTCGCCGTGGCGCCCGTGCAGGCGCAGGAGCACCTCGCAGGCGGGACCATTGGGCTGGCCATTGGGGCCCCGCGCCAAAGAGATGATGGGCTGCACCGCCAAACCGAACCGCCCTTCTTTGAGCGCCGTCTGCAGGCGCTGCAGCCAGCGGATCTCGCCCCGTTCACGAGCGATGATTTCATCCGTCTCAGAATAGATGTGCACCTTGCCGCGGCCCGCGCGCTTGGCCATGTAGCACGCCGAATCGGCAGCAGCGAGCACGTCCTGCACGCTGCCCGCCTGATCCGTGACCTCAAGCAGACCGATGCTCACACCGATCGTGAAAATACGGTCACGCCAGACGAAACGGTAGTCCGCAATCGCCTTACAGGTCTCATCGGCGATCGCGCTGGCCTTATCGATCGGACAGCCCGGCAGCAGCATGGCGAACTCATCGCCGCCGATGCGTGCCACAGAATCGCTGTCGCGCACCTGGTCGCGCAGGATCGAGGCCACCTTGCGCAGCAGCTCGTCGCCGGCCTGGTGACCACAGGAGTCGTTGACGGTCTTGAAACGATCGAGGTCGAGGTAGGCGACGATGTGGCGCGTGCCTTTGCCGCGTGCCGACTTCACGGCCGCAGAAACACGCCCTTCGAACTCGCGTCGGTTGATGAGCCCCGTCAACGCGTCGTGGCTGGCCTGGTAGGTGATCTGGCGCGCATGGCCGCGGATTTCGGACACGTCGTGGAATACGACGATGCAACCTTCGAGCTCACCATCGCGACGCTCGATGGGCGACGCCGTCAGCTCAACGGAGCAACTCTCGCCGCCGCTCGATCGCAGCAGCAAGGCGCGACGGCCCATGTTGATGCGTTGGCGTTGCGCGAGACACCGTTCGACGGGATTACCCAATGCCTTGAAATCGATCTCATCGACGAGTGTGGCGATCTGGCCGAATGGCATGCCGACAGCGTCGTTGCGCAGCACACCCAGCGTTTGCTCGGCCGCGTTGTTCATCCAGAGCACCACACCCTGTTTGTCGGTCGTCACGATGCACTCGGCAATACCCTCGAGCGCCATGGGCAACACACCGTTGCCCGCCTCGGGATCGCCGCCCGCCTTTCGATAGCCGATGTCGCGCGCCACCGTCAGGACGGCGGGCTGCCCGCGGTAGGTGGTCAGGACACCGCTGGCTTCGACCCATTGCGCGCCGTTCTCGGCACTGATGAGCTGCAGCTCCTGACGTTCTGGCACCTGCTCGCCTGCAAGCCGACGTGCCGTGGTCTCACGCACGAGCGCGCGATACGGCGGTTTGACGAGATCGGTGACAGGCTTGTCGATGAGCTGCCGCGCCTCAACACCCAGCAGCGCGGCGGCCGTCTCGTTGGCGAACAGGATGCGTTCGTTGTGGATCAGAGTGACTTCAGGCAAGGCGCCTGCGAAGCGCGCGAACCAGACGTCGCGATCAGCGAGTTCGCGCTCCTTCTCACCCAACGCGTCGAAGAGCTGGTTGATGGTCTGGTTGATCGGCGCGAGACTATCGTCGGCATCGGTGTCGAGCCGGCGACCCACGAAGGAATCCGAGGCCGCGTCACGGACTTCGCCCGAAAGTCGCGCGAGACGCGCGCGCAGCGCCCGCTGCCGGCGCCAGTACACAAGCACAAGCACGCCGAGTACGAGCACCGCAGATGCGAGCGCTATCGTGAGCGTGTCCAGGCGAGTCAACAAGATGGCCAAACCTCTGCGGCTGCACGCGTCGTAATGCACGACGTTACGCTCGTCGTCGCGCCGCGTCTGACCTGGGCCATCACGCGCCACCGCCGGCCGCGGTCACTGCGGGCCGTTGCACGGCAATGCATACGGTGTCTTGTGTGCTGCACCGCTTGTTCTGTTATTCGATTTCGAGCGTAGCCCATTTACCCCCTCATTATTGTCCGTTTTGACCATAACGTGAGGCGGCTGGGAGATTCGTCCCGGCTACCGGGTCACCGGGGCCTGTGGGATAATCGCGCCGTTTCCAAGGGGACGGAACAGACGATGAATTTTGAGCATGCGCGCTACCAGATGGTGACGCAGCAAGTCCGCAGTTTTGACGTACTCGATGACGCCGTTCTCGAGATCATGAACCAGCTGCCGCGGGAGCACTTCGTGCCCGAGGCTTGGCGCGACGCGGCCTACGCCGACGCCGGTGTGCCGATCGGGCACGGCCAGCGTACCTTTTCGCCCCGTATCGACGGCCGCATCCTGCAAGCCGTGTCCGTTCAAACCGGAGACCGCGTGCTGGAAATTGGCACGGGCAGCGGCTATCTCGCGGCCTGCATGGCACTGCTTGGCGGTCACGTCACCACGCTGGAGCGCGTCGGTGCGCTCGCCGAAGCCGCGCGCAACAACCTGCGCCAGGCGGGCGTGGACCGGGTCACCGTGCACGAGGCCGAAGCGCCGGCGGGACTGCCCGATGAACGCTTCGATGTCATCGTCGTGGGCGGCGCGATCAACCGCGGTTCCAAAGCCCTGGAGCAACTGCTCGACCTCGAAGGCCGGCTCTTCGTCGTCGAGGGTGCCGCACCTGCCATGACCGCACGACTCGTCCAGCGCGCGGCAGAGGACCGCTGGTACGCCGAGGACCTGCTTGAGACACAACTGCCGTATCTGGTCAATTTCGAACCAAAACAGAGCTTCGAGTTTTGAGTCTGCCCGAAATCGAACCCGCCGAACTGGCGCCCGAGCTTGGCAAACGCGACTGGTGCCTGCTCGACGTGCGTGAAGACTGGGAGCGCGATGTCGTGCAGATTGAGGGCAGCCTCAACATTCCGCTGGGCACATTGCAGTCGCGAATTGACGAAGTGCCCGCCGATCGCCCCGTCGCGGTGCTCTGCCATGGCGGCATGCGCAGTGCCCAGGCGGCAGCCTTTCTCATCCATTCGGGCCGCAGCGGCATCTATAACGTAACTGGCGGCATAGACCGTTGGTCGACGGACGTCGACCCGGAGCTGCCGCGCTATTGACCACGCCACAGAGGCGCTATAGTGTATTACCGTACTATAACACCAGCACGAAGCCCCAAAACCATGACAAATTCCCGCTTCCGCGCGGCGCTCGCGGGCGCTGCCTTAACCGTGTTCGCGTGCATCGCAAGCCCACAAGCCAGCGCCGAGGACCTGCTCGACATCTACCAGCGCGCGCTGCAGTCCGACCCCCAGATCCGCGAGGCGGAAGCCAACCTGCTGGCCAACAGCGAGCTGCGACCCCAGGCCCGTGGCCTGTTGTTCCCGCAAATCAACGCGTCGGGCAACGAAACGCGCTCTGAGAGCGGCGGTGTCCAGGCCTTCCCACAGACGCTGCCTAGTGGTGACGTCGTGCAGGTCGTGACCCCCTTCGAATCACAAAACGTCGAGTCAACGTTCTGGCAACTGCAGCTGCGCCAGACTGTATTCCGCTGGGACCAGTTCATCGGCTTGCAGCAGGCCGACAAGCGGGTCGCCGAAGCGGAAGCCAACTACGAGGGTGCGCAACAAGGCCTCATGCTCCGCGTCGCAGAGCGTTACTTTGATGTACTCGCCGCCGAGGACTCACTGGAGGCCAGCGAAGCCAACAAGACCGCCATTGCCAAGCAGCTGGACCAGGCTCAGAAACGCTTCGAGGTCGGTCTGATCGCCATTACGGACGTACAAGAATCACAGGCCGCTTTTGACCAGGCGGTCGCCGATGAAATCGCGGCCAAACGCGCACTGGCCAATGCCAAGAATCTGCTCGCCGAAATCATCGGCGGTGGCACGGGCGATTTGGCGAAGCCCGGTCAGACGGTACCGCTGACGCCGCCAACGCCCGCCGACGAAGAGCAGTGGGTGCAACAGGCGCTGGAGCAAAACCTTGATCTTATCGCGAGCCGCATTTCTGCAGATATCGCCAGTAAGGAAGTGAGCTCCCGTCGATCGTCATTCATGCCCACGCTCGATCTCGTGGTGTCTCGCAACAGCAACGAAAACGAGCAGGAGCAGTCGAACAACGGCGCACCGTTCCAGGACTTTTTCTCGAGCAGCGACCAGGACTCGATCTCGCTGCAGGTGAACGTGCCGATCTTCGCCGGCGGCGCAAACTCATCGCGCGTCCGCGAGGCCGTCTACCTGCACCGCGCCGCGCGCGAACGTGCTCAGCGCATCGCACGTGAGACTGAGCGTTTGGCGCGTGATTCCTACCTGGGCGTACTTGCGGAAATCTCGCGCACGAAGGCGCTCGAACAGGCATTGAAGTCGAGCCAGGTGGCACTCGAGGCCACCCAAGCAGGATTTGAGGTCGGCACCCGTACGACCGTCGACGTACTCGACGCACAGCGCCAGCTCTTCAATGCTCGCACCCAGTACCTGCGCGCACGCTACGATTACCTGCTCAACGTTTTACGTCTCAAACAGGCGTCAGGCTCGCTGCAAGTGCAGGATCTCGAGCGGATCAACACCTTGCTCGAAGGCTAAGGCAAACCTGGTGGCACCGTGTCACCGCCGCTAGGCGGCACGTGTCGCATTGCGATCGAGCAGAGGCTCAAGCCGCTCAAGCAACCGGTCAACGGCACCGCGATTATCGCTGATCAGCGCGCGCGCCTTGCCGCCCATGGTTTCGCGCAGCTGTTCGCGCCTGAACAGGCTGTCGACCGCGTTCACGATCTCGGCCGCATCGGTCACGACCTCGGCCGCACCACACTCGGTGAACATGCCCGCGATGTCTTCGCTGTTGAACAGGTGCGGACCCACAAGGATCGGTAGCGAGAGCGCCGCGGGTTCGAGCAGGTTGTGCCCGCCGACGGGAACGAGGCTGCCGCCGACGAACGCGACATCTCCCGCCGCATAAAACAGGTTGACCTCGCCCATCGTGTCACCCAGCAACACGGTCGCCTCCGCAGGCACGGGCACCGCATCCGTGCGCCGCACGTAACTCACACGGCGCTCATCGAGCAATCCCGCCGCATCGTCAAAACGCCCTGGGTGCCGAGGAATCAGGACCAGCAAGGCATCGGGCCAGCGCTCCCGCAGGCGCAGGTGGGCTTCGAGGAGCACCGCCTCTTCGCCGGCGTGCGTGCTCGCGGCAACCCACACAGGCCGCCCCGGAAAGCTCGTGCCACGCAGCGCCGCGCCCGCTTGCGCCACGCCCTCATCGAGCTGGTGATCGAACTTGATGTTGCCACTGACAAACGTGCGCGCTTCGGGCGCGCCCAACTCAACAAAGCGCTGCCGGTCGACCTCGCTCTGCGCCGCGATGATGATGCCGTTCGACAGCGCGTCGCGGAACAAACCGACAAGCCGTCGATAGCGAGGCATGGAGCGCGGTGAAATACGTGCACTGGCTAGCACGAGCGGAATGCCACGAACGCCAGCGGCGTGGTAGAGGTTGGGCCAGAGCTCAGTCTCTATGATGATCGCGAGGTCAGGACGCACGAGATTGTAGAACCGCCGGACCGCGGGTCGGAGATCGTAGGGCGCGTACGCGTGATCGACGCCTTCCTTAAACAGCAGGCGGACGCGATCGCCGCCCGTCGGCGTTACGGTTGTGATGAGCACGCGCGCATCGGGCACGGCCTCGCGCAAGGCACGCACCAGCGGTGCCGCGGCCTGCACTTCCCCGACAGATACTGCGTGGACCCAGATTTGACGCACAGAGGCGTCGCGCTTGGGGTAACCAAAGCCAAAACGTTGGTACCAGCGACCGCGGAAACTCGGGTCCAGCAATGCGCGCCAGCCCCAGTAGACTGCGGCCAGCGGTAAGCCAATGAACACGAGAACGTTGTAGAACAGGCGCATCATGCGCGGTCAGTTGCCCTCGGCCGCACGCATGCGCTCGATGATGCGCGTCGATGAGCGACCCGGGCGAAACGCCAGCACACGCACCTCGCCACCGTTAGCGATCACGGCCTCGCCGCCCGCAATGTCGGCGACTGCGTAATCGCCGCCTTTCACAAGTACATCGGGCAATACCTGCCCGATGAGTGCCGCGGGTGTGTCTTCGGAGAACGGAACAACCCAGTCCACGGCCGCCAGTCCAGACAGCACGAGCATGCGATCCTCGAGCGTGTTGATTGGGCGCCCCGCCCCCTTGAGCCGGGTCACCGAGGCATCATCATTGACGGCCACGACGAGGCGATCGCCCAGCGACTTCGCCTCTTCGAGATAGGCCACATGCCCCGCGTGCAGCACATCAAAGCAGCCGTTGGTCATGACTACGCGCTCGCCCGCCTGTTGGGACTCCGAGACAAGCGCCGCAAGCGCTTCTGCGTCGACAGGCTCGCGGCCGCCCTTGCCGCGCCGGTGCAGTGCCACGCGCAGTTCCGAGGGCGTGACACCCGCCACGCCGATCTTGCCGACGACGCGGCCGGCGGCCAGGTTCGCCAGCGCCACGGCGTCCGTCATGTCCTGACCGGCCGCGAGCGCTGCAGCCAGCGTCGCGATGACCGTGTCGCCGGCGCCCGTGACGTCGTAGACCTCGCGGGCTTCGGTCGAGAGGAAGAACGGTTCGGCATCGGCCCGGACGAGCAACATACCCCGCTCGCTGCGCGTGATGAGCAACGCACCCAGGTGCAGTGCGTCGATCATCTGCTCGGCACGGGAGACGAGCCCCGCATCGTCGTGCCAGTCACCGGCTGCGGCGCGAAACTCGGATTCATTCGGTGTGATCACGGCCGCACCCGCGTAGCGAGCAAAGTCACTGCCCTTCGGATCGACGAGCACCGGCAAGCCTGCGTCGCGACACGCCGAGATCAAAGCTGGCACATCGTGCAGGGCACCCTTGCCGTAGTCCGAGAGGATCACTACGTCAGCGTCAGCGAGTCGCGCGGATAATGCCGGCCCCAGTGATACGGCCGTCGCGGGCGTCTCTTCACGATCCAGTCGGATGAGCTGCTGGTTGCGCGAGAGCACGCGTAGCTTCGTCGTCGTGGGGCGGTCCGGGTCGCGCGTGAGCGCGGTGTCGATCCCACGTTCTGTAAGTGTGGCCGACAGCCGCTCGGCCGCCGCGTCTTCACCCGCAATACCCACGAGCCCGGTCCCGCAGCCCAGCATCGCCAGATTCACGGCCACGTTGGCGGCACCGCCCGGGCGCTCTTCATCGCGATCGACATGAACGACAGGCACGGGTGCTTCGGGCGAGATGCGGCCCGTCGCACCGAACCAGTACTGGTCCAGCATGACGTCGCCTGCGACCAGCACGCGCGCGCTCGAAAAATCGGGGATGGTCAGGGTCATCGACAGGTACGTGAAGTGATTTTGACTAATGTACCGCAACGGCGCTCGAAACTGGATCAACGGTGGCCAAACGACACGCGCAAGGCGGACTTGTCGCGACCACCATGGCGGGCGTCCAACACCGCAACCGTGGGACGACGGCGACGCAGCCGACAGTAGGCTAGTGGCGGCATCGGGTTTGTCGGTGTGAAGGGGCTTGTAACGACACGCAACACCAACAAGCAGGGAAGAACCTCTCATGAAGCCACGTGACGACACCGTCGACCAAACCGCCAATACCGAACACACGCACGGCAACGAATCTAGCAACGCGACCTCACGGCGCAGTTTCCTGAAGATGGGGGTTGCCGTTGCCGGCGCCGCTACGGGGGGTCTCGCAGCCGGCGCTGCCCAGGCGGATGATTTCCGCCCGCTCGACATCGACCCCTCCGTCAACGTCCCCGGTGGTCCCGACCGTCGCCTACGCGCCGCGCGTGACCTGCGTATCGACGCGGCGCAGCAGCACTTTCTCGACACCTTCAGCGCGGGTGTGCAGCGCGATAACAACGATGAGCAGCGCTACGCCGATCAGCGCTTCTACGCGAGCTTCACCAAGACGCTGCCCAGCAACCAGTTCGGTGAGGTGCAGCCCTCGGCATTCCGCGCACTGCGCCGCGCCATGCGCCGCGGCAGAAAAGCCGATTTCGACGCGATCCCGCTCGACGGCAGCGCCGCGCGTCGTCTGGCCAACCCGCAGGGCGCATTTCGTTACGAAGTCGCGGGACTCGACAGCCATGCCACGCGCATGCCGCCGTCGCACCGCTTCCGCAGTGCGAAGCTTGCGGGCGAGGAAGGCGAGGTGTACTGGCAGGCGCTAACGCGCGATGTGCCGTTCAACCGTTACGATACGGACCCAGCCATTGCGGCGGCCGTGGCCGACCTCAATACCTTCTCAGCGACACCGGGACCGACCGTCGGCGGTGCGTTGACCGCCGGCACCCTGTTCCGCGGTGAAACGCCGGGCGACCTCGTCGGGCCTTACATCAGCCAGTTTCTGTGGCAGGACTTCAGCTTCGGTCCCGTCGACGTCGTGCAGCGCTACGAAGCCGGTCTGCCGGGCGTCGATTTCATGGCGGACTCAGCCAACTGGCTCAATGTGCAACGCGGCGGTGCACCCGCCGAGACCCTCGTCTTCGGGCCCAAGCGCTACATCAATGACAACCGGGCGCTGTCGGAGTACGTGCACCGCGACGTGCTCTACCAGGCCTACCTGCATGCGGCCCTGATCCTGCTTGGCTACGGCGGCGCCGCACTCGACCCGGGCAACCCGTACGCGGGGTCCATCACCAACCAGGGCGCCTTCACGAGCCTGGGCGGCCCCTTCGTCATCGACCTCGTAAGCACAGCCGGCAACCTCGCGCTCAGTGGTGCCTGGTTCCAGAAATGGCGTGTGCACCGCTTGCTGCGACCGGAAGCCTACGGCGGTCGCGTGCACTTCCACATGACGGGCCAGCGTCACTACGAGCTCAACGACGACATCCTGAACTCGGCGGCCGTCAACCTGGCCCACAGCCGCAACGGCACTTACTTCCTGCCTCAGGCCTACACGGAAGGCTCGCCGACGCACCCGTCGTACCCGGCCGGACACGCTACCGTGGCGGGTGCCTGCGTCACCGTGCTCAAAGCGTTCTTCAACGAGAACTTTGTGATTCCGAATCCCGTCGTGTGCAACGACGACGGTACGGCGCTGCTGCCCTATGCCGGGCCGGACCTCACAGTGGGTGGCGAACTCAACAAGGTCGCCAACAACGTGGCTATTGGCCGGGACGCTGCGGGCGTGCACTACCGCCAGGACGGCGTGGAAGGACTCGTGGTGGGCGAGCAGCAGGCCATCGCGCTGCTCCAGGACAAGTCACGCACACTCAACGAGGCGGACTTTGGCGGGTTCACGCTGACGCGTTTTGATGGCACGCGGATTCGCATTCGCGACGGGCAGATCATGCCAGCCTAGCGTCGCTAAGCGCCCGGCCGGGTGCCGACCGGCCTGACCAGGAAACCCCGCTTCGGCGGGGTTTCCTGTTTCAGGCGTTAGTCGTCGTCTTCGACCTCGGCCTGGGCTACCTGGGCATCGACCTCAAGCAGCTTGTCGACCACGCCGGCTGCCGTCTCTGCGGCGGTTTCCTGAGACTCAGGTGCGGTCGCCACAAAGGTCTCGCGCAACAGCGTCAGCTTGAATGACTCACTGAAAAAGAACCGACTCGACTCGCCGGCCACTTCAAATGCCGTCGTCGTTTCACTCAGGAAATTGGAGACGAAGGCAAAGAAGCCATTGAGTGCGTCCGTGTTGACGGGCTGCTTCTCGGCGACGGGTTCGGGAGCGGCTTCGACAACGGGTGCCGCCTCGGCCACGTCATCGGCAACCGGCTCAGCTTTGATCGGCTGGATATCGGCGGACTCGGGCTTGGCCGGCACGAACGGAATCGCGGGGCCTACGGGCGCCGGTCGGTTGATGATTGGACCCAGGTCGGCGAACGGCGGCACGGGGATCTTCACGGGACCGGGGGCCCTGTCATCAAGGCGCTCCGGCGGGCTCTTCACCACCTCTTCGGTAAAGCGAACGTTGCGCTCTTCCTGTACGCGGAAGCGCAGGTTCACGCGCTGCAGCTGCTCGCTGTCAAACTCGAAGTCTGCGGCGTTCTCGAAGGCCGCCGCGATATCGCCACCAAAGAACTCGTCGGCGATGTCGGAAGCTTGCGCCAACACGTCTTCAATCGCGGCGCGTTCGTCGCTGTTGATGTCGCCTTCAACCGTGAAGCTCACGCGTCGTGACTGCGAGGCATCGACGCGGGTGCTCGTTGCCGTACCGTCGGGGCCCGTGCGACTCGTATCCGTTGCCGAGAACTGCTCGACGTTGCGCAGGCGAATCTTGACGGTGTCGCCCTCCTGCGTACGGATGCGGATCGTAGAGGCTTCTCGTACCTTCGAGTCAACCTCAAGCACGCGCGTGGCCGATTCGGTCTGACCTGCGGCATCACGAGTCAGGCCCTGAATGCCGCGGTTGACGACCTGCTCGACGGCGTCGATGTCGCCCACGTCGGTGCGGCCTGCGAAGTTCTGGCGGACCGCTTCAAAGGCACGTGCCACCGTGGCACGAAAGGCGACGAGGAACGTTTCAGCGCGACCGGGGGCGCTGTCCGCAACCTGCCTTGCCGCGGCGAGCGTCTCGTCACCGACGGTGTCGACGCCGGCTTCGGGCGCGAATGCAGAGAAGGCGCTGGCGGGCGCGCCGTAACCTGTCGAAAAGCGCGCCTGCAAGGCACCGCGCAACTCGGCGCGCAGCGCATCGAGGGCACGGACAGTGTTGTCAGAAACGGGGGCTTCATTCTTGGGCGGGGCCACGACGCTCGAGCTTGAGAATTGGGCGCGACGGGCCGATTTGAGGGACACGGACTGCGAAATATCTGCGATTTCCATGACTTGCGCTCCTGGAAAGAAAGACAGGCGCGTTATGTCATGCGCCGCTACCCCTCATAGCGGCGGGTCTGGATGCAGGTTTAGCCTTTTTTTATAGGCTCAAATTTCATTCGAGCAGCACGTTCACGAGCATCTCGATGAGCGCGGCACCCGCCCAGGTCAGCGGGACAATCACGGCGTAGCTCACAAAACGGGTCACCGAACCCACATCAAAGGGCCATACCGGCAGGCGAGACAGCTCCCGGCGTAGCGCCAGGGCCTGCGCGAGTTCGAAAGCGTCGGGATCTGCCTCACCAGATCGCGCCGGAACCCGAGCCTGCGCAGCCGCGACTGCCTCTGCGCGCTGGCGCAGCAGATCCCGGTGCAGGGGCCACACGGGCAGGAGCAGCAACAACGCGATGACGGGCGTAAAGATCAGCAGCGCCGGCAACGTCGTCCAGAGGTTGGTGGGCCCGTCGATCCACATAATTGACAGCGACGCCATCGCGCCAACGACGACCAGCGTTGACGTTACGGCCATGCGGCCGATAGGCATAAAACTCTGTGGATCGAGGAGGTTCGTTTCGAGCTTGGGCACGAGCGCGCGAAACGTCAATGCATTACGCACCAGTGCGCTGATGGCGGTGTTCATCGTCAACCACACAGGCAGGGAACCAAAGTCCATGACAATGGCGACATAACCCTCACCGGTGCGCGCCCACATGTACTCCCAGCTACCCGTAAGCAGCCGACTCTGAACGAGCCAGAGCGCGACGGACATCAGCACGATGCGGATGAGCCAGGACATTGAACGCTGGCCAATACCGGCGCGCGCGGCCGCGAGATCATCCACGTCGCGACAGTAAGGCGCCAGATCATCGAGCGCCCGGTGCGCTCGCGCGCTCGCAAAGTGAAACGTCGGCACGATGTAGGCGATGGCACAGACGAAGAACAGCGCGGGCGGCCAGGCGAAGTAGTTGCGCCAGCGCGCGGGGTCCGCAGCGACAATCGCGACGGCGGGTGCGTAGATGGCGAGCCCGATGGCCAGGATGACAGTGGCCGCGATCCAACGGCCCCAACGCCCTCGGGGTACGAACCGAAGCATCCAGATCGGATAGGTTTTGCTCTGCGCCATGCCGGCAACCTACAGCGGGTACGCGCGGCAATACAACCGGCGGTTGCGCCCGCAGGCACAACCGCCGTCGTGTCTACGAGCTGACGAGCCTCGGTGTCAGCATCACGATCAGCTCCTTGCGGGCTTCGATCGTGTAGTTCGAACGGAACAAGCCACCCAGCAGCGGAATCTTCGAGAGGAACGGCACCGCGCGGCGCGCTTCGGTCTGCTGGGTCTGGATGAGCCCGCCAATCACCACGGTCTCACCACTGCGCGCACGCACGAGCGACGAGGTCTGGCTGATATCGAGATTGGGCGCTGCCGACTGCACGTTGCCGTTGTCGTCGAGCACTTCACTCACGCTCGACACGCGCGTCACCTCGGGCGAGACGTCGAGCGTGATCCAGCCCGACTCCGAGACCTGCGGCGTGATGGACAGCACGATGCCTTCGGTCACCACTTGCGGGATGTCCGTGGCGAAGGTCTGCGCGCCAGCTGTGGTCGTGGCCGTGGACTGTTCTTTGCGGAAGAAGGTGCGGTCCGTACCGACCTTGATGAGCGCGGCCTGGTTGTTCAGCGTGCGGATATGCGGCTGCGACACGATGTCGACCTTGCCCTGCTCCTGCAGCGCTTCGACAACGGCCGTGATGCGGTTGAGACCGTCCTCGATCTCCGTGAAGCTCACGCGACCCGACGCAGGCAGCGCGTCGAGACCACCGGCCGGGCTCAGGATAATCGTCGACAGGTTGCCGTTGACGAACTCGCCGTCGCCATCAGTCACAAGCCGCGACCAGTCCACACCCAGTGCCGCATCTTCGCTGAGCTCCACCTCAACGATCTTCACCTCGATATCCACCTGGCGGTAGATCGCCTTGTTGAGTTCATCGATGAAGCTGCCGATTTCGCGCACTCGGCGGTGCTGATCAGTGACCTGCACCGTGCCTGACAGGCGGTTGACGACCAGACGGCCTTCTTCGGAGACGAGCTTCTCGAGCTGCTCTTCGAGTTCCAGCCAGAAGTCTACGGTGTCGGTCTGCTGGATCGAGATGGCGCCGGCTGCGCCACCGTCACCGCCACCACCACCCGCGCCGCCAACGCCGCCGGCGCCACCGAGGCCGCCACCACCGCCAACCTGCGCGCTTGAGCTCACCTGCGCCTGGCTTGAACCGGCACCCGTGCGAACGAGACGGATGTAGTCAATCGTAAAGACGCGCGTCTCGCGCGAGCGTACGTAGACGATGTTGCCGCGGCGCTCCCAGAAGTAACCATTGGCGCCCAGCATCGATTCCATGACCTCGGCGAACGGGAGGTCCGTGAGGTCCACGCTGACCGACCCCGTAACATCGGGCTCGATGACCATGTTGAGATCGTAGGCCTTGCCGAACAGGCGGCAGGCCTGCGCGATGGGCAGGTCGTCCGCGACGAAGCTGTACAGCGGCTCGGGGTCAGGGTCCGCGACGGGCTCGACAACGGGCACCGCAGGCGCCGGCATTGGCGCGGGCGGTCGAGACCACAGTTCATCGCGGACGGCGCGCTCCGCCGAGTAGTCCCGGGGCTCGGGCGGCGCCGTCGCGCAGCCGTTGATCCCTGCGGCCAGTACCAGCCACAGCCAGGGGCGTACCGTTGTCGTTGTTGCCTTCATTGTGCATCTACCTTCAGGTGCCGCGACTGCTGGCTGGCGGCGTGCACGAGGTGCACCCCACGCGCGCCGACTTCGGCAAGCCGAAAGCCGCCGAAACGTTCGCCAGGTTTGCGGATGACGCCGTCCACGACGGCGTACTGGTGTTTGCGCGAATCAACGACCGCAGTCACTGCAGGCCAACGAATCGCGCTGGGGGTTATTGCTTGTTTGGAGACGTCCGCACGTACAGCGTCGAGCACGGCATCGGTCACGCGTGGCGCCGGCGAGTACGGATCGCGGCCGGGGCGCTCCTGCCACTGCAGCGATGCGACGTCGATACTGCGAATGTCGCGCTGCGCGGAATCGAACTGCGCGCCTTGCAGCGGCGTGTCGATGCCGGTGCCCGTAAGCTCGCTGTCGATGTCGAGCGCGTAGTAGTCGGGGTCGTCCGGAATGAACGGCGTCTCGCGATCCCCAAGCAGCGGTTTGACCACACGCAGGCCGACCATCGCCAGGGCGGCGACGGACAGTGCGATGACAAACCAGCGATTATTCAGCATTGTTGGAAACGGCCCTGACCGAGCTGTGAACCCAAACCCGCAGCGTCGCCTGCAATTGGCGTGCGCCGCGACCTTCTCCGGTCAGTGCCGCCTCCGTGATTTCCACGTAGAACGGCGTGCTGACCACGCGCTTCAGAAACTCGAGCGTGCGCAGATAGGCTTCGCCGTTCTCCGCGTTACTGCTCAGCGTGACCATGACCGGCACTTCGTACATGTCCTCGATCTGCGAGGCCTCGCTGCCGCCCAGGCTGTAGCCGAACTCCAGTCCGAGCTGCTCAGCGAATGCGGCCTTTTCCCGCAGCCAAATCGCGAGGCTGCGGTAGTCGAGAAACACGCGCCGCGTGTCGGCGCTCGCCACGCTCTGCTCCAGCGCCTTCATCTCCTCTAGCGACCACTTGCGGCTGATACTTAACAGTTGCGTGTCCAGCTCACCGAGCTCGGCGAGCAGCAGCACGTTGTCGTCGATGTGATCGACGCGCGTTGTCAGCGAAAACGTCATCAGTGCGAGGCAGGCCACGATGATCGCGGCCCAGGTCAGCTGCAGCGGGCGACTCCGGTAAATGCGATACACCAGACGATTGAGCGCGCGCTGCGCCTGCACGCGCGGCGACACCACAAAGCTGACCGTTGCCTCGGGCGCGAGCTCAAGCGAGTCGGCATTGACGGCGGGGCCTTCGGCCGACGCCATGTCGTCCTCCAGCGCCAGGTCGAAGCCGCTCGTGTCGATCTTCATGATCGCCGAGGAATTCAACGGTACATCGGTCGGATCGTAGTCGTCGCGCAGGCTGCTCATCGGAACTGTCCTTCGATTTCAAACCCGACATCGCCACGGCCGGCGGCCATGCCCTGTTCAAGTTGTTGCATCCAGGCCGCTTCCCAGGAACGCACAATGTTTCCGTTCCAGGGCGGACCGCTGAGACTCGCTTCCAGCGACGACAACAGCGGCGCGATGTCACCCAGAGACACGGTCGAATGCCCCCGAACGGCAAGGTCCCAGCCGGTCTGGGACTTCCCAATCCGCACCTCGGTGACGACGAGTCCCTCGGGCACGAGGTCGGAGAGCTGGCTCAGGAAAAGACCCGGCAAGTTGAAAGCGTCGAGATTCAGGATGTCGAGCTTGCGCGCCTCGGCGTCCATGCGGGCAACATCGTTCTCGAGTGCCTCGATCTGCTCGCGCCGTTCTTCGATGCGCTGTGTGAGCTCGACCACATCGGTGCGGTCACGCCAGATGGCGCCCTCGACCACGCCAACGATTCCGAGCGTGGCTGCGACGAGCACGCCCGTCATGAGCACGCCCGCACGCATCATGGTCTTGCCCGTGATCGAGCGACGCGCGAGGCGGGGAATGAAGTTGCTGTGCAGGCTCAGTGGCAGCACAGCAACCTGACGCATCCAGAATTCGCGTTCGACGGCGCGCTTGTCGAACCGTACCGACGCATCGATGCGCCCCGCCAGCGACTGGCACACGGCTTCCGCCTCCGGGCCAAGCACCCAGGCCTGGTTGATGCCGCCGCCAATGCGCTGCTTGGCGTAGCCGATGGTGCGATTGATGTCGACAACAAGGCGCCCGTGGGTCTCCGCGGTCCAGGGGTAGCTCAGCTCGCGGACAAACAGGATTTCACCGGCCTCGTTCGCGATGAGCATCTGTGTGCGGCTGTCAAACAGCGCGATGAGCAGATGGGCGCCATCTTCCTCGGACTCAAGCATCGGCACGAAGCGCGACATGATCTCCGTGAGCGGCACCATGATCTTGGGCACAAGGTAGAAATCGCTGCACACCCGCATGAGCGCCTCGATGATCGAGTGCGGCATGAGGTGCAGCAGCGCGCCATTGATCTTATTGCGCTTGACGGGGTGAGCGCGCCACGCGGCGCGCGACTCAAAGGGCTTGTTGTTGTCGACGTAACGCTGCAGGAAGCGGACGCGATCGCGCCGAGACATGGACGGCAGCTCGAGAAATTCGTGCGTATGCAGGTCGTCTTCGTAGGCGATCGCGACCGAGCCACCGCGGCCCAGGTCAACGACGCCTGCGGCAGCCGTCATCGCGGCCTGCAGTTCGGACAGGTCCGTAACCGGCGTAGGTGACTTCCAGCTCGCTTCAACCTCGCCGCCTTTGAGGCGCGCGATGTGAAAGTCGCCGTAGGCCCATTCGATGGCGAATTCGACACTCATGGCAGCACCCAGGTTGGTGTGCCGCCAGCGTCCTCATAGCGCAGCCCAAGGTCTTCTTTCACCTTGTACACACTTTGCAGGCTGCCAACGGGGAAGGGATCACCGAGCAGCGACAATCGCGTGTCTTCGAGCACGTAGAGCAGCAGCAGCCCATCGACGGTCCCCACGGCGGCGGGCACTGCGATCGCAGGCGCACCGTTGAGCGACACGCCGGGCGCGTTCAGAGAGTTCGTGCTGATGAGCACTTCCTTGAACAGGTGACCCAGGTTGATGCGCCGAATCTTGACCGTGTCGCTCTCGACGATGCGCGCCCCGGGGTTCTGGTTCCAGATATCGTCGAAGCGGCCGGCATTGTTGCCCTGCCCTGCCACGTTGCCGCGCAGGTCCGAGATGATCATGACGCGCGGCGATGCCGGCGGCGCCGTGAGGCCACCAGACTGGACGTAGCCGCCAAAGCTGCCACCACCGAAAAAGCTGGGGTCGAAATACAGCATGCGCTGGTAGCCGCGACGGTTGGCTGCGAGCTCCGTTGACGGCGCACTGCTAAGTGTCGCCAGCGCGTTGCTCCAGTCGCCGATATTGCCCGACGGGATCACGCCGTTGCGGCGGATGTAGAGCTCGAGATCGTCAGCAATCTGGTCAAGATTGGCGTCCTCAGCCTTCGCGTAAGCATCGTTGACCGTGTCGACAATGCTTGGCGCAATGATCGCGGACAGGACGGCGAGGATCGCCATCACGGCAATCATCTCCATGAGTGTGAAACCGCGTTGCCGGTTCATGCGTTAAGCCCCGAGATGAGTGCAAACATGGGCAGGAACAGCGAGCCTGCGATGAGCCCGACGACCGCGACGAGCACGAGCGTGATCATCGGCTCGACGATGGCAAACACGCGCTTGATCTGCCGCGGGATCTCCTCGTCGTAGCGGTCGGCGACCTGCTGCAGGGTCGTCTCGATCCGGCCCGATTCCTCGCCCACAACAATCATGCGCAGCGTGAGCGATGAGATGACGGGCTGGTCACGGAGCGCCGTACTGATGCGTCCGCCGCTCTCGACCGTCGTGACGGCCTCGTCGATGACCTTGTCCATAACGAGGTTGCTGCTGACACCGCGTGAGAGCTTGAGGGCGTCGAGGATCGGCACACCGGCCTTCAGCATAAGCGCCAGGTTGTGCACAAACTGCGACTGCACCAGCATCTTCCGCACGCCGCCGAACACGGGCATGTTGAGCTTGGCATTGTCGAGCTGGTAGGCGAGTGACGGGTGCGCCGCACGGATGACGCGCAGACCCACGACGGCGGCAACGATTGCCGCGACACCGACCCACCAGTAACTCTGTGCAATCTCGCCCACGCGCACGACACCACGCGTCAGCGCGGGCAGCGCGATATCGAGCTCGCCGAACAAGGCGGCGAATCGCGGTACGACGAAGACAAACATGAGCGCCACGAGCCCCGCGACTGCGGAGAGGATCATGGCCGGGTAGATGGTCGCCTGACGCACGTCGGCCATAATGCGATCCACCCATTCGAGGTGTTCTGCGATGTCTTTGAACACCTGAGTCAGGCTGCCGCTCTGCTCGCCCGCGCGAACGAGATTGCAAACCTGGTCAGAGAACACACCGGGATAGCTGCGGAGACTGGCCGACACTTCGTTACCGGCCTGCACGTTGAGACTAATGTCCTTGAGGATGGTCTTGAGCGCCGGGTGTTCGGTCTCCTCGGCCATGGCCGAGATCGTCGTTGCGATGGGGATGCCCGCGATGAGCAGCGAGGTCGAGCCCGTGAAGAAATCGATGAGCTCGCGCCGTGGCACCTTGCCCTGGTTACGGCTTTGGCGCGGCGATTGTTCGCGCGCGTCGATGAGCCAGTAACCGATATCGCGCAGTTTGGAGTCCAGCACGCGCTCGTTCTCGGCAGCCATGGTGCCGTCGTACTTACGACCGAAGCGATCGACACTGTGATAGGCGAACTGCGGCATGACGACTTAGCGGACGACCCGCAGCACCTCGTCGAGCGATGTCAGGCCGGCAAGCGCCTTGGCGATGCCGTCCTTGAGCATGGGTACCATGCCGGCCTCGGCGGCCAGCGCCTTGAGCTCGCCCGCACTCGCGCCTGTGATGATCGGGCCGTGGAAGCTTTCGTCGATGGTCAGGATCTCGTAGATCGCCGACCGGCCCCGGAAACCGGTGCCATTGCAGTTCACGCAGCCTGGCGCTTCCCATAGCTCGGCGTCGGCGGGCACGTCCTCGGTCAGCTCCAGCTGTTCTATGAGCGTCTGCGGGTCCTTCATGGGACGGCGGCAGTGGTCACAGAGCACGCGCACGAGGCGCTGCGCGAGAATCGATGACAAGGCAGCCGGCAGCATGTAGCGGTCGACGCCCATGTCAACGAGGCGGGGAATCACCCCCACGGCGTCGTTGGTGTGCAGCGTTGAGAGCACGAGGTGGCCCGTGAGTGCTGCACGCGTCGCGAGTTGTGCCGTTTCGAGGTCACGGATCTCACCAACGAGAATGACGTCGGGGTCCTGGCGCAGCAGCGCACGAAGGCCCGCCGCGAAGTCCATGCCGACGTCCGGCCGGACCTGGGTCTGGCGCACGGCCTCAAGCGAGTACTCGACCGGGTCCTCAAGCGTGAACACGCTGCGCTCTTCGGACTCGACGAGCTTGAGCGAGGCGTACAGCGTCGTGGTCTTTCCGCTACCAGTGGGGCCTGTGACCAGCACCATCCCGTAGGGCATACCTACGAGGCTCTCCATATGGCTCTTGTGCGCCGGGGAGAAGCCGAGGTCGTTGAGCGAGAGCGACGAAGCACTGCGATCGAGGATACGCAGCACGACGCTTTCGCCTGAATTGGTCGGCAGCGTCGACACACGCAGGTCGACATAGTGCTGGCCGTAGTCAAAGCGAATGCGCCCGTCCTGCGGCGCCCGCTTCTCGGTAATGTTGAGGTCGGCAATAAGCTTCAGCCGCGCCGTCAAAGCCGACTGGATCGGCTTCGGAATCAACACTTCCTGGCGCAGCACGCCATCGATACGCATGCGAACCCGCACGATCTTCTCGGCGGGCTCGATGTGAATGTCGGTCGCACCCTTCTTGATGCCCAGCGAAATGAGCTGGTCGACAAGACGAACAAGCGGCGACTCGTTGGCGGCCTCGTCCTCCGACGCCGCCGTACCGTCGAGCATGATCTGGTCGATCGTATCGGCAAGCGAGCGGTCGCGCGTGTAGTGGCGCGCAATGGCATCGAGGATGTGGCCTTCGGGGGCCGTGACGACATTGACGGTCTGTCCGGACTCGCGCTCGACGTGGTCGATGGCGACGACGTTGAACGCATCCGACAGGACCACCGTGAGCATGCCCTCTGCCTGCTTGAACGGCATGAGCTTGAAACGCTTGGCCGTCTCATACGAGACAAGGCGCAGAACCGAGTCGGGGACTTCCACCTTGCGGATGTCCACAACCTCGGTCTGCGCCTCATTGGCCAGCGTCTGCGTGACGATCTCGGCAGAGACAAAGCCGAGTTCGATCAAAACCTCACCGAGCAGTCGCCCGTTGCGCTTTTGTTCACGCAGTGCGAGGTCCAGCTGCGCATCGGTGATGTAACCGGCTGCGCGCAGGCGGCTGCCGAGCGTCATCTTTGTGCGCTCGGTTGCCGCGATCTGTGTGGTCAGCTTACTCCAGTAAGCGGATGTCTCATCCATGCGCGCAGTCATTGCACCGCTTCTCTTTTGGCGATGGGTCGCAGCGAAAACTCGCTGCGATTACTCGCGTGACAGGAAGATCAGCAGGCGACGGTCGTTCTGACGTGCGCCAAATTTCTTCACACGGCCCGATGCGTACCAGGCGCCATTGCCCGTGGTCGTATCGGCATCGCCGTCGAGGATGTCGCTGATCTTGCGCGCCTGCGCGTCGCTGACGTTGTCGATACGCATCACGGCAACCGTGGTCGTATCGATCGTGCCGTCACCGTCGAGATCGAACTGGTAGTTGGCGTTGCCACTCGTCAGGATCGCTCGGTAGCCGCCTTCGTCGAACGGGTTGGAGATATCCGTTTCGAGGTAGGGACCGTTCCAGCCACCGATGGGGTTGCTGGCCGAGTTGCTGATGAGCGTACGGCGGCCGTCGCGCGTGTCCGTGGGGATATGCGTCGGGAACTGACCCGTATCCTCGTAGTAACGCGCCACAGCAGTGCGTGCCACATTGACGTCTTCTACGAATGCCGTAACACGAGCGTTACGAATCGCATCGAAGATCATGGGGGTGGCCATGGAGGCCAGGATGGCGATGACGGCAACAACGCCGATCATTTCCATCAAAGTGAAGCCTGCTTGTCGCTGGCGCATGACAGTGTCTCCCGCTGGTTTATCTTGGGTAAGTCAGAAAGCGGCAGACACAGGCCGAACTTAAGCATTCCAAGGCATTTACCCCGAATTAATCGATGAATGTCACGGGTTGGGGTGTGTCGAACCGGTGACGCGTCGACCTGACCGGGTGAGAATGACCGCGTCGAAGTCGCGTTCAGGCCGCGCGCCTGAATTAGCGGCGCGGATGCCGGTGAGTTGATTTAACGTAATGCAGCGTTCGGGCCGCTGGTATTGGGGGGACATCACATGCGCTTAGGACAACTTCTGGCCGCACTCTGGATCGCCACGGCGGCCTGCCAGGCACATTCGGACACCGAAATGAAAGATGCCGAGCACGCTGCGGTTCTCGCGGTCACGACGGCAGTGTTCGATGCGATCCGGGCCAAGGAGACGAATGCCATGCAGGCGCAGTTTCTGGCTGAGGGCGCCAGCACCAGGGTGGCTGCGTCCGCGGGCGCTGACGCACTGACACGAGCCACCAACGCCGCGTTCATCGCGCGGTCGTTTGGCACGGACGCGTCTCTCGAGGAGCGCTGGACCGAAACGCCCACCGTGCTTGTCGATGGTGACCTGGCGCTGGTCTGGGGGCACTATGTGTTTCTGTTGAACGACGAGGTATCGCACTGTGGCACCAATCACGTCGACCTCGTCCGCGTCGAGGGCGCCTGGAAAGTGACAAACTGGACCTGGAGCGTCGAGACCGCAGGCTGCCCAGAGACGCCGTGACGACACGCAACACGGACAAGATCCGGGCGCTGCTCAAGAGTATCGAGACAGGCGACCCCGAGGCGGTCGCCGTCGTCAACGAAGCGCGCTACATCCAGCACAACCCGCAAACCCATGAGGGCAGCGACGGCCTGGCCGTGCTGTTCGCGCGGCTCGCGACGACCCACCCCCGGGTTAACGTGGTGCGCGCTTTTGAGGACGGCGACTTCGTTTTTGCGCACACCGAGTACGATTTCACGAGCCGGCGTATCGGCTTCGAGTTGTTTCGCTTTGAAGACGGCCAGGCCGTCGAGCACTGGGACAACATTCAGAGCCGCGAAGGACCGAACCCGTCCGGAAGAAGCATGGCGGAAGGTCCGACCGAGGTGACCGAGCTCGAGCACACAGACGCCAACCGCGACCGAGCCGCCCAGTTCGTATCCGAAGTCCTGGTCGGTGGCGCATTTGATCGGCTCGACGCGTTCACTACAGGTGACGCGCTCATTCAGCATGACCCTGCGCTGCCCGACGGCGCCGCGGCCTGGCGCGAGGCCCTGGCGTTGCCAGAGTCCGATTCGCAAAGCCTGCGATACGACCGGCTGCACCGCACATTCGCCGAAGGCAATTTCGCGATATGCCAATGTGAAGGTCGGCGCGGTGGTGAGCACGCGGCGCTCTATCACTTGTTCCGCCTCGCGGACGGGCTGATCGCCGAGCATTGGCGCACCTTCGAACACATTGCGCCGCGTAGCGAATGGAAGAACGACAACGGCAAGTTTTAAGGAGGCACCATCATGAGAGGCATCACGGCCTACCTGCAGGTCACCAACTCCGCTGACGCCATCGCCTGGTACACCGACGTCTTTGGCGCCAAGGAACACCGCGCGCGCCTCATTGCACCCGACGGGGCGTGTATGAATGCGGCGATCGAGATCGAAGGTACACACATCATGCTCGCCGACGGCATGCCCAGTATCGGCTCTGTGAGCCCCGAGGACCTCTCAGGCACCTCAGTCGTGCTGAATCTTCACGTTGCTGATGCCGACGCCACGTTCGCGCGCGCCATCGAAGCCGGAGCGACCGAAGTTTTTCCGATGGCCGATCAGTTCTACGGCGACCGCGCCGGGCGCGTGCGCGACCCATTTGGCCACCACTGGATCATTGCGCAGCAGGTACGCGACGTGTCAGAGGCTGAAATGCTCGAGGCCTTCGAAGCGCTGTTTTCGGCCTGAAGCAACGCCTATTGGTAGGACACCACGCTCCCGAGATCGGGTCGCGGCCGTTCTGCCAGCGGTCGGTCCGAGCGCGTGCCGATAAACATGAAACCCGCCACTTGCTCGTGCGCCTCCAGGCCCAGGTATTCGTGCACACCGGCACTGTAGGCCGCTGCTCCCGTCAACCATTGCGCGGCAAAGCCCATCGCAGTCGCTGCAAGGAGCAGGTTCTGGCAGGCAGCGCCCGCAGAGAGGTGTTGCTCCCAAACCGGAATGCGTGACTCGGTATTGGGTGATGACACGACGATCACCAGCACAGGCGCGCGCACCGGAAACTCTCGCAGACGATCGATCATCTCGGGCGTCTTGGTGTCGTCTTCTCGCGCGATCGCATTCGCAATGGCATCGCCCAAGGGCTTACGTCCCTCCCCCTGACAGACGATGAACCGCCACGGCTCAAGTTTGCCGTGGTCGGGCACCCGGGATGCGGCGGTCAGGATGTCTTCGAGCGCATCGGCATCAGGGCCAGGCGCAACCATGTCTTTGACGAGTGATGAGCGCCGCGTCAGCAGCAGGCCCAACGGGCCGTTTTCAATATCGTTCACTTGCAGCCTCAGAAGTTGTGGAGGAACGTGTCGGAATATGATAAATGATAATGATTCTCATTTGCATAAACGGTCACGCGCAAGCCGGATGACCGACGACATGCGGAATCGGACACATTATGAACCGAGCGTTGCAGACACTGGCGGTTGTCGTCTTTGTGGCCTTGATGGGCCTTGTCATCTCTCGCTGGAGAATCAATGGCTTGAGTTCTCTGGGCTGGGTGGCCCTCGCGATTGCGATTTCGCTCATTCGCGCACCGTACAGCCGCCGAACCCAGCACAACACGATTACCTCGAAGCGAGAGGTGACGCGCGAACGTATCCTGCTGATGCTCGTCATGCTCGGCGGCACCTTCATACCGCTACTGCATCTCAGCACCAACCTGCTGCACGCCGCGAATTACACGCTGCCAGCCTGGACCTTCTATGCGGGCATCGCCATGGCGCTGCCAGGGCTGTGGTTGTTCTACCGCAGCCATGCTGACCTGGGCGACAACTGGAGTGTCACCACCGAACTTCGCGAAGGCCAGACACTGGTAACTAACGGCGTCTACGCGCGCTGCCGCCATCCCATGTACGCGGCGCTGTTTCTGCTGTTTCTGCCACAGGTGGTTTTCGTGCAGAACTGGATCGCCGGTCCCATCGGGCCGGTGATCTATCTCGTGTTGTATCTCATTCGTGTGCCTTACGAAGAGGCCATGATGCGTGATGCATTTGGCACTGAGTACGACGACTACGTGCGCAGGACCGGTCGGGTGTGGCCGAGACTCAGCGCTGCCAGCACCGCGCCCTAGCCCCACCGCGAGCCGCGGGGTCAGTCCCGGCGCCAGACCAGCGCGTCCGCGGATTGTCTGGACGCTGCGGTCAGCGTCAACATCCGATCGCTTTCTGAAAAAGTCCAGCGACGACGCAGCGTCCTGCCCACCCACTGGGGTGTGAAGCTCGTTTCAACGCGGTGCGCCACATGGTTGTCATCCACAGAAAACGTGCCGGAGTAATTGACGTACCCGGTGCCGGCCATAAAGTAGCGCATGACGCCCTCAAGCTCCGGTGCATCGAGGTCAGTGGCGCCGCCATTGAGGACCTGTTGCCTCAGGGAAGCCACTGCCAGCCGGTCAAGTGTCAGCGGCGCCCTGGCCTCGTGCATCAGTGTCGCGCTGACGCGGCCGTCTGACGTGTAGTGCAGATGGCCGACAGCCCTGCCTTCCATAGGCGCGCGGGTTTGGCCACTCGCGAGGTCTTTCGCAGACCAGTCCGCAAGGCGCCAGAACCCCAGGAACCGGCGCTCCGTTGCGCTTGTCTGTGACACGGCCAGGACTCAGACAGACACATCGGCGTGCCGCGCAAGCCAGGCGGCTTCCTCACCGGGCTCGGGCAACAGCTCGCCGCCCTCCATGACCCATTTGGCGTCGACATCTCGTGTCGACATGACCACGTCGTCGCGATTCAGGCCGAGAATCTCGGCTGCCGCCCGGCGCATCCCGGTGACCAGTTTCCGCTTGACGTCATCGGTCCGACCCGAACGGATGCTGCCGTAGAGCTGACAGCGGCCATTGGGCGCAGCTTCTGGTGTCAGTAGATCGAAGACTGCGGCCTGTTGTTGCTCGAAGAACACGACGTGCACGAACTTGCGCGGTGCACCGGTTTCCTCGCAGTGCACATCGGTGATCGCGGTCGCGATACGTTGTCTCGCGTCCAGCGTCAGGTCGTCGGCAGGCGTGCTACACAGGTACAGTGGCATCGAGGGTCTCCTGGCTCACGGGCATGATCGTTGCGAGGATTTCTTCGGCTTTGCAGCCCGTGTGTGACATCCACAAGTCGCAGAGCGCGTGCAGCAGCGGCACGCGCCGTTCCTGCGGTATGGGCGGTGCGGTCACCGATACGACCGACGTCGTTGACGGCGCACCCGCCGTCCACCCCTGCCCTTCCGGCACAACGATCACGGCGAATTCGACCGCATCGGCGAGCTGCGCTGAACGCACGAGGTCCGTGATCCCCGCGCGCAGGCGGCCCACAACATCATCAGGAATCTGGCCTTCCTGCAGGAAACACACACACTGGACCATCAGGCACACAACGCACGACTGCTTTTGACAGGCTAATATTCACACGGTGTGCCGCCGGTCATGTAGTGACCAAAGTGCGCACCCCGACCCAAGATTGGGCATACCCGACCGCCAAGGGGCGCACCATGGACATCGCCGACATCGCCATGCTCGAGGCCATCGTCAGACATGGCAGCATCAACAAGGCGTCCGAGGTGTTGCACGTCACGCAGCCGACATTGAGCAAGCGCCTGAGCCGTCTCGAGCACACCCTGGGCACGTCCCTGTTCCTGCGCAGCAGCAGCGGTCTGACACCGACACCGCACACGCGCTTCATCATCGAACGCGCCCAACCCATCAAGACGATGATCGCTAACATTGAACGCCACATCGAACTGGCCAACACGCTCGAGACGGGCACGCTCAGCATCGGCATTGGCCCGATCATTGAGCAGCTCTACTTTCCCCACGCGCTGCACGCGCTGACCCAGTCCGAGACGAGCACGCTCAACCTCTCGATTCGCACCGAATCCGCCGAGGACCTCGCGCGCCTACTGGTCGAGGGCGTCATCGACATCGCCATCGGACCCTTCGAGCATCGCGACGACGACGCACCATTCACTGTTCACCCGATCGCGAGACAACCCCTGGTCTACGCCGCCAGGCGAAAACACCCGCTGGTCGCCCAGCACGAGTCGGGGCAAGCCGTGACTCGCGAAGACTTGACGGAATACCCGCTCATCGCACCGCACGCACCGCGCTACATCGCCGACCAGGCCGAGGTGCACGGGCAATTCGACGACGCGCGCATCCTCTGCGACAACTACGCGATCATCCGCGACTTCATCAAGCGCTCCGATCACCTGACGGCAGGGCCCATCAGCGTATTCAGCCAGGACGTCAAGGACGGCGCGCTTGCGCTCATCCCCTTCGTGAAGCCCATCGACTGGCATGCCTCGTGTATCACACGCCCCGAGAGCGAGACCTTGCCGGTCATCGAGAAGGTGATCGAGGTCTTCGCAGCGCACGAACTGCCATCGCTCCACTAGTCCGGCGCCCGTTTCGGCGGGGGGTTATGCGTTTTTTTGTGCCCCGATGAGAAAATGCGTCACTACATGACCTGCCGGGGCATTCGCTAGGGTGGCGGCCTGACCACCAACCCCGGGGCCCGCCATGCTTGCCGAACACCAGCTTCCCAATCACAACGCCATCACAGTCGCCGCGCGGTTCCTGCTGACCTCCCTGTTTCTGCTGTCCGGCGTCACACACTTCACGAATATCCCCTACTACGTCGACCTCATGCCCGACGCGACGCCCTACCCCGTGTTCTGGGTCATCATCTCAGGTGTTGTTGAGCTCGCTGGCGCGCTCATGATCCTGTTCAACTGGCGGCCGCGGCTGGGCGCCTGGATGCTCGTTGTGTTCCTGATCCCCGTCACGATCGTCGTGCACGGCTACGAGATGATCCACGCCGAAGGCGAAGCCATGCGCGCCATCCAGCAGGCGTCGTTCATCAAAGGCTTCTCGCTGATCGGTGCCGCGCTGCTCATCACCCAGATGGGTTGCGGGCATCGTGACCGGCCGGCATCTCCGACCGGCTAGAAGCCCAGCGGAATCCCGAACATAAAGAACACGACGAGCAGCACCGTCCAGACCAGCAGGAACGCGATCGAGTACGGCAGCATGATCAGCAGCATGTCGCCAAAACCCATGTTGGGCCTGAACTTGCGCATGAATGCCAGGATCACGCCGGCATAAGCCATCATGGGCGTGATGATGTTCGTCGAGGAGTCGGCCACGCGGAATGCCGCCGCAACGAAATCAGGCGTCATGGCCGGGTTCACGAAGTAGAGCATGGGCACAAAGATGGGGCCCAGCAGCATCCACTTCGACGTGAGCCCGCCGATGAAGATGTTGATCACGGCGGTCGTAATCACAAAACCGATCAGCAACAGCACCGGGAACTTCTGAAGACCGAGCCACTGCAAAAACTCCGCACCCAGAAACGTGATCCAGGTGCCGAGGCCGCTGTAGGCGAGCAAGCCCAGGAAGTTGTAGGTGAAAAAGGTGAGCACGAGGATGTAGCCCATCGTGTTCATCTGTTTGACCATCGCCTCAACGATGTCCCAGAGCTTTTCGAACTTGCCCGCGGCCGTGCCAAAGAACACGCCCGTGACGGCGAAGAACAGCGAAATCAGCAGGATGATGTTGTTCATCCAGGGCGAGACTTCCTTTCCCGCCTCGTCCGTGAACGTAGCCAATGGCCCGAGCGCGAGGCCGACAATGAGGGCCATCGCGACCAGCGTGCCGAGCATCGTGGCCTTGAGGCCGCGGGATTCCTCGGACGTCAGCGCAAAGTCGCCGGGCTTGATGTCGTCAGGCACGACGAAGTCACCGCCTTCGAGCTTCGGCTCGACAAACCGACGCGTGACCCAGAAACCCGTGAGTGCCAGGACGAAGGTCGATGCGACGATGAAGTAGTAGTGCATCGTGACGGGCTTAAGCGCGACACCCGCAGCATTGGCGAACGGCACGCCCTGCGCCTCGGCAAAGATCTGCGCGTTCAAACCAATGATGGCGTCGACGGGTCCGGGCACGACGTTGGCACTGAAGCCTGCCGACACGCCCGCGAAAGCTGCCGCCATACCAATCAGCGGGTTACGACCCAGGCCCGCATAAAGCAAGCCTGCCAACGGGATCAGCACGAGGTAGCCTGCGTCCGTGGCGATCGAGCTCAGGATGCCGATGAGCACGAGCAGCAGCGGCAGCAGCTTCTGCGGAATGTGACTGCCCGCGCGCTTGATCAGCGCACCGAAGAGGCCGGAGTGCTCGGCGATTCCGACGGCCAGCATCACCACGAGAATGACGCCCAGCACGCCGTTGCCGAAGGCCAGCCAGTTTGCGACGAGCGCGTTGTCGAAGACCCAGCGCATGTGCTCGGCCTGGTGCATGCCACGGATGCTGTGCTGTACCGCGTCACCGCCTGCGCCCACTGTTTCGAATGTGTAGCCGGACATGAGCACCGTCAGCAGGAATGCCGCGGGGTAGAAGGCCATGAAGATAATGACGGGGTCGGGAATCCGACGACCGGCCCGTTCAACGAACTTGGCGAAGGTCTGACCAACTGCGGGCATGGGGCACTTCCGTTGAAAATCCAGCGGCGATTGTAGCGACCTGAACCGCCAGCCTGAACCCAAAAACGCTCGCGACTGACCGCTCGGTCGCCTTGCAATCCAGCCCAAAGACGTGCAAATCCGTCCAATTCGGCTCGCAGCACTGTTCATTTGGCCTAACGCATGGCAATGATTAGGGGACCGCAGGCGGAATGGCAACGACCCTTGAGCACCGACGACAACTACTCACTCTGGATGGGCATGGAGGTCGGCTGCCAGGTCCTTGGCATCGAACCCGAACGCATGCTCGAGGTCGCGGGACTTGCGCATCTGCCGAAAACCAACGGCGAGGTCTTCGGTACAGCTCGCCAATTCTTCGACGCCTGGAACGCGCTCGTCTCGCTCGTCGAACGGCCGGACTTCATCACCGATCTTGGCGTCACCATCGCGCGCGGGCCGGTGATTCCCGTGTTCTTCGCATTCACCTGTGCGCCAGACCTCGAAACCGGCATTAGAAGGCTCGCCCGCTACAAATCGCTGCTGGGTCCCACGCAGGCACGAGCGTACCGCCAGGATGGGCGGCTCTGGATCGAGTACCACTCGGCCGACCCGGACCACGACATTCCATCCCTGCTCGCGGCGTTGCACCTTGTCTACTCGTGTGAGGCGACACGACTGGCAACCGCTCGTCCTGTTCAGCCGCTTGCCGCGCGCTTGAACGGCAGCACGGCCGATCGACATGCCATCGCGGCGCATCTCGGTGTGATGCCGGAGGCAGCCGAAATCAGTGCCATTGCGTACGCTCTCGAGGACGCACGGCGCCCATTTGTCTCTGCCAACGCGCGCCTCTGGGAGGACTTCGAAAAAGATCTGGACCGCCAGCTTGAATCGCAACGCAACATCGCTTCGATGCGCGCGCGTGTGAGTGCGTCCTTACTTGAGCTTTTCGCCACGGGTCGATCCAGCGCGGCAGACGTATGCCGCGATCTCGGTTTGAGTCGCAGCTCGCTGCAGCGCGCGTTACGCGCCGAAGACACAACTTTTCAAGCTGTGCTCGATGACACGCGTGAAGACCTTGCCAAGCGCTATCTGACGAAGAGCAACCTCCAGGTGGCAGAGATCGCGTCCCTTCTTGCCTACCGAGACCCCAACAGCTTCACGCGAAGTTTCCGACGCTGGACAGGCATGGCCCCCAACGCACTTCGCGAGGGCGACGCCGGGTCGGACGAAGCTACATCGAACCTGCACTGAGGCGCGGCGAATGCGTGTACGAAAAACTCTGTTTCTTCTAGCCGCGGCCATCGCACTGTTTGGCGCACTCGCCCACGAGCTGGCCGGCGCACCCCAGGTGCTTGGGCCGCTCGCTGGCAGCGGCCTGACCAATGAAGTCGTTTGGTTGCACCATTTTTCCTGGCACGTCGGTACGGTTGCCGTGCTCGCCATGGCGACCCTGTTTCTCATCGCGACCCGGCACCCCGACGGGGCTCTGTTCGCGTGGGTTGCCACAGGCATGAGCGCGGGATTCGCAGTGCTGGGCATCGGACTGGCGATATTCGGTAACGCCGCGCTTTGGCAAACGCCGGCACCCTACCCCTGGGGGCTCATTGCCGTTTTGGGCTTCGTCGGCGCCCGGATTAAGGCAGCGCCGTAGCGGCGTATCGCCGCGTGCTTCCCCGATCGAAAGGCCAACACCATGCTAGCAGCGCACTACGCCACGGCACTCGTCGCCGACCAGAAGCGCCACGCCAGGGGCACCTTGTTCTACTACCTGGTCGCCAGTCAGCTGCCCGACTTGCTGTGGCACGTGTTTCACTACCTGGGCTTGGAAATCACCAAGCCCGGCAACATGCTCGATGTAACGCTGCAGGGTCTGGACGTGGACATGATGTTCAGTCACGACCTGCTACCCAGTATGGTGTGGGCGCTGCTGGTGTTTGCGGTCGGATGGGGCGTGTTCCGCAATCGAAGCATCGGCTTGATGGGCGCGGCGTTATTTGTGGTGCACATCGCCGTGGACTATGCCGGCGGCTATCCCCATCACGTGTTTGGTCCCGAGACGCCGCAGGTGGGCGTGCCGCTCTATCCGACCTCGCCCTATATCAGCATCGCCCTGGAAGCGGCCTTTTCGGGCGCCCTGATCCTGTACTTTTTTCGCCGGGAAAAGTCTTTGGGCTACGTGCGCGCGGCGTCTAGCCGGTGGGCCATCATTGGTTTTTTTGTCTTCAACATCGCGTTCCTGCTCAGCGTCGCCACGACGTCGACGTCTGAGTTGCTGGGGCTCAGCGATGACGCGAAGCCGTTTATTCCCGCGATGCCCATGCTCGTCGCGACCTACTGGGGCATGTTGTTTTATCTGCTGTACTTCGTGCCGAAGGTCACTCGCGACTCTGCTGCAGCACCGCCATCCTGAGGCGACGCTCAGTCATTTCGTATCTAGCCACGATCGCACTGATCGCCAGTACGGGAATGGCAAAGGCCAGCGCGACCCTTGGCACGTGTGCAATCAGCCAGAGTCTGAGCGCGGATGCCGCGGACGCGGCGTCATACGCGCCGGCACGGAATCGCAGGTTTTGAGGAAGGTGTACCGCGAGCGTAATGAGGCTCAAGACGGCGAAGCACGCCAACGCCGCAACCCAGAATCGCCGAAGGCGAGGCTCCGACCAGTCAAGGCGCGCCGACAAGGCCAGCCCAAGCAACGTCAAGACAAACAGCGGCATGATGGTGAAGAGAAACGTCGTGAACTGTGACCAAAAGCCCTCTATGAACACGAGCGGATCGAGACTGCGCCAGTAGGCGCCCATCGACAAGCCGATAAACACGTTACCCCCGGCAAAGGCTGCTGCCGCGACGACAGCGACCACGTTGACACGAAACCGATACTCATGACCCGACACACGATTTCCTCGACCGGCTGCAGGACTATCCACTCTAGGTTTCTGAAAGCTGACTGTCTGCTGCCATTGGTATGCAGATGCATTCACTTCTTTGCCATCCCGGTCAGGCGAATTGTCGCCATCTCGGCCATGTGGCAGAAATGACCCTTATTACAGGACGGCCAGACGCTTGACCCCGGATTCGAACAACACGCTTTTTCATACCGCAACGGTTCTCTCAGGGCCCATCTGCGCGATGCTGGGGCTGGAATGGAGTGACGTTCTCGAGTCTTCGGGACTGGCCGGATCACGCAGCGACCCTGACAGCCCTGTGGTCTCGAGCGAGGCGTTTTGTCAGCTCTGGAACACGATGGTGTCAATGTCCGACGTGCCTGACATCCCCAAGACGCTCGGCTTGCGCATGGCAAGCGGACCCGCGATTCCGATTCTGTTCGCGATGACAACCGCACCGGATCTTGAGACAGGCCTGGCACGATTTGCCCGTTACAAACACATTTTTGGTCCCCTGCGGTTTGTTATGCCGCGGACGCTGGATGAATTCACACTGCGGATCGATGCCGACCCGCCTCACATTGACCTGCCCGCAACGCTCAGTAGTGCTCAGCTCATCAATCTTCAGGCCACTGCGGCGATTTTGGCGACGCGCCCGTTCTTTCCCACCCGAATCCGCCTGCCGCTGCCGCAGTGTGAGCGCGCCAGACTGATCGACGTGTTTGGCCAGATCCCTGTTGAAGGCCCACCCTCAGTCAGCTACACCACCCTGCAGGTGAAGACACCGTTCATCTCGCGGAACGATGCGCTCTGGCAAGCGACGGAGCGCGACCTCAAGGCGCAGGCCCTCATCATGGCTGGCGACAGCCCCATGACCCATCGGGTTCGCGCCACGATTCTCGAGTCGCTGGGCACCACGGAACCGACACTGGCCTACGTCAGCACGCGTCTGAACATGAGCAAGAGCACGTTGTTTAGGAGACTGCGCGACGAGAGCACGTCATTTCAGGACCTCCTGGAAACCACGCGGACGGAGCTCGCGGAGCGCTACCTAAAAAGCAGTGATCTCAGCAACCAACAGATCGCACACTTGCTCGGCTACCGAGACACGACCGCGTTCCAGCGTGCATTTCGACGTTGGACCGGCATGACACCACGACAACTTCGTAAGACCAAAACCAAGGAGCCTGCATGAACGCGTCGACGCGGTGGGCTATCGCGCTTCTTATGGGGGCAACCGTGTTCCGAGCCCAGACGGTGCTGTTTCTGCCGTCCGTTGAGTTTTTGGGTGGACCGGCACCCGACGCCTGGTTTGGTCCCTGGCTCAGCGATGCCATCCTCGGCATGCTGGTGCCGCTGATGGTGTATGCGTTCTGGGCGCGTCGCGGTGTTCGTGTTTGGGGCGCACTCGTGATCTACAACGCACTCGGTGCGTTTGATTACTCGCACGGTCTCATCACTCAGGCGTTGCACCCAATGCCAGTCGACATGGCGTCACCGATGACCGTTTATGCCGGTATTGGCGTGTTCCTGGTGTGCCAACTCGTCGCGCTGGCCTTGCTGTTTCGACGCAGCATTATCGACCATTTTTTGCGCAGCACGCTAAGCGACTAGGCGAGACCCCTCCTGAGGCGCATCAGGAGCCAGATGTGCGTCATGACCCCAAACGGCAACTGAAACAGGCAGATCGTCGACATCGGGGGAAAGCCAACCATCGCGGGCTCAATGTCCGGCTGCAGGACGCCGAAAAACGACAGCTGAACGGCAACCACCGCATTGGTGAATTCCAGCAACCCAAATGCAGCCCACGCCCCGGCCGCGATGCGGGCGCCGCGCCATCCCCGGTACATCCCGACCGCGATTGGGAGAGCTGTCGCGCCCACAATCATATCGCCGAAGCCGGTGGTGTAGGCCATGTAGGGCGGCAGCAGTCCTTCGAGGCCAAGCTGGACGATCGCACCGCCGCCGAGCCGGTACACGTGAATGCCGATCAGGGCGTAGGCGGGTACCAACCAAGCGACTGCGCGAACCCGCTCGGATGCGAGCGCTGCCACAACGAAAATTCCAGGCAACATCATGATGAGCGTGTTCAGCGCCAGGAAGCTCGGAAGATCGCCATCCACGAAGGTCGTTTTCTGGGGGAAGAACGAAATCGTTGACGCGAGGATTGCGACGGCGGACCAGGCCACAAGACCGACGCCAAGCCATCGCGCTGTCGCTGCAAGCTCAGGCCGCCCGGACGAGACGTGACGCACAGACTGCGCGGCGATGAGCGCGGTTAGCGCTGCGGCGGCGAACACCAGGATATCCGAGGGATGCGTAGATGCCATGGTGCTGGCCTACTCGACAGGCTTGAAGTCGCCTTCGTCGAGCCAGTTGATCACGGTGATGCAAACCTCGGGCCCGAGGCACAGGTCCGCGTGCGGTACGCCTCCGGGCTGAAACCAGGAGGCACCCGCGGTCAGGATCGGACCGCGGTCAGGCTCAGAAAGCTCCCAGTGCATCAGGCGCCCTGACACGACCACCGCCCAATAGCCGTTGGTATGGGTGTGGGCAACCTCCTCCGCGATCGCGGGGTCGTTACGCACAATCACCGAATGAGGACCTGGCCCTTCAAACGTGCCATACAGGGGATACAGCGAGATCCCAGGGAAGAAGGATTGAAACGGCGTCTCGTCAGCTTTGGTTCTGACCATTTTGGCCGGATATGCCCGGTCGGGCAGGTCACCCGCCGTGGAAGCTGCCGCCAGCAGCGCCAACGAGCACACAAGACCAGCTGCGAGGATGCGTTTTGACATCGAAGACTCCGAAGGCGGTTGGTGGCGTTTCACGCTACGCCATCGATTCAGGGCGGCGAAAAGGTCATCGCATTCAAGTGATTGCAGGTCGCGTCAGAGATAGCCTCCCAGGCGTCGCCCGGGCGGATTGGACTTGCTGACAGCGCGGTTTCAGGCGGTGCTGCGCGGAAGTCCGGCCTCGCAGATCGAGGGGCTCAAGCTCCCTAAGACTCGGACGCTATCGAGACAAAGGCGGCAGATCTTTTTCATGAAGAAACCAGCGATTCCAATTGATGAGGCGGCGCGCATCAGTTGCTTGCGCGCGCTGCAGATACTCGACACCTATCCCGAGGACCGGTTCGACCGGGTCACGAAGTTGGCCAAGCAGATCTTCAATGTCGATATCTGCCTGATCAGCCTCGTTGACAGCCACCGGCAGTGGTTCAAGTCTCGCCAGGGACTCGATGCCACCGAGACGCGGCGCGATATTTCTTTCTGCGGGCACGCCATCCTCGACGATGCCGTGTTCTATGTTGAAGACGCCGCCGAAGACGAGCGCTTCCATGACAACCCGCTCGTCACCGAGGACCCCGACATCCGGTTCTACGCCGGTCGACCCATCAAGGCACCCGAAGGGCAACGCATCGGCACGCTGTGTCTCATCGACCGCGCACCGAGAACGCTCAGCGAGAAGGAGTTCGAGATCCTCGACGACCTCGCCCGCATGGTCGAGGAGGAGTTTGTGACACTGGCGCAGTCGTCCGTCGACGAGCTCACCCAGCTCATCAACAGGCGCGGCTTCTTTGCGGTCGCAAGCCACGTGCTGCCGCTATGCGAACGCCTGGGCACGGTCGCCGAGCTGCTCTACTTCGATCTCGATGACTTTGCGCGCATCAATGACCAACACGGTCACCAGGTGGGCGACGGTGTGCTCGCCGAGTTCTCGCGTCTGCTCACACGCTGCTTTCGCTCCGCCGATGTGATCGCAAGGATCGGTGGTGACGAATTTGTGGTGCTTGTGACCAACACCACGAACCAGGCGGCGCCAGCCCTCAAGCGCCTTGCGGCCCTGCGTGATGAGCTACCGGCGGAGGTGCAGGCGCACATTAACTGGAGCGTAGGCGTTGCGAGCTTCGATGCCGAGCGACACGCGACCGTCGACGCCCTGATCGATGACGCCGCGGCCGCCGTTGCCAATGCCGCCATGACCGCGGCTGGCTGAGCGTCATTGCGTTCGGCTTCCTGATTCTCTCGGCGACTGCGCGCTGATCTGCGCTGTGAGCGCCGGATTGTCGCGCGGCGACCCTCGCTCGGGCTAAACGGGCAACTCGCTGCAAACTCCACGATCGAGGCCCCGCGTGGCAGCGATATCTCCGATCCCGGCTGTCGGCGCTGATTGTTGTGCCATTGGGGTTTGAGATCCTTCCCTGGCTTTCGGGATTTCACCAGCGGGCCGCACTGGTATAGTTTTAGTCGCTCAGTCGGCAACAAGAAGACCAATGCAAGACGACGATCTGCTATCCCCCTCTCTGGCAGAAACGACCCTGGTACCGATCTACTCTGTTGGTGCCCTGATTGCTGCTGCGTTTTTTGGCGGCGGCCTGGCGGTCACCATGGTGGCCATGATCAATGCCTCGCGACTCAAACGTCTTGCCAAGGACATGATCTGGCTGCTGCTGGCGGCAGCGCTTAGTATCGGCGCCGTCATCTGGGCGATTACCGCCAGCGAGGGGCCGGAGTCCCCCAGAATTCCCAGCGAAGCAAGAATCTACATCCGCGCCATTGGCTTTGGGCTCTGCGGCGCGTTCTTCCTGTTGCACCGCCAGGTGTACCGGACCATGAATCTCTCGGGACGCCCGCCGCCGTCGCCCTATGTGACCGTCGCGGTGGCTGTTGTCGCGTCGTTTGGCATCAATCTGCTGGTGGGCACACTCGTGGCAATCAACGGAGAGCTTGCGTAATGGCAATGGACGACGCACCCATCGATCACGACACAGCGGTCGCACAGATCGGCGAACTGGTGAATCGCAGACGCCACGTGGCTGCGGAGGAGCGCCTCGGCATGGCGCTGGAGCAGTTCCCCGACAGCACCGATCTGCTGGAGCTCGCGGCCTGGAACGCCTGGCTCAAGGACGACCTCGAGACAGCCGAGGAGCTCGCGGCGCGTGTGTTGCAACAGGCGCCATCGTCATATTCGGCGCGCTATGTCCAGGCACAGATCTTTCATGAACGCGATGACTACGCGGCCGCGGAGCAGTCGTTGTTGGCCATGCTCGAGGATTACCCGGAATCGGCGGATCTCTACGCAGACTACGCGCAGGTGATGCTCGACAGCTACATGATCGAGAAGGCGGAACGTCTCGCCGCCGAGGCGCTCCGCATCAATCCGCAGCACGAAGGCGCGCTGAATGTACACACGCTGTGCGGCTTTATCCTGAAACCGGATGCGGAACAGAAGCGCAGGCTGCGCACGCTCATGCGTGAGCACCCCAACCAGGTGGGCACAACGTTGCGCATCATGCAGATGCTGCTCGACCGCGGCAAAACCCGCGAGGCCAGGGGCATTGCTGCGGAGCTGGCGCTGAACTACCCCGACGACCCCGAAATCGTTGAGTGCGCCAACGAGCTTCGCGTTGCCGGTCACTGGTCCATGATCCCGCTGTGGCCTATGCAGAAGTGGGGCTGGGGCGGCGCCATCGGGATCTGGTTTGTAGCCGTGACGATGTTCCGATCCACGCTGCTCGATGGCACGCCCTTCGAGGCCTACAAGGGCGCCATCGCAACCGTGTTCATTGTTTACGTGGTTTACAGTTGGGTCTGGCCGTCCCTGCTCCGTCGGATCATGCGCTAACGGCCGGGGACTAAAGATGTCAGGGCTGGATGATTACGAAAAAGGGTTGCTCGCGAACCCCTTCGATACCGAACTGAGGGCTGAGTACGCCGACGCCCTCCTGGACCAGGGCGCCGTTGAGGCGGCTCAGCAGCAGTTCGAGCTCGTCCTTCGCGCCGAAAGCGACAATGCGCAAGCGCAGACGGGTATCGCCCGTTGCCTGCTCGACAGCGGTGACAGGACCGGCGCCCTTGAGGCCTACCGCAAGGCCCGAACCCTGCCAGACTTCTTGCCCGTGGCGTCACTCGAGACATTGATAGAAACGTCGCAACCGACGGGGCCCGCGCTGTCTGTCGTTGGCGGCAGCGACAAGGTCACGGCACTGCGCCCGCAAGCGGCGTCCGCCGTCACGTTTGACGACGTGGTCGGTATGGAGAAGCTCAAAAAGCAGCTGCGCCTGCAGATCATCGAGCCCTTCAGGAACCCCGGCCTGTTTCAGCGCTTCCGCAAGAAGGCTGGCGGCGGCGTACTGCTTTACGGCCCGCCTGGTTGCGGCAAGACCCTCATGGCACGTGCGATCGCCGGTGAGTGTGGCGCAACCTTTATTGCGGTTGGCATCAGTGACGTCCTGACGATGTGGATGGGTGAGAGCGAGCGCAACCTGGCCGCACTCTTTGAACAGGCTCGCGAGGAGAAACCCAGCGTTTTGTTTTTTGACGAGCTGGACGCGCTGGCGTACTCGCGCTCCAAAGCGATGTCCAGTGGCGCGCGCACCGTTGTCAATGAATTTCTCGCTCAGCTGGACGGGTTTGCTGATGCGAACGACGCCGTGCTCGTACTGGCCGCCACCAACATGCCCTGGGACGTCGACCCGGCCATGAAACGACCCGGCCGCTTTGCGCGGCAGGTGTTCGTGCCGCCACCCGATGCCGTCAATCGCGCCGAGATGATCCGACAGAAAACGGCCGGCATCCCCACCGAGGCCCTGGACGCCGACGCGCTGGCCAAGGCCACCGACTTCTATTCGGGTGCCGATATCGACGGCTTGATCGATGCGGCCAAAGACCAGGTGCTTGCCGAGATCCTCGACGGCGGCAGCGAACGCGGGCTCTCGAACGCGGACTTTGCCGAGGCTGTTGAGTCCGGAACGCCCAGCACACTCGAGTGGCTCAAGACCGCGCGCAATCTCGTGAAGTTCTCCGGCAAGTCTGGCGGCTACGGTGACGTTGCCGCGTATCTCAAGAGCGTGAAGAAGTTTTAGCGCGCATTCCCTGTCCAGGCACCGCACCAGCGGTATGCTAGTTGTTGCCAGTACGAACGCCAGACCATCGTGGACGACACCAAAGACATCGCCAGTCGCATTCGCGCCGCGCGCCAGCGGGCGCAAATGAACCCGGCAGCGCTTCGGACTGCGCTCAAAGACTACGGTATCAACCTGTCCAAAACGGGATTGCATCGGCTTGAGACCACAGAGCCGAAGAACCCCAACCTGAAGATCATCGAGGCCATCGCCGAGATCACCAATGTCTCACCCGGCTGGATCCTGTTCGGCAAAGGCCCGAGCATTCCCGGCGATGAGGTCGGCGCCGCCATTCGTAACCGCGTCATTGATACGATCGAGCTCATGGCCGGCGCACTCGATCTGACGGCGCGCCAGGAATCCACACTGGAAAACTGGCTCAACTCTGTTCGCAAAGCCAAGGCGAAGCGCAGCACGAAGCCCTAGCGCGTATCGTACGGTTCGCTTTTTCAGAACTTTTGTTCACTTTAGTGTTGACCCGCAGAGGTAGCTGCGTATACTCGCTCTCGCTATGAACAAGACCGTTCGCCAACTCGACACCGCAATCGCCGATCAACAGCACGCGCATACCTATGCCCGCCTGGTCAGTCGCGTGCGCCTGTCCAGTACGACACCGATGTCGCTTTTTGCGTTCGACCTTTTTGATGCGCTCCCCACGAATTGTGAGGCGCGCTTAGCCTAGCCTTCCAGTACTCGTATTTCGGGAGGCGCGACACGCGAACCTTCCAGGAGTACTCCCCGTAGAGACCCCGGTCGGTTCCAGAAACCACCGGGGTTTTTTGTTGCCCCGCTGGAATGCTCTTTATCAATGCGGATTGTGTAAATGCTGATGTAGCTCAATGTGGCAGAGCAGCTGTCTTGTAAACAGCAGGTTGTGAGTTCGAGGCTCACCGTCAGCCCCAACACCGGAGAGGCTTTCACCGGCGAGATAGCCTGGCTGTAACCCGGGAACCCAAATGGGTCTTGTAGGTTCGACTCCTCCCTCTCCACCAACACGGATCGGTAGCTTAGGTAGCAAAGCAGCTGGTTGAAGCCCAGCGGACGGTGGTGC
>CALBPI010000011.1 GCA_937899415.1 uncultured Gammaproteobacteria bacterium | reverse complement strand
GCGCAAAGTCGTGGCCTTCCAGACCCGCAACCCGCTGCACCGCGCGCACCAGGAAATCACATTCCGCGCCGCGGCCGAGGTCGACGCCAACCTGCTCATCCAGCCCGTCGTGGGCATGACCAAGCCTGGCGACATCGACCACTTCACGCGCGTGCGCTGCTACGAGCACGTGCTCGAGCAATACCCCGACCAGACCACGACGCTGAGCCTGCTCAATCTGGCCATGCGCATGGCCGGCCCACGCGAGGCCATCTGGCACGCGCTCATCCGCAAGAACTACGGTTGCACGCACTTCATCGTCGGCCGAGACCACGCCGGCCCAGGCAACGATAAAGACGGCAACCCGTTCTACGGTCCCTACGACGCGCAGGAGCTCTACCGCGAACACGAGGCCGAGATGGACATCACGATGGTGCCCTTCAAGATGATGGTCTACGTGGAGAACAAGGCTGAGTACGTGCCCGCTGACGCGACCGACCCGTCCGACACCGTGCTCACGCTGTCGGGCACGGAGTTCCGTCGCCGGCTCGCCGAGGGTCTCGACATCCCCGACTGGTTCTCCTACCCCAAGGTGGTCGAGGAGTTGCGCCTGGCCTACCCGCCCAGGAACAAGCAGGGCTTTACCGTGTTCTTCACGGGGCTCTCGGGCTCGGGCAAATCGACGGTGGCCAACGCCCTCATGACCAAGCTGCTCGAAGACGGCTCACGACCCGTGACGCTGCTCGACGGCGACATCGTGCGCAAGAACCTCTCGAGCGAGCTCGGCTTTTCCAAGGAACACCGCGACCTCAACATCCAGCGCATCGGCTTCGTGGCCAGCGAGATCACGAAGAACGGCGGCATCGCCATTTGTGCGCCCATCGCACCCTACGCCCAGACGCGTAAACAAGTGCGCGAGGTCATCTCGCCCGTGGGCGGCTTCATAGAAATCCATGTGGCCACGCCCATCGAAGTCTGTGAGGCACGCGACCGCAAGGGCCTGTATGCCAAAGCCCGTGCGGGTATCATCAAGGGCTTCACGGGCATTGATGACCCCTACGAGGCGCCGGAGACGCCTGAGCTCGCCATTGATACGGCCAAGCTCACGCCGGACCTCGCGGCCCATCGCGTGCTCATCACGCGCGAAAAGCTGGGATATATCAAGTGACCGAAAAGGCTGGCTATGCATTTCACCGTCCGCACCCGTGGCATGGTCTGTCACCAGGCGAACACGCCCCCGAGCACGTCAATGTGTTCGTCGAGATGACGCCGTTCGACCACGTGAAGTACGAGATCGATAAGTCGACGGGCTTTATCCATGTCGACCGTCCGCAGCGTACGACGGCACAGATGCCCTGCCTTTATGGCTTTATTCCGCAGACTTACTGCGCCGAACGTGTGTCGGCCCTGAGCCCGCGCTCCACGCGCGGCGACGGCGACCCGATCGACATCTGCGTCGTCAGTGAACGCCCGATCAACCGCGCGGAGATCACACTCAATGCCTGGGTCGTGGGCGGCCTGCAAATGGTCGACGGCGGCGAGGCGGATGACAAAATCGTCGCGATCCTCGACGGCGATTTCGTGCACGGCCACATTCGCGACATCCACGACCTGCCGACGATCACGATTGAACGGATCCGCCACTACTTTCTGACCTACAAGATGAAGCCGGGCCAGACGCAGCCCGTGACAGGCGTCGAGCCCTACGGCCGCGATCACGCGCTCAAGGTTATCGAGGCGTCCATCGCCGACTATGCCGATCACTTCGGCGAGGCCAAGCGCGCCGCCGACTGAGCCCAAAGCGACACCATGAAAAAGGCCCCGCGGGCATACGCCTGCGGGGCCTTTTCGTTTCTTCTTATCTCTGCTTACGGATCGTCGGAGAGCGAACCGTAAGACTCCCAGTCAGTGTCGAGCAGGCTGCGTGCGCCCGTACCACCGGCCTCATCGGACCAGAGGAAACCGCGGGCCCAGACGTTCTCGCCGGTACCCTCGTCGGACCAGAGGAAACCGTTGGCCCAGACGCCTTCATCCGACCAGAGGAAGCCGTTGGCGCCCACTTCGTCGGACCAGAGGAAGCCCGTCGACGAAATCCCGCTCAGCGCGTTGTCCGTGGTCGAACTATCAGCCTGCGACCAGTTGAAACCCGAGTGGTACAGGTAGCCGGCGGCCCACTGTGAGTCGCCCCACAGGCCGCCCGTGTCTTCCACAAGGATGCCGTTACTGGCTTCATCGCGGATCATGACGGGCGAGAGCGCGAGGCCTGGCACAGATCCCGTTTCATTCAACGCGGCCTCCACATCCAGTACACCAGCGCCATACGACGTCGGCTCCCCGTCGACCTTGCGCGCCGAGCGCATGAGGCGGGCCTTGACCGTGTCGGGGCTCAACGTCGGGTCCTTGGCCAGCATGCGTGCTGCGGCTGCGGCGACCATCGGGGTTGCCATGCTCGTGCCTGAGAGTTCCAGGTACAGGCCCGAGCAGGTGGCCATGCTGCAGACACCATTGCGCTGCGGCAGCAGGTTCTTCAGCACGGAATCACCGGGAATCGCTGCGACGATCTTATTGCCGGGCGCCACGAGATCAGGCTTAAGCACCAGGTCGCCGACCGTCGGACCGCGCGAGGAGAACGTCGAGACGTAGTCATCGTTGAGGTCGCTGCCCGTACCGCCGTCCGTAAGCGAGCCGACGGTAATGATCTTGCGCGAATTGCCGGGGCTGTTGATCGTGAAATTTCCGTTGTGGCCATCGTTGCCAGCAGCGGCAAGGACCACAACGCCGGAGTCCCAAAGCGCTTCGGCAGCCAGTACGAGCGGGTCGGTGGCATTGGACTCACTGACCGTTTTGCCCAGAGACAGGTTCACAACGCGAATGTTGTAGTAGTGGCCGTAACTCACGAGCCAGTCGAGTGCCGCCATGACATCAGACATGCTGCCCGCACCCTTTTCATCGAGTACCTGCATCGCGAGCAGCGGGGCCTGCGTCGACGTGCCTTGAAATTCGCCGGCGCTGTCCGTGCCAGCGCCCGCAACAATGCCCGCAACGTGCGTGCCGTGACCGAATTGATCGGCGCGCGGCACGCTGTTTGGCACGACAACGACGCCATTGAGCACCACCGGAACAGGATTCTGGCCGTTCGTGAAGTCGAACTGCACCGCGGTATCCGCCAGCACGCTGTGTGTGGCAACGCCTGAATCGATGATCGCAACACCGACACCTGCGCCTTCCCAGACGGCATTGGCCTGCGCGCCCTCGGGCACGTTGGCGGCAATGCGTGCGGACTCGGATACAGACCTCACCGGAGCGTCGAGCGACAGACGATCAACGCGGATTTCAAGCGCGAGCTCATTGAGGCTGCCGGCGGGCAGGCGAATGGCACGCACATCCAGATTGTTGTAGCTGCGCAGGATCTCACCGCCAAGCTCGGCGACGCGCGCGTCATCGAACAATTCCGGGTGATCGGCGTAGCTGACGACGACCTCAACTGGCGTATTGCCACCTGCGGCTGCGAGTGCTGCCAGGCGACCGCTCATCTTTGATGTGGGGTCGACCTGAGCGTCTCGCTCAGCGTGCTCGCTACGTTTATCGCGCGATGAACGCTCCGCCGCGAGCCTTTCGGCGACCAACGCTGCTGCAGCGTCGTGCTCACGCTCGAGCGCTGACACGTACGCAACCGTGTCGTGCTCGACGCTGATAGACAGCGACGTCGATCTCCCATGCGATTCGTTTGCCACGATCGGCAGAACGGTCTCATCTCGCGAATCGTCCGTCTGGCCAGCAGTCACCGTCGAACGTTCTGTCGTCGGCGCGGAAACTGTGGTGATGATTCCCAGCACAATCGCTACACCGAGTGCCAAGAGCGTTTTTTGATTAGCAATCTCCATGACCCGGCCCCCTTATCGAACGACCTGCAGGCGAGGTGCCCGCGAAGGTGTTGCGTCCGGGTTATACCTGGACAGGTTGTGCGCACGACGTGCGCGGAACAGGATCGAGGTGGACTCGATCGAGTCATGATCAAAGTTGGCGCTCGTCACCGCCTCATCCGGGGCCAGCATGCCGACCCAAGAGTTACGTTGCTTCTTCGCTTCGTACATGAGCGAATCAGCGATGTTGAGCACGTTGTCGAGGTTGGCGTCTTCAGCCTGACCTTCGAACATCGGGTAGGCGACGAAGCCGACCGAGCAGGTCGTACGCGCCGTCTGGCCATCACCGATGTCGAACGCGCGGCTCTCGATCCGCGAGCGAATCCGCTCGGCGAGTGCTGTGGCCTCCTCGGGGCGCGACTGCTTGGCGATGACAACGAACTCGTCGCCACCCCAGCGCACGACGAAGTCCGAGCGACGGCAGGTGTCGAGCAGCAGGTCGCGCAGCTCGAGCAGCATCTTGTCGCCCGCGGCGTGGCCGTAGGTGTCGTTGATCGGCTTGAAGTGATCCAGGTCGATCATCATAAACACGAGGTCAGCCGCGTCTTCGGTGTCGACGCCGTTACGGTCGTTCTCGAAGCGGCGCTGGATGACCTCGAGGTCACGCGACACTTCTTCGAAGACGAAGCGGCGGTTGCGCAGACCCGTAAGCGGGTCGCTCAGGCTCGACTCCTGCAGCTTCCTGTTGAGGACATGCAGCTCTTTGTTGTTGTCCGCGAGCTTCGAGGTGCGCGCCTGCACTTCGTGCTCGAGCCGGCGGCTGTAGGCAGCTTCACGTGCCAGGCGGCGGCGGTGGCTGAAGTACAGGCCCAGCGCGATATTGAGCGCGAGCAGGAAGTAACCCAAGTAGGCCCACCAGGTCGCCCAGGGTGCGGCGGCCACGGCGATCGGTACCGTGAAGCCGGCCTCGTTCCAGGCGCCGTCGGCATTCGCGGCTCGGACACGCAGCAGGTAGCGGCCCGCAGCGAGATCGGTGTAAGTCACACGGCGGCGGTTACCGAGGTCGATCCACTCCTTGTCGAAGCCTTCAAGCTTGAACTGGTAGAGGTTGTTCTGCGGCGAGGTGAAATCGAGCGCGGCGAATTCAAAGCCGACGTCATTGTTGCGCCAGTCCAGCGTGACGTTACCGTCCTCGTCCAGCGGTACGTTTTCCTTCTTGGGGTCGTTGCCGTGGAAGAAGCCCGTGAGCGCGATGAGGGGCGCGATGCTGTTGCGTGCGATCTGCTCGGGGAAGAACGCGTTGTAGCCGTTCGTGCCACCGAAGAAGAGCTCACCCGACTCGCTGCGATAATGCGCGCCGAAGTTGAACTCTTCACCCTGCAGGCCGTCGCGGCGGTGCAGCTTGCGCATCTCGCCACTCTCGGGGTGGTACTGCGTGATGCCGTAGTTCGTGCTGAGCCAGAGCCAGCCGCCCGACGCGAATTCAACACCGTAGATCGTGTCATTGCCGAGCCCGTCCACTTCGGACAGGTTCGCGAATGTGATGGCTTCGAGCGTGCGGGTCTCGCCCATAACGCGATCGAGACCGCCACCGCGCGTGCCCACCCAGACGGTGCCGTCGGCGTCAACGGCGATGTCGTAGACCGAATCATCAGCCAGCGTGCCGACAACATCGGGATCATGGCGGTAGGTGTGGAAGCTGTCCGTGGCCGGGTCGTAGAGCGACAAGCCACCGGCATCGGTGCCCACCCACATGCGACCCGACGGGTCTTCGGCGAATGCCGTGATGCGGTTGCTTTCCAGGCCGCTGGCGCCCGTGGCGTAGTTCGTAAACTGACCCGTGCGACGGTCGTAGCGGCTGACGCCGCCACCAAAGGTGCCGACCCAGACGCGGCCTGCGCGGTCTTCATAAAGACTCATGATGCCGTTGGCCGCGAGGCTGCCGGCGTCATCAGGGTTGTGGCGCAGCGAGTCGATCACCTGCGCATCGGCGTCGATACGTGTGATGCCGTTGCGCAGCGTGCCGACCCAGACCGCACCCTCGCGATCGCGCAGCAGGCTCATAACGTGGTTGCCCGGGATTGCCTGGCCGCCATCTGCACCCGTGAAGTAACGCGTCAACGTGTCGTTGCCGCGATCGAGTGCGTTGAGGCCATCACCAAACGTGCCGACCCAAAGCCGACCGCGAGTGTCTTCAACAAACGACGTGACGACCGGTGCCCGTTCGGCGCTGGCCGTCATCTCGTGTGCGGGTTCGAAGCCGAAGCCCCAGGTGCGCGGGTTCCAGGTATTGATACCACTTGTCTTGGTGCCGAACCACATGAGGCCCGAGCGGTCTTCAAACATCGTCGTGATGTTGTTGTCGCTCAGGCTGGTTATTTCGGCCGGGATGTTCGTGTAGCGCACCAGCGTGTTGTCGATGGGGTTGAGCAGGTTCAGACCTGACGTCGTGCCCACCCAGATACGCTGTGACTGGTCCTCGAAGAGCGACTGGATGCGGTCGCCCGTGAGCGTGTTGGCTTCTGCCGCGTCATGGCGCAACGTGACAAACTGGTCGTCGCCCGCGGGAAGCTTGCTCAGGCCACCGCCGTAGGTGCCGACCCAGAGGTTGCCCAGGTGGTCTTCGAGGATGGCCCGCACGCTGCCGCGTGTCAGGCTGCCGGCCGCTTCCGCATTGTGCGCGTAAGAGACCATCTGTTCGGTTTCGATGTTGATGCGCGTGAGACCGTGATCGCCACCTACCCAAAGGCGGCCAGCGCGGTCGACGTGCAGGGCAAAGAGCTGATCTGCGGCCTGCGCGTCACCCGACAGGCGGTAGCGACGGAAGGTCTCGCTGGTCGTGTCGAAGCGGTCCAGGCCGCCACCGCGTGTCGCCACCCAGAGGTTGCCCTGGGGATCGAACGCAAGCCGGCGCACGATGTTGGCGGAAATGCTGCTGGGATCGTTGGCGTCGTGGCGGAAGCTGACGAAGCGGTTGTTGGCGCGGTCGTAGCGTACGAGGCCACCGCCGTTCGTCGCAAGCCAGAGATCGCCCTTGGCGTCTTCAACGATATCCCAGATGAAATCGTTGGGCAGTGCGTCCGGGTTGCCGCGTTCGCGCTTGAACTGCTCAAACGTGTAGCCATCAAACCGGTTCAGGCCGTCCTCGGTGCCGAACCACATCATGCCGTCGCGATCCTGGTGAATGGACGTGACGTTGCTTTGCGAGAGCCCTTGGTCGTTCGAGATGTGCTGGAACAACATTGGGTGCGAGAGGCCCGCCTTGGCCGTACTCGCCATCGCCGGCTGCAGCGCGTTGGCGGCCATTAGTAGCCCCGCGACACACATCCCGACAAGAGATAGTCTCGTGCTCTTCATGAATCCCCTTCCCGTTGTACCGACCATCCCGGTCAGCCCCAATTGCTATATGCCAATTAGGCAGGAGAAGTGACTTCGAGGCGTTGACGAGGTCCGGGGCGCGCCACCTAAAACTGTGACGCCGTTCTCATAACGTGGTCGTTAAACGTCCGCGTCAGAGGGGTCAGGGAGGCCCGATTCGAGCATCTCGGCGAAATCCGCCGGCGTGGTCGGACGGGCGTAGAAAAAGCCCTGACAGGCCCGGCAGCCGAGCTCGATCAACGCGTCGCGCTGCGCCTCGGTTTCGACACCCTCTGCGATGACCAGCATATCGAGACGCTGGCCCAGAGCGACCATGGCCGAGGTGATAGCCAGGTCCTTCCTGTTACCCAGCATGCCGGCAATGTAGCCGCGATCGATCTTGATGACGTCGGCCGGCAGGTCCTTAATGTAGCTGATCGCCGAATCGCCCGTGCCGAAGTCATCGATGGACAGCCGCACGCCGATGGCCTTGAGCCGTTCAAGCTGGTTGATCACTTCGTAGTCACCCTGCAGGGCACCACGTTCCGAGATCTCGAGCTCGATGATCGACGCGGGCACCTGGTGCGCCTTGAGAATCGCCTCAACGCGATCCGGAAACTCGGGGTCCGTGATCTGGCCGCGCGCCACATTGATGCAGAGCACGGGGCAGTCGAGCCCGGCCACGCGCCAGCGGTTGTACTGGCGGCAGACCTGGTCAAGCACAAAGTCGCCCACGCGGATGATCAGGCCAGATTCTTCAGCGATGCCGATGAACTGATCGGGCGCGATACTCGTGCCGTCGGGCCGGTGCCAACGCAGCAACGCCTCGACGGCGATGATGTCGCCGCTCGGCATGTCCACCACGGGCTGATAGGCCAGAGACAGCTCGTTGGCGTCGAGCGCTTCGTGCAGCAAGTGCTCGATTTCAAGCTTGCGTACGGCCGCCGCGTCGCTTTCAGCGCAGTGGTAGCGCACACCACCACCACGGCCCTGCGCGGCACGCATGGCGTTGTCAGCACGTTGCAGCAGGCTGTCGACGTTATCGGCGTCATCAGGGTACATCGCGATGCCGAGGCATGCGGACAGGTAGACCGTCTGACCGCCGACCTGAATCGGTCGGGCCAGCGCTTGCATAAGGCGTTGCTGGAAGCGCGCAAGCTCATCGTCGTCGCCCGACCAGGTCAGCATGATGCCGAACCGCGCGTGATCAAGGATGCCGACCATGGACGTACGCAGACCGCGCGCCTGCACAGGCGTATCGGCGGCCTCCTTGAGGCAGGCCGACAGGCTGTCACCAATCTCGAGCAGCACTTGGTCAGCTGCTTGTTGGCCCATGGCTTCGACCACAAGCCGGAACCGGCTAAAGCCCGCAACGACGACCGCAAGCATGTTGTCGTCGCGCTCGACGGCGGTCATGCTGCGCTTGGCGACGTCCTTGAACCGGGCGCGGTTGGGCAGACCTGTGACGGGCTCAAACGAGTCGCGCGACTTGAGCTGCATGCGCGCGTCATCGGCAAACTTCTGTGCGTCGCGCAACGATTTTTCGGCGAATGCGAGCCGCCGCTGGAGCACGATCTTGTCGCCCGTGTGGGCCACGCGACGCGCGATCATTTCCCAGTCGTGGGGCTTGCGCAGCACGTCGATATTGCGTGCCTTGAGCGCCGCCTGGGTTTCCCGTCGTGTTTTGCACAACGCAAATACGATGGGGCGCGGTGCGTTATCAGCCGCGAGCGAGGCATAAACAGGCTGGCCATTTGCGTTCTTGAGGCCCGCATCGATGACGACGATGTCGGGCTGCTCCGAGGTCACGTCGGCTATGGCGTGGCGCGGGTCGTCGGGCAACACCACTTCGAGGCCCGCATTGCGGAACCAGCGCGGCGCCCAGTGCCGCGCCTCACGATCGCGCACGATCAGCATGACACGCGCGGGTGCCGCCGCCTCGAGCATCGCCTCACGTTCCTCGGCCGAGTCTCCCGTGAATTCGATCGAGGTCATCGTAAGGCGGTCGATGAAGGTGTCGCTTGCGGCCATGGTCTAGTCCGCCACCTGTGTCGTGACTGAGGTCGGGCCCAGCTCAAGCACTGTGTGCGAATCGACGGGGCGCGAAAACAGGAAGCCTTGCAGCTGCTCACAACCCATTCCCGCAAGCGCTGCAGCCTGCTCGCTCGTCTCAATACCCACGGCGATGAGTCGCAAGCCGAGTTCCTTACCCATGGCCGCCGCCGCCGAACAGGCCGCCGCCGCCGCGTCGCTCGTGACGACATCGCGCACGATGGAACGGTCAATCTTGAGCCCGTCAATGGGGCTCCGAGACAGGGCCGCAACAGACGAGGTGCCGGCGCCGAACCCATCGAGCACGACGGTAGCGCCAATCGCGCGCAGCGCCTTGACGCGCGGGAAGCCATTGGCCGCATCGCGCGCCAGCGTGGACTCGGTGATTTCGAACTCAAGCACATCGGAATCGAGGCCGTACTCTTGCGCGATGGCGAAGACGCGATCGGGCAGGTCCGGGCGCGAGAGTTCCTGAGGGGAGATGTTCACGGCAAGCCTCGCGTTGCTGCCCGCAGTACGTGCTGCTGCGATCAGCGCCAGCGATTGATGCAATACCCATTCGCCGATCGGAACAATCAGCCCTGTACGCTCGGCGATATTGACGAGGCGCGACACCGAGCGCTCTCCGAGCAAGGCACTGGGCCAGCGCACGAGCGCTTCGATCGCCACAGGCTTGCTGGTCACCGCATCCACGATGGGTAGGTAGTTCAGTGAGAACGCACCCCGGTCGAGTGCGCTCTTGAGCTCGAGCGCGAGATCCTGGCGCTGCAGTGCCCGCAGTCGCATCGTCCCCGAATGCATCTGGTAGCCGGGCACGTTGTCGTTGCGCGCCGCTTCCATAGCGACGAGCGCGTTGTCGAACAGCGTCTGCGCGTCTTCACCGTCCTGGGGGTACAGCGCTACACCGATGGCCGGGGAAACCAGGACGGAACGGTCACCAACGGGAATTGCCTGCGCCAGCGCGCCCACGATGCGTTCGGCGACGGACTCGGCGTCGGTGCCCGCCTCGATGTCGGGCAGGATCATGGAAAACTGCCGGTAGTCGGTGCGGCCGATAACGGTCACGCGCTCCATGTCATCCTCGAGGTCCGAGTTGGAGCCGCGCACCTGCGTGGTCAGCCGTGCGGCGACCTCACGCAACAGCGCGTCCTGCTGGAACGAGCTCAGGCCCGGAACGTTGTCCTCAATGCGGCCCAGGTGTACGGACAAAACGGCCGAGCGACCTTCCCGCAGGCCTTGGATGCCCACCACTTTTTCGAGGTCTTCGAAGAACTGCTGCCGGTTGGGCAGACCCGTGGTCGGATCTTCAAACGCCAGACGACGCATGCGTTCGAGGTCAGCGGCACCACCCGACAAGTCGCGGATGACAAGCAAGGCGGCGTCGCGGCCCTGAGGCACGCAGAGACACTCCATATCCGGAAGGCGGGGCATGAGATCGACGCGCGACACCTGGCTGCGGCGCGCCTTGATGGCGCGGCGGATCAGCGCCCCGACGGCCTTGCCGCCGGCGCCCGGCCACATGTCTGATGCTCGAACCGAGGGGCCGCCCGAACCGGCCGCCCAGGCGTCACCCGGTTCGAGAACGGAAGAGAGCCGACCCGTGCCCGTCATGACCAGCACAGTCGGTTTTGGCGCGCTGTTGGCGCCCTGCTCTACTGTCGTGGCGTCTCCCACGCACTTTAGCCCCAAGATGCAGGCTGCCGAGTATTGTCGTTTTGCGGCGACGCGTCATCGACAGGCTGCCCGTATTGAGACGTGAGTCATGCTTTGCGCCCGGGAACCGGAACTAGACCCGATTTCGGCGCTGCATATGGGCCGTAACGCCATGGGGGCCCGGGTTTGCTAGACTTCGCTCACCCAAAATTCTGGCTTTCTGGAGCACCGCTCATGATCCGAATCGGCACCCTCACTGTGGCCTTGGCCCTTGTCGCCGCGGCCCCCGCCCACGCGGGACACCACGAAGGCGATGGCATGGCAGACATTCTTGCCGCTGACTATCGCGCCGACGACCGCGCCCGCGACGAATTTCGTAACCCGGCAGAGACTCTGAAGTTCTCCGGTCTCACGCCGGGCATGACCGTGGGCGAGTATGGCCCAGGGGGCGGCTGGTACACGCGTGTGCTGGCGCCTCTGGTATCGGACAGCGGGACCTATGTCGCCATCGGTGCTGACGTCGAGCGTTACCACGCGACAGTCGACGACGAACGCAAAGCGCGCCTCAAGGCGTTCCCCGAATCATTCCCAGGCCGCGTTACCGAGTGGACAGGCATTGATGCCGGGAAGGTCGCTGCCGTTGAAATCGACGAAGCCTCCGACTGGGCCGGCAAGCTCGATGCTGTCGTCACCTTCCGCGGCTTCCACGGCCTGGCACGAAAGGACATGACCGATGAGACGATTGCCCACTTCTACAGCATGCTCAAACCCGGCGGCATCGTCGGCCTCGTGCAGCACCGCGCCGACGAAGATGCGCCTTACAACTACACGCGCGGCCACAACGGCTACCTGAAGCAGTCAGAAGTGATTGCCATGTTTGAGAGCGAAGGCTTCGAGCTCGTCAAGGACGCCGACATCAACGCCAACCCCAAGGACACGGCCGACCACGATGGTGGCGTCTGGAGCCTGCCGCCGACGCTGCGCCACGGCGACAAGGACAAGGACCGCTACCTCGCCATCGGCGAGAGCGACCGCATGACGCTCGTGTTCCGCAAGCCGGTCTGACGCCCACTTGAAGGACTTCCGGTCGCTGGAGGCTGCCTACCGGGCCGCCCGCTATCGCGTCCAGACCGACCCGCCCATCGATCTTTCGATTGGCAGCAACAGCGCCGCACTCGCGGCGCTGTTGCGTTGGGCGGGGGTCACTCAGGCCGCCATCGTCACGGCCTACAACCCGGGCAGTGATCGCCAGTCTGCCGACGCCAATGCGGCTGCGGATCGCACGCTGCGGGCAGGACTCGAGGAGCGCGGCTTCGATCTCAGGGACACGGTCGCCATCGACCCGTCAGGCGAATGGCCCGACGAACCCGGCGTACTCGTGCTGGGGATCGACGTTGAGGATGCGCGCGTGCTCGGTCGTGCGTTTGGCCAGAACGCAATCGTCACCATCGATGACGCAGGCGCCGTATCGCTGGCCTGGTGCCGCTCGGCCTAAGCGCCCGCGTCAGAAGGTCGAATAGCCACGGCTGTCCTCGTACATGCGGATCAGGAAATTGCGGATCGTGCCCTCGGCCTCGGCCGCGGGCATGAGGCGCTGCTCCTCCATGAGCCGGGCCATATCGCCGATCGTGCGTTGCCCGTCGACGAGCGCCATGAAGAAGGCGTGGATGCGCGTTTGCGCGGCCTGCACGCGGAAGTACTCGGCACTGGGCACAGGCAGATCGCTTTTCACAAGCCAGTCGGGCAGCGCCACATGCCGCGCGGGGGCGGCAACATCTGTGGTTTTTGTCATACGCATGACGACAACACGCTCGCGTCGGCCGTGGCGGCTCGCAGGCGACACCATGTAGGGAATCTCGGCTTCCGTGATCTCGGGCTCGGAGAAGCCCGCATCCGCAATGATCGCGGCGGATTCTTCGAGGCTCAAACACTGCACGGGATCGGCGTCGCGATACGCGTGCGACCCGAACCAGACCCACTGCCCACCGGGCGCCAGCAACTGGTTCCAGCGCGCGGCCTGATCTGCCAGCGACGCGCCGATCACGTCGGCGAGCCAGGGTGTCAGCAGCGTGTTGAAGCTTCCAGGTCTAAACGGCGGGCGTAGCGCGTTGGCGAGTACGAGCTCGAAACCAGGCGCCGCGGACTCGGGTGATCGGAGCTCGCGCGGCACCGCGGCGCTGGCCATGTCGCGCGGCGCAATCGGGAATTCCGTAAGCGACACCGTCTCGCCGGCCGCCACGTGCTTGGCCGTCAGTAACAGGATCGGACTGAGATCCAGCGCCACGGTCAGTTCAGGCGACGCGGCTTGATGCAGGTCGTAAGCCAGTCGCCCGCCACCCGCGCCCAGCACGAGCAGTTTGCCGACGTCGTGTCCCGCCAACGCGGCCTGCACGAGCTCCGACGAGCGTGCATTTTCTTCGTCGCCCCAGCACCAGTCGCGGTGCAGGTTGGCGTAGTAGGTCTCTAGCCCCTGGTCTTCGGGCAAGCGCGTACGCAGCGCGAGATAGGTCGTGTGGTCAGCAGTCAGGTGCGTGACGTCGAGCGGCTCAAGCAGTGTTTTGAGCTCATCGATATGCACCGTGAGCGCCGACACGCTGTCTTCAAGCCGCTTGCGGGTCAGCGCGTGCAAGTCGTCGCGCGCGAGCGTTTCCTGCAGGCGCCGGATCTCTTCCGCGACCTGCTGCAGCCGGGCGTGATACCGACCGCGCCATTCATCGAGTGCTACGCCAGGTTCGGCGAACAGGAACGGGATGCCACCAAGCAGCGGATAAACAGCCTGACCGCCTTTGCTTTTGAGCTGCTCGGCGTCTGTAACCAGCGGCGAATCGTCGCGCGGGCAGGCCAGCAGATCGATGAGGGCAGGATTGAGCATGCCGCGCATCCTAGCTGATTGAGGGCGCTCGGACCTCGAAATCAGTTGGCAGAGCTGACTGACACAGCGCCGCACGCGCCCTGCTTGCGCTCAGTTGCTCCGCGGCATCGTTGTTATGATATAACATTGCAGCCGCAGCAGGATTTTTGCGCGCCGACCCTATTCGGCGATGACGCCGATCTTTGCAACTCACCCAACGGCAAAAAACAAGGACAGGACGCCTATCCGCCTGCATTGACGTCAATCAGGCGGCTCAGGCGTTTCGTGAGTGTCTCAATCGTTTGGAGAGTTTCAATGAACATCAAATCCTGTGCGCCTTGCTTGCTCGGCGCAGCCTTGGCCCTACTTTGGTCTGACGTTGCTTCAGCCCAATCAGACGGTTCCGAAGGCTCCGAGATCGATCAGATCACCGTCATCGGTACGCGACAGGCGTACCAAGGCGATTTTGAGCCTTTCGAAATCCCTCAGGCCGAACTCAAGATTGACGCGCAGACACTGCGCGACGCGGGCTCTGTCGATCTCGTCCAGGCGCTGGACCTGTCAGCATCTGTGGCCCGGCAAAACAACTTCGGCGGCCTTTGGAACAGCTTCGCTATTCGTGGCTTTGTCGGGGATGAGAACCTGCCGAGCAACTTCCTCGTAAACGGATTCAACGCCGGACGCGGCTTCGGTGGTGCGCGGGATTTGTCCGGGGTTGAGTCGGTGGAAGTCCTCAAAGGGCCGCGCGCCGCATTGTACGGTCGCGGCGAGCCCGGCGGTACCGTCAACCTGGTCACCAAACGGCCGACATTCGAGACGGCAGGTGAACTTTCCGTCTCTGCGGGCAGCTTCAGCACGTACCGGGCCGACTTCGACTACACCACGCCACTGTCCGATACGGTCGCCATTCGTATCGTCGGCGCCTACGAGGATGCCGAAAGTTTCCGCGACACGATCGAAACGGAAAAGCTGCTGTTCAGCCCCTCGATTGCCTGGCGTATCGGCGATACGAGCCAGCTCATCTATGAAATGGAATACAGCGACCAGGAAACGCCGTTCGATCGTGGCGTGATCGCGATCGATGACGAGCTGGGCCTGATTCCAGAGAGCCGCTTCCTCGGCGAACCGAGCTACGGCCCGATCGAAACGGGCGTGCTCGGCCATCAGATCGAGTACCAGCACGATTTCAATGAAGACTGGAGCGCGCTCGTCGGCGTCAACTACCGCGAGACAGAACTGGACGGGCTGGCATCAGAAAACGGTTTCGGTGCCCCGGACGCGGCCGGAAACTTTGGCCGCTTCAGCCGCAGCCGCGACTACGATGCGACCTACCAGGTCTTCCGCGCAGAGCTGAGCGGCAGCTTCGAAACGGGGAACCTGCAGCACCGCATCATCATTGGCCTCGACGCGGATGAGTTCGAGAACGATCAGGTTGCCTTTCGCGACCGAACCACGGATCAGAGCATCAATATCTTCAATCCGGTCTATGGCAACTCCCCGGCGTCGGGCCTCGTCCTGGCGCCGCAGCTCGATCGTGTTGAAACGCAGGAATCGGTGGGCTTCTACATCCAGGATCAGATCAGCCTGACCGACAAGCTGGACATCCGCGTGGGCGCCCGTTTTGACGACTACGAGCAATCACTCAACAACCGGCTGTCGAGCTCGACCTCCGAGTACTCGGAGTCTCGCGTGAGCCCGCAATTTGGTGTGGTCTACCAGGCGACCGATACGGTGTCGATCTACGCGGTCTACGGCGAAAACTTCCGGCCTCTGTCCGGCGCAACGGATCAGAACGGGCTCGACCCCAACATCTCGGAATCGACCGAGGTGGGCGTCAAGTTCGCGCTTAACGACGGCGCGCTCGTCGGTACATTTGCGTTCTTCGATCTCGAACAGTCGAACATCGCGACCTTCGACGCCGACTTCAATCCGACGGCCGTTGGCGAAGCGGGCAGCCAGGGGATCGAGATTGATCTCGTCGGTAACGTCACCGACGAAACGAGCCTGTGGCTGTCTTATGCTTACGTCGATGCCGAAACGAAGAACGACTACACGGACTTCATCTCGTTTGCCTTCATTCCGGCCGGCTCGGACCTCCTCAACGTTCCGGAGCATCAGCTGAGCGTGCAAGTGGCGCAGGAGATGGAACTGGCTGGACGACCGCTCACGCTCATCGGTGGCATCACCTATGTCGACGACCGCAGCGGTGAATTCGGTGACCCGACCTTCAGGCTGCCCGACTACACGACGGCACGAATCGCCGCGAGCTATGAGGTTTCGGAGTCGCTGGGATTGCGGGCAGAGGTCAATAACCTGTTCGACGAAGAGTATTACACCAACTCATTCGCAAACGTCTGGGTGCAGCCCGGCATCCCGCAGTTCTTCCGTGTCTCAGCGGACTTCCGCTTCTAAGCCAGGTTGCGAGTACCGGCGACGTGACGACCACTGTGAAACTGGAAGCAGACGCGTTACAGGTTTACCGCTCGGACAAGGAAGTCCTGAGCGGGATCTCGTTCAGCCTCAGCAGCAGCGAGGTCTATGCGCTGCTGGGCGGCAACGGCGCGGGCAAGTCCACAACGCTGCTGAGCTTCCTGGGTTTTCTGCCGGCCGCTGGCGGCCGTGTGCTGGTGAACGGTAAAGACGTCAGCGCCGATCACAAAGCGGCACGCGCTGCGATTGCCTACCTCCCCGAGGCGGCGTCGCTGTACGAGCACCTGAACGCCTTTGAGAACCTGCGCTACTTTCTTCAACTTGCTGGCCGGTCCGAAGACTCGCCCGCGCTGGAAGCCGCTCTGGATCGCGTGTCGCTCGCGCCGGCTTCGCGGGCGCGCAGGCTCAAAGACTATTCGAAAGGCATGCGGCAGAAGGTGGCGATCGCACTGGCCATTCTCAGGGACACGGATATCCTGCTGCTGGACGAGCCGACGTCAGGGCTGGACCCGAGCGCCATTGACGAGTTCCACGACCTTATCCGCGACCTTGCCGACACCGGAAAGACGATCCTCATGGTGACGCACGATGTCTACGGTGCATGTCAAGTTGCGGACCGCATTGGATTGCTGCGCGGCGGCAAGCTCGTGGGTGAATTCTCTGCACCCACAGACGGCCGGATCGAAACCGAAACCGTCCACCGCGCATTCTCGGGCCGTACTGTCGACACCCAGCTCGCGGTATGAGTGCCACGCTGACGATCACCACCGATGAGTGGCGGTACTGGCTGCGCTCGAAGCTGGCGCTCGCGGTTGTCGCGCTGTTCGTCGTCATCCTTGTCGGTGTCAGTGCGCTCACAAACCTGCGCATTGAGGCCGAAGCGCATGAGCGAGAGCACCACCAGGAAGTCTCGGAAGAGACGTTTCTCGATCAGCCCGACCGTCATCCGCATCGCATGGTGCATTACGGCCACTATGTCTTCCGGGCGCCCATGCCGCTCGCAATCTTCGACCCCGGTCTCGACGCGATCACGGGGCAGACGCTGTTTCTCGAAGGCCACCGCCAGAACTCGGCAACGTTTTCGGCGTCCGCGAGCAGTGCAGATCTTGGCGGCTTGTCCTGGCTGACGCCTGCCTTGATGTACCAATTGTTCGCGCCGCTGCTGGTCATCCTGCTCGGCCACGGCGCCATCGTCCGGGAACGGGAAGCAGGTACGCTGCCGGCGCTGCTCGCACAGGGTCTGACGGGGCGCAGGCTCGTGGCGGGCAAGCTGCTGGCACTCGCACTGTTCGTAACACTATTGCTTGTGCCTGTGCTCATCAGTGGCGTCATCGCACTCAGTGCCGGCGAGCGTGTGCTTGCAGCGGCATCTCTGCTTGGTGTCTATCTGGTCTACCTGTTGATTTGGGTCGCGCTGACGCTACTGGTTTCCACCCTGGCCGAAAACCGCGCGACGGCTATTGCGGTTCTTGCTGCAGCCTGGCTCGCACTGACGCTCGTGCTACCCGCCGCCGCCGTCAACACCACCACGCAAACGGCGCCGCTGGCGGGGAAGATCGAGACCGAGCTCACGATGCTCACCGAGATTCGAGATCTTGGCGACGGACATGATGTCGATGATTCCGTCTACAACGACGTGCAAGCCAGCCTGCTCGCGGAGTACGGCGCAGCCAGCATCGAAGAACTCGACATCAATATTCGCGGCGTACTCGCGCAGAAGGCTGAGGCCGACCTGACCGAGACGCTGAACGTCTACGCAGACCGGCGCATGGCTGCTGAGATGCGCCAGTCCGACCGCGTCAGCGCACACGGCTGGCTGACACCAACGCTGGCAGTCGCGGTCGCCTCGCGAACACTGGCGGGAACAGATCTGTTCCACTACCACCGCTTCCTTCGCCAGGCCGAAGCACTTCGCATCAACTTCGTGCAGGGACTGAACCGCGCGCATGCCGAAGCGCTGTCCTACACCGACGACATCAATCGCAATCGCGATGAAGCCTCCTGGGAGCGCGCGCGAATCGACGCCTCCAACTGGCAGGTGCTCGACTCGTTTCAGTACGAATCGGCCAGCGCTTCGGATCGGGTGGCCGGTGCCCAGTGGTCTATTGCGATGCTCGCAGCCTGGATCGCCGTGTTGACCCTCCTGTTGGCCTGGGCCGGTGGGAGGCTGAAACCTTGAGCGGATCCGCAATGCTCCAATCGGAAGTCTGGTTCCTGCTGCGCGACCGCGCGTTTCGCGTCTGGGTTCTTGTGGTGCTTCTCTTCTCGGGCTTCGCAGTCTGGTCGGGGCTGGCGGAGGTCGCGCAGCAACGTCAGAGCATCGCATTCCTGGTCGATGCCGACAGCACGGACCGCACGTCCGAGTTTTCCGCCCAGGGTGATTGGGGGAGCGCCGCCTACTACAGCTTCCATCTTACCTACGACCCACCCTCGGATTTTGCCTTTGCCGCCATGGGGCAACGCGACGCGTCATCGTGGAAACATCGGCTGCGCATGCTCGCGCTCGAGGGTCAGATTTACGAGCACGATCCCGGCAATCCCGAGCTCGCCCTGATCGGCAGATTCGACTTCGCGTTCTTCGCCGCGTTCGTGCTGCCGCTCGTGCTCATTTTTCTGTTGCATGACCTCAAGGCCGGCGAGCGCACGGCGGGGCGCTTCAATTTACTCGTGGCTTCAGCGGGTAACGACAACAGGCTCTGGTGGACTCGCTCGCTACTGCGCGCCATCGGCGTGCTCATTGCGGCAGTAGGGCCATTGCTCGTGGGCGGTGTCGTCAGCGGTACGAGCGCTGCGTCACTGCTGGGTGCGACCGCCATGGTGACCGCCTACGTTTTGTTCTGGACGGTGGTCTGCCTGTGGCTGGGCAGCCGGCAACATCCCGCCTCCGTGATTCTCGCGAGCCTGATCGGCGTTTGGGTGCTGCTCGGCACCCTGTTGCCTGCCGGCGGCCGCGTGATCATCGATCGCTTAGTGTCGGTGCCATCGGGTGCCGACATCCTCATGACCCAGCGCGAGGCCGTCAACGATGCCTGGGACCTGCCCGTCGCTGACACCATGGCGCCGTTCGTCGCGCGCCATCCCGAGTGGACGGGATACACCCACACGGGCGACGGCTTCGACTGGGGTTGGTACTACGCATTCCAGCAGGTCGGCGACCAGACGACCGAATCGCTGTCGGCGGCCTACCGGAAAGGGCGCGCCAGGCGAGATCAGCTCGCAGCGTGGTTCGCGATTGCCGCACCGCCCGCCTTGTTGGAGCGATGGCTTCAGAAGCTCGCGGGTACCAACGTTGAGGCCGTACTCGACTACGAAGAGAGCGTCAGGGCGTTCCACGCGGAATTGCGGGCATTCTATTATCCTGGGCTATTCGGTGACGCAGCTTTCGATCCGGCGCGCATCGACGACCTGCCGCAATTCTCAAGCTCGGAGTAACCATGCTTGGTCGACGGCTGAAGAATGCGCTTGGCGCAATGGCCCTCTTGGTGTGCGGCGGGTGTGGCGGCGCGGAACCCGCCGTGCAGCTGGCGGACGTCAATGTCGCGCGTGGCGAACGCGCAGACTTGCAGCTTGAGGTTCCTGCCGGCAAGGAAGACCCGGCAACGTTCATCCCGTTGTCCGTGATTGCCGGCGAACGGGACGGACCCACCGTCCTTATGGTCGCGGGCGTTCACGGTTACGAATTCCCGCCTATCCTGGCCGCCGATCGACTCGCGCGCGAGATCACGCCAGAGATGCTTTCCGGGACGGTTATCATCGTGCGCGTTGCTCACGTCTCGGCCTACGAGGACCGCGCGCCCTACGTCAATCCGTTCGACCGCAAGAACCTGAACCGCTCGTTTCCGGGGTCATCGGACGGCACGCAAGCCGAGCGCATCGCGCACGTACTCTCTACCGTTGTCATTCCCGCCGCGGATTTCGTATTTGATGTCCACGGTGGCGATGGCGCCGAGTGGCTTGAAGCTTTCGTCGGCGTCTACGGCGGCCCGCTCGCCACGGACTACGAGCAGGCGCTGGGTACCGCGCAATCGATGGGCTTTCCCAACATCGTGCGCTACAGCATGAATACCCAGCAGCAGGTGGATCAGCGCCGGTCGCTCAATCGCCAGGCCGTCGCACAAGGTCTGCCGACCGTGCTCGTGGAAGCCGGCCAGAATGGTAGCCGCGACGACGTTCACGTTGATTTGATTGTCAGCGGCATGCGCAGCGCACTGACGTATCTGGGCCTGTTACAAGGCCCCGAATCTCAAGCCGCAGTGACGCCGCGGTACTTCGACGGTACGCAATCGGTCCCGGTAACACACTCAGGCTTGTGGTATCCCACACGGCGCGCCGGCAAGGTTGAGGCTGGTGAGCGCCTGGGCGAGATCCGGGACTATCAAGGCGTCACCGTCGAAACTGTAACCGCACCCGCCTCGGGCTACGGTATCTACGGCCTCGCAGGGCCGCCGGTGCGCGCGGGCGATTCGGTGATGACCATCGCGCAGCCCGTCGACTCGCTTGAAGAGTGAGCCGATCTACCTCGAGCTCAATACTCCTCGTAAGGGCAGCTGTTCTGAGCCTCTTCGCGGCTCATACGTGCCGAGGCTTCAAGAACACAGCAGTCGAATGACTTGGTTCGGATTGTCTTTAGCGTCTCGCCACTGGATGACGTTACCGACACATAGTGTTCGTATCGCGACTGCCAGACCGCGTCGATATCGGTGACACCACACACGGCTGCTGTGACCTGTTCAAATGCCTGCGCGTCGCTAAGCGACCCATCCTGATCGGCGGCGACATAGGTGGCGATCACCTGATTCTCATAGACGGTGAGTTCCCGCCACTCGAACGCGCCAGCCGTCGTCGGCAATTCCGACTGGCGCGCCGTGACCCACGCTTCCAAAGGGGCGCTCGAATCACTCGAACAGGCAGCGATCGCCAGTAGGGCTGGCAGCAACACAACGACTCGACGATTGGGCATGAACAGAGCTCCTGGCGGTAGGCGGGCGCGTTGACCGCATCGTCACTTTGGCGCATCGATAGCGTCGCTAGCCAGCGGTCAGTTCACAAAACGCGAAAGACCTCTGCCGCAATCCTGCGCCACCGTTCGTCTGACACTGCAGCAGGCGGCCGTGGCCGTATCACATTGCCGAGCGACTCCGATCGAATGGCATGAGATGTCAAATCACGGACACGGTGGGTCAAGACGGAACCCCAGTGAGTGAGTAGCTTATTGGTTAGCCCAAAAACCAGAGATGGGATCCATGACCAACACATCATCACTGACGCATCCAATGAACAATCGGAGAACGACGGCCTATTTGTCGTTGTCCGGGCTGTTGCTGCTCGTCATCGGTGCCACCTTGCTGCTTGCACCACACGCGATTCATGCAAGCAATGGCGTCTCACTGGGTGACAACCCAAGTCTGCTTTCCGAGATTGGTGCGCCGGGCGGGATGCTCGCAGTCAGCGGCGCGGTCGCGCTGATTGCCGTCTTCAGCGCCAGTCTGCGCCGGTCCGCAATGTTGCTTTCGGTTCTGATCTACGCTTCGTTCGGCATGGCCCGCCTGTTAAGCATTGCGATGGATGGCATTCCGCCTACCACGATCGTGGGCGCAACGGCACTTGAGTTGGCCCTCGCACTGGCGGGGCTCGCGCTGTTGTGGCGGCGATGACGCGGCGCTTGTCAACTGCCTGCAGCGACTCGCCTCGCGTTTACGGTTAGTGATTGCTGCCTAAGCAAGCGCGCTAGCGCTCAATCTCAAACCGAATCCGTGTTTCGACGCCCTGTGTGGCTACGGGAATGCCATCCCTGAAACGCGGCGCGTACCTGAAGGCCCGCGCGGCCTTTGTCGCTGCCGCCCGGAATGTCGCAAGTTCCTCCCCCGCCGTCGCTTTTATGTCTCGTGGATACCCGTTCTCATCCACAGTAAACATCAAGTCAACGTAGCCAGTTTTTCCGGCCCTCAGTGCATTCATCGGATACATCGGCGCCATCCGAAACAACGGTAGGTAGTCCTCATTACCGTCACGCTCACTGCTGAGCCGGCCAACCGCCAAGGCGTGCGGCGTGGCCGCGTCACTCTCCCCGCGCGACTCGTAGATTCGGACCAGCAAGCTGTGAGCGGGCGCCACGAGCGCCGAGTCATCGAGCGAAATGGTCTCGAGGGATAAGGCCTCTGCGCTGTCGATACGGCCCTGAATCAGGCGCAGCTTTCCAAGTTGCATCGCCGCTTCGGCCCGCAACACCGAAGACGCATCAGTCGCCGCAAGTACCTCTCGCGCTTTCTCCAGCATGCCTGCATCAGTGTCAGCCCGATGGGTCTCGACCAGCCCGACACCGCCTTTGAGGAGCACACGTGCGTGGGCGACGCTGCTTGCGCCGTTCACCGATTCGGACAGGCGCGCGGCCTCCTCGTAGTGCCGCCTGGCCACGCCCGATGTATCCGCGGCATCACCAAGACCAAGCGTGACCGTCACCATGTCCGAAGACGCCTCACCAAACGCTTGGCCGTAGCGCTCACGCGCCACCTCTAGTGCTTGATACGCATCACGCCACTGTCCTTTGCGAAACAGCGCGCGGCCGTAGTGGTAAGACAACAAAGCGACAGTTTCATGGTCCTCGTCGTAGAGCGCCTCGGCGCGTTCAAGTGCCGTCGCTATGGGCGCTACTGCGGCGTCGTAATCACCGCTGCGTGTTGCCTGCTCATAGGCTGCATAACGCTCGAAAATTTCGGCGTCCTCTGCCTGCGCACCGAGGGCACAAAAGGACAAGAGCAGCGCCGCGCTCGCCGGCAATAGTCGCCGCCTACCCGATACAAAATTCACCATGAGTGTCTGCAATCCTTGCGTGCTTAAGGCCGATGTATTGAGTTGTAACCGTATTAAATCGATCAGGGTGTGCCGAGGCAATCTTCCGTCGCCGCCCGCGCAGGAAACACCGCGTTCAAAACGGCCTTCAAGCGTTGCCAATCAGCCGCCATCTTGGCCGCCTGCTGCTCGGTCAACACCGCACCATGGGTCTCCTCACGTGCCGCCTCGATGCGCGTGAAATGAAACAAGCGCACGGCGGTTCGATCCGAACCTTTAAACTCGGCAAAGACATGGTCCACGTGCCGGCGCGTATCGTCGACGAACACAATTGCAGAGAACTCCCGACCGGTGCGGTCGAGCAGCATCCGAAGCATCGCCCCCTTGTTCATGCCCGTCGTCATCATGACGCCTTGCATGTAGCTCCATTCGCGATCAGTGATGTCTCGGTATACCGGGACGCCACCGTCTTCGGGCGAGAGCGCCGCACGCGACAGGTCGACGCCGGCGCGCATCAGTTCCCGTTCGGTCGCGGCGCGGTACTTGGGCGAGCGTGAGGTGAGCGCAAATACCGTGTTACCGCTGTCCTGCCAGGTACGGATTTTGTCGGGCAGCGACGCTTCGGTGATTTGCATCGGGCCGAGCTCGTAGAGCAATCCGATAGCGTCCTCGAACAGGCAGTCCACTTTCTGGTCGGACTCGGGCTGCACGCCCAGTCGACCGCGCTGCCACTGGTACCAGAAGTCACCACCCAGATCGACGCTGCTCGTGAGGATGGTGTTGTCGATGTCGAGCACGATGAGCACATCGTCCGAACCGTAGGTCTCGTTGAGCGTTGCGACGACGGCGTCTACCCGGTCGAAGGACACAATGTCATCCTCGATCGACGATTCCGGCGCAGGCACCGGGGTCACGCACCCAGCGGTAATGAGAAAGACAACAAAAAGGCCTCTGAGCAGACTCCGTCGTATTCGCATCATGGGGCTCCCTGCAGATGAAGGGTTATCGTCGCCCAACAAAAATGCCCCACGAGGGGGCATTTTCAAAGGATTTGGTGGTGATGGGTGGAATTGAACCACCGACCTACGGGTTATGAGTCCGTCGCTCTAACCGTCTGAGCTACATCACCATTCGATTTTCGTGGCCCGCGGGGGCCGCCCCGGATCCGGGGACCGCGAATTGTCGTCGCGGGCATCGCTGGCTGTCAAGCCAACCGCGTGTCAAACGTTGAATCGGAAGTGCATGACGTCGCCTTCCTGGACGAGGTACTCCTTACCCTCGAGGCGCAGCTTGCCGGCCTCCTTGGCGCCCTGCTCGCCCTGATTGGCGATGTAGTCGTCATAGCCGACGACCTCGGCGCGGATGAAGCCCTTTTCGAAGTCTGTGTGGATCTCGCCCGCGGCCTGCGGCGCCGTGGCGCCAGCCGGGAACGTCCAGGCCCGCACTTCCTTCGGCCCAGCCGTGAAATAGGTGTTGAGCCCGAGCAGGTGGTAGCCCGCACGGATCACACGATTGAGGCCCGGCTCCTTGAAGCCCAGGTCATCGAGGAAGGCCTGCTGGTCTTCCTCGTCAAGCACGGCGATCTCAGCCTCGATGGCCGCGCACACGGCCACGACACTCGCGCCCTCTTCCTCTGCCAGTGCCGCCAGCTTGTCGAGGTAGGGGTTATTCTCGAACCCGTCCTCGTTGACGTTGGCGATGTACATGACGGGCTTGCCCGTTAAGAGCTGCAGGTCCCGAATCTCGGCGCGCTCGTTGTCGTCGCGTTCCAGTGTGCGCAGGGGCTTGCCTTCAGCGAGATAGTCGCGCACGCGCGTCAAAACGTCGCGCCGATACATGATCGCCTTGTCCATGGCCTTGGCCATCTTGGTTGCCCGCGTCAGTGCACGCTCGACCTGATCCAGGTCGGCCAACGTCAGCTCCGTGTTGATTGTCTCGGCGTCATCGACGGGGTCGACCTTGCCCGCGACGTGGGTGACGTCGTCGTTCTCGAAGCAACGCACGACGTGCGCAATAGCGTGCGTCTCACGGATGTTGGCCAGGAACTGGTTACCGAGGCCCTCGCCTTTCGACGCGCCCGCCACGAGACCCGCGATATCGACGAACTCCATCGTGGTCGGAATGACCTTGGCCGGATTGACGATACCCGAGAGCGCATCGAGTCGCAGATCAGGTACGGTGACGACGCCCACGTTGGGCTCGATCGTGCAGAACGGGTAGTTCTCGGCCGGGATTTCGGCCGCGGTCAACGCATTAAACAGCGTGGACTTGCCAACGTTGGGCAGACCAACGATGCCGCATTTGATTCCCACGGGGGCTTACTCCGATTCGTTGCTGTCGTCGCCCGCCTCGGACTCGGCCGGCGGCTTGGGCGGTTTGGGCTTCTTGGGTTTGCGATTGATCTCGTTCATGACGACACCGGGCCCGCGGCGCACCATTTTGGGCAGGGCCTTGATGGCGCGGTCGATGGCGTCGTCGAGCTTGTCCTGCTCTCCAGAACCCGCACGTCGCAAAACGTGACCCACGACGCGCTCCGACTGGCCGGGATGCCCGATACCAATTCGCAGCCGGAAGAACTCAGACCCGCAGTGGCTCACGATGTCCCGCAGGCCGTTGTGGCCACCGTGACCACCCGCCTTCTTGAGGCGCAGCGTGCCGACAGGCAGGTCCAGCTCGTCGTGCGCGACTAGAGTTTCCTCGATGTCGAGCCGGTAGTAATCCAGCGTGGCACGCAGCGGCCCGCCCGAACGGTTCATGAAGCTCATGGGTTTGATGAGCCAAAGCTCTTCACCGCCCGTGCGAATCCGACCCACCTCGGCATCGAGGCGGCGCTGGTACTTCAGCGGCGCCTCATGGCGCTCGGCGAGGCGGTCGACAAACCAGAACCCGGCGTTGTGCCGCGTGTCGGCGTATTCCGCGCCCGGATTGCCGAGACCGGCGATGACACGGATGGTGTCGCCCATGATCGAGTGGCCGGCGCGGCGTAAACCGCGCCGGCACCCTTATCAGTCTTCGGCAGCGTCGTCGGCTGCTTCGTCGCCGACGGTCGGCACGTCCCCGGCTTCGGGGGCGCCTTCCTCGTCTTCTTCGACGACAGCACGCGACTTAACGATCTGCACGAGCGGCTTGTTGTCGGACTCTTCACCGTGCGAGAGGTCGATGAGCTCGACGCCCTTGGGCAGCTTGAGGTCCGAAAGGTTGAGCAGGCCGCCGATTTCGAGTTCGGCCACGTCAATTTCGAGGTACTCGGGCAGGTCCTTGGGCAGGCACTGCACATCAACTTCGTTGAGCATCTTATTCAGGATGCCGCCCTGGGTCTTGACGCCTACAGCCGTCTCTTCATTCAGGAAGTGAACGGGCACGCTCATGCGAATCGCTTCGCCAGCGACGATGCGCTGCAGGTCGATGTGCAGGATCTGCGGCTTGGCGGGGTGACGCTGGACGTCCTTGAGGATCGTCTCCTGATTCTTGTCACCGACCTTGATGTTGAGCACGCTCGAATAGAACGATTCGTCCTCAAGGGCACGAATCAGCTTGTTGTGCTGCAGCGAGATAGCGCGCGGCGGACGGCCGGCACCATAGAGGATTGCGGGGACTTTCCCTTCGCGACGCAGGCGGCGGCTCGCACCTTTGCCCTGGTCTTCCCGGAGTTCCGCAACCAGATCGATCTTGTCAGCCATGACAGTCTCCGGTTGAGTTGGGGTGTTGTTGAGCGACGCGGGTAGTCTGGCTTGCGACCAGCCTGACCGCCACTATGTGCGTCGCGGGCGCGAAATATACGCCAGCGGACGGGCCCGCAGCAAGTGAAATCGGTCAAAACCCCTGAAATACCTGGATTTCGGGCGTTTCGGGGGCTTCAAAGGCCCCTAATCGACGTAAAGGCTTGAGACCGACTCTTCGTCAGAGATACGCCGCAGCGTTTCGGCCAAAAGCTCAGCCGTCGACAACTGACGAATGCGGCCGCAGGCAGCCGCAGCTTCACTCAGCGGAATCGTGTCCGTAACGACGATTTCGTCAAGCTGGGAATTGGAGATCCGCTCAACGGCGGGCCCTGAGAACACGGGGTGCGTAATGTAGGCCGCCACGCTCTGGGCGCCGTGGTCCTTCAGGGCAGCCGCAGCCTGGCACAGCGTGCCCGCCGTATCGACGAGGTCGTCGATAAGCACACACTGCTTGCCCGACACCTCACCGATGATGTTCATCACCTCGGAAACGTTGGCGCGCGGGCGGCGTTTGTCGATGATGGCGAGATCGGCGTCGTCGAGCCGCTTAGCCAGGGCTCGGGCGCGGACCACGCCGCCGACATCAGGCGACACGACCACCATCTCGGGGTACTTCTTCTTCCAGACATCACCGAGCAGGATCGGGCTCGCGTAGACGTTGTCCACGGGAATATCGAAAAAACCCTGGATCTGATCGGCATGCAGGTCGACGGTCAGCACGCGGTCGACGCCAGCCGCAGCGATGAGCTCGGCGACGAGCTTGGCCGTAATCGGCACGCGCGACGCGCGCGGGCGACGATCCTGGCGCGCATAGCCGTAGTAGGGAATGACCGCCGTGATCCGCGACGCCGAAGCGCGTCGGCAGGCATCGACCATGACCAGCAACTCCATGAGGTGGTCATTGGCGGGCGGGCACGTGGGCTGCACGATGAACGTCTCGCGACCACGAATGTTCTCAAGGATTTCGACCGTGGTCTCACCGTCGGAGAACTTGCCTACATGGGCCTTGGCGAGCGGCACGCGCAGATGGCGCGCAATATCGGCGGCGAGTTTGGGATGCGCGTTGCCCGAGAACAACGCGAGACTGGCTATTTCCACCGACAACCCCCCAACGGCGTGCGAGTTTCATGAAACGTCGGTGGCTGGGGTGGCAGGATTCGAACCTGCGCATCACGGGATCAAAACCCGTTGCCTTACCGCTTGGCTACACCCCAGTTGGTGACCGACGTCCTTGCAACCAGAGGCCCCGGCGATCGTTTTGTCGCCTGTGGGTGCCGCTGGCCCGAGACGGGATTGTGGTCAGCCGCTTGCTGGCTGTCAATTTCGCGCTTGAGTCGACGTGGCGGCGCCTGGAATTCGCCAGTCACGCACCACAATGGTGAGGCGCGTGTCTCCCGATTCGGCCTTGATTCGGCGTGGCAGTGCGTTGAGCGACCATTGCCGGTATTCCGTGTAGTCGATGCGCCAACCCGACTGCGTCATGCTCACGGGCAGGCCGTCCTCGCCGAACACAATATCCGCAGACTCACCGGGCAGAGGTACGCCCAGCAGCCAGTAGCGCAGTCCCGCGACCGGCACGCGCAGTCCCGTCTGGCGCCAGAGTTCGCGCTCGGGGTCGGGCACCGTCACGGTGTCGATCTTGCTGCCCGAGAGCGTGACGCGGCGGGGGTCGCCCACCATTTGCACGCCACCAATGCCCAGCGGGCCATCGATCTCGGCACGGAAATCCACGCCGCGCTGGCGCCAGCTCAGCGAGCCGCTGGAGCTGTCCTCGGGCGTTCGGATGCCAATGCGGCCGACGAGTTCCCACTGCTCAAGCGCCCCAAGCACATCCTGGCGCATGGGCCAGTCGGTAATCTCGGGCAGCTCCTGCACACCCCTGGTGACGCAGCCCGCAAGCAGCGCAACAAGCAGGACCAGGGCGCGCCGGCGCATGTCAGCTCCGCGTCAGCGGCCCGTCGTCGAGCAGGCGACGGATGGTGTCGCGCAGAATGCTGTCACCCGGGAAGCGCTGCCAGGCTTCCTCAAGCAGGTCTCGCGCTTCCTGTTCTTCACCCATGCGCCAGAGGACCTCGCCGAGGTGGGCAGCGACTTCCGGGTCCGGCAGGTCTTCCCAGGCCCGCTCGAGGTATTCGCGCGCCTGCTTGAGCTTGCCGCGTCGGAACAGCACCCAGCCCTTGCTGTCGATGATGGCCGCGTTGTCCGGCTCCATCTTCAGTGCCCGGTCGATAAGCCGTTCGGCCTCGCGAAACTTGCGCGTCCGGTCCGCCAGCGTGTAGCCCAGCGCGTTGAGCGCGTTGGGCGAATCCGGGAAGCGATCAACGACGTCGCGGAATGCCGCGATGGCGTCATCGAGCTCGCCCGACTGCAAAATCGCGTCGGCTCGCGCCAGCCAGGCGAACTCAGCGCGCGGCTTGAGTTCGACATAGGTGTCGTAAGCCGCCAGCGCCTGTTCATAAAACTCGCCGCGCGCGTAGAGCGACCCTTTCACGGGCAGCAGGTCGAGCCCAAAGCGCGGATGACGGACGACGAAATCGTCGATGTGCGAGATCGCCGCAGGCACGCCATCGCTCTCTCGCAGCAAGGCTGCGGCGCGCTGCTGTGCGGGGACCGCGAGCGAGCCGCTGTCGACCTGCGAGTACATACGCAGAGCCTGGTCGAATCGGCGGTCACTCTCAGCGAAGCGCGCCAGGTAGAACAGCGCGTCGGCCGTCTTCTCGCCCGACGCGAGCAGCTCCAGAAAGCTGCGACGCGAGGCCTGCGGGTCCCCACCCTGCAGCTGCAGCACGGCCAGTGCTTCCAGCACGTCGGCATCGCCGGGGAACTCGCTGCGCAGAAGCTCGACCATATTGCGTGCCGTTTCATCCTGCTCGGCGCGCGCATGCAGGAAGGCGTATTCAATCTGTTCCTGCACGGTGGCGTCATTATCGAGCCGCAGCTCGTCATCACTGAGCGCGGCATCGACGTCCTCGAGCGCGATGAGCCGCGCCATCGCGATCAGCCGCGCCTGGTTGTCGAACGCGTCCAGCTTGCGCAGACGGTCAAGCTGACGCTCGGCATCATCAAAGTCGTCATGCGAGAGTGCTGCGGCCGCGGCCAGCGCCGAAAGGCAGGCTGCCTCATCGAAGCGCCGCGCGACCTGTTTCAACGCCGCGTGGGCGTCTTCGTTGCGAACGTTGCGCGACAGACCCTCCTCGAGCACCTCACAGACCACCGCGGTGTCCGCCCCATCATCGAGCACACCGCGCAGACCCTTCACGGCCTCGTCGACATCACCGGCACGAAGCGCCGCCATGGCGCCGTAAACCTGTGCCCGCCAAGGCGTCACATCGAGCTCGGCCCAGCGTACTGCGGCTTCGGCTGCCACGTTGTCGAAGCCGAACAGGTAGGCGGTCAGTGTCGCCTGGCGCGCCGTCTCAACACTGTCACCGACGCGCGCCGCCTCAAGGTAACGATTCACGCCGGCGACGAAGTCACCGTCGGTCATGGCGCGCTCGGCATCGGCCAGCACGACGCCATAGCCTTCGTCGGCCCAGGCGGGCGAAGCCAGAGCGGCCGCGGCCAGCACCAGAGCGAACATAATGGCGCGTGCCTGGATTGCGCGTGAGCCTGCGCGTTGCGCAGTTGTACACAGATGGGTCAAAGATTGCTCCCGGATTGAGGCAGATGGCGGCGAGTTCGCCTATCATAAGCCTTCGGATAGATTCCGGACTTAAAAGTTCGCGCCCAGATGACGATCAACATCCTCGGCATAAACCATAATACGGCGCCGGTGGAGGTCCGCGAGCAAGTCGTCATTGCCGAATCGGGTCTGGGCGACACGCTACGCGACCTGCGCGAATTGCCGGGTATCACAGAGACGGTGGTGCTCTCCACGTGCAACCGTACGGAAATCTACTGGGCGGGCTCGGCCGAGCCGCGCGAAGACATCATCGATCTGCTCGAAAGATCCGAGCACACGGGCACGGGCTTTCGCGAAGCCCTGTTCGACCGCCAGGGCACGGATGCTGCCGAACATTTGTTCAGGGTCGCCTGCGGGCTCGACTCGATGGTGCTCGGCGAAACCCAGATCACGGGTCAGCTCAAGGAAGCCTACCGGCGCTCGCGTGAACATGGCGCTTGCGGCGCGCACCTGGGCCGCGTATTCGAGCAAGCCTTCTCGATCGCAAAGAAAGTGCGCACCAACACGGACATCGGCGCGAGCCCCGTGTCGGTGGCCTACGCCGCCGTGCGCCTGGCCCGACAGCTGTTCGCGGGCTTCGAGAAACACACGGCACTGCTCGTCGGCGCGGGCGAAACCATCGAGCTCGTCGCGCGCCACCTGCGCGGCCACGGCATCGGCAAGATCTACATCGCAAACCGCAGTGAAGCCCGTGCGCAGGCGCTGGCCGAGACCTTCGACGGCTTCGCCTTGCCGCTGGACCGCATCGAGCGCGCACTGCCCGACGCCGACATCCTCATCAGCTCAACGGGCAGCCCGCACGCCGTCGTTACCGAAAACATGGTGAAAGAGGCGCTGCGCTCGCGGCGCAGCCGCCCATTATTTGCCGTCGACATCGCCGTGCCTCGCGACATCGAGGCCGGCGTCGGCCGTGTCAGAGGCGTTTACCTCTACTCGATCGATGACCTCAACAACGTCATCACGGACGGCCAGGAAATGCGGCGCCAGGCGGCAATCGCGGCCGACAAGATCATTTCTGATGAACTAGAGGCATTCCACAAAAGCGAGCGCCAGCGCGTCGCGACACCCACCATTCTCAGTGTCCGAGACGCCGTCATCCGCGTGCGCGACGAGGCACTTGAAGCCGCACGTCGCCGCATCGCAGCCGGGCACCCGGTCGACGAAGTGATGCAGCAGATGGTGCACACGCTCACGCAACGCATCCTGCACCAACCAACGGAGCGCCTGCGCGAAGCGGCGGCCGAGTCCGACGACGAATTCCTCGAAGTGGCCCGCCAGCTCTTCCTGGGCAAACCCGAGCCAGCAGCCGACGACGACAGCGAAGACGCCGACCGGATCGGCGCACGCGGCTAGTCCGCGCGGGCACCCGTGAAAGCGTCCATTGAATACAAGCTGTCCGCGCTCGCCGACCGATTCGAAGAGATCGCGGCGCTGCTCGCCGACCCCGAGGTGATTGGCGACCAGAACCGCTTCCGCGACCTGTCCATGGAGTACGCGAAGCTCGAGCCTGTGGTACAGACGTTTGACCGTTTCCGGAGCGAACGCGACGAACTCGAGGAAGCGCAGGCACTCGCGCAGGACGATGACCCTGACATGCGACAGATGGGCAGCGACGAGGTCGCGCGCCTCGAGGCGTCACTTGCGTCGGCGGAAGCCGAACTGCAACGCGCATTGATTCCGGCCGACCCGAACGACGACAGCAATCTGTTCCTTGAGATCCGCGCCGGTACGGGCGGCGACGAAGCCGCGATTTTCGCGGGCGACCTGTTTCGCATGTACGCGAAGTACGCGGAGCAGCGCGGCTGGCGCGTGGAGGTTCTCTCGGCCAGCGAAGGCGAGCACGGCGGTTACAAGGAAGTCATCAGTCTCGTTGACGGCCGCGGTGCCTACTCGAAGCTCAAATTTGAATCGGGCGCACATCGCGTGCAGCGCGTGCCGGAAACCGAGTCCCAGGGGCGCATCCACACGTCAGCCTGCACCGTGGCAGTACTTCCCGAAGTCGCCGAAGTCGAAGACATCGAAATCAACACGGCGGACCTGCGCATCGACACCTACCGCGCCTCGGGCGCGGGCGGTCAGCACGTCAACAAGACAGACTCGGCCGTGCGCATCACGCATTTGCCCACAGGTACCGTGGTCGAATGCCAGGACGAGCGCTCACAACACAAGAATCGGGCGCGCGCCATGTCGCTGCTCAAAGCACGGCTCATTGATGCCGAGCGCGACGCCCAGGCCTCCGAGCAAGCCGAGCAGCGGCGCTCGCTCGTGGGCTCGGGCGACCGATCCGAACGCATTCGCACCTACAACTTTCCGCAGGGTCGCGTGACCGACCACCGCATCAACCTGACGCTCTATAAACTTGCGGAGATCATGGAGGGCGACCTCAACCCCGTGATCGAGCCGCTCACACAGGAGTACCAGGCCGACCGGCTGGCGGCGCTTGAGGCCGAGGACGCATGAGCCTGCCGCACCAGCTCGTCGATACGGTGGGCAACACGCCGCTGATTCGGCTGAACCGCTACTCCGACGAGACAGGCTGCGAGATTTTGGGCAAAGCCGAGTTCATGAACCCTGGCGGCTCGGTCAAGGACCGCGCGGCACTCGGCATGGTGCGCGAAGCGATGGCGCGCGGCGAACTTGCGCCGGGTGGCACGATCGTCGAGGGCACTGCGGGCAACACAGGGATCGGGCTTGCGATGATTGGCAACGCCGTCGGCTGCCGCACGCTGATCGTCATGCCCAACACGCAGAGCGCCGAAAAGGTGCAGACGCTGGCCGCCTACGGTGCCGAGATCCGGCAGATTCCGGCGGTGCCGTTTCGCGACGAACGCCACTTCGTGCACGAGTCGCGGCGCGTGGCCGAGGCGATGAACGCCGAGGCACCCGGCAGCGCGTTCTGGCCCAACCAGTTCGACAACACGGACAACCGGCTCGCGCACAAACAAACCACGGCCGAAGAGATTTGGCGCCAGACGGACGGCCAGGTCGACGCCTTCATCTGTGCCGTGGGCACGGGCGGCACACTGGCCGGTGTCGAGCGCGGCCTGCGCACACACAAAGCCGACGTGACCATCGGCCTGGCCGACCCGGGCGGATCGGGCCTGCACAACTTCTTCGCGTCAGGCGAAATCAAGATTGAGGGCAGCTCGATCAGCGAGGGCATTGGCAACTCGCGCGTCACCGACAATCTTGCCGACACGCGTGTGGACTTCAGTTGCCAGCCACGCGACACCGAAGCCCTGCCCATCGTCTACGACATGATTCGCGACGAGGGCCTTGTGCTCGGTGGCTCGAGCGGCATTAACGTTGCGGGTGCGATCAGGCTCGCGCGCGAGCTCGGGCCCGGCCATACGATCGTGACCATTCTTTGCGACGGCGGCCTGCGTTACAGCGCGCGTCTGTTCAATCGCGCCTACCTGGCCGAACGCGGCCTCTCGATGCCCGACTGGCTTGAGTTCTAGGCCCTAAGCCAACGCGTGCGCGAGGTCGGCGATCAGGTCGTCGGTGTCCTCAATGCCCACCGAGAGGCGAATCAGGTCGTCACCGAGGCCAATCGCCTCACGCTGTGCCTTGGGCACGGACGCGTGCGTCATGATCGCCGGGTGCTCGATGAGACTCTCGACACCGCCGAGGCTCTCCGCCAACGCAAACACCTCACATCGCTCCAGCATCGTGCGCGCTGCGTCGAGACCGCCCTCGATGTAAATCGTAATGATGCCGATCGGTCCGGCCATCTGTTGCTTCGACAGCTCGTACTGCGGGTGGCTCGGCAGTCCGGGGTAGGTGACGCGCGCGACCTTCTTGTGGCCCTCGAGCCACTCCGCAATCGCCTGCGCGCTCTGGTTGTGCTGGCGCATGCGTACGTTGAGCGTCTTGAGACCCCGCAACGCCAGGAAGCTGTCGAAGGGGCCCAGCACCGCACCCACGGAGTTCTGCAGGAAGCCAAGCTTTTCGGCGAGCTCGGCGTCGTCGGTGACGGCCACGCCGCCCACCATGTCCGAGTGGCCGTTCAGGAACTTCGTGACGGAGTGCATCACGATGTGCGCGCCCATTTCGAGCGGCCGCTGCGCCCAGGGCGTCGCAAAGGTGTTGTCGGCGACGAGCAGCAGGTTGTGCTTGCGCGCGATCGCAGCCACGGCCGCGATATCGACGAGCTTGAGCAGCGGGTTGCTGGGCGTCTCGACCCAGAGCATCTTCGTCTTGGGCGTAATCGCCGCCTCAACGGCAGCGAGATCCGTGAAGTCAACGAACTCGAATCCCAGGCCTGCAGAACGCTCGCGTACTTTCGAGAACAGGCGCACCGTGCCTCCGTAGAGATCGTCCATGGCGAGCACTTCGTCGCCCGTGTCGAGCAGCTCGAGAATCGTGCCGATAGCGGCCAGCCCCGAAGCAAACGCGAAGCCATGCGTGCCCGTCTCGAGGTCCGCAATGCAGCGCTCAAAGGCGAATCGGGTCGGGTTCTGCGACCGCGAGTATTCAAAGCCTGTGTGTTCGCCGGGGCTCGACTGCACGTAGGTCGAGGTGGCGTAGATGGGCGGCATGATGGCGCCCGTGGTCGGATCGGGCGCCTGGCCTGCGTGGATCACGCGGGTGGCGAAGCACTTCTTGTCACTGCCGGACATGGGATCTCCAGGGCGCCTGCGCGCCGTTCATAACTGCTTACGCAGGTAATTGAGGACGTCGGACCGCGTAATCAAGCCGTAGAACTGCTTGCCGTCGGCAATCGCGGCGAACGGTTGCACCTGCAGCAGCGCCACGAGGTTGTTGACCGTGGCCGAGGGCTCAAGACGAATGAACGCGGTCTGCATGGCTTCGCGGACCTCGTCGCAGAGCATCTCGGGCTTGCCGAACGCGTAGCGAATCAGGTCGTCTTCAGTAATGACGCCCACGAGTTCGCCGTCATCCATGACGGGCAGCTGCGACACGCCGGCGTTACGCAAGCGGTTGTGCGCCGTCGTCAGGACATCGCCCGGACCGACAGTGATGGTCGCGCGCTCACCATGCAGGCGGCCGATGAGATCACGAAGGTCACCGAAAGGCTCGCGCGTGATGAAGCCCTGGTCTTCCATCCAGAAGTCATTGTAGAGCTTCGACAGGTACTTGTTGCCTGTGTCGCAGGCGAACGCCACCACGTTTTGCGGTGTGTCCTGCTCGCGGCAGTAGCGCAGCGCAGCGGCCAGTAGCGTGCCCGTCGATGAGCCCGCGAGCAGACCTTCTTTGCGCAACAGTGCACGCGCGTGTTCGAAAGAGTCAGCATCGCTGACGGCGTACGCCTTGTGCACCATCGAGAAGTCGGCGATGTCGGGAATGAAGTCCTCGCCGATGCCTTCGACGAGCCAGGAGCTCGAGTCGCCGTACTCACCGGTGTTGATGTGGTCGGCAAGAATAGAGCCCTCAGGGTCCGCCAGGACGAGCTTGAGATCGGGGGCGTGTTCGCGGAAGTACTTCGTCATCCCGCTCACGGTGCCACTGGAACCGACACCGAGCACGATGGCGCCCACGTCGCCGTCGAGCTGCGCGAGGATCTCGGGTGCCGTCGTGCGCTCGTGGGCCAGTGGGGTGTCGGGATTGCCATACTGGGTGATGAAGTAGGCATCGCGCTCTTTCGCGATACTGCGGCCTAAGTCCTGGTAGTACTCGGGGTGTCCGCGGCCCACATCGGATCGCGTGAGCACGACCTCCGCGCCCATGGCGCGCAGGTTGAAGATCTTCTCCTGGCTCATCTTGTCGGGCAGCACGAGCACCAGGTGGTAACCCTTGCTTGCCGCCGCCAGCGCGAGACCCAGGCCCGTGTTGCCGGCCGTGGCTTCGACGATCGTGTCGCCGGGCTTGATGTCACTACGGCGCTCGGCTTCATCGATCATGGACACACCAATGCGGTCCTTGATGGAGCCACCCGGGTTCATGAGCTCGAGTTTGAGAAACAGTCGGCACGGACCCGTGTCGAACTGCGTGACCTCGAGCATCGGCGTATTGCCGACCATGTCGAGGACGTTTGTGTAGACTTCCATGGCTTCTCCAGGCAAGCGGCGCGTAGTGTACACCCGCACTTCCGCGCGCCGCGACACGTCGACCCGAGACACCGTGTGAACATTTCAGAATGGCGCGACCACGCCATGCGCAAGCTCGCTGATACCACCGAAACCGCAGCACTAGACGCCGAATTGCTGTTGGCCGGCGTCCTGGGTCAGTCGCGGGCCTGGCTGCGCAGTCACGGCGACACGGCGCTGTCGCCCGCAGACCGGGACACACTCCAGAGCTGGCTCGAGCAGCGTTGTGACCACGTGCCGCTGGCTTATCTGACCGGTGAGCAGGCGTTCTGGACGCTCACATTGACCGTCACGCCCGGCACGCTCGTGCCCCGCCCCGAAACGGAGCACCTTGTCGAGCAGGCGCTCACGCGCATCCCGCCGGACACACCCATTGATGTCGCCGACCTCGGCACGGGCAGTGGTGCGGTGGCGTTGGCCATCGCCAGCGAGCGCCCGCAAGCCCAGGTCGTCGCGACAGACCTGTCCGAGGCTGCACTCGCGGTCGCGCGCGACAATGCGAAGCGACTGGGTATCAGCAACGTCCGGTTTCGGCACGGCGATTGGTTCGACGCACTGCCGGGCATGCGTTTCGCCGTCATCGCCAGCAACCCGCCCTACGTGGAGGCCGGCTTTACAGGGCTCGACACCACATTACGCCACGAACCGCGCGACGCACTGGCGGCCGGCGACGACGGGCTCGATGACATTCGACGCATCGTGGCCACGGCAGGCGCGAATCTGCGCGCGGGTGGTCACCTGTTGCTCGAACACGGGCATAGGCAGGGGCCGGCCGTGTCCGGTATCCTTCTCGCCGCGAATTTCCAGGCGGTCGACACTATCCCCGATCTCGCGGGGCACGATCGCATCACGACGGCGCAGTGGCCGGGTTCGAGCCCGGACTAAATGGCGGCGCCACGCAGAGGCACGACACATCATGGTCATCATCGAAACCAACAAGGGCGAGATTACGGTCGAGCTCGACGCCGACAAGGCGCCCATCTCGGTCGAAAACTTTCTCGCCTACGTCGACGACAACTACTTCGACGGCACGATCTTCCACCGCGTGATCCCGAACTTCATGATCCAGGGCGGCGGCATGGACGAGAACATGCAGCAGAAGGCCACTCGGGATCCCATCAAGAACGAAGCCGACAACGGACTCGGCAACGAGCGCGGCACGCTGGCCATGGCCCGCACGCAGGTCGTGGACAGCGCCACATCGCAGTTCTTTATCAACCTCAACGACAACGGCTTTCTGAACCACGGCGGCCGTGACTTTGGCTACGCCGTATTCGGTCGCGTGACCGACGGCATGGACGTCGTCGACGCCATCGCCGGCGTGCAGACGGGCAACCACGGGCCGCATGGCGATGTTCCCGTAGAGCCCGTCCACATCATCAGTGTGCGCCGCGCCGACTGACGACCGCGACGCCCGCCACGTCTCGCTGGCGAGCTTTGGCGAGGACGCCACGAGTCGGCTGCGCGCCGCGCACGTCCTGATCATCGGCGTGGGCGGAACGGGCTGCGCTGCGGCCGCCGCGCTCGCTGCGGCGGGCGCGGGCACCCTGACGCTTGTTGACTTCGACCGCGTCGACGCCAGCAACCTGGCACGTCAGCCGCTCTACACGCCCGCCGATATCGGTCGCGACAAGGTTGCCGTCGCCGCTACACGGCTCGCCACCCAACACCCGGGCATCAGCATCAAGCCGCGCGCCGAGCGACTCGCGGGCGAGGCGCTGCAGGCTGCCGTCCACGCAGCCGACGTGGCGCTCGACTGCAGCGACAATTTCGCAAGTCGGTTTGCGCTTAACAAGGCCTGCGTCGACACGGGCACAGCGCTCGTGTCGGGCAGCGCGCTGCGCTGGGAAGGTCAGGTGGCCGTGTTCGGCCCCGACTACGCGAACGCGCCCTGCTACCGCTGCATGTATTCCGACCACGACGAAGCACTCGACGACTGCCAGGGCGCAGGCGTACTGGGTCCGATTCCAGCCACCATTGGCACGCTCATGGCGACTGAGGCTATCAAGAGGGTGACGGGTACGGGCACACCCGCGCGCCTGAGCCTGTACGACGGCAGTACGGGCGAGTGGCGCCAGCTTGGGGTCAGCAAGAATGGCGATTGCCCCGTCTGCGCGGCGCGCTGACTCGACACCGCATTGACAACGACGCCTGCGTTCGGCACTGTGCGTCACCTCTCGGCCATCCCGGCCGACCACTGGACCCGGAACATGGATCATTACGATCACAACCACGCCAGCACCGCGCTCATCGCGCGGCGTGTCGTGGTGCCGGGTCTTTGCGTTGCCGCTCACCGCGGCAACGGCAATCGATTCCGTAGCACCGGCTAGACCCGCCGCGCACGAAGCGCCGGTTCTCCCGCTCTTGCGACTCAGCGTCGCCGAGACCCCCAAATGCTACTGCGAGGCCCCGATTCGGGCCCCGCGACGGAATGGACACCATGACTGCCAACCAACCCGCGACGCGACGCGTCGCCGACCTGTTCAGCCTGTTGCGCGAATCCCTGCGCGACGTCGAACGCGACTACACGACGGGCTCGACCCGCCGTGCGCTCCTGCTGCTTGCCGTGCCCATGATGCTCGAGATGTCGATGGAGGCCGTGTTCGCGCTTGTCGACATGATCTACGTCGCGCGACTCGGCGCGGCAGCCGTTACCGTTGTCGGCATCACCGAGGCCATGCTCACGATTCTCTACGCGCTGGCGATCGGTCTTTCGACGGCGACCACGGCACTCGTGGCCCGTCGTATCGGCGAGAAACGCCGCGCGGCCGCAGCGCTGGCTGCGACCCAGTCGTTGTGGCTGGCCGCCCTCATGGCGGCCGCCATCGGCATCCCGGGTGCACTGTTCGCGCACGAGCTGCTGGGCTTCATGGGCGCCGACAGCGAGGTTATAGAGACGGGTAACCGCTACACGGCGGTGATGCTGGGTGGCTCAGCGAGCATCTTCTACATCTTCCTGCTCAACGCCGTGTTTCGCGGCGCCGGCGATGCCGCCATTGCCATGCGCAGCCTCTGGCTTGCCAATGGCGTCAATCTCGTGCTCGACCCCTGCCTGATTTTCGGGCTTGGGCCGTTCCCCGAGTTGGGCGTCACTGGTGCTGCCATTGCGACGACCATCGGTCGTTCGACGGGTATCGCCTACCAGCTCTGGCACCTGACGGGCGCGCGCAGCCGCATTCGCTTGCGGCGCCGCCTCATCGCACCGCATGCAGGCGTGATGCTCAAGCTGTTGCGCATCTCGGCGGGCGGCATCGGTCAATACCTTGTGGTGACCTCGAGCTGGTTGCTCGTCATTCGCATCCTCGCGACCTTCGGCACCAATGCGGTGGCCGGCTTCACGATCGCAATCCGCATCATGGAGTTTGTCTACCTGCCCGCCTGGGGACTAAGTAATGCCACGGCCACGCTGGTGGGGCAAAACCTCGGGGCCCGCAAACCCGACCGGGCGCGTTACGCAGCCGTGGTTGCGACGCGCGCCAACGTGCTGCTCATGCTGGGCGTCGGTATTGCCTTCGCGTTCTCGCCCGGAGTGCTGCTGGCGCCCTTCACGAGCGATCCGTCCGTCTTGCAGATCGCGACGGAGTGTCTGCGCATCATCGGTGCGGGCCTGCCCCTGTTCGCTGTGGGCATGATTCTCACGCAGGCACTCAACGGGGCCGGCGACACCATGACGCCAACCTGGCTCAACCTGATCTGCTTCTGGCTGTTGCAGATTCCGTTGGCCGCCTGGCTGGCGCGGGGAACCGCACTCGAGGAAGGCGGCGTGGCCTGGGCCATCACGATATCGAGCGGACTCCTGAGTCTGCTCGCCTGGTTCGTATTCCGTGCGGGCCGCTGGCAGCAGCAAGCCGTGTAGCGCGTCAGGCTGCGTTGCGCCGGTTGCCGGCGCCGGGCGTGTAGCCGAGGTTGGGTGCAAGCCAGCGCTCAACCTCGGCGACGCGCAGCGCCTTTCGCGCGGCGTAGTCCGTGACCTGGTCCAGGTCAATCTGACCCACGGCGAAGTAGCGCGACTCGGGGTGCGAGAAGTACCAGCCGCTCACGGATGCCGCGGGTGACATGGCAAAGCTCTCGGTCAGTGACATGCCCGTACGCGCCTCGACCTCGAGCAAGTCGAACAGGGTGGCTTTCTCAGTGTGATCCGGACAGGCCGGGTAACCGGGCGCGGGGCGGATGCCGCGGTAGTCCTCACGGATCAGCGCGTCGTTGTCGAGTGATTCGTCGGGTGCATAGCCCCACCATTCGCGCCGCGTGCGCTCGTGCAGGTATTCGGCGCCGGCCTCAGCGAATCGGTCCGCGAGTGCTTTGAGCAGAATCGCCTGGTAGTCGTCGTGCTCGGCTTCAAAGGCCTGGGCGCGCGCTTCGACACTCAGCCCCGCTGTCACGGCGAAGGCGCCCACCCAGTCCTCGCGACCCGAGCTTGCCGGCGCCACGAAGTCGGCAAGGCAGCCTTGCGGCAAACCTTCACGAAGCCGTTTTTGCTGGCGCAGGAAGTGCAGCCGTGTGCGAGGGGTCTGGCGTGATTCGTCGCTGTAAATGCAGACGTCATCGCCCTGCCCATTCGCGGGGAAGAAACCGACCACGGCGCGAATCTCCAGCCAGTCTTCGTCCAGGATGCGCGCAAGCATGGCTTGCGCATCTTCAAACAGTGCCGAAGCAGCCTCACCGACAACGTCATCATTGAGGATCTGCGGATATTTACCGTGGAACTCCCAGGCGTTGAAGAACGGCATCCAGTCGATGTAATCGACGAGTGTTTCGGCATCAAGATCGGTGACGCTCTTCAGGCCGCGAACCGCTGGCACCGGTGGTGTGTAACCCGCCCAGTCCAGGTCCGGCGCGCGCGACCGCGCGGCCTCGATCGTCAAGGCGGGCGCCTTGCGTCGATTGCCCGCGTGGCTGTCACGGCGTCGCTGACACTCTGCTTTGATGTCGTCGATGTAGTCGTCGCGCGCATCACCAACGAGCCGCTGCGAAACGCCCACGGCGCGCGAGGCGTCTTTGACGTACACAACCGGGCCCGCGTAGCCGGGATCGATCTTCACGGACGTGTGCGCGGGTGACGTCGTCGCCCCGCCAATCAGAAGTGGCTGGTCAAAGCCGAGCCGCTGCATCTCGCTGGCCACGTGCACCATTTCATCGAGTGACGGCGTAATGAGCCCCGAAAGACCAATCAGGTCGGCGCCCTCGCGCCGCGCTGTGTCGAGAATGTCCTGCGCAGGCACCATGACGCCCAGGTCAATCACTTCGAAGTTGTTGCACTGGAGCACCACGCCTACGATGTTCTTGCCGATGTCGTGCACATCGCCCTTGACCGTGGCCAGCACGATCTTGCCGTTGGACTGGCGCACGCCGTCACTCTCGGCCTCGATAAACGGGATGAGATGCGCGACGGCTTTCTTCATGACGCGCGCGGACTTAACGACCTGCGGCAGGAACATCTTGCCCTCGCCAAACAGGTCACCAACGACATTCATGCCGTCCATGAGCGCACCCTCGATCACGTGCAGCGGCCGCTCGGCCTCAAGTCGCGCCACCTCTGTGTCTTCTACGATGTGCGCATCGACACCATTAACGAGTGCGTGGCGCAGACGTTCGGCAACCGGCAGGTCGCGCCAGGCGGTATCCGTCGCCGCCGCGCGCGCGCTGCCGTCGCCACGGTAGCGTTCGGCAACGTCGAGCAGGCGCTCTGTGGCGCCCGGTGCCGAGTTGAGCAAGACGGACTCAACAGCGTCGCGCAGCTCCGTGGGCAGGTCTTCATAAATGGCGAGCTGGCCCGCGTTGACGATACCCAGGCCCATGCCTGCGCGGATCGCGTGGTAGAGGAACACAGAGTGAATCGCTTCGCGCACCGTGTTGTTGCCACGGAAGGAGAACGACACGTTGGAGACGCCGCCACTGACCAGCGCGTGCGGCAGCGTCTCGCGAATCTGTCGCGTCGCCTCGATGAACGCAATGCCGTAGTCATCGTGCGCTTCGATACCCGTCGCGACCGCGAAGATATTGGGGTCAAAAATGATGTCTTCGGGCGCAAAGCCGACCTGCTCGACAAGCAGCGTGTAGGCGCGCGTGCAGATCTCGACCTTGCGCGCCACGGTATCGGCCTGGCCCTGCTCGTCGAAGGCCATCACGATCACGGCCGCCCCGTAGGCGCGCGCGAGCGACGCCTGCTCGAGGAATGCGGCCTCGCCTTCCTTGAGACTGATCGAGTTTACGACGGGCTTGCCCTGCACACACTGGAGCCCCGCCTCGATGACTGACCATTTGGAGGAATCGATCATCACAGGTACGCGCGCGATGTCGGGCTCTGCGGCGATGAGACTAAGGAACGTCACCATGGCGCGCTCGGAATCGAGCATGCCTTCGTCCATGTTCACATCGACAATCTGCGCACCGTTCTCGACCTGTTGTCGCGCCACCTCGATGGCGCCCACGTAGTCGTCCGCCTCAATGAGCTTTCGAAACCTGGCCGAGCCTGTGACGTTCGTACGCTCACCAACATTCACGAACAGGTCGTCGGCCGAGATGTTGAGCGGCTCGCGCCCGGCCAGGCGGCAGGCGACAGTCAGGTCGGGGACCCGACGGGGTGCGTGGGGTTCGCAGGCGGCACGCACTGCGGCGATGTGCTCTGGCGTCGTGCCACAGCAACCGCCCGCCACATTGATCAAGCCGGCGCGCGCAAATTCACCGATGACCTCGGCCATCTGCTCGGGCGTCTCGTCGTACTCGCCAAACTCGTTGGGCAAGCCCGCATTGGGGTGGGCGCTGACGCGCGTATCGGCAACGCGTGCGAGCTCGGCCACGTAGGGCCGCATCTCGGCCGCGCCCAATGCGCAATTGAGCCCGAACAGGAACGGCTGGGCGTGGCGCAGCGCATTCCAGAACGCCTCGGTGGTCTGGCCTGACAGTGTGCGACCCGAGGCGTCAGTGATCGTGCCCGATACCATGACCGGAAGCCGTTCACCCAGCTCGCGACCCAGCGCACCGATCGCGAATGCGGCAGCCTTGGCATTTAGCGTGTCGAACACCGTCTCGATCATGAGGAAGTCGGCACCGCCCTCCACAAGCGACCGCGCCGCCGCCGTGTAGGTATCGACGAGCGTGGCAAAATCGATGTTGCGGAAGCCCGGGTCGTTGACGTCGGGGGACAGAGAAGCCGTGCGATTGGTGGGGCCGAGCACACCCGCCACAAACCGTGGCGCACCAGTTTCCCCGGCAACGTCATCGGCAACCCCACGCGCGAGACGGGCGGCCGCCAGGTTCAGCTCGGGCACCAGCGCGCCCATGCCATAGTCATCCTGAGACGGTGCGTTCGAGTTGAAGGTGTTCGTCTCGATGATGTCGGCGCCCGCCTCGAGAAATGCGCGATGTACATCGCGCACGATGTCGGGCTGCGTCAGCGTCAGCAGGTCGTTGTTGCCCTTGAGGTCGTGCGACCAGTCCGCAAAGCGCTGGCCCCTAAAGTCGGACTCATCGAGGGCGTAGCCCTGCAGCATCGTGCCCATCGCGCCGTCGAGGAACACAATGCGCTGCTCAAGCAGCCGCTCGAGCTCTTCAAATCGCTCGGACCGAGATGTCATAGGTTCAGGCCGTCAGCGTCGCAGCGCGCACACCGAGGTTGTGGCAGATCGCATACGTGAGCCGCGCGCGGTTAAGCGTGTAGAAATGAAAGTCGTTGACGCCCTCTGCGTGCAACTGGTTGACGAGATCAATGGCGACGCT
>CALBPI010000010.1 GCA_937899415.1 uncultured Gammaproteobacteria bacterium | reverse complement strand
AACACGCCCCGTCATTGCGAGGCCCCACAGGAACACGCCCCGTCATTGCGAGGCCCCACAGGAACACGCCCCGTCATTGCGAGGCCACGACGTGGCCGCGGCAATCTCATAACGAAATCGTGCTCGTGAACGGTGCGACAGACTGACGAAGATTGCCGCGGGGCCTTCGGCCCCTCGCAATGACGATGGGTACCGCTCAGCCCAAATCGCGCAGCTGACCCGAACTCGGGTCGTAATGGTGCGCGTGCGGCCGCGTGTCGATGTCGTAGAACACGGGCCCGTCATCGATGACGATACGCTGGATAACGCCAACCGTGGCCAGCTCATCGAGCGCCTCTTCGACGTCGATCGGCTTCAGCGTGGGCGAGACCAGCGTGGTGAGACAAACAACATCACGCGCGGTGAAATGCTCACCCGGGTGATCAAACAACAGGCGCGCTACAAACTGCGTGTCGCCATCGAGCATGATGCGGGCGCGCGCCAGCCGCTTACGCAGTGGCTCCGGCGGAAATCCCGCAATGACGTCGTCATGATTCGCGGCCGGCGCGAGGGCCGTATCGCGTCGCCAATGCAGGCCTTCCAGACCCGCCTCGATCGCCGCAGCGCCGAGCAGAATCTGGTGTACGCAGGCCTGCGAGCACGGGTAGTCGCCGTCGCCCTCCACGAGATGACGAAAAGCGGGAGACATCAGCAGCTGCCGCGCCACCTCACCCCGCCACTGGGCCAGACATTGGCGCGTGGCCAGGTGCACCACGGACACGGCGGGCGCCACGCCGGCACTGCGCGCAATGCGCAACACCAGCGTAGGACCCTCAGCGCGTGTAGCTCGGGGGTTCGAGCCACGGAATTGAACGACGGATGCGCCTTGAACCGTCATGGGTATCGCCTCATAACCATGCGGGCCAAATGATAATGAGAATGATTATCATTTGCAATATCTATCAAGACGGAGGGCGAAAAGTGATACCTGGGGCACATTTCAGCGTCGCTGCGAGCCCCCGCATCACTGGTTCGTCATTGCGAGGCCGCGAAGCGGCCGCGGCAAGCTCCCAACGGCATTGTGCTGCCAACCGGTGCGACATCCGGACGGAGATTGCCGCGGGGCCTACGGCCCCGCGCAATGACGAGCCTTCAGTTCGGCTCCTCGCAATGACGAGCCTTTAGTTCGGCCCCTCGCAATGACAAGCCTTCAGTTCCGCCCCTCGCAATGACGAGCCTTCAGTTCCGCCCCGCGCAATGACGTTTGGCGCTCAGCCCAGCCCCAAATCCGCCCGCACGCAGGCCGCGGCCAGCCGTCCCGACATCGCCACCATGGGAACCCCTGCCCCTGGGTGGACGCTCCCGCCAGAGAGGTACAAGCCCTCGAGCCTGGTGCGCGACCCCGGCCGCGAGAACGAGCCCATCCAGCCATGCGTGGGTCGACCGTAAAGCGACCCGTCTGTCGCCGGGAATAGGCCCGCGAAGTCTGAGGGCGTGGTGCGCGCACATTCCGTGGGCGCATGCTCGAGCACCAAACCCTGCCGCGCAAGCACGTTGAGCATGTTGTCCTCAGCGCGTGCGATGTCGCTCTCCGACAGCGCCCGTGCGGGCGCGTTAATCAGAGCAAGCAGCCGCTCGGGGCCCGAGTCTTCGGGCGCGGCGTCGTCCTGGCGGTCCTGCGCGCAAATGTAGACCGTGGGCGAATCACTGATGCGCTGCTGCTCGAAGATCGCATCAAACTCCTCGCGGTAGTCGTCGCCGAACAGCACCGTGTGGTGCGCGAGCGGAAAACCCGACACGCGCGCGAGCATGCTCCAGGTGATCGCCGACAGCGAACGCCGATCGCGCGGCAGTTTGGGCACGGCGCGCTGCGCATCCTCACCGAGCAACCCTTCAGCAAGCGCAGCCATGTCGCCATTGAACACCACGGCATCGCCCATGAGCGGCTCACCGTTCGCGAGCTGCACACCCGTGATGCGCCCGTCGTAGGTCAGCAGTCGCGTCACGGGCTCGAGGTAACGAATCGCAACGCCATTCTCCATGGCCGCATCGGCCAGCGCCCGTGCGAGCCGGATCATGCCCCCCTCGACGTACCAGACGCCGGCGCGCTCGGCGTGCGCGATGAGCTGCAGTGTTGCGGGTGCGCGGAACGGCGACGAGCCGCAGTAGGTCGAGTAGCGCGCGAACAGCTGCACGAGCCGCGGGTCGCGAAAGCGTTTCCTGAGATCGTCAAAGAGCGTGACGAACGGTCGCGTCGCGAGCAGGTCAGGGATGCCCTTGAGCCCGACGCGCGCCGCAAGTTCGGGCGGCGACGGTCGCTGCGCGCGCATGAAGGAAAGGTCGAGTGTCTTGAAAATCTTGGCCGAGTCGCGCGCGAAGTTGCGGTAGGCCTGGGCGTCCTCGCCACCACTGAACGCACCAATAGCCTCCACACTGCGCTGCACGTCAGCGAACAGATCAAGCTGGCTGCCATCGCCCCAGCCGTGCCGCGCGAGCAGGTCGGCCTCACGCAAGGGCACGTGTGCATCGAAGTCGAGCCCGATCTCCGAAAACAGGTCGTCGAAAATCCAGCGCATCGTGAATACGGTCGGACCCGAATCGATGCCGCGCCCGTTGATCTCGATCTGGCGCATCTTGCCGCCCGGGTGCCCGTGTTGCTCGAGCACGGTGACGCGAACGCCGCGCGCTGACAGATCGAGCGCAGCCGACAACCCACCGATCCCGGCGCCAACGACGATGACGTGCTTACGCGGCATGCGATGAAGCCCCCCCATCATGGCGAAGAGCGCCAAGAAAACCGTCATTGCGAGGAGCACCAAGAAAACCGTCATTGCGAGGAGCACCAAGAAAACCGTCATTGCGAGGAGCGCAGCGACGCGGCAATCTCATAACGCCATCGCGCTGTTTAGCCATGCGACAGCCGGTGGGAGATTGCCGCGGCCACTCCGTGGCCGCGCAACGACGAAGTGCGGTCTTCGTGGCCTCGCAATGACGTGATTGAGTCACCGCCGCGCCACCCGACACCGAATCTCCTCAGCCGGCCGCGTTGTCAGGCGAGCCACGGGCCGCACGCGCTCGGGCGCTTCCACGACGAAATCGTAGCGACGCACGAGTGACGCAATGATGAGCGCACTCTCGATCGTCGCGAACGCCGCCCCAACACAAATCCGCGGCCCAAGCCCAAAGGACATCAGCGTGCCCTCTTCCTCGCGCGCACTGTCGCCGTGAAAGCGCAGCGGGTCGAAAATAGCCGCGTCCTGCCAGAGACCTTCGTTTCGGTGCGCGGTCCAGGGCGAGATCATAAGCATCGTGCCGCGCTTGACGCGTTGGTCACCTATCGTCGTCGCCTCTGCCGCGACACGCGGGATAAACGTGATGGGCGGGTACAGCCGCAGCGCCTCGCGGAACACGCTGCGCGTTTTCGAAAGCTGTTTGACGTGGGCGAACTCAATGTCGCCATCACCAACCACAGCCTCAACCTCGTCGCGCACGAGCGCCACGATGTCGGGCCGCATGGCCAGCACGAAGAACACCCAGGTCAGCACACTGGCCGTGGTCTCGTGCCCGGCCAGGAAGAACACGCCGATCTGGTCGATGAGCTCTTTTCGCGTGAAGCCCTCACCCGTGGCTTCGTCGCGGGCAGCGATCACGGCCGAGACGATGTCATCAGGCTGCTCGACGGTCTCGTCGAGACGCGGTGCAAGCAACGTGTCGATGTGACCGCGGATGCGCTCGCAGGCGGCAAGCACGTTGACCGGCTGCTTCACGTCGGCGAATGGCTTACCAAAAATGAGCTGGAACAGGTTGACGCTGGCCACCGACTCCTCGAACTCGCCGAAGCTCTCGAACACGTCGCGCGCGGTCTGCCCGCTGAGCGGTGTCGAGAAGATCGTGCGGCAGATGATGTCGGCCGTGAGCTCGCTCATGGCAAAGTCGAGCGAAAAGTCCGTGCCATCCACGGCGGCTTTGTCGAGCTGCGCCGTGTAATCCGCAACGGCCTCGCGCATGGAGCCAAACGCCGTGTTGATGCGCATGTGCGAGAACGCCGGGTCGATCATCTGGCGCTGGCGGCGCCAGGTCGGGCCCGACGACACAAAGATCGAGTCGCCAACGAGCGGCGCGAGCGCCCCGACCATGAGGTCATTCTTGGGGAAGATCTCGAGCGGGTCGCTGAGCACGTGTTTGGCCAGCGCCGGGTCATTGATGAGCAAGATGGACCGCCGCGAATAACCCAGATGCGTCATAGGCTTTTGGTAGGCGTCGCGCGGCACGAGTGACAGCAGGTCGCCGTCACCCTGGCGGATGACGCGCACGAGCGAGCGCAGCGGCGTCAGCGGGACCGGCGCCGGGGGGCGGTAAGGCGTGTGTTCGGCGGCGCCTGCCGGGTCGCCAGCGCTCAGCGTCGCGGCGATGGCCCCACCCTCGTAAAGCGCGTCTCTCCCATGGCCTGAGTATAAACGTGCACGTGTTCCCGCGGGCGCGCCTCGGTATCCTCGGGGCATGAGCCAGAACACGGTCATGCTGACGCTGGGGCGCCTGCCGCCCGCCGTCGACATCGCGCGCAGCTTCGCGGCTTCGGGCTGGCGCGTAGTTGTGGCCGAGCCGTTCAAGCGCCACATGGCGGGCACATCGCGCGCCGTGGACCTGAGCGTGCAGGTACCGGCGCCCGCCGCGGGGCCCGCGGCCTATCTAGAGGCGCTGCAGCGCGTGATCGACAACGAAGACGTCGACCTCGTAGTGCCCGTGTCCGAAGAGACCATGCATGTGGCGCAGCTTGGCGACGCGCTGGCGGGCCAGGACGGCGCGCCGGACGTCTTCTGTGCGCCGGGTCCGGCCACGCTCGCGCTGCACTCAAAGCACGATTTCATCGCGCTCGCACGAGACGCCGGCCTCACCGTACCCGAGACGGTACGTGCGGGTTCGACCAAAGCCGCTGCGCTGGCAGAAGCACAGGACATCATCATCAAGCCAGAGTTTTCCTGCTCCGGCCGTGGTCTACAGCGCGTGGCACGCGGATCGGCGCTACCCGAGACGGACACGGCGCACATCGTGCAGGCGGAACTCTCCGGCGACGAAGTCAGTGGCTTCGCCATGGCGCGCGCTGGTCGTGTGCTTGTCAGCTGCGCCTACCGTGCAACGGTGCGCCACGGCAGCGTCGCCGTCGCCTTCGAGCGCTTCAATGCACCCGCGGTCGAAGCGTGGATCGAGCAGTTCGTGGCGGCCACGCAGCACACAGGCTTCATCGCCTTCGACTTCATTGTGGACGCCGAGGGCGTGCCGCATGCCATCGAGTGCAACCCGCGCGCGACGAGCGGCCTGCACTTCGTAACGCAGGACGACATCGCGGCTGTCATCACGGGCGCCAAGGCATCCGCAGACCTGCGCGACGACACACTGTTGCAGGAGTTCTGGTCGAACTGGACGCACTGGTTCGCCTCGCTGCGCGACGGCGACGAACGCCGCCACACGGGCTGGTCACTGCGCCGCGCACGGGACGTCACCTGGCAGGCCAAGGACCCGGGGGTGTTTTTGCTCGCCACCTGGTCGACCTGGCCCATCATCGGCCAGGCGCTCAAGCGCGGTGAGACCTTCGCCGAAGTGCTGGCACTCGACATTGAGTACCAACCCGAGGACGCGGCTTAAGGATGAGCTCGCAAACGCTTTGGTTCGATGGCGCGGGCCTCACGCTCGAGTCGACGACGCGCCCCGGCGCGGAGTTCACGGCGCACATCGGGCAGGTGCGTTTTGGCGACCGCTATCGGCGCTGCAACGTGGCCGACCAGCTCGCTCGCTTCTACCGCCCCCGCTTTCTTTCGCTGCGCGATAACGGCCAGCTCGTGGCGGCGATGGTGCTAGACGAACAGACACTGCAGTGGCACGGCAAGCGCGTCGAAGGCTTTTACCGCGGCCTGCTGTCCGCCGCCCCCGAAGTCGCGCGCCAGGGCTACGGCCGGACACTCGCGAAGCAGGCCATGGCCTGGCTCGACCGCCGCGGGGCGGCCCGAGACATCCCCGTGTTCAGCTACGGCTGCATTGATGCGGGTAACGAGCGGGCGTGGCGGTTGCTCGAGAGCCTCGGGGCCTACCCGATCGGCACACTGACCACGCAGATCAAGTACCGCCAGCGCAGCGGCGTACCCATCCTCGATGTGGCCGTCACCGACGCACTGACGGACGCGGCGGCCGACGCCTGGCGCGAGACGAATACCGAGGCGGCGCTGCGACCTTCGAGCGTGCCCCGCGACCACTGGATTACAGTTGAGGACCCCGCGGGCGGCGTGGCCGCGTGCCGACACCGGCTGACCTCACTCGATCTGACACCGCAAGGCGGGCTGACGGGCTTCATCACGGAACGGCTCATGCTGCTATTCCCGCCCGGCCGCAAGCGCTTCAACCCGGGGCGCTTTCGTTACGTCTCGGTGAGCGATGTGGTGGCCACGCGTGACAGCGCCCATCTCTGGCGTCGCCTGATCCCGCACCTCATGGCACTGCACGACACGCACTTCGTCGCCATCACCGCCGATACGGCGTCGCCAGATGTCCAAAGACTCGTGGCTGCGGGCATTCTCTCGGGCTTCGGTCGCGAGATGCGCGTTGTGGGCAAGTGGCATGGCGGGCAGGCGCCTGCCAAGGGTGAGGGTCATTTGGCGGTCGCAGCGCCTGACTTGTAGCGGTTTCTAGCGCAAGAAAGGGCTCGAACCGCGAGCCATGATCCTATCCAGCTGTCGACGCGTGGCCTCAGGCAACTCCATCTCCTCCATCATGCGTCGCGCTTCCCCCGGGTCGTCCCGGGCGACGCGCATGACGATTCGAAATTGAGCCTGCTGCTTCACGTCGGGGTCTTCGATTTCGTCAACCAATACCAGCGCATCAGCAGGTACTGTGGTCTTTGCATTGACGAGCCCAAGCAACGCGCCGTCGCGTGCCGCGCCGGGCGGCATCGCGTCAACGCGCTGGCGCATCAGTTCAGGGTCCTTCGCGGCGAGCTGGCGCATAGCGTTTTGCTCAACGTCCTGACGCATCGCCGGATTGCTGATTTCATCGAGGCGCGCAAGCACCGCCTCAGGATCTTTGCGAACCACGGTGTTCAAGCGACTGACGAGTACACTATCGATGAGCGCCGTGTTGCCGGTCGCCCGCGCCAAATCCAGGGCCTGAGACTCGTTGGTACGTGCAAGCTGCGTGAGCGCCTGGCTTTGCAGGGTAAAACGGGCGTCGGGGTCTGCAACCGCATTGGCAATCGACATTGCCGCTTCAATGCTGCCATTCGCTGCGAGCGCACCCGCCAATTGCTGTTTGACGCGTAACGCGCCCGGTCCCGTCGAGGCCACGCCCATATCAATCGCGCGTTGCGGATCGTTCTTGGCGAGGTGCGCGACAATCGGTCCCATGAATTCGGCCTGTTCTTCGGCGGGCAGCGTCTGGACCCACTCGATCGCACTGCCCGGGTCGCGGCGCGCCCAACCACTCATGAGGTTACGGCGATAAAAGGTCGGGCCACCCGCCGAATCGATCGCCAACACCCGTGCCGCAATATCCGGCATGCGAGCCAGCGGCGCGCCGAACGCCAAGCCTCCGAGTGCGATGCCTTGTTGCATGGGCGCCTCAATGCGATCAACCAAAGACAAGGCCAAGTCAATATCACTCTCGGCGTGTCGCAATATCATCGAGTTCAGGGTCTGGTCGCGTGGCGCGTACTGGACCTGGTCGAGGAGCTGCAACGCGGTCTCGGCATCGGTCCGCGCAACTTCACTGATAATCATCATCTCTGCGCCGCGACGGTCGGACAGTGGTAACCGATCCAACAGTGCCAGCGCTTCGTCCGGGTCGATCTTGGCCAGCTCGCTGTAGGCGCGCTGCACATCAGAGGTGGTCACCCCGTTTGATCGCTGACCGCCGAGCGTATTGATGATGTAGAGCGGGTCCTGCTCGGTGATGCGCTCGATAAGACGACGTTGCAACGTCTCGCGGTGCACGGGCGAGCCCAGCTGGTCGAGTACGGACAGCGCGTCGGCCTCGAACTCGGCGTACAACAAACGCGCAACGACTTTGGCTTCGTCTCGCGACCACGGCGTGCGGCCGTCAACGTACGCCAGCATGGCTTCGGCACCGTCCGCGTAGACACGCTCCAGGTTGCGCGCACGAACGCTCGTGTCTGGGGCAATGCCCAGCGCGCTTTCGATCTCCGCGGCGCGTGGGTCGTCGAGATCAGCCAAGGACAGGTACAGCGCCTTTGCGCGTAAAACACGCTGGCCATCCTCGAGTGCGGCAACCGTGAGCGCCGTGTCAAAGTCCCGTCGCGCCCACTGTTGCCAGACGAAGCTCTGGTAGTTGCGCCCGCTTCGGCGCAATGGGCCTTCGACCGCTACAAGGGCCCGGCGCGCGTCCATCGCAACCAGCCGTGTGAGCAAGACGCGCACGAAGTCGTCTCGTCGTTGCGGATCAGGAACGCCGACAGCCTGCACCAGCAAGGCTTCAATCTCAGAGGCGCTGGACCTTGAGGCGAGCGCGTACAATGCTTCAAGCTCTGCAAACTCTCCCGGCAGCGCCAGTACACCCTGAATGGAATCGACCGAGGCAAATCGCTCGGCGCGCATGGCCGTCGCGGCTTCCTGCGAGACATCGGCCTCATCGAGCTGGGTGATGGGCTGGGCGACTGGCCCAGGCTTGAGGCCCGAAACCGCCCACACACCGACGACAGCGCCCAGTCCCGCTGCCACGGCCAATCCGACGAGTCGACTGCTCATATTCTCGACCTCCAAGCTCTAGGACAACGCAGGGGCGAAAAAGTCCTAGTAGCTTCCGTCCCGAATATTGCGCTCGATCAGCGCTCGAAAGTCATCGGGTATGCTGATGTCACGCGATCGCTCTAACACGGCCTCTTTGTCCGGCTACCGCAACGTTTAGCAGCACGACAGCGTCAAGAGATCGCCACGCCCGCTGCGCGGGCTCGCGATGACAGTGCCAACCCGAGAGCTCGCGATGACAGTGCCAACCCGAGAGCTCGCGATGACGGTGCCAACCCGAGGGCTCGCGATGACAGACGCGCGTGCAACGCGCGTCTGTCAACTCTTCGAGGCGTCGTAGATGCCCTGAATCGACGCGTCCAGCGTGCTGTTGAATTCGTCGTCGCTCTGCTGCGCCGAGAGGCCTTCCGACAGCGCGCGTGAGAAGCTCGCGACCATGCCGTTCTGGCGCGACAGGCGATCATTGGCTTCTTCGCGTGAATATCCGCCCGACAGCGCCACGACCTTGAGCACGCGCGGGTGCGAGACGCAGTCGGCGTAGAGATTGTCTTCCTCGGGCAGCGTGAGCTTAAGCATCACGACGGTGCCGTCGTCGAGCGCGTCGAGGTGGCGCATGAGCTCGGCTTTGAGGATCGCTTCCGCCTCGTGTTTGTCGGGCGCGTTGATGTCGACCTCGGGCTCGATGATCGGCACAAGACCGGCCGACACGATGTCACGGCCGATATCGAACTGCTGCTCGACGACATTGCGGATGCCGCTCGGGCTCGCGCTCTTGATGACCGAACGCATCTTGGTGCCGAAAATACCCTTGCCCTTGGCCTTCGTCAGCAGCGCGCTGAGCTCCGGCATCGGCTGCATGACCTGCACGCCGTCATTCTCATCGGCCAGGCCCTTGTCGACCTTCAGGATCGGCACGACGTTCTTGTCCTGCCAGAGGTAGTGCGCCGTGGGCTTGCCTTCGATCTCGGAGTCCATCGTGCGCTCGAAGAGGATCGCGGCCAGGACGCGGTCGCCGCCGAACGAGGGGCTCGTGATGATGCGGGTACGCATCTGGTGCACGAGGTCGAACATCTCTTCCTCGCTGGACCAGGCGTCCTCGGTCACGCCGTACAAACCCAGTGCCTTGGGCGTGCTGCCGCCCGACTGGTCGAGCGCGGCAATAAAGCCATCGGCAGTGCGGATTTTGTTCAGCTGGTCGTCGTAGTCGCTCACGTTATGCCCCCGGAAGGTGTTTTTCAGTCTGGTGAAACCCGAATTTTAGCCGATCGCCCGATTGGCCACCACGGCGTCGCAGCGCTCCTTTATAGTGCCGCGATGACCACCGCATCCCCCCGCACGCTGGCCCAGCCAGCCTTCCCCGAATTCATCACGGCTATGGCCCTGACCATGTCGCTCGTGGCGCTGGCCATCGACACGATGCTGCCTGCCCACGGGCTCATCGGCGAGGCCTTTGCCGTGGCCGACGTCAACGACACGCAGTACATGGTCTACATGCTGTTCCTTGGTCTGGCCTTCGGGCAGCTGTTGTTCGGGCCGCTCGCCGACTGTATCGGGCGCAAGCGCGCCATCTACATCGGGCTCGGTCTATTCGCGACGGGAACGCTTGTGAGCCTGGCCGCAGAGACCTATGCCGTGATGCTGGCCGGCCGGCTCATCCAGGGCGTCGGCGTGGCCGGGCCGCGGGTCATTGCCGTGGCCGTCGTGCGCGACCTGTTTTCGGGCCGGCAGATGGCGCGCGTCATGAGCTTCGTCATCACGCTGTTCATCCTCGTGCCCGCCGTCGCGCCCGCACTGGGCCAGCTCATCATTAATCTCTCTGGTTGGCGCAGCATCTTCTGGGTCTACTTCGCGCTCGCGGCCGTGATCCTGGCCTGGTTCGCCCTACGTCAACCCGAGACGCTGCGCCCGGAAGACCGCCAGCCGCTGACCCCCGGGGTCATCGGCGGCAACTTCATGACGGTCGTGCGCACGCGCGTCGCGCTGGGCTATCTCGCGGCGGCCGGTCTGATCTCGGGCGCCTTCGTCGGTTTCCTGGGCACGGCGCAACAAATTCTGCAGCAGCTCTACGGCCTGGGAGACAAGTTCCCTGCCTACTTCGCGCTGCTGGCGTTGTCCGTCGGCACCAGCACCCTCATCAACGGGCGCATCGTCGTGAAGATCGGCATGCGCCCGCTGGCCAAGGCTGCCGCATTCGGCATTACGGCCGTGGCTGCGGTGCTGCTGGTGGCCGCGCTCATGACCAACGGCCAGCCGACACTACCCGTGCTCATGGCCTGCCTCATGGGCATGTTCCTGTGCATCGGGTTCCTGTTCGGCAACCTCAACGCGCTGGCCATGGAGCCGCTGGGCCACATCGCGGGAACAGCCGCCGCCGTGATCGGCGCGCTGACGACGCTGATCTCGGCGGTGCTGGGTGCATTCGCGGGCGCGCTTTACGACGAGACGGTAATTCCGTTGGCCGGAAGTTTCGTCGTGCTCGGGCTGGCCACGGCCGCGACGATCCTCGTCACGGACACGGGCGAGCCCGCCGCTGCCGCGGCCTGAGGCTTATTCGAACTCGAAGGTCAGCCCGGCGTTGGCCGTGAGCCGGTCGATGAGGGCCTGCCCCATCGCGGCCGCCGGCGTCCAGATGCCGCCTGGCGTGTCGGACTTGTCCTGAACCAGACAAATCGCGGCTTCAGCAAGCATTTTCGATGTTGAGCCATAACCCGGGTCTCGGTCGCCCGTGACGCCCAGCTTGATCGGCGCAGCATCGGTCTCGGCCAGGAACAGAATGTCGTAGTGGCCGGCGTCGCGCTCTTCCTTGCTCGGGCCTTCGCCAGGCTTGGGACCATCGTCGCTGGCCATGTCGTCGCGGTCGGCCAGTGCCTTCGCGATCTGCTCGCCCTTCTCGCCGGGGCCCGTCACCACCATTTCGTCGTAGACAAAGTCGTTGCCGTAGGGCGCACCCAACAGCATGTTGGTGCGGTGCACGTTGCGCGTGTTAATCGTCGCCATGATGAAGGGCGTAACCCACATGCCGATCGCCTCATCGAGGTAGGGCTTCGTGCCGTGTGGCTGCTCGACGCCCTCGAAACCCGGGGCCAGCGAATACGGATCGCGCAGAATGGCCAGAATTTCGGGGTCGCGCGCAGACGCCATTGTGGCCTTGAAGCTCGCGGCCGTGCCGCCTGAGAACGTGCCCTGCATCTTGCGCACGCGTGCCCGAATGCGTGCCGAAGGTTTGCCGGTTTCCTCGATGCAGCGCTGTTGCGCCAACCAGACGCCGCAGTCAGACGGAATCGAGTCGAAGCCCGAAGAAAACACGATGCGTGCGCCGCTCTGTTTGGCCGTGGGCTCAAGCGCGTCGATCTTTAAACGCATCCAGGCCGGCTCGCCGCAGAGGTCGAGGTAGTCCGTACCCGTCTTGGCACAGACCTCTACCAGCGTGTTGCCGTAGAGCTGGTAAGGCCCGACCGTCGTGACGATGGCCTTGGTGCGGTTCGCCATGGCCGTAACCGCCTCGGCGTCATTGCTGTCGGCAACGACGAGCTCGACCGATTCCGGGATGCCCATCTCCGCGCGCACAGCCGCGAGCTTGTCCGCGCTGCGACCCGCCATGGCCCACGTCACCTCGCCATCGGCGCCGTAGCGGTCGTTGAGGTACTCGGCGACGAGGCGCCCCGTGAAGCCGGTGGCTCCGTAAACGATGATGTCGAAGTCGGCTTGGCTCATGCTGGCGCTCCGCGGTGGCGGTCAAAAGGGCGCCAACGATAGCGCGAACGCGCCTAGCCTGCGAGCCGGCTGGCCTCCGGCTGGGGCGGGTTCTGCTCGAGGTACTCGGCAATCTTCTCTTCGGCACGATCGCCAAAGAAGATCTCGCAGGCCTCGCGCAGGCCGGGCGTTCCGATCACGTCGTCCTCGCGCACGACCTGTGTGATCTTCGAGCGTCGGCGCAGGAAGTCCTCAAGCCGCGTCACCATTTCACGCCGCGCCGTGTACTCGATTTCGCAACGCAGGTAGTCGTTGTTGGCCGTCAGCGGCTCGCTGAGCTCGGGCCGCTCGCGAATGCGCTCGAGCATGCCGATGGCGTTGGCGCCGTAGCGCCGCCAGAAGCGCTCCGTGAGCGGCTCCGTGGAATTCGGGTGCGTGAAGCGGTCGAGGTCCATGAGCCGCGCCTGGCGCAGGAACTCGGCCTTGGCCTCGGCGCCCGGCTCGCCGTACCAGACCAACCCTGCGTGCTCGAGCGTGACGCCCAGCCGCTGCAGGTGCTCGCAGACTTCGTCGCCCACATTGAGGCAGTCGGTGATCTTGCCGCCGAAAATTGTGATCTGGCGCTGCTCGCCATCGACGTCAATGGCGTGCTTGCGCGAGAGCTCGATCCAGTCGACGCCGTCCTCGTTGCCGCCGCCCGAAACCACCAGCGGCCGCACACCGCAGCGCTCGGCGATGATGTCGTCGCGCGTCAGCGGTTTATCAAGGTCCAGCAGCACGTTGGCGTTGTCGAGCACAAACTGGCGGTCTTCCTCGCTGACGTCTGTTTCCCAGCTCTCGACACGCGTGTCCGTGGTGCCGATGCAGGTGCGCGCGCCCATGGGGATCGCGAAGTAGAGCCGCCCGTCGCTCGCGAACGAGGTCAGGATGCGTTTCGAGTCCGTCACACGGTTGACGATGAGGTGGATGCCCTTCGAAAACACGTGGCGGTGTTCGGTCGTCACCTCAGCCAATCCGTTCAGCGTGTCGGCCTCGGGACCACAGGCGTTGACGAACGTGTCCGCGCGACAGCAGAAGGTCTTGCCCGTCTCCTCGTCGACGAGATCGATGTGCCAGCGCCCGTCCGTGAACCGCGCGTCGGCCACGCGCACATAGTTCGCAGCTACGGCATTGGAGTCGATGGCATCGCGCACGAAGTTAAAGACAAAGCGCGCGTCGTTGTCGTAGAGATAACAATCGGAGTACTCGAGCCCGCCGTTAGTGGCCTCGGCGCGCAGCACGGGTTCGCGGCGTGTGAGCTCGGCTTCGGTCAGGTAGTGCGGCGCGCGCGTCGCAAAACGCCCGAAGAACCAGTAGAGCACGGCGCCGAGAAACAGCACGAAGCGCGGCCAGCGAAAGTCGTTGGGCACAGCCGCGATAAACCGCGCCTCCTTGACTGTCGACGGGTAGGCGCGCATGAGCGTGTTGCGGCTCTTGCAGAGGTTCCAGACGAGGCTGAATTCCTGGTTCTCAAGGTACTTGATGCCACCCCAGGCCAGGTTCGAGGACTGCGAGCTCGTGTGCCCCGCGAAGTCGCCCGCATCAACGATCGCTACCCGTGCGCCTCGGGCTGACAACGCCGCGGCGCTCACGGCACCGTTGATGCCTGCGCCCGCGACGAAGACCTCGAAGTCGCCGTCGTCGAGTTTCTCGATCATGCTGTTGCGAAGCGCGCTGCTCATGGCCGGGGGTCCTGCAAGGCGTGTCGATATGGTTCGCGGGCCGTATAGTGACGGGCGCGTGAGTCGCCATGATCGGCAATCGCGCAGCAGCGAACAAGCACTTTAGGGGGTAAACATGGCGCACGTGCGGCTCGGAGTCTGCTACTACCCCGAGCACTGGCCCCGCGAGCGCTGGGCGCAAGACGCAGCCGGCATGGCCGCGCTGGGCCTGTCGCTCGTACGCATTGGCGAGTTTGCCTGGTCGCGGCTCGAACCCAAGCCGGGCCGCTTCGACTGGGCCTGGCTCGACGACGCCGTCGAGACACTCGCAGCCGCGGGTCTCGAGATCATCATGGGCACCCCCACGGCCTGCCCGCCACACTGGCTCGTGGCCCGCGACCCCGACATGCTGCCCGTGGGCGCCGACGGCCAAGTGCGCGGCTTCGGCTCGCGCCGCCACTATTCGTTTTCAAGCCTGGGCTACCGGGAGGCCGCGCGCGACATCACGGCACGCATGGCAGAACGCTACGGCAAGCACGCCGCCGTGGTCGGCTGGCAGACTGACAATGAATTCGGCTGCCACGACACGACAGAATGTTTCTCGTCGGCTGCACTGACCGCCTTCCAGACCTGGTGCGAAGCGCGCTACAACACGATTGATGCGCTCAACGCGGCCTGGGGCAATGTGTTCTGGAGCCAGGAATACGAGGCCTTCAACGCCATCGGCCTGCCCGTCGCCGTCACCGAAACCAATCCGGCGCACTGTATGGCCTGGCGCCGCTTCAGCTCGGACCAGGTGCGCGACTTCTCGGCCGACATGGCGGCCACCGTGCGCAAGCACGCGCCCGAGGCCTGGCTCACGCACAACTTCATGGGCAACTTCACAGACTTCGACCACTTCGATGTCGGTGCCGACTACGACGTCGCGAGCTGGGACAGCTACCCGCTGGGCTTTCTCGACCTCGCCGATCTCGACGATGCGATGAAGGCGCGCTACCGGCGTCGCGGCCACCCGGACTGGGCTGCATTCCACCACGACCTCTACCGTGCTGTTGGCCGCGGCCGCTTCGGCGTTATGGAGCAACAACCTGGGCCCGTGAACTGGGCGCCGCACAACGCGCAGCCCGCCGCGGGCATGGCGCGGCTCTGGGGCTGGGAGGCCATCGCTCACGGTGCCGAGTTCGTGTCGTGGTTCCGCTGGCGCCAGCTGCACGTGGCGCAGGAGCAGTTTCATGCGGGTGTGCTGCATGCCGACGCTACCCTAGCGCCCGCGCACGGCGACATCGAGCGTCTGGCGCGCGAACTGGCCGAGTTGGAGCTCGGCGACACGCGCCCGGCCCGCGTCGCGCTCGTCTTCGACTACGAAGCTTGCTGGGTCACGGACATCCAACCGCAGTCGGCGGGCTTTGCGGCGCTCACCCTCGCGCTCGAGTGGTACTCAGCCGCGCGGCTGAACGGCCTCGATGTCGACATCGTCAGTCCTGATGCGGCGCTCAACGGCTACGGGCTGGTTCTTCTGCCCTGCCTGCCCATGCTCGAGCACGCACTGCTCGACCGCATCACGGCCAGCGGGGCGCGTTGGCTTGCGGGCCCACGCGCCGGCAGTCGCACAAACGAATTCGCCATCCCCGACGGGCTCGCGCCCGGCGCGTTGCGTACGTTGGTCGACCTGCGCATCACGGGCGTCGATGCGCTGCGGCGCGGTGTGCACCTCGGTATCGACGGTGGCGACGATGACGACTACGTGCACCACTGGATTGAAGCGGTCGAGTCTTCGACCGAGCCTGGCCTCGTGACCCGCGATGGCCGCGGCGTCACATTCGACGGCGACGCTGGCACCTACGTCGCCGCGCGCTGCTCGCGACCGCTAATCGCGCGCCTCGTGGCCGAGGCGGCGCAAGCCGCGGGCCTCGAAACCCGGCCGATGCCCGCGGGCTTGCGCACGCGTCGGCGCGGGGACCACATGTTCGCCGTGAACTACGGCAACACGGCGCAACGACTACCCGAAGGCGTCCGGCTGCTGCTGGGCCAGTCGCCGCTGCCGCCTGGCGAGGTGGCCCTGTGGGAGGCGTGAGCCGCGTGTGGGCTGGCATACTCCGCCTGCGCACCGCACCCGGCGCGCAAAGAGACTGACGGAGACCCCGTGATCGACGACGCGCCGCACCGACGCCGCAACCCGCTCAACGACAGCTGGGTGCTCGTCTCGCCGCACCGCACGAAGCGCCCCTGGCAGGGCCAGGTGGAGGCGCCCGAGCCCGACACCACACCCGCCTACGTCGAGGACTGCTACCTCTGCCCGGGCAATACGCGCGCGGATGGCGTGCAGAACCCCGACTACGACGGCGTCTGGGTCTTCGATAACGACTTTCCGGCGCTGCTCGATGCCGGTGGTGCACCCGTCGATGACCCGTTGCTCGGCCGCGCGCCCGTCGCGGGCACGTGCCGCGTGATCTGCTACAGCCGGAGCCACAACCTGACGATGTCGACTTTGCCCGTCGCCGCGTTACGCAATGTCGTCGACACCTGGGCCGCGCAACACGCCGAGCTCTCGGCGCGCTACGACTGGGTACAGATCTTCGAAAACCGCGGCGCGATGATGGGTTGCTCAAACCCGCACCCACACGGGCAGATCTGGGCCACGGACACGGTGCCGACCGAGGCGGCCAGGAAACGCGAGACGCAACGCACCTGGCACGCGACTCACGGCACAGCAATGCTGGCCGACTACGCTACCCGCGAAGTGGCCGAGGGTGAGCGCGTGCTCATCGCCACGCCGCACTGGCTCGTCGTCGTGCCCTGGTGGGCCGTGTGGCCCTTCGAGACGCTGATCATCGCGCGCGACGATGTGGCCAGCATCGATGCGCTGAGCAGTGCGGCGCGCGACGACCTCGCGCACGTGCTCTCGCAAATCACACGCGGGTACGACGCGTTGTTCTCGGCACCGTTCCCCTACTCCATGGGCTGGAGCAGCGCGCCGGCGGGCGCCGCACCGGGCTGGCGCCTGCACGCGCATGTCTACCCGCCGCTGCTGCGCTCGGCCACCGTGCGCAAATTTATGGTGGGCTACGAGCTCATGGCCGAAGCCCAGCGCGACCTCACACCCGAACAGGCCGCAGACCGACTGCGCGCCGTCACGCCGACTGAAGCACCTGCATGACCGATCCCCTCCAACTCGCCGTGTTCTTCGGCCTCACGCTCCTCATTGGTCTGGCCACGTGGTGGAAGTGCCGCCACTCGGGCGACCGCAGCACGGACTCCAATAAGGAGTACTTCCTGGCCAGCGGGGGCTTGAGCTGGTTCTTCGTCGCGGGCTCGATCACGCTCACCAACCTCTCGACCGATCAGCTCGTGGGCATGAACGGCAACCAGATGCTGCTGATCGCCTGGTGGGAGCTCGCGGCCGTGGCCGGGCTCATCATCCTGGCCTTCGTCTTTATCCCGATCTACTACCGCTACGAATGCACGACGACCACGGAGCTGCTCGAAAAGCGCTACGGCAACAAGCACATCCGCGCCACGATCGCCGGGCTGTTCCTGCTCGGCAACGTCTTCATCTATCTGCCGATCATGCTCTACACCGGCTCGCTGTTTATGAAGTCGATGTTCGGGCTCGAGCTGCCGCTGATCCTCATCGCTTCGTTGTTTGCGATTGTCGGTGCGGCCTACGCCATCTTCGGCGGGCTGCGCGCCGTCGCCGTCTCGGACACCTACTCAGGCATCGGCCTGCTCACGATGGCACTCATCGTTGTCTACCTGTCGCTTGCGGCCATCGACTTCGACCTTTCAGGCATTCCGGCCGACCGCCTCACACTCATTGGCGACAATGCCTCACCGATCCCCTGGCACACGCTGCTGACGGGCATGATCTTCATCCAGATCTTCTACTGGAGCACGAACCAGACGATCACGCAGCGCGCCATGGCGGCGCCGAATGTGGGCGAGGCGCGCAAGGGTGTGCTCACGGCCGCGGGCATTCGATTGCTCATCGTGCCCGCGATCATCGCGATACCGGGCATCGCGGCGTTCAAGCTTTACGGCGACATTGGTGACGCCGCGTACGGCCAGCTCGTCGGCGACCTGCTGCCGGGCTGGATGTCGGGCGCCTTCGCCGCGATGATGGCCGCCGCCGTGCTGACCAGCTTCAACAGCGTGCTGAACTCATCGGCCACGCTCTACGTCTGCGACCTGCACGAGAAGTACATCGACGCCACACCCAACGTGCACCGCATGAACACGGTGATCAGCCTGGGCTTTGTCGTCACAGCCATCGCACTCGTGCCCGTTTACTCAGGCGCCGACAGCATCATCAACCTCGTGCAGCAGCTCAATGGCCTGCTCAGCATGCCGATCCTCTCGGCATTCATCACGGGGCTCGTGTTTCGTAATGTCGATGCGCGCGCCGTGATCATTAGCGTGGTCCTGGGCACGGGTCTCTACGCGACCTTCACGTTCGTCAAAGGCCCACCCGTTCACTACATCCACCAGATGCTGATCGTGCTCATCTTCTGCATCGTCAGCGCGCTGGCGCTGAATTTCACGATGTACGGCAAGCGTGCCTCGCTCAGCCGGCGCGAGGTGCTTCTGGGGACGTAGCGCGGCGGCGCTTGCGCCGCGCGATGAGGCCGTCGGCGCAAAACAGGATCACGGCCAGCCAGATCAGCACCATGCAGACGAGTCGGCCTTGCGAGAGCGGCTCGCCACTGAGCACGCCAATGCCGAACTGCATCGTCGGCGCGATGAACTGCATGAAGCCGATCGTCGAAAGCCGCAGCCGCCGTGCTGCGAGCGCGAAGCCCAGCAGCGGGATTACGGTGAGCGGGCCCGCGAGCATGAGCAGCAGCGAGACGGAGGTCTCCGTCTCCAACCAAAGGTTGGTGCCCTGGATGTGGATGTAGGCGACCCAGGCCAGCGCGAATGGCAGCAGCAAGACGGTCTCGACAAACAGGCCCGGCATGCCGCCCACCTCGACCTGCTTGCGCAGCACGCCGTAGATCGTGAAGGACACGGCCAGCACGAGTGAGATCCAGGGCAGCTCGCCGCCCGAGATTGTCAGTACGGTCACACCAATGGTCGCCGCGACCACGGCGGCCAACTGCAGGCTCGTGAGCTTCTCGCCGAAAAACATCACGCCGACAAGCACGAGCAACAACGGATTGATGTAGTAGCCCAGACTCGCCTGAAAAATCTGCGCAACCTGCACGGCGTAGATGTACACGAGCCAGTTGATGCCGATGAACAGGGCCGACACGCAGAGCCAGCCGAACGTGCGCGGCGTCGTGAAGGCACGCCGAACCTCGGGCCACTGTGCGCGCAGACCGATGATCAAAGCACCGAACGGCACGCTCCAGATGATCCGGTGCGCGAGCAGCTCAGGCGCAGGCACAATGACAATAAGCAGCAGGAAGGCTGGCAGGACGCCCCAGGTCAGATAGGCGACCAGCGCTGCAATGACGCCGTCACGTGCGGTGCGATCGGCTTCGGTCACAGGGGGCAGCGCATCGATGAATACCTATTCAGGGCCACGGGGCGTGGGGACGCGGTAGCATACGCTCGGGGACAGGGGGTCACAACGCGATGGCAAGCATCGTCGGCGGCCACTTCGGGAGGCTGCCCGACCAACGGGATGTCAGCACCTACACGCTGACCAATGACGCCGGTATGCAAGTCACCATACTGAGTTGGGGTGCGCGCATCGCCGGCTGCCGCGTGCCCGATAGAAACGGCACGTTGGGTAATGTGGTGCTGGCACACAGCGGCTTTGGTGGCTGGGTCGCCGACCCGCATTACCTGGGCGCGACCATTGGCCGCGTCGCCAACCGCATTGCCAACGCCGAGTGCAAGCTCGAAGGCACCACGCTTGAGCTGCCCGCCAACGATGGCGACCACCACCTGCACGGCGGCCACGAAGGCTTCGACCGCAAACTCTGGGACGGCGTTATTGAACGCGACGCCGACGGCGGCCAGGCCTTGTCGATGTACTTCGAGAGTGCGGAGGGGGACCAGGGCTACCCGGGGCGCCTTGCCGTGCGCCAGCGCTTCTCACTCGACGACACCAACACACTGACCATCGAGACCATGGCACGCGCGACGGCACCCACGCTGTTTGCGCCGACGCTGCACCCCTATTTTAATCTGTCCGGCGATCCGACACAGCCCGTCAATGAACACCGACTGCAGGTACGCGCCGCACGCTGGATGCCCGTGGACGCGCAGGGGATTCCGACGGGCGAGCTGGCCGACGTCGAAGACACGCCGCTCGACTTTCGGCGCGCCATGACGCTCGGCGAGCGCGCTTACGATGCGCTGCTGGCCTCGCGCGGTGGCTATGACCATGCCCTGGTGCTGGATGACACCGAAGGCGACATGCGATTGGCCGCGATTCTGGCGGAGCCGCAGAGCGGGCGCCGACTCGCCATTGCGACGACGATGCCGACGTTGCAGCTCTTCGTGGCCCGTGATCTCGCGCTGGGCGACAAACGCGCCGATGGCGTGTGTCTCGAGCCGCAGCATCACCCCGATGCCGTCAACAATGACGCCGTGGCCTCACCCGTACTGCTTCCCGCTGCGCGCTACTACGCGCGCACGACCTTTCGTTTCGACACGCTGCCTGCCGCAGCCGACTCCGAGGAGCCCCGTACATGACCGTATTGAGATCCGCGTTGCTCGCGTTTGCCCTGACCGGTGCCAGTGCCGCACTCGCCGACTTCGGGGACTACGAAAGCCACACGCTCGACGGCCAGACACTCACAATCGAAACGACACTCGGCACGCTGACGCTCGACATCATCAATGCGACGACCATGGCCGCGCACTACGTCGAGCCCGGAGTGACGCAACTGCCCTCCTTCGCACGATCGGGTGAGCGTGACGCGACGGTTGCCGTGCTGGCGGAAACGCGCGACGTTTTGTTGTTTGGCAGCGAACGGCTCATGGCGGAGATCACGCGCGAGGACTTGACGATCAGCTACAGCCTCGACGGCGAACCGCTCGTGGCCGAAGCGCATGGCTACTACGCACACGACTCGATGCGCGGTTTTCGCTTTGCACTCGAGCCCGACGAGAAACTGATTGGCGGCGGCCAGCGCGTGCTCGGCATGGACCGGCGTGGCCATCGGCTGCCGCTCTACAACCGCGCGAGCTATGGCTACACGACCGAAGCCGACCAGATGTATTACGGCCTGCCCGCCGTGATGTCGTCGGACCGCTACGCGATCGTTTTCGACAACACGTCCACGGGCTGGCTTGACCTGGGTGCCACGAACCCCGACGTGCTCGACTTCCAGGCGCGCGCGGGGCGCACGGGCTACCTCGTGAGCGCCGGCGAAAGCTTCCCGGCGCTGGTCACCGCTCTTACGGGCGCCATCGGCCGTCAGCCGCTGCCGCCGCGCTGGGCATTCGGCAACATCGCCTCACGCTTTGGCTACCACACCGAAGAGGAAGTCCGTGACACGATCGCGGCCTTCCGCGAAGCACAGGTACCCGTCGATGCGGTCGTGATTGACCTCTACTGGTTCGGCCCCGACATCAAGGGCCACATGGGCAAACTCGACTGGGACCGCGAGGCGTTCCCGACGCCTGATTCGATGATTTCCGATCTCAACGACGACGGCGTCAAGACGGTGCTCATCACCGAGCCCTTCATCCTCACGACGTCAACGCGCTGGCAGGAAGCGCTCGACGCAGGCGTCATCGCAAGGAACTTCGAGGGCGGTCCGCGCACCTTCGACTTCTACTTCGGCAACACGGGGCTCATCGACGTGTTCGATGACAAGGCGCGCGACTGGTTCTGGGGCATCTACGAAGGGCTCTATGAGCAGGGCGTCGCCGGCGTCTGGGGCGATCTGGGCGAGCCCGAGGTACATCCCGACGACACGCTGCACACGCTCAGCGATTCGGGCCAGATCGCAACCGGCGACGCCGTGCACAACGCCTACGGCCACGAGTGGGCGCGTCTGGTGTTTGAGAACCACGCCAGACGTTATCCCGACGAGCGCGCCTTTATCATGATGCGCGCCGGCTTCGCCGGCACGCAGCGCTACGGGATCGTGCCCTGGACGGGTGACGTCGACCGCTCCTGGGGCGGCCTCAAGCCACAGGTCGAGCTCTCGCTGCAGATGGGCCTTTTCGGACTCGGCTACATCCACTCCGACCTGGGCGGTTTCGCGGGTGGCGAGCGCTTCGACCGCGAGCTTTACTTGCGCTGGCTGCAAATGGGCGTCTACCAGCCCGTATTCCGGCCGCACGCACAGGAACACATCGCACCCGAGCCCGTGTTCCACGACCGACGCACGCTGCGCGAGGCGCGTCGACTCATCGAGCAACGCTACCGGCTGTTGCCCTACATTCAGACCCTGGCGCACGAGAACACGACGACGGGCTTGCCCTTTGTGCGGCCGCTATTTTTTGCCGACGAAACCGATCCGCGTCTGTTCGAAAACACGGCAAGCTACCTGTTTGGTGACGCGCTGCTCGTCACGCCCGTCACGAGTCGCCGTGTGCGCAATATGACGGTCGATCTGCCCGAAGGCGTGTGGTTCGGTCGTAGTGACGGCGCGCGCTACGAAGGCGGTGACACCGTCGTGGTACCCACGCCTGTCAATGAAACACCCGTGCTCGTGCGCGCGGGCGCCTTCCTGCCGCTCGCCAATGTCGTACAGACGACACGCGACTATTCCACGGAGCAGCTCACGCTGCACTGGTACGCCGACGCCAGCGTGGAGACCTCGGTCGGCCGCATGATCGAAGACGACGGCCACTCACGCGACAGCAACACCGCGAGCGCGCTCGACGTGCTCAAGTTTGCCGGCACCGTGCACGACGGCGGGCGGAAGGTCTCGGTGAAACGCGGTGGCCAGGGCTACGACGGCATGCCGGAGACGCGTACGATCACGCTCGTCGTGCACAACCAGGCCGGGCAGCCCACGCAGGTGCGCGTCGACGGTCGCGACGTCGGCAACGATCTGTTGGCGGGTTCGCCCGTCGTCAGCTACGCACCCAGGGCACGGGAGCTGCGCATCCGTTTTGAACACGCCCAGGGGGCTGTCACCATTGAGATTGAGGACTGACCATGCACCGCACGTTGATCGCACTCCTGGCCGTGAGCTTTGCCGTGGCCTGCGGTAGCCGCGAGACGGCCACCGAGCCGCCGGGAGAGCCTCTGCCCGAAGCGGCAACCTCGGCCGATGCACCCGCGGGCAAGTTTGTGGTTTACCAGGTCTTCACGCGCCTGTTCGGCAACACCGAAACCAACAACGTGCCCTGGGGCACGCTCGAGCAGAACGGCGTTGGCACGTTCTCGGACTTCGACGACACGGCACTCGAGGCGATCCGCGCGCTGGGCGTCACACACGTCTGGTACACAGGCGTGCCACACCACGCGGTGATCCGCGACTTCAGTGCGTTTGGCATCGGTGACGACGACCCCGACGTGGTGAAAGGCCGCGCGGGCTCGCCCTACGCCGTCAAGGACTACTACACGGTCAACCCAGACCTGGCCGACGACCCCGCGCAACGCCTCGCGGAATTTGATGCGCTCATCGAGCGTACCCATGCGCATGACATGAAAGTGCTCATCGACATCGTCCCTAACCATGTCGCACGCGGCTACGTGTCACTCGCGAAGCCCGAGGGTGTGCGCGACTTCGGCGCCGACGACGACACCAGCGTCGACTACGCGCGCGACAACAACTTCTACTACGTGGTCGGCGAAAACTTTACGGCGCCAGAGTGGCCCGCAGACTACGCACCGCTGGGCGGCGACACGCACCCACTGGCGGACGGCCAGTTCGAGGAGTCGCCCGCGAAGTGGACGGGCAATGGCGCTCGCGCAGCCCGCCCCGACTTCAACGACTGGTACGAAACCGTCAAGGTGAACTACGGCGTGCGCCCGGATGGCAGCCGCGACTTCGACGACTTACCTGCCGGCTACGCCGCCAAAGACTGCGCCGCACACCGCGAGTTCTGGGCCGATAAAGACGTGCCCGACAGCTGGCAGAAGTTTCACGACATCGCCCTCTATTGGACTGCGCGCGGCGTTGACGGCTTCCGGTACGACATGGCCGAGATGGTGCCCGTCGCGTTCTGGAGCTACCTGAACTGCGCGATCAAGGCCGAAAACCCCGATGCCTTTCTGCTGGCCGAGGTCTACAACCCGACGCTCTACCGGGACTACCTGCGGCTCGGAAAGATGGACTACCTCTACGACAAGGTCGGCTTCTACGACGCGCTGCGCCCGGTCATGGAAGGGCGTGCGGGCATTGACGGCCTGCCGGGCGTGCATGCGAGCGTCGCGCCCATGACCGACCATATGCTTCACTTCCTCGAGAACCACGACGAACAACGTATCGCGAGCGATGCGTTCGCGGGCGATGCCCGCATGGGCGTGCCCGGCATGACGGTATCGGCGCTTATCAGTCGCGCGCCCGTGATGCTCTACTTCGGTCAACACGTGGGCGAACCCGGGGACGGCGACGCGGGCTTCGGCGACCCGACGCGCACAACGATCTTCGACTACTGGGGCGTGCCGACGCACCAGGCCTGGATGAACGGCGGTGCCTTCGACGGCGGCGGCCTCAATGACGACCAACGTAAGCTCCACGACTTTTACGAGCGCCTGCTCAAGTTCGCGCGTGACGATGCCAGCATGCGCGGGTCCTACCTCGACCTGCACGCACTCAACCGCGCGGACAGCGACGGCTACGACGACCGCCTCTACGCCTTCGCACGCTGGAACGGCGACCGCCGCGTCGTGGTCGTAGCCAACTTCAACCGCGAACCCCGCGACTTCGGGCTGCAACTGCCGGAAGCACTGGCCAATCGCTGGCTCGACGACACCGAAACAGCAAGCCTCAGCGACGTGCTATCAAACCGCACCACGACGCTCACGCGAGACGGTGCCGACGTCGAGATTCCAGTGGCGCTCGAGGCGATGGACGCCATGGTGCTGATCATCGAGCCGTAACTGTCACGGCGAGGGACCGCACCACAAACCGTCATTGCGAGGGGCCGCACCGCGCGGCCGTCATTGCCAGGGGCCGCATCGCGCGGCCGTCATTGCCAGGGGCCGCACCGCGCGGCCGTCATTGCCAGGGGCTGCAGGCCCCGCGGCAATCTCGCAACGCTGTCGCACGCTCAAACAATACAAGGCCATCACGAGATTGCCGCGCCCGCTGCGCGGGCTCGCAATGACGAGTCCTGTTTGCCTCACCACAAACACAGCGCCGTGGACGCGAGAACCTTTTTTAAGAACAGTCAGGGCGCGAAGCGACCGTTCTCAAAAAGTGTTGTCGCGGCGCGATCTGGAGGGTCCGGCGCCAAACAGCGCGTCAACCTCCGCAACACGCATCCCATGGCAACTCACCCGAAAACCACTCAATCACGTGGTCAATAAACGCCCGAACGCGTAATGACAAATGCCGTGTGTGCGGATAGACAATGTAAGCGGGCGTAGCTGGCCTCGAATACCCATCGAGAATGGGCACCAGCGAGCCACCTGCAACGGCCCGCGCCGCCATGAAGTTGGGCTCGACCACAATGCCCTGGCCTTCGGCAGCGGCAGCCACAAGCAGATCACCATTGCTCGCCGCGAGACGAGGCGCGACGCGGACATCATGGGACTGGCCCGCCGCGTCGACGTAAGGCAACAAGCGCGGGTCTGTGACATTGGTGTACACGAGCACGTGGTGATCCGTGAGCTCGTCAGGCGTCGTCGGTGTACCGTACGCGGCGAGATAGGCGGGGCTCGCACAGGTCACGAACTTCACATCAAACAGCTTGCGTGCGATGAGCGTGGAATCGCGCAAGTGGCCGATGCGCAGCGCGAGGTCCATGCCCTCAGAGACGAGATCGACGCGCCGATCGTTGAGATCGACCTGCAGATCGATCTCGGGGTGCGCCTCGAGAAACGCGGCGATGGGCGCGGCCATATGCAGCAATCCAAAGGACAGCGGCAGCGCAACACGCAACGTACCGATGAGCTGCCCGCCGCGCTGAGCGACGGCAGCTTCGGCTTCGTCGAGATCGGCGAGCACCCGCACGGCACGCTCGTAGAACGCCCGACCGCTGTCGGTCAGGTCCGTGGCGCGCGTGGTGCGATTGAGCAGCTGGGCACCGAGTCGTTGCTCGAGCTCGCGGACTCTTCGAGAAACCGCCGACTTGGCCACACCAAGCCGATCGGCGGCCGCCGTGAAGCTGCCCGCCTCGACCACGGCCACAAAGTGCTGCAGCGCCTGGAGTCGACCCATTGTTCTGTTTTCCGCAACAGTCAATTCAGAGAATGCCGGTTTATCCCGAATCCCGCAATCCGGATACTGCGCATCAAGTCATCACGCCCCATCCCCCCACGGAGCCGATCATGAGCAACAACAACACCCTCAACGTCCTGCGCATCGACGCCAGCGCCCGCTACGACGCCTCGGCCTCGCGCCAGCTCACGGACGCGGCCATCGAATCGCTGCGCACGCGCTACGCCAACGCGAACGTCGTCGAACGCGACCTCGGTCGCGGCACGAACTTCATCGACGAGACCTGGGTGGGTGCGACCTTCACGCCCGAAGCCGAACGCACTCCGGCGCAACGCACAGCACTGGCGGGCTCCGACACGCTCGTCGCAGAACTCGAAGCCGCCGATCTCGTGATCATCGGCACGCCCATGTACAACTTCGGCGTCCCGGCGGCGCTCAAGGCGTGGATGGACCTGGTCGCCCGTGCGGGCCGCACCTTCCGCTACACGGAAACGGGCCCCGAAGGTCTGCTCAAGAACAAGCAAGCCTGGATCGCTGTGACCTCGGGCGGCGTGCCGCTCAACGCGCCCGTCGACTTCGCGACCCCGCATCTCGTCCAATTCCTGAACTTCCTGGGCTTCGATACCGTCGAGACGATTGACGGCGGCCGACTCAATTTCGACGCCGAAACCGTCATGGACGCGGCGCGCGCCCGTATCGCCGAGCTGGCGCTGACGGGTGATGCGATTGGTGGCGACGGCCTGGCGCAGGCGAGCTGACCCCCCACGGTCATTGCGACGGTCGTGTCCCCTGCCGTCATTGCGAGGGCCCCAAGAGGACGCGGCAAAAACCGGACAGCCCGACCGCCGTGGGGGGATGACGCGGCGGGAATTGCGGGG
>CALBPI010000009.1 GCA_937899415.1 uncultured Gammaproteobacteria bacterium | reverse complement strand
GTCGTCCGCATTGTCTTTGCTAGGCTTGCATCGAAGGGTCACTCTGGGGGCTGCTTCCGAAGCACCGCACTTCGGTCATCACCCATCAGGAGCAGCCATGAGCGCACAAGAGGAATCCGTCTGGTACAAGGTTGCGGAGCCCGGCGAACTGGCCGAAGGCCGCGTGAAATCGGCAACGGCCGGCCAGACCCAAGTGGCGGTTGTGCATTTCGAGGGTCAGTACGCCGCCATGGACAACCGCTGCCCGCACCAGGGCGGTCCGCTGGGCGAAGGCTCCATTGAGAAAGGCATCAACGGCGAGTGCTGGCTGCGTTGCCCCTGGCACGGCTGGGACTTCCACCCGCTGACGGGGGAGCCGCCGGGTGGCCACGAAGACTCAGGACATCAAAATTTCGACGTGGACGTGCGTGATGACTGTGTCTACGTCAAAGCGCCCGCCATCCCGGCGCGTGAACGCACCATTTCCGATGTCATGGCAGAGACCATGACCAACTGGGGCGTCACGAGCGTCTTCGGCATGGTGGGCCACTCGAATCTCGGCCTGGCAGACGCGCTGCGGGCGCAGGCGCTCCAGGGCAAGCTCAACTACTACGGCATCCGACACGAGGGCGCTGCCTCATTTGCGTGCTCGGGTTACGGCAAGCTCACGGGCAAGCCGGCAGCCGCGCTCACCATTGCAGGCCCGGGCGCCACCAACCTCATGACCGGGCTCTGGGACGCCAAGGTCGACCATGCGCCCGCGCTCGCGCTGACGGGCCAGGTGCAGGAGCAGGTGCTGGGCGCGGCGCACGCCTTCCAGGACGTCGATCTCGAAGCCGCGTTTGCGGCTGTTGCCGACTTCTCCGAGACCGTGCACCCGAGTTCGGACCACGCGTTGCTCATGACGCAGGCCGTCAAAACCGCACTCGTGAATCGCAGCGTGGGCCACCTCATCTTCCCCGACAACGTGCAGACCATCCCCTCGCCCGATGCCGAGGCGCACACGCCCGACGGCTGGCTGGCCGATCGCGCTGTAGCACCTACGGACGCGTCGCTGGCTGAGGCGGCCGCGCTGCTTGCGGGCGCCGAGCGCCCACTCATCATCGTGGGCTACGGCGCCGTGGATGCGATGCCCGAAGTCATCGCGCTGGCCGAAGCCTTGGGTGCACCTGTGGCCACGACCTTCAAGGCCAAGGGACAGATCTCCGACCGGCATCCGCTCGCAGCCGGCGTACTGGGCCGCAGTGGCACACCCATCGCCAGTTGGTTCATGAATGAGTCCGACGTCATGCTCGTCTTCGGCGCCTCGTTCTCCGACCACACAGGAATCTACAGCTACAAGCCGACGATCCAGGTCGACCTCGATCCCATGCGCATCGCCAAGCGACACCCCGTGACGGTGCCCGTTTACGGTGATGTCGGCGTATCAGCCGTGAAGCTCTGCGAAGCCGTTGCGGGTAAAGCCAAGTCCATTGACCATCGGAGTGAGGTCGCCGAACGCTGGAAGCTCTGGCGTCAGGAAAAGGCACGCCGCATTAGTGAGGACCGCGGCAAAGGCATCGCGGCCGCGAAGCTCTTCCAGGAACTCACAGATCACGCGCCCGACGACGCCATCCTGGCCGTCGACGTCGGCAACAACACCTATTCGTTTGGGCGCTACTTCGAAGCCAGCGGGGACCAGCGCGTGCTCATGTCGGGCTACCTGGGCTCGATCGGCTTCGCGCTGCCGGCCGCCCTCGGCGCCTGGGCGGCGACGCAGGAAGACGGGCCTTACAAGGGCCGCAAGGTCATCTCGATTTCGGGCGACGGTGGCTTTGGCCAGTACGCCATGGAGTTCACCACGGCCGTCAAATACAACATGAACCTCTGCCACGTGCTCATGAACAACGGCGAGCTCGGCAAGATCACCAAAGAGCAAAAGGCGGGCGAGTTCCCCGTCTGGCAGACAGACCTCGTGAACCCCAGCTTCGCCGCGTTCGCACGCGCCTGCGGCGGCCACGGCATCAAAGTCAGCGACCCAAAGAAACTGCGCGACGCGATTGCCGATGCGATTGCGCTCGACGGTCCGGCGCTGGTCGAGGTCATTACCGACGCGGAACTCGTCTGACAAACGCGTCATTGCGGGGGCGAAGCCCTACTCCGTCATTGCGAGGGGCGAAGCCCTATTCCGTCATTGCGAGGGGCGAAGCCCCGCGGCAATCCCCAAACGACATCATTACGTTAGGAGATTGCCACGCCTGCTAAGCAGGCTCGCAATGACGGAGTGGGCGATGCGCAGGCTCGCAATG
>CALBPI010000008.1 GCA_937899415.1 uncultured Gammaproteobacteria bacterium | reverse complement strand
CGGCGTCTCCGTCTTCCCGCGTGCTGGTAACTTCTAGGGTTGCTGCGCATGCGCGCGCGCGCGTTTCGCTGCAGTCGCTGCGACGGGACATGACTGGGGGACAGCATGGATTTCGATTACTCGCCCAAGGTGCAAGCGCTGCGCGAACGCGTGGAAGCGTTCATGAATGAGCACGTGTACCCGAACGAGCAGACCTATTACGACCACCTCAAGACCGAGGGTCGCTGGACCATCCCGCCCATCATGGAGGAACTCAAGGCCAAGGCGCGCGAGGCCGGCCTTTGGAACCTGTTTCTTCCCGAAAGCGGCCGCGGCGCCGGGCTTACCAACCTCGAGTATGCGCCGCTCTGCGAGATCACGGGCCGCTCGCCCATTGCGCCCGAAGTGTTTAACTGTGCAGCGCCCGACACGGGCAATATGGAAGTGCTGGAGCGCTACGGCACGGAAGCGCACAAGCAGCAATGGCTTGAGCCGTTGCTGGCCGGCGAGATTCGCTCCGCCTTCGCCATGACCGAACCCGAGGTGGCGTCGTCAGACGCGACCAACGTGCAATGCGCGATCGTTCGCGACGGCGATTCCTACGTCATAAACGGCCGCAAGTGGTGGACCAGTGGCGCCATGGACCCGCGCTGCAAGATCCTCATCCTCATGGGCAAGACCAACCCCGAGGCAGATCGTCACAGCCAGCAGTCGATGATTCTGGTGCCCACGGACACCCCGGGCGTCGAGATTCTGCGGCCACTGACCGTATTTGGTTACGACGATGCACCGCATGGCCACGCTGAAGTCTTGTTTACAGACGTTCGCGTGCCCGCCTCCAACCTGTTGCTCGGCGAGGGCAGGGGCTTCGAAATCGCGCAGGGCCGCCTGGGCCCCGGCCGAATCCACCATTGCATGCGGACGATCGGCATGGCCGAACGCGCGCTTGAAGCGCTGTGCGCCCGCGTGGACAGTCGGGTGGCGTTCGGCAAGCCGCTGTCTGCGCAGGGCGTGGTTCGTGAGGCCATCTCCGATTCACGCTGCGAAATCGAGCAGGCCAGGCTGCTGACGCTCAAAGCGGCCGACATGATGGACAAGGTGGGCAACAAAGTGGCCCGCTCGCATATCGCGATGATCAAGGTGGTCGCGCCCACGATGGCCCTGAATGTGCTCGACCGCGCGATCCAGTGTCACGGCGGGGCCGGCGTTTCCGGGGACTTCTTCCTGGCCTACGCCTGGGCCATGTTGCGGACCTTGCGTCTTGCCGACGGGCCCGACGAAGTGCACCGCATCACGATCGCCAAACTCGAGCTCGGCGCCCAGCAGGCGGCACGCAGTGCCTGAGTGGCATCAGGTACAGGGGTAAAATCGAACTGGCACATCGAAAATGCTGTGTTATTCTTTTTTCGTGTGCCGGCCGCAAAGCCGCATAGTTTCAAGGTTTTCGGCCTTTTTCGGAGCATCCGGGGGGATGTTCTCAGAGGCTTTTTCTGCGCTGATTTCGGGGGAAACGGCAATGCAGACAGCGCGAGGCAATCGACAAGGCGCGCGTCACGGTTCCGTAATCAACGGACAGTACTGTGACGGCCGGCTTGGCGTTTCCAGCTCAATCGGCAGTCCTGCCAGAGCCGTCGTGCACGGGACACCCACCCATACCCAAGTTCCTGCATGCGGGGTCGCTCGTGTGTACCAGTCAATCGCTACATATAGAACAACCATCGAGGAGATTTCATGAAACGGCTCACTAGCGGTGCACGCATCTGCGTGCTCCTCGCGGCAATGACAGCGCTCGCAGCGCCTGCCGCAGCGCAAAGCGTCGATTCGGTGATTAATGCGGAGAACACGCGTTTGCAGCGACAGGTTCAGTCGCAGACGCGTATCGATCGCATCGTGTCCCAGACGCGTTCCATCACGGATGAGTTCCGTGCCGTCAACAAGGAAATCGATGGTCTGAACATCTACAACCAGTTGCTGGAAGCGCAGGTTGCGCGTCAGCAGCAGAAGCTGGATGAGATCGAGTCCTCGATGAGCCGCGCCACGATGATCAACCGGCAGGTGCTGCCGCTGATCACCCGCATGACAGCGGCGCTTCGGACGTCGGTCTCGGTGGATATCCCGTTCCTTATGTCCGAGCGCATGGAACGCATCGAGAACCTCGAAGCCATCATGGACGACCCGGACGTCAGCGCGGCCGAGAAGTTTCGCAAGACGATGGAGGCCTACCAGATCGAGATCGACTACGGCCGCACCATCGAGGCCTACACCGATCTCGTTCAGATCGGCGACAAGGAATTCGAAGTCGACTTCCTGCGCATCGGTCGCATCGCGCTGCTGTTCCAGAATGCCGACGGCAGCATGACGGGTTGGTATAACCCGACCACGGAAGCGTTCGAGGAGAACAATGCTTACCGTGTCGAGGTTGAGAAGGGCCTGCAGGTCGCGACCAAGCAGATCGCGCCTGAGCTCATCCGAATTCCTGTTGTTGGTCCGGAGGCTTGATCATGACGCGCAAGATCATCAAAGCACTGGCCGCCACGGCCGTCGTCGCACTGGCCCCCGTCGCGGGCGCCCAGGAAGCAGCCTCTCTGTCCGAGCTCGTTCGTATGATCGAACAGGGTCAGATCCAGGATTCTCAGGAAGCGCGCCAGCGTGAAGCTGAGTTCAACTCGCGCAAGTCGGAACAGCAGCAGCTGCTGAACGCCGCGCGCAACGAGCGGGCTGCAGCAGAACGACGTGGCGAGCAGCTCGAAGGCCAGTTCGCGAACAACAACGAACAGCTGACGATTAAGGAAGCCGAGCTCAGCGAAGCACTGGGTGAGCTCAAGGAGCTTTTCGGTGTCCTGCAGCAGGTGACGGGTGACACGCAGAGCGTATTCTCAAACTCGCTGACCAACATCCAGTACCCCGATCGCGAGGACTTTCTCGTAGACCTGGGCACGAAGGTGTCGGGCGCAACAAACCTGGCCGAGATCGAAGAGATCGAGCGCCTATGGTTTATGCTCCAGCAAGAAATCGCAGAGTCGGGCAAGGTCGCCAAGTTTGACACCGACGTCATCGACGAAACCGGCAACGTAGTGACCGCTTCAGTGGCCCGCATCGGCAACTTCGTGCTCGTCGGCGACGGCCGCTACCTGCAGTTCTCACCCAACGTTGGTGAGAACGGCACCGTGTCGGGCCTGCCCAAGCAGCCGCAAGGCCGCTACACGAGTTCCACGAGTGATCTGATGCGCGCCTCTGCGGGCCAGCCCGTCGTTGTCGGCATCGACCCGACACGCGGTGGTGTCCTCGCAACGCTCGTCGAGTCGCTGACGCCGCTCGACCGCGTCAAGCAGGGTGGCATCGTCGGTTACTGCATCATTGCACTGGGCATCGTGGGTGTTCTCATCGCGCTGTTCCTGCTCATGAGCCTGCTCGCAGCCAACGCGAAAGTGAACAACCAGCTCAAGGCCGTCGACAGCCCGAGCGACGACAACCCGCTGGGTCGTGTCCTGTCGGCTTACAGCAAGAACAAGTCCGTCGACACCGAGACGCTCGAGCTCAAGCTCAACGAAGCGGTGCTCAAGGAGATCCCGAAGATCAACCGCGGTCTGCTCATGGTGAAGGTGATTTCGGTTGTCGCACCGTTGGCCGGCCTGCTGGGTACGGTGACGGGGATGATCAAGACTTTCCAGGTCATCACCCTGTACGGTGCGGGCGATCCCAAGCTCATGGCGGGCGGTATCTCGCAGGCGCTGGTTACCACGGTACTGGGCCTCGTTGTCGCCATTCCCATGGTCCTGCTGCACACGGTGCTGTCGGGTCGCGCCAAGCGCCTCGTCAACATCCTCGAAGAGCAGAGCGCGGGGCTCATCGCCGAGCACTCTGAGGCGGCGCACCGCAGCTAGGAGTCGACGATGCGTTGGTTGACAGACCAGTTTCTCAACGTCCGTGACTTCATGGAGTCGGGCGGCACGATGGTGTGGATGATCGCACTGACGATTTTTGTCATGTGGTTGCTCATCGTTGAGCGCGCCCTGTTCTATCGCACGGATCTGCCCAAGCTCATCGAATCGGTGCGCAACAAGTGGGAGGCGCGCCCGGAGCGCCGCTCATGGAATGCACACCGTATTCGTGAGCAGATGGTGGCCGAGGTCGAGCTGCAGGTGGAGCAGTGGCTGGCGTTTATTCAAACGCTGGTCGCGCTGTGCCCGCTGCTGGGTCTTATGGGCACGGTAACGGGCATGATTCGGGTGTTCGAGGTGATGGCACTGTCGGGCTCGGGTAACGTGCGTTCCATGGCGGACGGCGTTTCCCAGGCCACGATTCCGACCATGGCGGGCATGGTGGGGGCACTGTCGGGCGTATTGCTCGTCACGTTGCTCAACCGGCGCGCCGAACGTGAGATCGGGTTGCTCGAAGACTCGCTCACGATGGACCACTAGGAGGGCCGGAGCATGCGCAGACGAATCGGTGGTGGCGCTGGCGGCGATGAGGAAGAAAACGAGATCAACCTGACGCCCATGCTGGACGTCGTGTTCATCATGTTGATCTTCTTCATCGTGACGGCCTCGTTCATCAAGGAATCGGGACTCGACGTGAACCGTCCGGACGCACCGACCCAGAGCAAGCCCAACGACGAGAACATCCTCGTCGTCATTGCAGACAACAATGACATTCTTATCGACAACCGGCGGATCGACCCACGGGCCGTGCGCGCCAACATCGAGCGTCTGCACGCTGAGAACCCTGAGGGTTCCGTCGTCATTAAGGCGCACAAGGACTCGTACAACGAGACTCTGGTTGTCGTCATGGACTCGGCACGCGATGCAGGCGTCAAGAACGTCTCCATGGCGGACTGACCTAACGCCCACTGCCCAGGAGAAGCTGTAGTGAGCCGAAGAGCAAGCCAAACCGAAGAAGACAATGAGATCAACCTGACGCCCATGCTGGACGTCGTGTTTATCATGCTCATTTTCTTCATCGTGACCGCGTCGTTCATCAAGGAATCGGGACTCGACGTCTCCCGGCCGGAGGCCAGTACGGCTCTCAAGGTCGAGGACGCCAATATTCTGATTGCCATCAGCGAAAACAACGAAATCTGGATGGATCGTCGTCGCATCGATCCGCGCGTGGTTCGCGCGACAATCGAACGACTGCACTCGGAGAACCCAAAGGGCTCCGTTGTCATCCAGGCCGACAAGAAGTCGAACAACGAGACCCTGCGAATCGTGCTCGACGCCGCCAAGGCGGCCAAGGTCGAAAACGTGTCACTGGCGACGGAGACGTCGTAGCGCGGCCAGCCAAAGCCGCACGGCCCCGCAAGGGGCGGAGGTAGCGAGATGACCAGATACTTGATTGCCATCGTTTCAGGAGCACTTGTGACATCGTCACTGCTGTTCCTCATGACGTTTCTTATCGAGACAGGCGAAAGCGCCGTGACCGACCCGCGCGAGCGCCAGTTGCTCGACTTCGTGCGTGTCCGGCAGGAAGAGGTTGTGAACCGTGAGGAACGCAAGCCTGAGAAGCCGCAGAAGCCTGAAACGCCGCCACCGGATGTGCCACCGCCACCCACCGATGACGTCAATCCCGATGTCACCGGCATTAGCGTGCGCGCGCCGACCATCAACACAAGCACGAGCATCGCGGCACCGGGTGAACTGTCCTACGCGGACGGCGAGTACCTGCCCATCGTGCGCGTCGCTCCGGTCTACCCGAACCGCGCGTTGTCTCGCGGCCTCGAAGGCTATGTGGACCTCATGTTCACGGTAACGGACGCGGGCACGGTCAAAGACCCGGTGGTTACCTACACGACGTCATCGCTGTTCAACCGCGCCGCCACGCAGGCCGTACTCAAGTTCAAGTACAAGCCGCGCGTCGTGGACGGGAAACCTGTTGAAGTTCCGGGTGTCGAAACCCGTATTCGCTTCCAGCTCGAGAAGTAAGCATGATGTTTAGCCTGACCCCTCGAAAACGCTTTGGCGCGGGCCTGCTCGGCACGTTGGCGCTCACACTCACGCTGGGCCTGACATCGGGTACCGCACTCGCCCAGGACGATGACGAGCCACCGCAGCGCCAGACCAAGAAGGCTGAAGCGCTGTCCAAGCCCGTCTACGACAAGCTGACGAAAGCGCAGGAGGCCATCGACGAGAAGGACGTTCCGGGTGCACGACGCATCATCGACGGTATGCTGGCCGATGACATTACAGACTTCGAGCGCACGAACGTTCTGAACTTCAAGGGTTTCATCGAGTACAGCTCGGGCAACACGGATGCTGCCATCCGGGCCTACGAACAGCTTGTTGCCATTCCCAGTGTCGAGCCGCAGATGCGCTTGCAAACGATCTATACGCTCGCCCAGCTGCACGCGACCGAGGAGCGCTACGACCGCACGATCACGTTGCTGAACGAGTGGTTTGCCGCCACGACGAACCCGGCCCCCGAACCCTACGTACTGCTCGCGCAGGCGTGCGCCCAAACCGCGCAGTTCGACAAGATGATTGCACCGCTCGACGCGGCCATCGCCGAGGCGAAGGAGCGCGGCACAACGATCCGTGAGGACTGGTACAACCTTAAGTACTACGCCTGCTACCAGCTCGAGCGCTACACCTGTGTTCGTGACACGCTCAAGATTCTGCTCGTCACCTGGCCGAAGAAATCCTACTGGATGGCTCTGGGCGGCATCTTCTCGGAGCTCGACCAGGAAAAGGAAATGCTCGCGGTGTATGAGGCCGCCTACACGCAGGGCATCCTGACAAGCGAGAGCGAGCTGGTCACAATGGCACAGCTCTACCTGCAGGGAGAGATCCCCTACAAAGCGGCCAAGGTGCTTGAAGAGGGCATGGACAGCGGTGCGATCAGCCAGGAAGCAAAGAACTACCGCTTGCTGTCGCAGGCCTGGACGCTGGCCGCTGAAGACGACAAGGCCATTCCCGCACTGCGTGAGGCCGCACGTCGCACCTCTGACGGCGATCTCGATGCGCGCCTGGCCATCGCTTACCTCAACACCGAGCAATACGCCGAGTGCGTCGACTCGGGCCGTGAGGGACTGCGCAAGGGCGGCCTTCAGAACCCGTCGGACAGCCAGATCACGATCGGCATGTGCCTGTACAACCTTGACCGTCTCAGTGACGCGAAGAACACATTCCGCCAGGCCGCACGCTCAGACCGCAGCCGCAATCTGGCGCAGCAGTGGATCAAGGTGATCACCAGTGACGAAGCCCGTCTCGAACAGCTGCGTCTTGCGCGACAGCAGGTGCGTCGCAACCGCGAGGAAGACTCGGCCGACGACTAATCGATAGATTCCTGATACAGCGTGCCGGGCACTCGCCCGGCACGCGTGCGTCTGGACCGGGCGTTCTCAACGAATACGCAACCCAACACCCACAGAAACGTAAAGCTCATGCCCAAAATCATCTTTGTCGAACAAGACGGCACGCGCAAGGAAGTCGAAGCCGAGGCCGGCTACACCGTCATGGAAGTGGCCGTGAACAATGGCGTCGACGGCATCGTCGCGGAGTGCGGCGGCGCCTGTGCCTGCGCCACCTGCCACGGCTATGTGGACGAGGCCTGGCTCGACAAGCTGCCCGAAATGGACGACATGGAAGACAGCATGCTTGACGCCGCTTACGAGCGACAGGACACGAGCCGCCTGACCTGTCAGATCGAGATCACGGACGCCCTGGAGGGGCTCGTGATCAACGTGGCGGATAACGAAAACTGATGGCGTGCGCCGGCCGCGTGGCTGGCGACCTCGTGACTAGCGCAGCCCGGTTTCCGAGCGCGCAATCACCATGCGCTGAATCTCACTCGTTCCCTCGTAGATCTCAGTGATCTTGGCATCACGGAAATAGCGCTCGACGGGCATTTCCTTGCTGTAGCCCATGCCACCGTGAATCTGCACGGCCTGGTGGGCGACAAACATGGCCGTCTCCGACGCGTAGAGCTTCGCCATGCTCGAGTTGAGCGTATTGCGAGCACCTGTGCGCAGCGCCTCTTCCTTGGACCAGGCAGCCTGCAAGGTCAGCAGCCGAGCCGCCTCGAGTCGCGTTTTCATGTCCGCGATCTTGGCCTGGTTCATCTGGAAGCTGCCGATTGGTGAGCCGAAGGCAGTCCGCTCACGCGCGTAATCGACGCTGGCTTCATAGGCGGCACGCGCAATGCCGACAGCCTGCGCAGCGATGCCGATCCGACCCGCGTCGAGAACGCTCATGGCAATCCTGAAACCCGCGCCTTCATCGCCGAGTCGGTTCTCGACGGGGCACTCGTAGTCTGTCAGCTCAATCTCGCAGGTCGCTGACGCGCGAATACCGAGCTTGGGTTCGGTCTTACCGCGCTCGAACCCGGGCTTGTTGGTCTCGACGATGAAGGCCGTGACTCCGGAGGCGCCAGCCTCTGCGTCGGTCATGGCGAACAGCACGACGAAATCTGCAACCGGACCCGAGGTAATCCAGGACTTTTTGGCGTTGATGACGTAGTGGCTGCCGTCGTCTGAGAGCACCGCGCGCGAGCGCATGTTGCTCGAGTCCGAGCCCGACTGCGGTTCGGTCAGGGCGTAGGCACCGATGGCCTCACCCTGGGCCACGGGACCGACATAACGATGCTTCTGGTCTTCGGTCCCGAACAGCAGAATGCCGTTGTTGTACAGCGAATTGTTGACCGAAACGATGGTTGAATGGGCGGCATCGGCGGCTGCGATTTCTTCCATGACCAACGCGTAGCAGACGGCGTCGAGTCCGGCGCCGCCGTAGGTGTCAGGCACCTCGATGCCCATGAACCCAAGCTGACCGGCCTTGGCGATGGTGTCTGCGGGAAACTCACCGCTCTGATCAAAGGCCGCCGCGACCGGGACGATCTCGCTTTGGGCAAAATCGCGCGCTGCAGACTGGATCATCTGTTGTTCTTCGGTGAGTCTGAAATCCACGGAGTCCTCCATTGGCGCTGTGCTAAGCACCTAATTTTAATGGTCATTAGATTTTTTGCAATGCAGCATTCTGTGGTTCCGGAGCCGCTGGCACCGGAAGCGGCGCAGACACAGGCGTCTGCTATGATTCTCCGGTGCTAAACCGCCCCCACATTGAGGTCGTTGAGGTCAGTCCCCGCGACGGCCTGCAATCCGAAGCCGAAGTCCTGCCCACTGAACAGAAGGCCGCGCTCATCGCGCGGGCCATCGATGCGGGCGTGAGGCGGATCGAGGTGACGAGTTTCGTACACCCCAAGCGCGTGCCACAGATGGCCGATGCCGAGGCGTTGATGAAACTGCTGCCACAGCGTGAAGATGTGTCCTACATCGGTCTCGTGCTTAACCAGCGCGGCTATGACCGAGCCGTGGCGGCCGGCGTCGACGAGATCACTATGCCGGTTGTGGTCACGGACACCTACAACCAGCGCAACCAGGGCGTGCCCACGCAACAGTCCGTTGACGACTGGTTCGCCATAGCCGAGCAGGCTAAACGCGATGGCATTCGTGCCGGTGTGACACTATCAGCCGCGTTTGGCTGCCCGTTTGAAGGCGAGGTGGCGCCCACGCGCGTTCAGGATATCGCGCGGCGAGTCGTCGCCGTTGAACCCGATGAGCTGGCGCTCGCCGACAGCATTGGCGTCGCGGCACCCGCCGAGGTCTCCCGGCTCATCGAGGCGGTACGCGACGTCGCGTCCGGTACGCCATTGCGCTGCCATTTTCACAACACGCGCAATACTGGCCTGGCCAATGCGTTCGCCGCCGTCGAGGCGGGAGTGCGCGCCCTGGACGCGAGCATCGGTGGCATCGGTGGCTGTCCGTTTGCACCCGCCGCAACGGGCAATATTCCCACCGACGATCTTGTGTACCTGCTGCACCGCAGCGGCTTCGACACGGGGCTCGACCTCGACCAGATCATCCGCATCAGCGGCTGGCTGGCCGATGTGCTGCACCACGATGTGCCTGCCATGCTGCCAAAAGCCGGGAATTTCCCAGGCGAGGTGGCCTCGGGCCCGCACTAGACCAGAAAACAACCAGACAGAGAGGATCACGATGAGCATTGCAACGGGTGATAAGATGCCTGAGGGCGCATTTGGCGTGATGACAGACGCAGGGCCAGGCCAGATTACGACCGACGAGTTGTTCAGCGGCAAGCGCGTCGTGTTGTTTTCGGTGCCAGGCGCCTTCACGCCAACCTGCTCGATGAACCACCTGCCGGGCTATGTCGAGCACGCCCAGGGCTTCGCCGACAAGGGCGTCGACACCGTTGCCTGCCTGGCCGTCAACGATGTGTTCGTCATGGACGCCTGGGGCAAATCTCGCGACGTTGGCGATCACATCGTCATGCTGGCCGATGGCAACGGCGACTACACGAAGTCCCTGGGACTTGAGCTCGACGCCTCGGGCTTTGGCATGGGTTTGCGCGGTCAACGCTTCGCCATCATCGTAGACGACGGCGTGGCAACGGCAGTCGCTGTCGAAGCACCGGGCGAGTTCCGGGTCAGCGCGGCCGAGGCGATCCTAGACCGCCTCTGACAACCCGGGGGACGCGCCTCGCCGGGCGCGGCATCTGTGCTCGTCGATATTATTGCGGCCCTGTGTTTCGCCACCTGGTTTAGCGCCGCAGCAGTATTGCTCGCAGCGACCCACCGTATGGCCCGACACGGCGCGAGCGGCAGACAGCGTCACACGGCGTCAACGCAGGCGCGCGTCGCATTTACAGCATTGCTCACGTTCTCGGGCGTACTGGCGCTCACGGGTACCTTGCAGCACGGCGCCGCATTGGCCGGCGTCTACGGACTAGGCACGACAACAGTGACGCTGGCGGCCGGGCTGATCGCAGTGTGCGTGTTCATTGCCATCACGACACGCGCGTTCCCGGACCTACCCGGGCGCGCGCAGCTCCGTCAGCTCGAAAACGCCGGTTTCTGGTTACTCGTTCCCGCGCTGTCCGGCGTTTTTGTCATCGGCGCACGCAGTGATGCTGGTGGTGCCGTCATTTACGGCGCCGCGGGAGCGCTGGCACTGGTGATCGGGTTCACGATGGCCGCGCGCCCGTTTCTGAGGGGCGCGGTCGTGCTGGTGTCGCGAATCGAGTCACAGGGTACCCACCCTGGTACTGAGGCCACCCTCAAGCGCCTGCTGAGACTGTGTCGCCCGTTCATCGTGGCCGCGGCAGCGGCGCTGGGCGTGATGATCGCGCTCGTCGTCTGACGCGGCGCGAGGAAGAGACCGTGTCCGCGGCACAAGGCCGCGGACAGGGTACGCACTTAGCCTAAGGCCGATTTGATCTCTGGAATCACTTTGAACAGGTCACCCACGAGACCGATGTCCGCCACCTCGAAAATCGGCGCGTCCTCGTCCTTGTTGATGGCCACGATCGTGCCGGCGTCCTTGATCCCCGTCAGGTGCTGGATCGCCCCTGAGATGCCGATGGCCACGTACAGCTCAGGCGCGATGATTTTGCCCGTCTGTCCCACCTGCAATTCGTTGGGTACGTAGCCCGCGTCCACAGCGGCACGAGAGGCGCCAACCGCCGCACCCACCGAGTCCGCAAGGTCGTAAATGATCTCGAAGTTGTCAGCGCTGCCCAGCGCGCGACCGCCAGAGATGACCCGGGCCGCGGTCTGCAGGTCGGGGCGGTCGGAGTCGCCCGTCTGCACGCTGACAAAGCGCGTGTGCGCCGGTGTGCCACCAGCGGCCTCCGCAGACTCAATCGGCGCGGCGTCCTGGCTGCCTACGGCCTTGTAGGAAGCCGCCCGCACTGTGGCCACGACGGTGTAACCGTCACGGACCCGGACCGTCGTGATGGCGTTGCCTGCGTAGATCGGGCGCTTGAACGTACGCGCGTCAACTACTTCCATGACGTCAGAGAGCTGGTTGACGCCGAGTAGGGCGGCAACGCGCGGCATCAGGTCCTTGCCAAACGTCGTTGATGGACCGAACACGTAGTCGTAGCCGGATGCGGTGGCCACGACCTGCGGCGCCAGCGCCGCGGCCAGCGGGGCTGCGAAGGCGGCATCAGCCACCGTCAGCACCTTGCCGACGCCCTCGAGTGCCGCGGCCTCAGCCGCAATCGCATCAGGCGAATCCGCCAGCACAAGCACGTGAATGTCAGCGCCGTCGATGCCGCGCGCACAGTCCACGCATTTGGCCGTGGCCGGGTTAAGCGCGCCATTTGCGTGCTCTGCAACAATGAGAATGCTCGCCATCAGATCAGCCCCTTGTCCTTGAGTGCGGCAACCAGTGCCGCCGTATCTTCAACCATCACACCCTTGCTGCGCTGCGGCGGCGGGGCGTACTCGCTCACCTCGAAGGCGTCATCGGGCGCTACCCCAAAGTCCGCAATCGGCGTCGTGTCGAGCGGCTTCTTCTTGGCCTTCATGATATCGGGAAGCTTCACGTAACGCGGTTCGTTCAGGCGCAGGTCCGTGGTCACAACCGCGGGCAGATCGACTTCGATGGTCTCGAGGCCAGCGTCGACCTCGCGGGTGACCGTCGCCTTGCCATCAGCAAGCTCGACTTTGGATGCGAAGGTGGCTTGCGGTCGGTCCCAGAGCGCAGCCACCATCTGGCCCGTCTGGTTGTTGTCATTGTCGATCGCCTGCTTGCCCAGGATGACAAGCTCCGGCGATTCGGCCTCGATGAGCTTGGTGATCACCTTGGCCGCGCTGAGCGGATCCACGGCGTCGGCGGCCTCTACGAGAATGGCGCGGTCCGCGCCCATCGCAAGCCCTGTTCGCAACTGCTGCTGCGCGTCAGAAGGTCCGATCGAGAACACCACGACCTCACTGGCCTCGCCGCGCTCCCGAATGCGAAGGGCTTCTTCCAGCGCAATCTCATCAAAAGGGTTGATCGACATCTTGACCCCATCGGTCTCGACGCCGCTGCCATCCGTTTTAACCCGAATGCGCACGTTGTAGTCCACGACCCGCTTCAGGCCGACCAGGATCTTATCCAATGTTGACTCCCGCAAACTGCGTGTGGCGCCAGCGGTTCGCGGGGACTCCCACGTTTCAGAATCCGCTGGCACAAAACCCTTAAATTGTCCCTGAGCGCCCGGTCCGGCACAAGCCCGACACAGGCTCGGCAAACGGGGCGGATACGGGGTCGGAGGCGCGTCCAGCCACCCCGAAACCGGCGGCTCCCGAGCCTGGGCGGCGTAATTCTATTGTCTAAATAGTTCCTTTTTTCTGAATATAATCAATATTTAATGGCGGTTATATAATGCGAGTTCTGGATATTGACTGGATTCGCGGTGTACGTGCCGCGCCCGTGCCTGCTAGGCTTTAGCCATCGTATGAGCGGCCCCGGGCGCCACCTGTGACAGCAGGTTCCAGGCAGCCTTGCTGCTCCGAGTCGGCAGGCCAGGGCGCCGGAGCGCCGTCAAGCAGCCGTCGACACCACCAGGCATGACGCCCGAGTGCAGTAGCCAGCACCCGGGCGTGCAGCATCCGTACTTCTCCGTGCGGAACCCGGCCCGGGCGGTTTTGCCGTCCGGGTCTTTTTTTGCCACTTTTGCCAGCCGTCATTTCGGTTACTCTTCGGTTTTTGTTTCCGGAGATGCGTCCATGGCGGGGCCCAATGCCGCCGATCGGCTCGAACACGTCCGCTACGAGATTCGTGGCCGGCTGTCACGACGCGCGCACGAGCTTGAGAAGCTCGGGCACGAAATCGTCCACCTGAACATCGGCAATCCGGGTCGGTTTGGGTTTCGTACGCCGCAAACGATGCGACTGGCGATGATTGAGAATCTCCCGGCAGCCGAGGCGTACTGCCATCAGAAAGGCATTTTTCCGGCGCGCGAGGCCGTGGTCATGCAGCAGCAAAACCGCGGTGTGATGGACGTGACGGCGGAAGAGGTGTTCATCGGCAACGGCGTGTCAGAGCTCATCGACCTGACGCTGCGCGGTCTGCTCAACCTGCACGACGAAGTGCTGGTCCCGAGCCCGACCTATCCACTGTGGAGTGCGTCCGTTACGCTCAATGGCGGTCGACCAGTTCACTATGAATGCCGGCCCGATCGCGGCTTTCTGCCTGACGCCGCAGATATCGAGCGCCTGGTCACGGCGCGAACGCGCGCGATCGTGCTCATCAATCCGAACAATCCCACGGGTGCCGTGTACCCCGAGTCGCTGCTGCGGGAGATCGCTGAGTTGGCCGAGCGCCACGAACTTGTGGTCATGGCGGATGAGATCTATGACGAGATGACCTATGACGGCGCGAAGTTCGTGCCGATGGCGACCCTCGTGAACAATACGCTCTGCATCACCTACAGCGGGCTGTCCAAGGTATACCGCGCCTGTGGCTACCGCGTGGGTTGGTGTTCGCTGAGTGGCACAGCCCAGGACAACCGCAGCTACATTGACGGCCTCGAACTGCTGGCCGCGCTGCGGTTGTGCAGTAACGTACCCTCGCAGTGGGCGGTTCAGACCGCGCTGGGTGGCTACCAGAGTATCCACGAGCTCACGACGCCCGGCGGGCGACTGCACCAGACGCGGCAAGCCGTCATCGATTCGGTTGCACGAAGCCCCTGGCTCACACTCGTCGTGCCGCAGGGCAGCATGTACGCCTTCGTGGGCGTCGACACAGCGGCGTTCCCTGACTTCGATGACGAAGCCTTCGCGTTCCGCCTGCTTGAGGAGCAACACGTTTTGCTCGCCCCAGGCAGCAGTTTCAACACGCCGTACCGGAATCACTTCCGCATTACCTTGCTGCCTGAACCCGAGCAGATGGCCGAGGTCTTTGCGCGCATCAATACGGTGCTCGAGGCCATGCACGCTGACTTGGCGCGTCCGGCCGCCGTTGGCGACTGATTTCTGATGCTGTCTGACGCGCTGGCGGCAGCCGTCGACAGCGGCCGCTACGCACTCGTCGTCACGAGCGGTAGGCGTCTTGCGCGTGCCATTGAACGCCATGTCGCGCAGCGCGCCCTGAATGCCGGCGCAGAAGCCTGGTCGGCCGCCGACGTTCTGCCCTGGCGCACCTGGCTACGGCAGCTCGCCACCGCGACCCGACTTCAACCGCAGGCCGAGCAGCCGCTGCCGCAGCTGCTGAGCCCGGCCGCAGCGCGCGCGCTGTGGCGACAGGCGGCGAGGAATGCACTGGCCGACTCTGGGCGCAGCCCGACTCAGGTCCACGCGCTGGCAGGGCTGGCGGCCAACGCGTACGCCCAGATGCGACGCTACGCCTTGACCCCTGAGCAGGTGGCCGAAGCTGCATTTGACGATGACAGCCGTTTTCTTGTGGGCTGCGTGGACGAGGTCCTGCGACGTGCGGCGCACAACGACTGGCTGCTTGAAGCTGACCTGGCGGACGCGCTTCTAAGGTTCGGTCCGGGGCTTGGCGCGGCGCTCGACGGGCCTGTGCTGCTGGCAGGCTTCGACGAACGCACACCCGATCAGCAGGCTCTGCTGAGCGCCATAGGGGCAGCACGCTTCGAACAGGTTGCCGAGACGAACAGGTTCGCGACGCCGAAGCGGGTCACGTGCGCCACCTTTCGCGACGAGCTGGTTGCCGCCGGCCGATGGGCTCGTGCCCGCCGCGACGCCCAGCCCGATGCTCGGATCGCCATCGTCGTGCCGGGCCTGTCAGGACACGCGGAGGAGGTCGGTCGTTGGTTCCGACAGGGGTTCCTGCCGCCTGCAGCGGGCAGCGTCAGCCTCGACCAGGACCGAACCGGCTTCGAAGTGTCCTACGGCAAAACGCTCGACAGCTACGCGGCTGTCGATACCGCTATGCGACTGCTCGAGTTCGCGCATCAACCGCAGTCATTCACGAGCCTGTCCCGGCTACTTCGCAGTGCCGTAATGACCCCGCGTGAACACACCCAGCCGCTCGTGCTTGAGCAAAAACTGCGAGCGCATCCCGATCGCCCTTGGCGCCCCGAAGCACTGGCTGAGTTTGCCGAGGGACTGGCCCCGCCATGGCTTGCCGCCATCCGGCAGTTGTCGGACAGTGCGGACCAACGCCTGCCGCCCTCGGCCTGGGCGGAAACCATCGCGGAGACGCTCACGGCAGCGGGATGGCTTGAGGCGGTTGCGACAGACTCGCCCGTGTACCAGCTCAGGCGGGCCTTCCACGTCGCGCTGAACGCCCTTGGGCCTGTCGCCGCAGCCACGGGCAGCATCACGCTCGCAGAAGCGCTGGCGACGCTTAAGGATTTACTCTCGGAATCGCTGTACCAGGCCGAGGGCGAGGGTGCCGAGGTGCTCGTGTGCGGCCCGCTCGAAATGCCAGGCCTCGGCTTTGATGCGGTCTGGATCGCCGGGCTCGATGCCAGCCGTTGGCCGCCCGTGGGGCGTGCGGATCCGCTGTTGCCGCGAAGCCTGCAACGTGCCCATCAGCTGCCCGATGCCACGCCCGAACAGACGGCTCGGTTCTGGCGGCGACGGTTTTCGGCGCTGGCGGCCGCGGCACCCGACCTGGTCATGAGCCACGCCGAACGCGAGGCCGATAGCGAGTTGTTGCCGTCGCCGCTGCTCACCGAGGTTGAAACGCGTCCGGCGCCGCACCTGGCGGAAGGCGAACTCGGTTGGCGCGAGATCGCGGGCAGCTTACCGGTTACCGAACAGGCCGCCACGCTGTCCGCGTTCGATACGGCGCGCCGACTGTATCGAGCCACCACGGCTTTGACGCTCATCGAGAGCGACCCCTTTGCGGCCATTGCCATCGGTCGATGGCATCTCGATGCGCTAGAGGATCCCGTGCGCGGCATCGACCCCAGGCTGCGCGGCATGATCATTCACAACGCACTCGATGCCTTGTATGCGTCGCTCGACAGCCAGGCGTCCATCGCAGCACTCAATGCCGCATCGCGTCGTGAACGTGTGCAGGAAACCCTCGCACGCACCATGGCCGGTCACTTCGTGCACGCCGACCCGGTTTTGCGCGCACTGCTGCGACTCGAAGAGGGTCGCGCGGCAATCCTGATTGAAGACTTACTCGATTCGGACGCCGCGAGACCGGCATTCGAGGTCGTGGCCCGTGAACAGGCGCGCACCTTCCTCGTGGGCGGCATGGCGGTGCATTTGCGCCTCGACCGTGTCGATCGCACCGAGACCGGTGCGCTCATCATCGACTACAAGACCGGTGCGCGGCTGTCTTTGAACCCGATGACCCTGGCAGACAGGCACCTGCAGCTGGTGCTCTACGCACTGACGGAGCGGGACCCGCCGGCCGGCATCGCGCTTGTGGGACTCAACCGCGATGCACACCGCTACAGCGCGCTGATCGACGACGAGGCAGGCGCGATCGTGCCGCCAGGCAAGTCCGTCCGGCGCTGCGACATGGCGGCGCAAATAGCGGCCTGGCGTGACGAGATCGTTGCACGCGCCGTGCAGTTCGTGGCGGCGCCCGTCGCCGTGGCGCGCTGGCCCGATCTCACCGACCTGAACTGGCTCAGCCGTCACGCAGAGGTGATTCGCGATGACCGCTAGGTTGCTTCGCGACGCCGACGCCCGCGCATCCGCGCTCGATACGGCACGCTCGTTCATTGTGCAGGCGCCCGCCGGGTCCGGAAAAACGGGACTGCTGGCGCAGCGGTTTCTCAGGCTGCTCGCGCAGGTGGCGCGGCCCGAGGAGGTGCTGGCCATCACGTTCACGCGCAAGGCCGCGGCTGAGATGCGCTGGCGCATTGTGCAGGCATTGCAGCAGGCGCGGGACAACGCACAGCCCGAAGACGAGTACGAAGCCAGTGTCATCAACGATGCGCGCGCCGTGCTCGAGCAGGACCAGCGCCAGGGTTGGTCGCTGATCGAGACGCCGGCGCGGCTGCAGATCATGACGCTCGACGCGCTCAACAGCCGGCTTGTGTCCGCGATGCCAGTCACCGCAGGTATTGCGCGCGTGCGCATCGTCGAGTCCGAGGAGCAGGCGCGGCTTTATGACGACGCGGCAGGCGCATTGCTCGACTGGCTCGCCACACAAGAGGCGCCCGGCAACGCGGCACGGCAGTTTCTCTCGCACCTGGACGCCAGCGGTTTCGCCTGGCGGCGACACATCACGACCATGCTCTCGCGGCGCGATCAATGGCTCGGCGTGCTGCTGGGCGCGCGCGCAAACCGCCAGGACCTGCGCGCTGCGAGCGAGCAGGCGCTGAAGGCACTCGTCGAGTCCAGTGTCGGACGCGCCGATGGGCGCCTGCCCGCAGCCGAGCGCGAAGCCCTATTGGCAATACTGCGCCGCGTCGACGCCCGTCGCGCCTATGCCGGGGACGCGCCGCCCGTGCCACTGCCGGCTACCTGGCCCGCGCCCGGTGCCGACGCGCTGCCGTTCTGGCGCCGGCTGGCCGCTGCATTACTCACGGCAAAGGGCACCTGGCGCAAGACGGTCACGGTGCGCGACGGGTTTCCCGCAAAGCCTGAGGCTGCCAAGGCCGACAAAGTGGCCTTCCTCGAACTTATCACCAGAATCGCCGATGAATCGCTGGCCGAGGCGTTGGCCGACATCGCAGCGTTGCCCGATCCCGTTTACAACGACGCACAGTGGCGCATCGTCGAGGCCTTGCTGCAGCTGCTGCCTTTGGCCGCAGCCGAGCTCGAGCGACTGATGGCAGGCCGCGGCGTGGCGGACTACACCGCGCTGGCAGCACGCGCCGTGGAGGCGCTCGGCGACATCGAGTCTGGCCAGGCGACGGACCTGGCGCTACGCCTCGACTACCAGGTGCGCCACATTCTCGTTGATGAAATGCAGGACACGGCGCCCTCGCAATACCGGTTGCTCGAGGGCCTGACCGGAGGCTGGGAGCCGGGGGATGGGCGCACCCTGTTTTGCGTAGGCGACCCCATGCAGTCGGTCTATCGATTCCGGGGCGCCGACGTCAGCCTGTTTCTCGAAGCCTGGGAATACGGGATCGGCGGCGTCTCGCTCGAGCGTCTGTTACTCAGTACCAACTTCCGCTCCGAGACCGGCATCATCGAATGGGTCAACGCGGTGTTCCCCACAGTGCTTGGCGATCGCAACGATGCGCTGACCGACGCGGTGCGCTACGCGCCCGCCGACGTGGGTCCCAAGGCGGGGCAGGGTGGCCGTGTCCATTGGCACACGGGCATCGATGAGGCCATACCCGACGCCCGTGACGTCGTGGCCGAGGTGACGCGCCTTCGGGCCGCACACCCTGAGGACAGTATCGGCATTCTGGCGCGCACCCGGGGCGCACTCGAGCCCATCCTTGAAGGGCTGCGTGCGGCCGATATCGCCTGCGAAGCGCTCGACATCGACCGGCTGACAGAACTGCCCGAGATCATTGATCTCGTGAATCTGACGCGCGCGCTCGAGCACCCCATGGACCGTCTGTCCTGGCTTGGTCTGTTGCGCTCACCGCTGCTGGGATGGACGCTCGAGGACATCGATCGATTCGTTGCGCAGGCCGATCATGAGGGGACGGGGTTACCCGTACCCGAGTTGCTGTCACGGCCCGAGTACCTCGAGCACCTTGACCCGCATACGCGTGCGCTCACAGAGGCCTGTTTGGGCGACTATGACGCCAGCCGACAGGCAGCACCCGTGAGCACATTGCGCGATCGCGTCGAACGATTCTGGTGCGCGCTCGGCGGGCCGGCCGCGCTGTCCAACGCTGACGCTGCAGAACAGGTCTGGCGTTTTCTCGATACCGTGTCGCGGCTCGAGCAAGCGGGACAGCTCGACAGTCTGCCCGGACTCGTGCCGGCCCTCGACGCGCTGCGCGTGACGCGCCACGCCGAGGCGCCGCGCGTCTTTGCAATGACGATCTTCAAGAGCAAGGGGCTCGAATTCGACCACGTCATCGTTCCTGCGCTGCAGGCGACCACCCAACGCAGCCAGAAACCGGCACTGCTGTTCGATCTTCGTGCCCAGGGCGGTCGTGACAGCGTCCTGTTCAGTACTGTGAGCGACCGCATCACGGACGGCGGTGACGCGCTGCACGCCCTGCTCTGGCGGCGCGAACAGCCCCGATCGCGACATGAACTCGACCGACTGCTGTCCGTCGCTACGACGCGT
>CALBPI010000007.1 GCA_937899415.1 uncultured Gammaproteobacteria bacterium | reverse complement strand
TGATGTGGGCGCTCCCTCGCGATGACGATGATGTGGGCGCTCCCTCGCGATGACGGCGGTTCGGGCCTGTCGCCAGACCCCGACAGCTGTTGCGTTTTCGCGGCAGACCGCGCCCGAAAAAAGCGCTATATTCGGATCATTGAACGCTCGCCGTTCGTCACAAGAGCCCGCTCGTTTTGCAACGATGGCTATTGCTGTGCGCCCTGGCCTTTGCGGCCAACGCGCACGCACAAGAATTCACGCTGTCGATCTCGAGCAACGACTTCGTTGCCACGCCGGTCTTCAGTGACGTCACCACCTTCGACTTCGAGGTGGTAGTCGAGGGCGACCTTGCGCCCGGTGCCTACAACAACCCGCAGCTCGTCTCGGTCACCTACAGCGTATCGGGCGATCTCGTGTCGGGCACGCCCTCGGGTTTCCCGAGCTTTGCGTTGCTTCGCGAAATTGATGGCGCTGACTTCTACGCCCAGGGCAGCTTGCTCATCTTCGAGGTGGCCGACACGGCCGTACTCAGCGATGGCTTGCAGGTTGCCGAGCTCGTGGGTGGTTCGCTCGTGTTTACGTTCAACGGCCGCGAAATCGGCAACGGCCGGTTTCACCCCGCGCTGTTCCAGCTGAACGCTGATGGCACGGGGCGCATTCAGAACTCAAACAACGTCGTTCAAGAGGTCCCGTTGATCGAAGTGGGTTTCGGTGAGGAATACGTCACCGACCTGGCGTTCGATCCGGGCAACCTCACGATCGTCGCAGCCGCCTCGGCGCCGCCGCCGACGGGAAACCTGGGATCCGGAGGTGGGTCCGTGAGCCTGCTCTTCTTCGCCCTGCTCTGGTGTGCCGTTATGGCCGCCGCGATGCGCCGGCGCTGGGCTGTCTGAAGCCCGCACTCGAGCCACGCCCCCCGGCGTGCGTTCCAAGGAGTGCCTCTCGCAAACCATCCGTCGTAAACGGCTTGCGGATGAGCCGGTGGGGCGAGTCTGACGAGACAATATCCTGGTAGCCTGTCATTAGCACCACGTCGATGTGTGGCAGGCGCTCCGTGACCCAATCCGCCAAGCGTGGTCCGTTTAGCGCGCCAGGCATGCTGACGTCCGTCAGCAGGAAATCGAAACGCGCATCCCGCGACAGATGACGTTGTGCCGAGTCGCCGGAATCCACGCGTACCGTGTCAAGCCCCAGGCGTGCCAGCACTGTCATTACCATCTCCGCAACACCATCGTCGTCTTCGACGAGCATCAGCCTGCGGCCACGGAGGCTAGGCGCCGCGGATTCCGCCATGGAGGGCGTCGAAAGCTCGTCCTGCGGCGTCTCGTGCGTGCGCGGCAACAGCATATAGACCACAGTCCCTTCGCCTGGTTGGCTTTGAATGCTCACATCGCCCCCGCTCTGGCGAACGAAGCCATACACGGAGCTCAGGCCGAGCCCCGTTCCCATCTGGTCTTCGCGAGTAGAGAAAAACGGCTCCATCGCGCGCTGTACCTGGTTGCGGGTCATCCCGACGCCCGAATCGGCAACACTGATTTCGACGTACTCGCCCGGCGCCAGGCCAGCGAAGCCATCCGCCCCACCACCGTGCAGCTCGCGAATTCGAGCCACGATATTCGCGTGCCCGCCCTCGGGCATGGCGTGGCAGGCGTTACCGAGCAGATTGAGGATTGCCGTCGTGAGCAGCGCAGGGTCGACGAGCAAAGCGGCGCCGTCGGTGCGGTCTTCGATGTGCAGCGTCACTCGTTCTGCGGCCGACGACATCAACAGCGCCTCGTTGGCTTCGAGGTAGTGGCTGACGCGAATGGATCGCGGCGCCATTTCCTGTTGGCTGGAGAACGCGAGCAGCTGGCGAATGATGCTCGAGCCGTGAGACACCGAATGCCCCGACGCGTCGAGGGCGCGGGATCGGTCGCTCTGTAGCGCTTCGTCGTCCGCCAGAACCTCGTGCGCGCTCGCCACCACCTGCAGCAAGTTATTGAAGTCGTGCGCGACATTACCCGCAATTCGCGCAATGGCTTCTGCGCGCCGGTTTCTGTCGAGTGCTTTACTCATTTCTGCCTGTGCACGCAGGTTCTTTTCGAGCTCGCGTGTTTTGTCACTGACGAGCTGTTCAAGCGCTTCGTTCTGTGCCTCTTTCTGGGCCATGAGTTGCTGCGTGGCGCGACGGCGTGTACCCAGCCACACCAGTGTCATGGCGCCCACGACGCCCGCGAACAGCAACAGGATGCCCAGCTTGCGCTTTTCCCATTCGGCTTCGCTTCGGGCTAGGGCCTCGCGCGCTTCGGCCTCGACGCGTTGCAACTCCATGCTGCTGTTTGCCGCGGCCAGGCGAGCATTGAAGTAGGCCGATCGACTCGACGACACCACGTTGTTATGGGCTTCATCGGCCTCCGCGATCAAGCGAAGTAACTCCGCATCGGGGTTGCGCCCGGCCAGGCGTAGCTTCGCCTCGAGCTCGAGACGCAACGCATCGATCCGCCTGCGTGGGACCTGCTCCTGCTCGAGGTCTATATCTCGAAGCGTGCTCAGAACGCGGTCGTACTCGCCGAGCGCCATGAGTGTCTGCGCCACCGACAAGCGCGCTTCTGTCGCTTCATTGATGCGTCCCTGAAGCAGAACAACGCTGCGCTCTGCGTTCGCCAGAGATTCCGTCAAATCGCCACTCTCGCGAAACGCGTCCGCCAGGAACTTGTGGGCGGACCCCAGCAGCAGTGGCGGCGCCGGATTCGGTCGATTGATGTAGGCCGTCAAGCCGTCTATGGCGAGATCGAGCTTGCCCTCAATTCGACACAGCTCGAAGTCATGCAGCAACAGCGAGTCGGTCATGAGCACATCGGGATGACGATCCATGATGGGCCGGAGTTGCTCGAGCGTCTGGCGTGCAGATATGTAGTTGCCCTGGTCGATCAGGATGACCGTCAGGTTGTTGCCTGCGTGCAGTGCTGTAATGTCGTCGCTGTCTCCGAGCGCTTCGGTCATCGCAGATTCGAAGATATCGGCGGCGGCGTCGGAGCGGCCCAGGTCGTTGAGGATCAGGCCGTAATTGACGCGCGCCCGATTCAGGAGGCCGGTGGGTACGCTTCGCGGCGGCGCTGCAAGCAATGCCTCATAAGCGCGAACGGCGCTTTCTCGGTCCCCGCCGAGAAAGATCAACGCGGCATCGAGGGAGCGACAGCGGAACGCCAGGGTGGGGAAGCCATCAGAATCGATTCTTGGGCATAGGCCCTGTATCTGATCTCGCGCGAGCGCAATCTCGTTGAGGCGCATGTTGGCGACGGCCTCGACGATGCGAGTCTTGATCCAGACTGGATTTTCCGGAGTCCCCTGCGCACCAATCGCGGCGTCGAGACGCGCAACGAGCTCGGGTCGCTTATCGGGTGGGGAATTGAGTTCGTTAAATGCCTGGTCGAGTTCGGCGAGAAGTTTCGGTGAGACGTCTGCGATCGCCCGCGGCGGGACCAGCATCAGAAGCAGGGTGTATACGGCGGCGAGAGCACGTCGCGACACAAGTGACTTCATAGCATTCCAATGGCAACTACGAACCCGCTAAGTCTATCGTGTTCTCGAAACGACGACGAGGTGCGAGCAAGTCTTACCAATGCGAAACGGCTGGCTTCGGAGCGCTGACCTAAACGGTAGCCAGTGACACGAGCAAGAGCAACAACCGGTAAGTCACTGTGATCAGTTGCAGCGCAAACAGGCTCACGAACGCGAGTGCCATCGCGACAAGCGCCCCCATGCCGTAGAACCGCCGATAGGCGAAGAACAAATAGGGCACTGTGATGAGCAGGCTCGCGCCGCCCTCAAGCAGGAAGTTTGCAGCCGGGTTCAGCCAGTACGGCGTGCCGATGAGCGCCTGCAGTGCGGTGGCTGCGCCGATTACGATGTAAGGCCAGACCATGAGCACGAGGCAGTGCACCACGATGAGGTCGAACGCGTAGAAGTGCAGCGCGAACACGACATGGTCCACGAAGGGCTTGCCGCGACCCACAGCGATGACGGCAAGCCACAGCGCGAGAATCGGCACCATGATCACGAGCAGCGAACGCGCGAGCAATTCGCTCTGATTGTTGTAGACGACCTCGAAGGTGGTGTCGTCGAGACCCGCGCTCGAGGTGGCTGCTGCCACCCAGTCCGCGACGGGCAGCTTTTCTGAATACACCTGCCGCTCGAGTTGCGAGTCGAGCGGGGTGTTGTAGCCCGTGAAGGACGACAGCGGCTGAATCAGGAAGTAGGCGAGGTTAGCCAGCAGAAACAGCTGCACAGGTCCGAGAAACGGCTTGCGCCGCCCCTCGGCGAAGGCGCGCGTCAATGCGCCGGGTCGACGCACCAGCTGCTTGAACGTACGGATCAGCCGCGAGTCGACGTCCGTGACTTCTTCGAATGCGCGACGCAGAAACGCAAGCACAGTCCGGTCCGCGCTTGTGATGCGTCGCTCACCACACTTGGGGCAGAAGTTACCCTCGTACTGGGCGCCACAGCTGACACAGGTGTGCATGCTGGCCTCGGTCATGGGTGAAGCTTACCGGACGGCGAGACCCCGGGCGTATTCGGCGATGGTGTGGTAGCCGAGACGAATGCGGCGGCTCGTGTGCAGGTCGCGGTGCGTGACGAGCCAGACGGGGATCTGGATCCGCGGCATGTCGGGCAGCACTTTGTTGCTCGGTTTGTGGCGGACTGAGACCGGCAATACAGCGCCAGGCCGGCGCCGCGATCCGACTGTGTTATACAAGCGTATTGCAGCCGGCAGGAGATTGATGGTGTTTGTTTCGAAGCGAAAGCCGCCTCCCGCGCTGTCACGCGTCGCGATGGTGCTGACTACGCTGCTTCTAGTGCTGCCCGCCGTTACGCAGGCAGCGCATCATGCGGACAAGTCAGAGTCGACCGACAGCGCGCTGCGTGACTATGCCGGCCTCGGTGCCATCAGTTTCCCGAACTCGGGCGCGCCTGAGGCGCAGGACGCGTTCTACCGCGGCGTGCTGCTGATGCACAGCTTCGAGTTCACCCAGGCGGCCGAGGCGTTCCGCGAAGCCCAGGCGATTGACCCGGACTTCGCGCTGGCCTACTGGGGTGAGGCGATGACCTACAACCATCCGTTGTGGCGCCAGCACGACGCAGCGCGTGGCGCCGGCACGCTGGCAAGGCTCGCGGCAACGACCACCGCACGACGTGCCAAGGCCGGCAGCGAGCGCGAACGGATGTACCTCGACGCCGTGGAGATTCTGTACGACTTCGAAGGGACCAAGTCGGCGCGCGATAACGCCTACATGGAGGCGATGGCCAGTCTGGTTGCTGCGTTTCCGGATGATGACGAGGCGCGCACGTTCTACGCCTTGTCGATTCTCGGAAGCGTGGACGGCAGCCGTGACTTCGCGACTTACATGCGGGCTGCAGCGCAGGCGCTACCGGTGTTCGAACGCAACCCGCGCCACCCGGGTGCCGCGCACTACATCATCCACGCCTTCGATGACCCCATTCACGCGCCACTGGGGCTGCCCGCTGCGTTGGCTTATGCCGACATCGCGCCGGATGCCGCCCATGCGCAACACATGACCTCACACATTTTCCTTGCTTCCGGCATGTGGGAGCAGACGGTGGCCGCCAACGAACGCGCGCATACTGTGCAAAACGCCGACTTCGCGGCGCGAGGTCGCCCTGCCAACGTCTGCGGGCACTATTCGTCATGGTTGCACTATGCGCACCTGCAGCTCGGCCAGGTGCAACAGGCTGAAGCGCTCATGGATCGCTGCCACGAGCGCGTACAGGACGACGCGACGTCTAGCGAGTGGGCCTATTTCGTGTCGATGCGCGCGCGACAGATTCTCGATACAGACAACGCGGAGTGGATAGAGCGCTGGCGCGTATCGGCTCAGCGGATACCCGGTGGCGGCTACGACTGGGGGTACGGCAGCCCCGCGTTCAAGCACCGGGTCGTCGAAGCCATGGCCGGCCTGCAGATGGGCAACACCGGCAAGGCGCGCGAGCTGCTCGAGCGGCGTGGTCCCGAGGCGACCGGTGCCGCGCTGCAGCTCGACCAGGTCGCGGGTATGCTCGCGCTGCACGACGGCGACATCGAGCGGGGTCTCTCATTGCTGCGTCAGGCGGCCGAGGCGGAAGCCGAGTTGCCGCTGGAGTTTGGGCCGCCGGGTACTGCGATGCCAACTCACGAAGCGCTGGGTTCTGCGTTGTTGGCACAAGGCCGATTCCCGGAAGCTGGCGATGCGTATCGCAGCGCACTGGCGCGCACCCCGGGCCGATTGCCCGCATTGCGTGGACTCGCGGCAGCTGATGCGGGACTCGCGGACTGAGTCAGCCTCTGCGACGTTGCGCGCGCGGTAGCGGCGACCGGGGTAGCTCTGCGGCGTTCGGAGATCGCCGCGCCGCTTCGCGGCTCGCGATGACGGGTCCTGCTGGGCGTCCGCAGCGCCAACCCGTCATTGCCAGGCCGAAGGCTGTTAACCCGTCATTGCGAGGGGCCGAAGGCACCGCGGCAATCTCCCAACGCTATGATGTCCCCACGAAAACCACGGACCCAACGCATGATCATCGACGCCTGGGCGCAGCACCCGACGCTGCGACACGCGCAAAGCCCGATCTTCGAGTCGCTGCGACGCTGGACCAAGACAGAAGCGCCCAGCGAGGCCCCACCCGTGTCGGCAACCATCGCCGCCATGGATGCGGGCGGCGTCAACAAGGCACTCATCAGCGCGTGGCAGGCCCCACACCAGGACTTGATCACCAACGATGAAGTCGCGGTGTTCGTCGCCGAGTACCCAGACCGTCTCGTCGGTGTCGGCTCGGTCGACATCTCCCAACCCATGGCCGCCGTCCGCGAGATTCGCCGATGCGTCGATGAGCTCGGTTTCAAGGCGATTCGTGTGTTGCCCTGGCTCTGCGAACTGCCACCCACGGACCGACGCTTCTATCCCGTCTACACGGCCTGTTGCGATGCGGGTGTCCCGTTCTGCACGCAGATCGGTCATACAGGTCCGCTCATGCCCTCTGAGGTCGGGCGACCGATTTATCTCGACCAGGTCGCACTCGACTTTCCCGAGCTCGTCATCGTCGGCGGCCACATCGGCTATCCCTGGACGGACGAGGCCATCGCGGTCGCGACCAAGCACGAGAACGTCTACATCGACACCTCGGCCTACACGGTCGCACGCTATCCGCATGCGCTGGTCGACTACCTGCGTACCCACGGTCGACACAAGGTCCTGTTCGGCACCAACTACCCGATGATCCTGCCCGACAAGGCGCTGACCGGCCTCGATGCGCTCGGCCTCGACGACGTCACCCGCGCCGCGTTTCTGGGCGGCAATGCACAACGCGTGTTTACGCTGTAAGGAGTACCGCGATGGCTAATAACCCCGTCATTCACTTTGAGATCGGCTGCACCGATACCGAAACGACACGCGCCTTCTTCGATGGCATGTTCGACTGGGACATCGGTGGTGCCGACCAGGGCTTTCCCATCAACACGGGCGACCCCAACGGGCCCACGGGCCACCTCGTAGGACTCGGCGCCGAGTGGGGGCACTACGTGACCGTCTACGTCAAAGTCGATGCATTGGAGCCCGCGCTCGAGAAAGCGGGCGCGCTGGGCGGCAAGGTGCTTGTCGAGCCCATTGCCTTGCCCGAACAGGGTCGGTTCGCCTGGATCGCGGCGCCTGAGGGCCAGATCATCGGGCTCTGGGAAACCGTGTGACTGGCAGTCGGGGCTAGCCCGTATCGGCGAGTGCGGCGACCTCGCGCCAGGTCATGACGCGATTCTTGCCCGCGAGCTTGGCCTGATACATAGCAGCGTCGGCGCGCCGGATCATCTCGTTGTCACTGGTGTCGGGACGGAACCCCGCGATTCCTATCGATGCCGTCGCGCTGATGGGTTCACCCGACGCGGCAGGCACGCTGACTGCGGCGATTCGATGACGCAGGCGCTCGGCGGCAACCACCGCTTCGGTGTGGGCGCGCCCCGCCAGCAGCACGAGAAATTCTTCACCGCCCCACCGCGCAACTTTGTCGCCGTCACGCACGGCGGCCATCAGTGCTTTTGCGACACCCACCAACAGCGCGTCGCCAACGGCATGCCCGTGCTGATCATTCACGGTTTTGAAATTGTCGATGTCGATGAGGCACAGCGATTTTGTTGCATCATCGCTGGCTGCAACGTCCGCAAGAAATGCATACATCTTGTGCCGGTTGTGGAGACCCGTCAGTGAGTCGGTCTCAGCGAGCACCCGCAACGAGCTTTGAGAGCGACGCGTGACCCTGAATAACTGAAACGAAATAGCGGCGAGCATCAGCGCGGCGATCGCAAACACGCTGACGGCTACAAGCGTCGAACGGCTCTTCTCGAGCTTGGCGCTCTGCAACGCGATTTGCTGTGCTTGCAGGTCGCTTTCATAGCGGGATTGGAGACGTGCCAGTTCCTCAGAATTGCGTTCAGTGTAGATGTCGAGGTTAAGCGCGCTCACGGTGCGCTGGAGTTCCAGTGCTGTCGCGACGTTGCCGCGTGCTTCCTCGAGGCGCGCCAGAAGATTCAGCGTCTCGACCTGCTTTGTGGGTCGCTGGGTGCGATCGGCTTCTTCGCGCGCACGCGTCAGGTAGCCCTCAGCCGAGTCGAGCTCACCGCGTAAAAGGTGAGCCTCACCGAGAATAGCCAGCGCATTCTGGTACACGATGTCTGCCGGGCTTGCGTCGGCAAGCACGACCTCGGCGCGTTCGATAGCGTCATCGAGTTCGCCGCGCCGCATTTGCGCATCGGCAATACCCATACGCGCAAACAGCACGGCGTCAGGCCTGGGTGGGTCGCCGGCTGCTGTGATCGCCTCGAACTGCGCCAGTGCGGCTTCATAACGCGCCACGGCCTGGTCGTAGTTGCCCAAATCGAAGTGCGTCTTGCCGAGGTTCATGAGTACGATCGCCTCACCGCCCAACGCACCGGCCTCGCGGCTCAATGCAAGCGCGCGTTCGTAGACTTCGAGTGCGCGATCGAACTGCTTGCTGCTGCCATGGATGGCACCCATGAGGCTCAGTAGGCTCGACTGCTTACGTTGGTCGCCAAGCTCGCGGTACAGCGCCTCGGCGGCCACGGCGTTTTCGAGTGACCGCGTGAAGTCCGCGCGAAGGTAGTGGGCGATGGCGATGAGCCGCAGCGCGGCCGCTTCCCGGGGTCTCGAGCCTGCTTCGCGGGCCGTTGCGAGCACCGCGGTGCTGATTTTCAATGATCCGGCGGCATCGCGTGGCGCGATGCGCTCTGCTTCGACGAGCGGGTCTTCGGTATCGGGTGCCTGTGCATTCGCCGCGTACGACAGCGCCATGAGGCACAGAAAAGTGCGCACAGCCTGGTGGGCTGCACAGATCAGGTGTCGGGGGGATGTGATGGGCTTGCTCGCTGCTTCCTGCATCAAGATGCAAAAGGTTAGCAGCGCTGCGGACCAATAATCGTAAGGATATTCCGAGCTTTTATTGCGCGAATACATCGCGTGGCACGATGCATTCTCTGATGTTGTGATCATGTCGTGGCGAGTCCGCGCCGGGATGAAATACCGGTACCTGACAGCGGGTCTTCGTAGACAATAGTCGCGGTTCCACCCCCTGCATTGGAATGGGTCTCATGGTTCGAAGCATTTCGAAAACAGCAATGGCGGCTGCCGCAGCCCTTGTTCTGGGATACATGGGCTTTGTCGGTTATCTCTACGCGGCGCAGGAGTCGCTGATCTTCAACGGCCACGTGCTGCCGGCCGATCATGAGTTCCAGACGGCATTGCCTTACGAAGAGCTCTCAATCGAGTCTGACGGCGCCACGCTGAACGGTCTGCACTTCAAACAAGAGAATCCACGTGGGCTGGTGTTCTTCCTTCGGGGCAACAGCGGCAACCTGCAGTCCTGGACCACGGGCGTCGAGTTCTACCGCACCGTGAACTACGACATGTTCATGTTTGATTACCGTGGGTCGGGCAAGACAATTGGTGACATCGAGAGTGAGGCGCAAATGCATGCGGACGTGCGCGCAGCCTGGGATGTCATTGCGCCGCAGTACGAGGGCAAACCCATCGTGCTCTACGGCCGGTCGCTGGGCGCGGCGTTCGCGACGCGGCTGGCGACGAAAGTCGATCCCGAACTGCTCGTGCTCGTCTCGCCGTTCCAGAGCATGCTGACGATGGCGCAGTCGCGCTATCCGTTCGTGCCCACAAAAGTCTTGCGCTACCCCTTTGCAAATGACGCGGCCATCGCAGAAGTCACCGCGCCTGTGCTGCTGGTGCACGGCGACAAAGACTGGTTCATCCCGCTCTCGCACAGCGAGGCCTTGCTGGAGCGCGCCAAGTCGCCCGCGGAGTTACTCGTGATTGAAGGTGCCGGTCACAACGATATTCATCGCTTCCCGACCTATCTCAACGGCCTGGCGGCCGCGTTGCCGAACTGACTGCGGCTAGTTCAGGACCTTGTAGCCCCGACCGCGGATGCAGCGCTTTACCACACCTTCCTGCTCGCGCTTGTTGTCGAGACCCGATCGCGTAGCACCCGCGAGCCCGCCGTAACCGGCGCCGCGACCCGCATCGCCACCAATCGCGCCTGCGGCCGCACCAACGACAGCGCCAACTGCGCCGCCTTTGGCCGTGCCTTCCGCGACGTTGATATTCTCGGCGTAGGACTTGCAGTCGGCGAGGTCTTTCTCGTACTGCGCCATGTTGACGCCGCGCTCGTCGATGATGGGGTCGGGGTGGGCGGCGCACGCGGAAAGCAGCACGGCAGCCAGTGCGGGGACAATCAGTCGGCGGTCAGTCGAACGTAGCATGTCAGTTCCTTGTTCTCGGGCGAATCACCACGGAGCGAAGCACGGCTGGCGTGAATCCGTCTACAGCGTACTCTATTTCGGACTGGCGGGCGCTCGAGTGGTTCCCGCGCCTATGGGACTAATCCCCGCATAGGCTGGGACGCGAGGCCTGAGCCCTCTAAACCACTGCTACGGATCGCGCGTCCAATAGCGAGCCAAGGCAATCAAGTGGTGCAGCGAGATGATGGTCAGACTACGTCACGCAATCGTGTTTGGGGCGCTCGCGACAATTGGTTGGTCGGGTTCCGCTGGTGCAACATTCTCGATCGCGGCCTGTGAGCCACAAAGCGGTGTTTGCGGAGTCGCTGTCGCCACGCACAACTTGTCCGTGGGCAACAGCGTGCCATTCGCTCGCTATGGTGTCGGTGCCGGGGTGTCGCAGCTTGAAACGAATCCTTGTCACGGGCCTATTGCGCTTGCGGCGCTCGCCGAGGGTAACGGTGCGGATGATGCGCTTGCGCAGGCGCTGAAGCTTGACGCCGAGTGCACCGATGGAATGGGTACCGAGTTTCGCCAGCTGGCGGTCGTGTCTGCCGCAGGTGGCGTTGCGGCGCACACGGGAGAAGAGGCGGGCGTCTACGCAGGCGCGTTGGCGGGCGCACGGGTTTCGGTTCAGGGCAACGGGCTGGCCTCCGAAGCGGTGCTCGAGGCGATGCTGCAGTCGTTCGAAGGCAGTAAGGGGCCGCTTGCAGAGCGCTTGCTTAACGCACTGGCGGCGGGTCAGGAGGCCGGTGGTCAGTCCATCGGCGTGCTGTCCGCTGCGCTACGTGTTGCCACAGAGGACGGTTGGCCCGTCGACACCGATATCCGCGTCGACTTCGCGCAGGGTACCGCCATCGATGAGCTGCGCACGATCTACGATGCCGGTCTAGCGCGGCAGCTCTTGAATCGGGCGGCGCGGTCGCCGTCGTCTGAGTCGTCACGCTCACTGATCGAGAAGGCCGCGCGACTCGCGCCAGACTGGGATCGTGTTCAATTGCGCGCGGCGCGTTTGTCCGCCTCGGCGGGTCGGGCCGAGGCCTCACAGGCTTATGCCTGTCGGTTTGGAGCCCTCAATCCCGTTTGGGCCAACCTGCTGGCGGACGAGTTTGATTTCGGCGCCTGCGATGCCCCATAGATGATCAGCCGAAAAACTCCCGCCACCCTGTAAGATTCCCCGCGCTCATGCGTCCTGTTGTCGAACCGACTGCAATAGGAACAGACATGAACACTCCGGGAGACCCACCCATGGCCCGATTGACCGACCGCTTACCGCGCTGGGGACAGGCCCGTCGTGCACGGCGGGACGAACTGATCGCAGCCCTGCGGGCCCATACGGGCCTTGTACTCGCCAGCGCCATCCGTGTGGTGGGCTCGCTGCACGAGGCCGAGGACATCGCGCAGGATATTGCGGAGCGCCTGCTGCGTTCGCCGCCGGTCGATGTGCGGAACTGGCCTGCGTATCTGAAGACCCTCGCTGTGAACGGCGCCATCGATCGGCTGCGGCGCCAGCGACCCACGACCGAGCCCGACGAGCTTGCGGATGTTGCCACGCCCGAAACCGAGCTTGAGGCCGGCGAACGCGCGACAGCATTGCGGGACGCCATCGCAACGCTCTCGGAGCGTGAGGCTACGCTCTTCAGCCTGTACTACTTCGCCGACCTGAGTCAGGCAGACATCGGTCGGCAACTGGATATGACCGAGAACGCCGTTGGCG
>CALBPI010000006.1 GCA_937899415.1 uncultured Gammaproteobacteria bacterium | reverse complement strand
CGTTGCTGCTGATTCATATGAAGAAGCGGGCCCTGAAGCAGAGCGCCTGACCCCAGACGATGCGTCGATTCCTCGTTTTCGCTGCGGTTGTGCTGGCGAGTGTGGCCGCATGCACCGACGCGACGCAGGCGCCCGAGTATTTGCGTCGGGGTCTGTCCGCCGACCCGGCCACGCTCGACCCTCAGCAGGCCCGCAGCGTCGCCGCGCTCAAGGTGCTGGGCGATGTGTACGAAGGCTTGCTGACGCGCGACGCGTCGGGCAACTCGGTACCGGGCGCGGCGCAGAGCTGGGAGGTCTCAGGCGACGGCACGCGCTACACCTTCACGCTGCGCGATGACGCACGCTGGCAGGACGGGTCACCTGTCACCGCCGCCGATTTTCTGCGCGGCTGGCGCCATCTCGCGGATCCGGCGAATGCCGCTTTCTATGCCGATTTGCTGCGGCCCGTGGTGGGTGCCGACGCGATTGCTGCTGGCGATGCTGCGCCCAACACGCTGGGCATTGCTGCGCCCGATATTCACACCGTCGTGATCACGCTGACCCGTCCGCAGGCGGACTTTCTGCAGCGACTGGGTCACCCGGCGCTGGTCCCGCGCCACGTCGACGCCGAACCCCCCTTCGCGAATGGCGCCTACGAGGTTGTCGAGCGCGGCCCGGGCCGCATTCTGCTTGAGCGCAATGTGGCGTTTCATGCTGCGGGCAGCGTGGCCATCGGCCAGGTCGAGTACCGCGCTTTCGAACAGGAGGCGACGGAGTACCGCGCGTTTCGGGCGGGTGAGCTCGATATCACGAGCCGCGTGCCGCGCGAGGTGTTTCGCCTGCCCGAGACTGAGCGCCCGGAGGTACGCTTCGCGCCCTACCTCGGCACGGTCTTTCTGACCTTCAACATGCGCGATGCGCCGCCACTCAGCCTGAGGCGCGCGCTGTCGCTGGCCGTGGACCGCGAGGCGCTGGCCGCGGCCGTCGTCGGCCGCGGTGAACAGCCGGCTTACGGTCTCGTCCCGCCTGGCATAGCCAACGGTACGGCGTCGTATGCGCCGCTGGCCGAAGGCGATATGGCGGCCGAATACCGCGACCGCGTGGCGCTGGCGAAAACCCTGACGGGCGATACGCCGCAAGCGATCACCTTGGCCTATGCCACGTCAGACGAGAACCGCGTGGTTGCCGCAGCCTTGCAGGCCATGTGGCGCGAGGCATTGCCCAACGTCAACGTGACGCTCGAAAACCGTGAATTTCGCGTGCTGCTCGCGCAGCGACGCGCCGGCGACTTTGAGGGACTCATGCGGGCGAGCTGGATCGCGGACTTCGATGACGCGGCACAGTTTCTCGACATTTTGCGCAGCGGCCACCCGGCCAACGGCTCGGGCTTCACGGACACGCGGTTCGACACGCTCATGGATGCCGCGGGCTACACCGATTCGGCGGAGCGACGCGCTGACACGCTGCGTGCTGCGGAAGCGATCCTCGCCGACCAGGTGCCCGTGATTCCGCTCTATCACTTTGTGTCCAAGCACGCCGTGGCGCTGCGCGTCACGGGCTGGCGCGACAACCTTCTCGACTTGCACTACAGTCGTTACCTCGAACTGACGGGGGCGGGCGACGAGGTTCGGCGCTGACGATGCTTCGCTACACCGTGTCACGACTGATTAGTGCGGTGCCGACGCTGGCGCTCGTGCTCGTGCTGGCGTTTTCGCTGGTGCACGCGGCCCCCGGCGGGCCGTTCGACACGGAGCGCGCGCTGCCGCCCGAAACCGAGGCGCGGCTCAATGAGGCCTATGGCCTCGACCAACCGTTCTGGGTGCAGTTCGGCAACTACGTGGGGGGCTTGCTGCGCGGCGATTTCGGGCCGTCTTACCGCTACCCGCAATCCACAGTCGGTGAGCTCATTGCCGATGCCTTCCCCGTGTCGGCGACACTCGGTCTGCTTGCGCTCGTGGTGGGCGCGGGTCTCGGCATCGCCATAGGCATCGTGGCCGCGCTGCGACAGAACAGCGTACTGGACCACGTGCTGATGTCTGTCTCGATGACAGGGATTTCCGTGCCAGGGTTTGTCATTGCGCCCCTGGCGGTACTGCTCTTTGCTGTCACGTTACGCTGGCTGCCGGCCAGCGGTTTGCAGACCCCGGCGCACTACGTGTTGCCCGTGTTCGCGCTGGCGTTGCCCATGCTGGCCTACGTCGCGCGTCTCATGCGCGCGAGCCTTGTCGAAACCCTCAAGAGCCAGTTTATTCGCACGGCACGGTCACAGGGACTGTCTTCACGTACGCTCGTGTTCCGCTACGCGATGAAGCCTGCACTGATTCCCGTCGTGTCCTATCTCGGGCCTGCGATTGCGGCGGTGCTCACGGGCTCGGTCGTCATCGAACAGATCTTCAATATCCCGGGTATCGGCCGGTTGTTTATTCAGGGCGCGCTCAATCGCGACTACACACTCGTCATGGGCCTCGTCGTGCTCTACAGCTCGCTGCTCATCGTTATGAATCTCATCGTCGATCTGTTGTACGGCGTGCTCGACCCGCGGGTGCGCTACTGATGGCGTCGGGGGCCGCACCCAACGCGCCACGCCATAGCCTGACCCGGCATGCGTTGGGCGCCATGGCTCGCGACAAGTTGTTTGCGGCGTGCTGTGTCGTGCTGGGCGTCATTGTGCTGGGCGTCATTGTCGGGCCCTGGCTGTCGCCGCACTCCTACTACGCCATCAACCTCGAGTTCGCGCAGCAACCGCCGCAATTCTCGGGGCAGCACTGGTTCGGCACCGATGACCTGGGTCGCGACCTGTTTGTACGCGCGATGCAGGGCGGCCGGATCTCCCTCATGGTCGGGCTGGTCGCCACCATTGTGAGCCTGGTGTTCGGCGTCGTCTGGGGCGCAACAGCAGGCTATCTGGGCGGCCGTATTGACCACCTCATGATGCGCGTGGTCGACATCTTCTACGCGATCCCGTTTATGTTCTTCGTGATCCTTCTGATGGTGCTGTTTGGCCGCAACATCATCCTGATCTTCGTGGCCATTGGTGCCGTGAACTGGCTCGACATGGCGCGCATTGTGCGGGGTCAGACGCTGGCGCTCCGCGGCCGGGAGTTTGTGCAGGCGGCCGAAGTCATCGGTGCCTCGCGGCCGCGCATCATCTTCCGGCACATCGTGCCCAATCTGTTGGGCATCGTGGTCGTGTACGCGACGCTCACAGTACCGCAGGTCATTCTGATCGAGTCGTTCCTGAGCTTCCTCGGGCTTGGCGTGCAGGAACCCATGACCTCGTGGGGTGCGCTGGTGCAGCAGGGCACGCAGGTGATGAGCACCGCACCCTGGGTATTGCTGTTCCCGGCTACGTTGCTGGCCGTGTCGCTCGTGTGCCTGAACTTCATCGGTGACGGCCTGCGTGACGCGCTGGATCCCAAGGACCGTCACCGATGAGCTTGCTGCGCGTTGACGACCTTAATGTGCGTTTTGAAACGGACGGCGCCGAGGTACATGCGGTTCGCAACCTCAACCTGCGGCTTGAGCCACAGGAGGCGGTGGGCATCGTGGGTGAGTCGGGCAGCGGCAAGAGCCAGGCCATGGCCGCCATCATGGGTTTGTTGTCCGAGAACGGCCGCGCCACGGGTAGCGTGTTGCTCGATGGCGAGGAGATCCTGAACCTCGACGAAAAGGCGCTGCGTGGCGTTCGCGGCCGGCGCCTGTCGATCGTCTTCCAGGACCCGATGACGTCGCTGAACCCCTACCTGACCATCGGGCAACAGCTGTCACGCGTGCTTATCGAGCAGCGCAGCATGGACGAGGCCATGGCGCGCAACGAGGTCGTGCGCATGCTCGACGCGGTCAAGCTGCCCGCAGCACGACGGCGCCTGTCGAGCTACCCGCACGAGTATTCGGGCGGTATGCGTCAGCGCGTCATGATTGCGGCCGCCCTGCTGTGTCGGCCGGACATTCTCATCGCCGACGAACCGACGACGGCGCTCGATGTGACCGTTCAGGCCAGCATCCTGCAGCTGCTGGGCGAGCTGCGCGAGTCGTTCCGCACAGCGCTGATTCTGATTTCGCACGACCTCGGTGTCGTTGCGGGTGTTTGTGATCGGCTCGTGGTCATGGACCAGGGCCGGGTCATCGAGGAAGGCCCCACGGAGACCGTGTTCGCGAATCCGCAGACGGGCTGCACGCAGGCGCTCATTGAGGCGGTGCCGCGCCTGGACCGGCCAGCGCCCAAGCGTCGCGACGTCGACCGAAGTGGCGAGCCCCTGCTGCAGGCCGACAAACTCATGGTGCGCTACCCGTTGCCAAGACCGGGCTGGCGCGGTCCGCGCCGGTTTACGGCCGTGCGCGGCGTCGACCTCGACCTCTACCCGGGCGAAACGCTCGGCGTGGTGGGCGAGTCGGGCTGCGGCAAGTCATCTCTGGCGCGCGCGCTGCTCGACATCGGCCGCGACAGCGGCGAGGTGCAGTATCTCGGTCGGCCGCTCTCAGGATTGCGCGGCGAGGCGCTGCGTCGCGCGCGTCGCGACCTGACCTTTGTTTTCCAGGACCCGCTGGGCTCACTCGATCCGCGCATGACCATTGAGCAAACGGTCGAGGAGCCGGCGATCGTGCACGGCCTTGTGGGCGAGCGCGGCGCCTGTCGCAGCCGGGTCATCGAAATGCTCGAACGCGTCGGTCTCGATGCGAGCATGCTCAATCGCTACCCGCATGAGTTCTCAGGTGGACAGTGCCAGCGCATCGGCATTGCCCGGGCGCTCATGACGCAGCCGCGCGTGCTGATTTGCGACGAGGCCGTGAGTGCGCTCGACGTTACTGTCCAGGCCGGCATCCTGTCGCTGCTCGATGGGCTGCAGCGCGAGCTGTCACTGGCTATCGTGTTTATCGCTCACGATCTTGCCGTCGTGCGCGAAGTCAGTGACCGCGTGGTCGTCATGTACCTGGGTCGCGTCGTCGAGGAAGGTCCCGTGCACGCGCTGTACACGGCGCCGCGTCATCCTTATACGCGCGCGTTGCTGCAGGCGGCGCCCATTCCTGACCCGGTCATCGAACGCCGGCGCGACCGACCGGCAACGCAGTTTGAGATTCCAGCGCCCTGGAATCTGCCGCCGGGTTGCCCCTACCGCCAGCGCTGTGCCCACGCGACAGATACCTGTGCGGCGTCGCTGCCCGAGTTACATGTGCTCGATGGTGATGCAGCACGTCGCGTGGCCTGCCACCACGCGGAGACGCTGGCGCTCGGCGCGCCCGACTACGGAGACCTGGGTCCGAGCGGCGTCGGCACGGGCGCGCCGTTGACGGTCAGCTCGCCCCCCGAGTAGTCAACGACCATCGTCAGCACGTCACCCGTGGGATCGGGTGCCAGCACGCCCATACCGCGCAGCATCGTCAGCTGTTCGTAGAGGCTCGGGTCCGTGGCACCAATGGCATCGGCGAACGCGGTCGGCAGCTCGATCCGCCCGTCGATCCGGGTCGCTGCAGCAATCCCTGCGAGCAGCGCCTGCCCGCCTACCGTTGCGCCGATGGCGTCATTGCCGGGCAGGTCGATATCGAAGCGCACGCGGATGTCGCCGAACTCGGTCCCGGCCACCTGTCGCCAGCGCAGGGGCAGCGGTTCGGCAAGTGCTGCGCGAATCAGCGGCTCGTTGCGCTCGGCGAGTGTCGGCAGGTTGGCGGGTCCCATGTTCGCGAAGTCTCGGAACAACGGTGACAGGTTGCGCAATGCGTCCGTGGGAACGTCATCGACGCCGACGCTGCCCGCGATGCGATTCACAGGCGAGCCCAATTGCTCAAGGTCGAAGGCGAAGTCGGCGGCTAGAGATGTTGTGGCATCGGACCGGGTCATGACGTAACCGAGCGCGATGTCGTTGAAGGTCTGCTCGCCGTTGCCAAAGCTGACGGAGCCGATATTGACGGTCGCCGCCTCGGCCCTGCCGCCGCTCGTGGCCTCGAAGTCGCCGTTTGCATCGGTCCAGGTCAGCGTCGGACCGCCGCGTGGCGTGAGTGTGCCGCCCTCGGCCAGCGCCCACTCCGTACGCATGTTGCCCGTCAACCCGAAGGTCGTGCGCGCGCCCAGCGGCAGCTGCAGACGCTGGCCGTCCTGGTTTTCCGTGAACAGCAGGCTGTCGATCTGGGCCGCAGCCGGTGTGAGCACGCCGACGAGCGGGCCGTGGGCCACGCGGCTGACGATGGTCAGCGCGGGCTGGTCGCCAAACTCACCCGGACCCAGCACATTGGCTAACAGCGCCGCGCGCTGCCGGTCGGTGACGACCAGTCGCAGACTGCTCGACGCGTTGAACCAGCCTCGCTGGTAGTCGTGCGTGACGGCCTCGAGCCAGGGCGGCATGCTCGCCTCGAGCGGGTTGCCCTCCCCCGAGACGGCGTTTTCGACGAGCCGGCCAGTGACGGCCGGCCCAGCGAGTGCGACCACAATGAGCAGTGTCGCGACGACAATGAGTAGTTTGCGCATCGGCGCATGATGCCACGGGGGCCCGCCGCTCACGACCACAGCGAGCTTTGCGGCTTGTCTAGGACCTGTTGTGCCGGGCGATCTGGACGGCCCTGACGCACTGCGCAACGCGTCGCAAATCCTTGCCACGCTGGTGGAAATGCTCGGGGCCACGCACTAATATTGCGCCCACTGTCAAGAATCGGCCGCATAGCGGCCCGCCGCTGCTACGACCGTGGCCGGCACCGACCAAGAATGCGGGACAACTCATGACGAATCGACGTATTGCCGGCGCCTTCGCGGCCTTGCTGGCAACGGCTCTCGGGATGTATGCGGCCCCTGCCAATGCGCAGGGCGATGCCGAACGCGGCAAGGTGCTGTCGTACACCTGCCAGGGCTGCCACGGCATCGAGGGCTACCGCAATCAGTACCCCTCGTACCGGGTACCCATGCTGGGTGGTCAGCACGCGGCGTACATCGAGATTGCGCTGAAGGCTTATCGCAGTGGTGAGCGCTCGCACGCCACAATGCGCGCGCAAGCCTGGTCACTGTCGGATCAGGACATCAAGGACATCGCCGCCTATTTTGGAACCCGTGGTGAGATCAAGGACGCCGAGGTCGTGACCTCAGGTGTTGAACGCGGCAAAGAGAAATCGCAAACCTGCGTAGCCTGTCACGGTGAGCGTGGCGTCAGCGCCAATGAAATCTGGCCAAATCTCGCAGGCCAGCACGAGAGCTATCTCGAGAATGCGCTGTTGCAATATCAGCTTGCGAACAAAGAAGAGACTGCCGGTTACGGTCAGCGCAACAACGCCGTTATGGCGGGTCTCGCGTCCACGCTCAGCAAGCGCGACATCAAGGACCTCGCGGCCTACTTCGCAGCCCAGGACGGGCTCTACACGACCAAGAAGACGGACTAAGCGGCGGCGCGTTCAGGCCTCCCCTGACGCCCGGCCCTGGTTGCGAAACCGCCGCGCGCAGTTGTCCCGGCCCTGTCCTTCTCGCACAATATGCGCACATGACGTTGGCGGCGCGGGACACAAGCCGTTGACTCCTACATGGTTCCTTGGGAGGGAATACACATGTCTTTTCGAGCTCTGACGCGTCTGATAGCCCTGGTGACCGGTTTGTCGCTGGCGCTGGCAGCGCCCGCCGCTGACGGCGAAGGCCAGATTTACGTGACGCCCTCTGCGGACTTCGTCGACGATGACAAAGACCGCAATGTCGAAGACGATTTTGGCGGCTCGCTTGCGATTGGTTACACCTACTCCGAGCGATGGAGCATCGAGGGGTTCGCGCACACGGCATCTCTGGAAGCCGGTGGCACCCCGAACGGTCAGGATCACCTCGAGCTGGGTATCAACGGGCTTGCCGTCTTCAATCGCGAAAGCCTCGTATCGCCCTATCTGCTCGCGGGTCTCAGCAACCTGCAGATCGACTTTGATAGCGGTCGCAGCACGGATCGGCTCGCCGCCAACATCGGCGCGGGCTTTTTGATCTCGACGTCGGACCGTTTTGGTCTGCGCTTTCAGTATCGGCTGCGCAACGAGCTCGGCGGCGGCGAATTCAGCGACAGCATTTACAGCGTCGGCCTGCAGTTCGCATTCGGCGACAAGAAAACGAAAATCGTCGACTCCGACGGTGACGGCGTGCCGGACATGACGGACCGCTGCCCGAACACGCCGCCGGGCATCGTTGTTGATTCGAGCGGTTGCGAACGCGATGACGACGGCGACGGCGTCAAAAACTCGGCTGACCAGTGCCCGAATACGGCGGCTGGTGCGAGCGTCGACGCGAACGGCTGTGAGCGCGATGATGACGGCGACGGCGTCAAGAACTCGGCCGATCGCTGCCCGAACACGCCGCGTGGCGCCGACGTTGACGCGAACGGCTGTGAGCGCGATGACGATGGCGACGGCGTCAAGAACTCCGCCGATGCCTGCCCGAACACGCCTGCTGGAGCCAACGTTGATGTCCGCGGTTGCGAGATCAAGGCCGGTGATGTCATCGAGCTGCCGGGCGTGAACTTTGAGACTAACTCAGACCGCCTGGTACCAGGCGCTGAAGCGGTGCTCAACGAGGCTGCGGCGACGTTGGCGCAGAATCCCGACCTGGCCGTTGAAGTGGCCGGCCACACCGATAGCGACGGTGCGGCTGCCTACAACGCGTCGCTGTCGGAGCGTCGTGCCCGAACGGTTCGCAACTACCTCGTTGAGCGCGGTGCCAACGGCGACAACCTGTCGGTACGCGGTTACGGCGAAGACGAGCCCGTCGCGGACAACGGCACGGCAGCCGGTAAGGCCGCCAACCGCCGCGTTGAGCTGCGCATCCTGAATCGCTGATTCGGGACGCGGAACGATTGAAAGCCCCGACGCGCGAAGGCGCGTCGGGGTTTTTCTTTCTCATGACTGACGATGTCTGAACCCAACGCACTTCGATCGAGACTCGAGACGGGCGCCGACGAGCTCGGCCTCGCGCTCGACGCGGCTGCCTGCGACCAGCTTATCGCCCTGCTCACGCTGCTCGAGCGTTGGAACAAGACCTATAACCTGACCGCCATCGCCGAACCCGGCGAGGCGCTCGTGAAGCATGTCTTTGACAGCCTGGTCGCCGCACCGGCGGTGCAGGGTTCGCGCGTGCTCGACGTGGGCACCGGGGCCGGTTTTCCGGGCCTGCCACTTGCCGTGCTGGCGCCTGAGCGACACGTCACGCTGCTCGACAGCAACCGCAAGAAGCTCCGGTTCGTCTCGCAGGCGGCGGCCGAGTTGGGGCTGACCAATGTGTCGACGGTGCACGCGCGCGCTGAGGCGCACGAGGACGCCGCGGGTTTCGATACCGTCACGTGCCGCGCGCTTGCACCACTTGAGCGCTTTGTCGGCTGGGCCGGTCACCTCGTGGCGCCAGGCGGGCGACTGCTCGCACTCAAGGGCCCTATCGGCGATAACGAACTCGCTGCGGTGCCGGCCGGTTGGCGGACCGTTTGTGAGCCCGTGGTGGTACCCTTTCTCGATGGCCGCCGGACCCTTGTTGTCATAAGCCGCGACGGGGATGCCTAGTGGCCGGGAGCCCGAACATGACCAGAGTGCTCGCTGTCGCCAACCAGAAAGGCGGCGTCGGCAAGACGACAACCTGCGTGAATCTCGCTGCCTCGCTGGCGGCGACGCAACGCCGTGTCCTGCTGGTCGACATCGACCCTCAGGGCAACGCGACCATGGGCTCAGGTGTCGACAAGATGAACCTCGAGCGCTCGGCCTGTGAGGTTCTGCTCAACGAAGCGACGGCCGCCGACACGATTGTGGGCGCGCCCGAAGGTAACTTTGCGGTGCTGCCCGGCAACGACGACCTGACGCTGGCCGAAGTGCAGCTGCTCAAGGAAATCGGTCGCGAGATGCGGCTGCGCAAGGCACTCGAACCCGTGCTGGGCATGTACGACTTTGTGCTCATCGACTGCCCGCCGTCGATCAATATGCTCACGGTCAACGCGCTTACGGCCGCGGACGGCGTACTCATTCCCATGCAGTGCGAGTACTACGCGCTCGAAGGTCTGACGGCGCTGATCGGGACCATTGAACAGGTGCAGGAAACGGTGAACCCGTCACTGAGCGTGTACGGCTTGCTGCGGACCATGTTCGACCCGCGCAATAACCTGGCCAACGCCGTGTCGGCGCAGCTGCACGAACACTTCGGCGAGAAGGTGTTCCGAACGATTATCCCGCGCAACGTGCGGCTCGCTGAGGCGCCGAGCTTCGGCCGCCCCGTGCTGCTGCACGACCGCCATTCGCGCGGTGCACTGGCCTACCTGGCGCTCGCGGGCGAGATCATCCGCCGCGAGGAGTCACTTGCAGCGGCCGTCGCCGCGCAATAGGGTAGCGACCTCACCCCGTCCGGATCTCAGCCGCCATGGCCAACAAGCGAAAAAGTCTCGGCCGCGGGCTCGGCGCGCTGCTCGGTGACGCGCAGCGCCAGGCCCCGGAAACCTCAGATGCAACGCCGTCTGCAGCACCTGCCGCCAGTCAGCGCGAGCTGCCCGTTGACCTGTTGCAGCGCGGCCAGTACCAGCCCCGTATCGATATGCGTACGGAGTCGCTTGAGGAACTCGCGAGCTCAATTACGGCGCAGGGGATTGTGCAGCCCATCGCCGTGCGGCCGCTGGCTTCGGGGCCCGGTGAACAGCGCTACGAGATCATTGCGGGCGAGCGTCGCTGGCGCGCGGCGCAGCTCGCTGGCCTGCAGTCGGTCCCGGTCGTCGTGCACGATGTGTCGGACACGGCCGCCGTGGCCATGGCGCTTATCGAGAACATTCAGCGCGAAGACCTGAACCCGCTCGAAGAGGCGCGGGCTCTGTCGCGCCTCATCCACGAATTCGACATGACCCACCAGCAGGGCGCTGAGGCCGTGGGGCGTTCGCGCGCGGCGGTCAGTAACCTGCTGCGCCTGCTGGACCTGGCCGAAGACGTGCAGTCGCTGGTCGAATCGCGTGAGCTCGACATGGGGCATGCGCGGGCGCTGCTGGGTGTCAGCGACAAGCGCGCACAACTCGAGTTGGCCCGCCAGGTGGTGGCCAAAGGCTTGTCTGTGCGCGAGACCGAGCGCCGCGTGCGGGAACTCAGCAAGCCGAAGAAAAAGACATCTGCGCCCGCCAAGCGCGACCCAGACGTCGTGCGGCTTGAGACCGACTTGCAGGAGAAGCTCGGCGCGAGCGTGGCGATCCGGCAAAGCGGCCCGGGCAAGGGCGCGCTTGTGATCAGCTACACAAGCCTCGATGAACTCGAAGGCATCCTCGAGAAAATCGGCTAACGACGCGGGGTCGCGGCAACCTAGCGGCCCGCGGCGTACATCCCCGTCGCTTCATTGATGACTGCCATGGCGTTGGCCTGGTCGACGGCCGGGTAGCAGCGCTGGATGATCTCGGGCATGACGGCCTCCGAGATGAAAAAGCCCTGCATTTTGTCGCAGCGGATTTCCTTCAGAAAATCGAAGGTGGCCGCCTCCTCGACGCCTTCCGCGCAGACGGTGATCCCGAGCGCGTGCGCCATGCCGGTGACAGCCGCCAGCGCCTGACGCGTGATGGCGTTGTCGCGTGCCTCGATGAGCAGCGAGGCGTGGATCTTTATTTCGTCGAAGTCGAGCCGGCCGAAGGACGACAGCGACTCGCGCGCGGCGCCGAAATCATCGAGTGAGAGTCGGAAGCCCTTGCGGCGCAGGGCGGCCATGACTGTGGTGCAGGCCTCTTCGTCGCCGGCGATGGTTGGCTGGGCGATTTCGAAGGTGATGGCGTCGCAAGGCAGGTCGAACCGGCGCACCATGCGCTCGTAGTGGCCCGCGAGCTCGATGTCCCGAAGCAGGCTGGCGTCGAGGTTGACGCAGCCGTTGAGCTGCAGCCCGTTCGCGCGCCAGCGGTTGAGCTGGGTCAGGGTCTGTTCAAGCACGTAGTCGCCGAGCGCGGGCATCATGCCCCAGTCGACCGCCTGCGAGAGGAAATCGAGCGGCGAAATGCGGCCCCGCTCAGGGTGGCGCCAGCGGATCAGCGCCTCGGCCTCGGTCGTGACCCAGTCTGTGCGCCCCGTCATCCGGGCCATCTTGGGCTGGTACTGGACCAGAAACTCGCCGTGCTCCAATGCGCGTTCGAACTCGTCCCGTGAAATGCTCTGCATGTTGGTGTTGCCCTGTGCTGGTCCCTGGCGCCTGCCCGCCGCGCGGCGGATCCCTGATTTTTGGCCTGTCGGAGCCCCCGAAACCGGCCCCAAACGGGCAGCCCGGGCCGCCGGAATCAGGCCGCTCGCCTAGGTAGCGGCCGCGACGTCAGGAACTGTACGGCGCGCCCGCCGCCGGGCGCCGTGTCAGGGGTCTCATTTGGCCCGGATTATTGTCGTGATTACGTCACGTACGGGTTTGCCGAGGGGCATTCCAGCCTATATACTGCGCGCGCTTTTGAGGTTTCCGGCCTGGCGAGTACGCCAAGGAGTCGACCTGTGCGACCCGGCGCAGTCCCTGTTCGCATCATTGCGATACAGGCGTCCATCGGAGTCTTCGGGGGCCTGATTTGGTTGCTCGATAGCCCCGCCGCAGCGCTTGCCGCGCTCGCCGGAGGACTCGGCAGCGCATTACTCAGCCTGCAAGTTGCGGCTCGAGTGTATGCCCAAAAAGATACGGCGCCGCCACAAGCGATTGTGGCGGCCTTTTATCGCGCCGAAGTGTTCAAGCTCTTCGGCGCAGCTTTGATGTTCGGCATCATGGCGAAGTACTTCGCGGCGCAGTTTGTGCCTTTTGCGGTGACCTTCGTAGTGACGCTTTTTGTGTTCGCGGCAGCCCTGCGCTGGCGCATCGACACGGGCCCCGCCGGGGACGAAACGGCGAATTGAGATGCGGCGACACGCCCCCACATTAAAGGTGTGCGCTGACAGTGTTTATTAAGGTGTAGAAAGCGAATGGCCAGCGGCGCGGACAAGCAGACCCCGAGCGAGTACGTCTCCCACCACCTCGAGCATCTTTCCGTGGGCGAGGGCTTCTACACCGTCCACGTCGACACGCTGTTCTTCACCTGGCTGTGCGGCCTGCTGTTCCTCGGTGTGTTCTGGACTGCCGCCCGCCGCGCCACGGCCGACGTCCCGGGCAAGTTCCAGGCGTTCATCGAGCTCGTGGTCGAATTCGTTGACGATTCGGTCAAGGAAGGCTTCCACGGCCCGCGCGGATTTATCGCACCGCTGGCACTGACGATCTTTATGTTGGTGCTGTTCTGGAACCTGCTCGACATCATCCCCGTCGACCTGATCCCGATCTTTGCACACGACGTCCTGCACCTCGAATACATGCGTATCGTGCCTTCGGCCGACGTCAACGCCACCTTCAGTCTGTCGCTGACGGTGTTCGTGCTCATCATCATATACAGCTTCAAGGGCAAGGGCGCCAAGGGCTACCTGCAGGAGTGGTTGTTCCACCCGTTCGGCAAGTTCCCGTTGCTGGTGCCGTTCAACATTCTGTTGAACTTCGTCGAGCTGCTCGCCAAGCCGCTGTCGCTGGCGTTGCGTCTGTTCGGCAACCTCTACGCCGCCGAGCTCATCTTTATGCTGATCGCCCTGCTGCCGTTCTACTTGAACTGGATTCCGGGGTCGATCTGGGCGGTTTACCACATCCTGGTAATCCCGCTGCAAGCGTTCATCTTCATGACGCTGACCGTCGTTTATCTGAATCTCGCTTACGAGAAGCACTAAGTATTGTTTGTTTACGCCATTAGCGCGTTTTGATTAGGAGTCATCATGGAAGCTCTCATCGCTGATATCCAGGGCAACACCGCCATTGCCGTCGGCATGATCCTGGCATTCGCCGCACTGGGTACCGGTATCGGCTTCGGCCTCCTGGGCGGCAAGTTCCTCGAAGGTGTCGCTCGCCAGCCCGAACTCGGCAACATGCTGCAGGGCCGTATGTTCATCATCGCCGGCCTGCTCGACGCGCTGTCGATTATCGGCGTCGCGTTCGCTGCACTGCTGCTGTTCGCAAACCCGCTGCTGAGCGCAGTCACGGGTTAATCGCGGTCGGCTTTTGCCGACTCTGCGTCAACGGCTAACGGAGTAATCGCGCGTGGATCCAAATATCAGCCTATTCGGGCAGATGATCACGTTCCTCATCTTTGTGTTCGTGGTCATGAAGTTCGTCTGGCCGCCGCTCATGGAAGCGGTCGAGGAACGCCGTAAGAAGATCGCCGACGGTCTCGCGGCCGCCGAGCGCGGCCAACAGGACCTGGCCAAGGCCGAGTCCCGGGTCGAGGAGCTCATCACCGATGCTCGCGGCCAGGCTGCCGAGATTCTCGACCAGGCACGTGCGCGTGCCAACGAGATCATCGCCGAAGGCAAAGCCGAGGGTCAGCGCGAGCGCGACCGTCAGCTTCTGGCCGCACGGGCGGAGATCGAGCAGGAAACGAACTCGGCACGCGAAGAACTGCGCAACCAGGTTTCGGCTGTGGCACTCGCCGGCGCTGAGAAAATCCTGAAGCGCGAGATCGACGCCACGTCGCACGAAGCACTGCTGGCCGACATGGCCCAGCAGATCTGACTCGGAGGTCACGATGGCGGACAACATCACGCTGGCACGACCCTACGCACAGGCAGTGTTCGATATTGCCAGCGCAGGTGGCAGCCTTGCGGGTTGGTCTGCGGCGCTCGCCGCTGCGGGCGCCGTCGTGTCGGACGCGTCGATGGCCGGTCTGGTCGACGACCCGCGTATCTCCGACGACGAGCTGCTGACGCTGCTGCAGTCGGTACTCGGTAGCGTACCGGGCGGCACGGTGCTCGCAGGCGCGGGCGACGGCGCCAACCTGCTGCGACTGCTCATCGAGAACGGCCGACTTTCGATTCTGCCCGAGATCTCGGTGCGCTTTGATGCGCTCAAGGACGAAGCCGAAAATGCCGTGGACGTCACCATCGTTTCGGCGACACCGCTCGACGCTGGCAAGCAAAGCGAAATCGTCAGCGCGCTGGGTGCGCGCCTCGGTCGCAAGATCAACGCCACTACAGCTGTGGACCCCGACCTCATCGGGGGCGCAGTGATCCGCGCCGGTGACTTTGTCATCGACGGCTCGGTGCGGGCCCAGCTCACACGCCTTCAGGCGACGCTGGCCCGATAATCAACAGGAACTCTCATGTCACTCAAAGCCTCTGAAATCAGCGACCTGATCAAGGACCGCATCAAGAATTTCGACGCCGCCGCAGAAGCGCGTGACGTCGGTACGGTCATCGCGGTATCTGACGGTATTACGCGTATCCACGGCCTGGCCGACGCGCGTTACGGCGAAATGCTCGAGTTTCCGGGCAACACCTTCGGCCTGGCGCTGAACCTCGAGCAGGACTCGGTCGGTGCGGTTGTCCTGGGTGACTACAAGCACATCTCGGAAGGCGCCACGGTGAAGACCACGGGCCGCATCCTCGAAGTGCCGGTTGGTGAAGCGCTGCTGGGTCGCGTGGTGAATTCGCTGGGTGAAGCCATCGACGGTAAGGCACCTATCGACACACCGCACAACTCGCCCATTGAAAAGGTTGCCCCGGGCGTCATCGACCGCCAGTCGGTCGACCAGCCCGTGCAGACGGGCCTCAAGGCCATTGACGCCATGGTGCCGATTGGTCGTGGCCAGCGTGAGCTGATCATCGGTGACCGCCAGACGGGTAAAACCGCTGTCGCCATCGACGCCATCATCAACCAGAAAGGCACGGGCATTAAGTGCATCTATGTCGCCGTCGGCCAGAAAGACTCCTCGGTGGCGGCGGTGGTGCGCAAGCTCGAGGAAGAAGGCGCCATGGACCATACGATTGTGGTCAACGCCTCGGCCTCGCAGTCTGCGGCCATGCAGTACATCGCGCCCTACTCGGGTTGCGCCATGGGTGAGTACTTCCGCGACCGCGGCGAAGACGCCCTGATCATCTACGACGATCTGACCAAGCAGGCTCAGGCTTACCGCCAGGTGTCGCTGCTGCTGCGCCGCCCGCCGGGCCGCGAAGCCTACCCCGGTGACGTCTTCTACCTGCACTCGCGCCTGCTCGAGCGTGCCGCGCGCGTGAACGCAAAGTTCGTGGAAGAAGAAACCAACGGTGAGGTCAAAGGCCAGACGGGTTCGCTGACGGCACTGCCGATCATCGAAACGCAGGCCGGTGACGTTTCGGCGTTCGTACCGACCAACGTGATCTCGATTACCGATGGTCAGATCTTCCTTGAGACCGACCTGTTCAACGCGGGTATCCGCCCCGCCATCAACGCGGGCCTCTCGGTCTCGCGTGTCGGTGGTTCGGCACAGACGAAGGCCATCAAGAAGCTTGGTGGCGGTGTCCGCCTGGCGCTGGCGCAGTACCGCGAACTCGCGGCCTTCGCCCAGTTCGCCTCGGACCTCGATGAAGCCACGCGCAAGCAGCTCGAACGCGGCCAGCGCGTCACCGAGCTTATGAAGCAGAAGCAGTACACGCCGCTCTCAGTAGCCGAGATGGCGCTGTCGCTGTTCGCCGCCAACGAGGGTTACCTCGATGACGTCGACGTGAACAAGGTCGTCGACTTCGAAGCTGCGATGCACGACTTCGCGCGCACGAGCTACGCCGAGTTCCTGGGTGAGCTCAACGCCTCGGGCGACTACAACGACGACATCGTTGCCAAAATGAAGGACGTGCTCGACGCGTTCAAATCGACGGGCGTCTACTAAGCAGCGCCCAGGCACCTACGACTAGCGAACGGACAACGGACGCATGGCAAGCGAAAAAGAGATCCGCACCAAGATCAAAAGCGTGAAGAGCACGCAGAAGATCACGCGCGCCATGGAAATGGTCGCGGCCAGCAAGATCCGCAAAGCGCAGGCGCAAATGGAGGCATCGCGCCCCTATGCCGAGCGCATCCGCCGCGTCATCGCGCATTTGTCGGAAGCGAACCCTGAGTACCGTCACCCCTGGCTCGATGAGCGCGAGGTGAAGCGGGTGGGCTACATTGTGGTGTCCTCGGACCGGGGTCTTTGCGGTGGCCTGAACGTCAACCTGTTCAAGAAGCTGATCGCAGAGCTGACGGAATGGAACGAGAAAGGCGTTGAAGTCGATCTCGCGCTGATCGGCTCAAAAGCCGTTCAGTACTTCGGCCGCCTGGGCGGCAATGTGCTCGCCACGGTCACCCAGATCGGCGACAAGCCCAACATGAACGACCTGCTGGGCCTCATCAAGGTGATGCTCGACCAGTACTCTGAAGAAAAAATCGACCGCTTGTTCCTCGCGCACAACGAATTTGCGAGTGCGATCTCGCAGAAGCCGCACACCGACGTGCTGCTTCCCGTCAGCGAGATCGAGAACAACGACGAGCTGCAGACGCACTGGGACTACATCTATGAGCCCGATGCGGCCGAGTTGCTCGACGACGTGCTGACGCGCTTCGTCGAGTCACAGATTTACCGTGGCGTGGTCGAAAACTTCGCCTGCGAAATGGCCGCGAAGATGGTGGCCATGAAGAGTGCCACTGACAACGCCGGTGAGATCATCGACTCGCTGCAGTTGCAGTACAACAAGGCGCGCCAGGCTGCGATTACGCAAGAGATCTCCGAGATCGTCGGCGGCGCAGCAGCGGTCAGCGGTGGCTAGGCCACGCGCTAACGGATTGAACGAAACACAAAGTAAATTGATCGCGGCCCACGCCGCGCTCTGACCGAGGAACCAGAATGAGCACCGGAAAAACCGTGCAGATCATCGGCGCCGTTGTCGACGTGGAATTCCCGCGCGACGACATCCCCAGCATCTACGATGCGCTGATCCTGGATGACAATGGCCTGACCATGGAAGTCCAGCAGCAGCTGGGTGACGGCATTGTGCGCGCCATTGCGATGGGCGCCAGTGAAGGCCTCAAGCGCGGCATGGCCGTGACCAACACCAGGCAGCCGATTCAGGTTCCGGTCGGCGAGGCTACGCTCGGCCGCGTCATGAACGTGCTGGGTCAGCCCGAAGACAAAGCGGGCCCGATCAACGCCGCAAAGACGTTGCCGATTCACCGTCCCGCGCCGAGCTACGAGGAACAGGCGTCCTCGCAGGAGCTGCTGGAGACGGGCGTTAAGGTGATCGACCTCATCATGCCGATCGCCAAGGGCGGTAAGGTCGGCCTGTTCGGTGGTGCCGGTGTTGGTAAGACCGTGACGCTCATGGAGCTCATCAACAACATCGCCGTGCAGCAGGAAGGTCTGTCGGTATTCGCGGGTGTCGGTGAGCGTACTCGTGAGGGCAACGACTTCTACTACGAGATGGAAGAAGCCGGCGTACTCGACAAGGTGGCACTGGTTTACGGCCAGATGAATGAGCCGCCGGGTAACCGCCTGCGCGTCGCACTGACGGGCCTGACCATGGCCGAGTACTTCCGCGACGAAGGCCGCGACGTTCTGATGTTCATCGACAACATCTACCGTTACACGCTGGCCGGTACCGAAGTATCCGCGCTGCTCGGTCGTATGCCATCAGCGGTGGGCTACCAGCCGACGCTGGCCGAGGAAATGGGCGTCCTGCAGGAGCGCATCACCTCGACCAAGACGGGCTCGATCACATCGTTCCAGGCCGTTTACGTCCCTGCCGATGACTTGACCGACCCCTCGCCAGCCACGACCTTTGCTCACCTTGACGCGACGCTCGTACTCTCGCGCCAGATCGCCGAGCTCGGCATCTACCCGGCTGTTGACCCGCTCGACTCGACCTCGCGTCTGCTCGACCCGAATATCATCGGCCAGGAACACTACGACTGCGCGCGTGGCGTGCAGGCTGTTCTGCAGACCTACAAGGAACTGCAGGACATCATCGCGATCCTCGGTATGGACGAGCTTTCTGAAGAACAAAAGCAGACCGTGACGCGCGCTCGCAAGATCCAGCGCTTCCTGTCGCAGCCGTTCTTCGTGGCGCAGCAGTTCACGGGCGCCGAGGGCAAATACGTGTCGCTGGCCGACACGATCCGCGGCTTCCAGGGTATCGTCGACGGCGACTACGACCATCTTCCCGAGCAGGCCTTCTACATGGTCGGCTCGATCGAAGAGGCCGTCGAGAAAGCCAAAGGCATGAGCAACTAAGATCATGTCCACGCTGCACGTCGACATCGTATCCGCCGAAGGCGAGATCTACTCGGGCGAAGCCGCCATGGTGTTCGCGCCGGCTCAGCTCGGCGAGATCGGTATTGCGCCGCGGCACGCGCCGTTGCTTACGGGTCTCAACGCCGGTGAAGTGCGCGTGCAGACACCAGAAGACGGCGACCGTTACTTCTACATCACGGGCGGCATGATCGAAGTACAGCCCAACATGGTGACGGTGCTGGCCGACACGGCGCTGCGTGGCGATGAGCTCGACGAAGCAGCCGCTCGTGAAGCTGAAGAGGCCGCGCGCGCAGCCCTCGAAGGCGCGTCCAAAGAGACCGACCTTAAGCGCGCACAGCAGGAGCTCGCCGAAGCTTCAGCGCGTCACCGCGCCGCGCAGCGCATGAAGGGTCGAAGCTGACGGCGCCCGACGCCGTCGTCTTTCGACACGCGGACGTCGCCGACGTCGGCTCCGTTGCCAAGTTCGCGGAACGCGTGTTTCGCGAGACCTTCGCGCCGCATAACACCGCCGAGAACATGAACCAGTACGCCAACAAGGCTTTTGGGCCCGTTTCTATGGCGGCGCGTATGTCCAAGCCCACGGCTGTTACGATCGTCGGTGAGCACCAAGGCGACATCGTCGCCTACGCCTTGATGTTCGAAGCACCGCTCCCGGACTGCATCGACACGACGGCGCCCACGCGTTTTCTCGAACGCTTCTACGTTGACAGCACCTGGCACGGCAAAGGGCTTGCCGACCGTTTGCTTGCTGCGGTGCGTGACGCGGTTCTAGGCACCGAAGCTCGACACCTCTGGCTGACCGTCTGGGACCAGAACCCGCGCGCCATTCGTTACTACGAAAAGCGTGGCTTCACGCTTTGCGGCCACGTCGACTTCACGCTCGGTGACGAACGCCAACGCGACTTCGTGATGGCGATTCCGTTCAAGGGTTGATGCGCACGTGCCGCACGGCGCGGTGTTACCCTGATTGCATACGCTATTCGCAGAGGTAAGCGATGCCCGACTCGCGGCTCATGCTTGTGTTGATGCCGGGGTTTGACGGTACGGGGCAGCTGTTTGCGCCGCTCGTCGAGCAACTGCGCACACGTGTGGACACGCAGGTTGTCGCCTACCCGGATCTGACAGACAGCCAGGCGTACGTCGATGACGTTGCCGCACAGCTACCCGAGGATCGCGATCTTGTGCTCGTGGCCGAGTCGTTTTCCGGCCCCATCGCACTGCATCTGCTCGAGCAACACCCGAATCGCATTCGCGCTGCCGTGCTGTCCACAACCTTTGCCCGACCACCGCTCGGTCTCGTGCTGTCGTTGGCCAACAAGCTGCGTCTTGCGAGCTTTGTCCGCCCTGCGATGAACGAACAAATCCTGCGGATGTTCTGCCTGAACGGTGTTGCCGATCTTGCGCTGATTCGGAGCATCGTCGATGTGGTCCGACCGATCGGCCAGGCCACCGTCGCCAGCCGGCTGCAAACCCTGGTCACGATGGATGCCACCCACGTGCTGGATGCGATTCGACAGCCGGTGCTCGTGTTGTCTGCGAACGCCGATCGTGTGGTGCGGCAGCGCTTCTCGTCGAGCCTGCTCGCACGCATCGCCGACGTGACGCACACGACGCTCGAGGGTCCGCACCTCTTGCTGCAGGCCGCACCCGAGGACGGCGCGCGCAATATCCTGGCTTTCCTCGAACAGAAGGCGGGTCTCAGGGAAGCGTAGCGGCAAATCCCCAGGAACCGATGATGCGCGTTTCAGGCCGGTGCCGGCGCGACAGAACCTCAGTACGCCAGGCTGTGAAGCCTGCCAGGTCGAGATCCTCCGGGCGGGTCCATTCCCGTCGCCGCAGATAATGCCAGACGTACTCCTTGAGGTAGCCAGCCTCAGCCGTTGTCGCGAGCTGTTCCAGATAAGGGTCGCCCTGGGCCAGTGATTGCTGCCAGCGCACGATGAGGGCTTCACGGGCTGCGAGCTCGCATTCAAATGCCTGATTCCGGGCCGGGTTGGGACCCCCGATCTCGAGCTGACAGACACTACGGGCGAGGCCGTAGGCCACCCAGGATTGCAGCACCGGGTCCGAGCTCGCATAGGCGTAGGGCGGCACAGAGAAGCGATCGCCGTCAGTCACGCCGTCCTGGACATAGATGCGCCGATCACAGCCTGTGATGGCTGCGATCACGGCAATCACTATTGCGAGTCGCCATCGGGCCATTTCGTGATGCATGTCGCACAGGGTACGTGGCCGCGTTCACACGTTTCAATCAGGCGCTGAGTTAGAATACGACGATGACCACCGACACTCCGCTGCAGATCGTCGTGCTCGCTGCCGGCCAGGGCAAACGTATGCGCTCGGCCCTGCCCAAGGTGCTGCAGCCGCTGGCCGGTCAGCCCCTGCTTGCTCATGTCCTCGAGACCGCCGCTGCGCTGTCGCCCGAGCGCACGGTCGTCGTCTACGGTCACGGTGGCGATGCGGTTCGTGAGACGATGTCGGCGCGCGATATTGCCTGGGCCGAGCAGGCCGAACAAAAGGGCACGGGCCACGCCGTCCAACAGGCGCTGCCGGAACTCTCAGACGAGGGCCGAGTGCTCGTGTTGCTGGGCGACGTGCCGTTGCTGCAGGCGCAGACCTTGCAAACCTTATTCCGTGAAACGCCGGAAGACGGCGTGGGTGTCCTGTCGGTACGTGTTGCCGACCCGACCGGTTACGGGCGCATCGTGCGTAACGCCACGGGTGGCGTGCAGGCGATAGTCGAGCACCGCGATGCGACGCCCGACCAGCACGAGATCGACGAGATCAACACGGGTGTGTTCGTGCTGCCGGCCAGGCAACTTTCGGGTTGGCTGGACCGCATCACCCCGCACAACGCACAGGGCGAGTATTACCTCACAGATGTCATCGGTCTGGCCGTCGACGATGGCACGCCCGTTTCAGCGACGCCTTGTGCTGGCTACGAAGAAGTCATGGGGATCAACGATCGCGTGCACCTGGCACAAGCTGAGCGCGCCTGGCAGCGACGTGCCGTGGAAACGCTCATGCGCGACGGCGCACGCGTGGCCGATCCGGCGCGCGTCGACATTCGCGGTGCCGTCACGGTTGCCGAAGATGTCTTTATCGACGTCAACGTCGTACTCGAAGGCGAGGTGCGTCTCGGCGCCGGCAGCGTAGTCGGACCCAACTGCGTGTTGATCAACGCAGACATCGGTGCCGGCACAACGCTGTTTGCCAACACCTACATTGAAGACAGCCGTGTCGGTGCGCGCTGTAATCTGGGGCCCTTCGCGCGGCTGCGGCCGGGCGCAGACTTCCGCGACGGCAGCAAGGCCGGCAACTTTGTTGAGGTGAAGAAAAGCGTCATCGGTGAAGGCAGCAAGGTGAACCACCTGAGCTACATCGGTGACTCGGTACTGGGCGAGCGCGTCAACGTCGGCGCCGGCACCATCACCTGCAACTACGACGGCGCCAACAAACACCAAACCATCATCGGCGACGATGCGTTCATTGGCTCGGGCGTCGAGCTTATCGCACCCGTCGAAGTCGGCCGCGGCGCCACGATCGGCGCGGGCTCGACCATTTCAAAACCAGCAGCGGCCGATGCCCTGACTCTCGAGCGCGCCCGTCAGCGCACCATCGAGGGCTGGGAGCGGCCCGTCAAAAAGAAATAGGGACACAGCAACATGTGTGGAATCGTCGGCGCGATTGCCGAGCGTAACGTGGTACCGATTCTCGTCGAGGGCTTGCGCCGTCTCGAGTACCGGGGCTATGACTCAGCCGGCCTGGCCGTGCTCCGCGACGATCGGTCGCTGGGCCTGCGCCGCGCCGTCGGTAAGGTATCGGGCCTGCAAAGCAAGCTTGATGCGGACCCACTCGCAGGCACCCTGGGGCTTGCACACACGCGCTGGGCGACGCACGGCGGCGTCACGGAACAAAACGCGCACCCGCACCTGTCGGGTGATCGCATTGCCGTCATCCACAACGGGGTGATCGAGAACTTCCAGGAGATCAAGGACGAGTTGCTCGAGAAGGGCTACGTGTTCGCTTCTGAAACCGACACCGAAGTCGCGGCCCATCTTGTCCATGACTACGTGAAGAACGGCACGGACCTCGTAGAGGCCGTACGCAAGGCGACGCAACGCTTCGAAGGTGCGTTCGCACTGCTCGTGGTCGATGCCGAAGACCCGGATCGCGTGGTCGTGAGCCGCGTGGCGAGCCCGCTCGTTATCGGCGTGGGTATCGGCGAAAACTATGTAGCCAGTGGCATCCAGGCCTTGCTGCCCGTGACCCAGCGGTTCATCTACCTGGAGCAAGGCGATCTCGCCGAAATCACGCGCGAGTCGATCCAGGTGTTCGATGCCGCCGGTACGCCCGTCGAGCGCGAGGTCCACGAAACCAATGCGGCGACGGATACGGCCGACCGAGGCCCCTACCGTCACTTCATGCTCAAGGAGATTTTCGATCAGCCGTCCGCGCTGGCGGACACACTCTATGGGCGCGTCAACAACAACCGCGTACTGCCAGATTCACTGGGACCGCGTGCGGCCGAGCTGCTGGCCCGCGCCGAGAATATTCATATCGTCGCCTGCGGCACGAGTTATCACGCTGGCTGCGTCGGCAAGTATTGGTTCGAGTCGATCGCGGGCGTGCCCTGCCAGGTCGAGATCGCGAGCGAGTACCGTTACCGCACCGTCGTCGTCCCCGAGAACACGCTCTTCGTAACGCTCTCGCAGTCGGGTGAGACCGCGGACACGCTCGAGGCGCTGCGTCTGGCCAAGGCGTCCAACTACATTGGCTCGCTGACGATCTGCAACTCGGCGCACAGCTCCATGGTGCGCGAGTCCGATCTCACGATGATGACGCACGCCGGTCCCGAAATCGGTGTCGCGAGCACCAAGGCGTTCACGACACAGCTGCTCTCCATGTTGCTCGTCACGCTCATGCTCGCGCGCCACCGTGGCATGGACGACGCCCGCGAAGGCGAGCTCGTGCCGCACGTCTACCACGCAGCGGCCGCCGTCGAGCAGGCGCTGGGCATGAACGATCTTCTGCGTGAGCTGGCCGAAGACTTTGCCGAGAAACACCACACGCTGTTCCTGGGCCGCGGCCCCATGTGGCCGATCGCCATGGAAGGCGCGCTCAAGCTCAAAGAGATCAGCTACATCCACGCCGAGGCCTACGCCGCTGGCGAGCTTAAGCACGGGCCGCTCGCGCTCATCGACGAAGACATGCCCGTCGTGGTCGTGGCGCCCAACAACGACCTGCTCGACAAGCTCAAGTCGAACATGCAGGTCGTGCGCGCACGGGGCGGTCAGCTCTACGTGTTTGCCGACAAGGAAACGGGCATCGAGTCGGAAGAAGGCATTCGCGTCATCGAGATGCCACACGCCGACCGACTCATCGCACCCATCGTCTACACGGTGCCGCTGCAGCTGCTCTCATACCACGTCGCCGTGCTCAAGGGCACGGATGTGGATCAGCCGAGGAATCTTGCGAAGAGCGTGACGGTTGAGTAGCTCCGCAATCGCGGCATAGCCGTTGAACCTAGACGCTTAACTCCGCCACTGTTCCAGAAACTCGGTCACTTATCTAGGAATTGCCGGATAAATCGGTCACCGTGGCACTGCGAGAATTCATCTACTCTGCAGAGAACACGGACCTTGCCCCACCGAGTCTACGTATCTCTAGTGAGCCGATATCCACCAATCCGGTGGGGAGGAGCACGAGAGATGAGCAAGCAGAAGCGACACTAGCCGGAAGAGATCACATCGATTCTGAATCAGCATGTGGCTGGTCTGAAAACGGCCGAGATCTACCGTCAGTGCGGCATCAGCAACCAGGCGCTGTACCGCTGGAAGTCGAAGGACGGCGGCATGGGAACACCAGAAGTGAAGCGGCCTAAGCAGCTCGAGGACCAGAACCGTCGTTTGAACCAGGTGGTCGCCGGCCGGTCGCTGGACATGCGGGTGATGAAGACGATCATAGAGGGAAAATACTGAAGCCCGAGGCGAAGCGAGCTGTTGCGGAAGCAATGATCGATCAACACGGGCTGAGCGTTCGCTGTGCCTGCCGCCTGGCAACACTCTCTGAGGCGAGCGGGTACTACTGCGCCGAGCCAAACACGAAGAACGAGGCGATCGCGTCGCGTTTGGCCGAGCTCACAGGCGAGCGGCCTGCGTTCGGTGCACCGCGAATGACGGGGATATTCTGTCGCGACTGCGGCGCCGTGAACCCCAAGCGGGTCGAGCGGCTCTACGCCGAGCAAGGGCTGCAACTGCCTCGACGGCTGAAGCGACGGCGCCGCGGCATGCGGCGTGTAGTGCCGGCTGAGCTCCCGAAGGCCCCCGGTCAACGCGGCTCGATGGACTTCGTGCAAGACATATTGGCCGAGGGAACGCGCTTCCGGGTACTGGTCGTTGTTGATGACTGCAGCCGCGAACGCCCGGCACTCGAAGTCAACACATCGATCACGGGTCCGCCGCATGCTTGATCGACTACGAGACGAAGGCCAGCTGCAGCAGGACCTGGTCCGCGACAACGGTGCCGAGTTCGCGTCTCGCGCCATGCTGATGCGGTCGCAGCGAAGCGCTACAACACGGCACTTCATCGAACCGCGCAGCCCACTCAGATTTCATACTGCGAATCGATCAACGGCAGGCTGCGCATCAAGTGCGTGCGACAGCATTGGCTAAAATTGCTGGCTGAAGCAAGACTGATCATCGAAGACTGTCGACTCGACTACAACCATGTTCGACCGCACAGCGCGCTCGGAAAAACGGCGCCCATCCAGGCGCTGCTGACAGAGAAGGCTTACCCAAACTCTCACTCGGAGTACACAGGCGGAGTGGGTGTAAGGTCAGTTCTACTAAAGTCCCATCGCGATTAACGAAAACCTGCGGATACTGATCGTAGACGGGGTGCAGAACTTGCATCGCGAGTTTGATCCGTATTCCGAAAAGTACGTCTGCGCTATCGCAAAGAAAGAATGAGGTTCGTATGTGGATTGAGCCGCGGCTCTGGTCGCCGAGAGGCCGGGCAAGCTCGCCTATCACGTCGACCTTGGCAGCTATCGCACGAGCACCTGCAGGAGGCGGATCAGTCTCCTTTGAAACTCCTTGTCGGCGGCGAGTCGGGGAATGTGCCTTCGTTTGCTGTTGATCAAGTAGAGGTCAATACCATGATCTGCAAGCCCATTGTGGATCGCTCGCATCATTCGCGAAGCGGAGCGGCCGGCGACGTGGTGCCACAACGGTGACAAAATATCTCCCGAGGCGCCCGCGCGATGCGCGATTCGGGCCGCGGCGCCACCCAGCCGCCCCGGCTCGATCAGGTAGATCAGGATTCGGTCCCGCAACAGCTGACTGGAGAGTGCGTAACTCATAGCCGCCATCGCCAGTTTGGTGTCGGCAAATATTCTATGTAGGCCACGCGTCTTTTGGGGTGCAGTCAGACTTGCGGCATCAATGCCTTTGACACGCCGAATCACGCGTGAGGAGAGGTTGACGACCAGCGAACATCGGTTTCTCGTGCAGCCGGCGGCCAGCAGCGGCTGCAACTCACTAATCATGATGAAGGGTGCGATCGTATTGACCGCAAACTGCCGCTCCATGCCTTGCGCGGTGGTCCCGCGCTCCGATGCGTGGTGGCTTTCGAGGTTGTACAACGCGTCCAAACTCGCATTTGAGGCAACAATATCGCGAGCTACCTGCTTGGTCTGCTCCATATTGGATAGATCGGCGGCCCAACCTTGAAAATATTGGTCCGGGAATTGCGTTGAAAGGGATGCAACTTGAGGCGCGACGCGCTCATCGTCTGGTCCGACTAAAACCAGATTCCATCCAGCGCGCGCCAGGTACCAGACGACCTCATGACCGATGCCACACAGTCCGCCTGTGACCACCCCGGTACGCCGCGAGAGCTGGCTCGGTCGAAATGGCCAGGATTCCTGCGTATCGCTCGCGTCTGGGTGATTCGATGTGCGAGTGCCGGTGGTCATAAACCCCGGGCCACAGCGTCGTTGCATCTCATCATGTCCTTGTCCGACGCGCGCCTTATGCGCGACAAACGGGCCGACATCGGCTGGCGCTAAACTCGCAAATGCTGCCCGCTCGTTGAAGGACCGTGCATCAAACAAAACGGACACATCACGCCAGTCACCGCATGCTAAGGCAGCTTCGCGCACCCACAGCGAGCGCAACGGCCGTGCCCGAGCGCCAGATTAGGCCTGTTCGTGCTCGGCCAAAGGCACCGAAAACCAGGCGTCGCGGCCTATCGCCCGTCTGCCAAACAGAGCCGTCTGAAGTCGGTTGGGCTCATCCCGGTCCACCGTCGGAACGCCCGCCGGAACGCACGCGAGTCGGAATAGCCCACAGCAATAGCGACTGAGCTGACACGAATGTCCGGGTCACTCAGGAACAGGCGTTTTGCCCTGTCAGCCCGAGCGTCATCAAGTATGGCGCGCAAGGAGGTGCCGTTCGCCGCCGCGACGCGTTGCGCGGTGCGCACACTCATATGTGCATGAGAGGCGATGGACGACACATCGTATTCCGCATTCGCAGCGCTCTGGCTCGTTGCCCTCTGGAGCCTTGTCATGCGGGCAGGAATTGCCGTCGTCGTGAGTTGCGCAACAACCCGCCGATAATGCTCCCGCATCGATTCGAAAACGGTTGTGTTCGCTTTCCGCATGGGTGTGTCCAGGAGTTTTCTGGTCATGACCAGGGCGCTCTCCGGGTTATTAAACGTCACAGTCGCCTTGAAAAAGTTGGTGTGCGCTGCGAGTAGACCGAGTCGCTCGAAACCGCTACGCACTTCGACCAGGCCCTCCGTTCCCACGCAGTTTTCCAGAATGAACCGCCACAGTAGCGCCATACCGGTCAGCCCTGCATTACCGTTGTCGCGATAGTCATTGGGGTGCCTGATGATGTAGGCCCCCAATGCGTTGCTTTCCTCAAGTTCTATCGACACGCGGCTTGCAATGAGCTCCGAACACTCGGAGATGAGTAGCAGGGCGTCCCTTACGCTCGGCGCAAACTGAATCACGTTCTCGAGCCCCGCCAGGTACGACATCGGAGACGACGCTGCCATCGCGATTGGTAGTGGCAGATCCGGCTTACACCGCACCATTGCCGCCATGAGGTCATGTACCAGCGTGTCCGGGACACGCGCGTCCGGCTGAATCAACTCACGGCAGGTCATTCCCGTGGCGGCGGCAGCTTCTTCGATCGTCAGACCATTCGACAACACAAAATTCAGTGTTGCCGCAACGGTAGAGGATGAGACCTCGTCGGGTGCATGTTCGTCGCTGACATCACTCATGATCGGAGGGGGCGCTTGGACCGGACGCTGCAACAGTGCGACCCTGGCTTGGGTGCATGTGCAACTTATCGTTTTTGACGTTCTTGGGTGAGGCCCATTCGCGACATTTGCGGACCATTTGCGCCACCGGCCACATCGCGACCGGTGTGTCAGCAATCGATTGCTATAGTGTCGAACGGTGGCGGGTAGGGAGTGCTTCTGTCGCGGCGTGACACTCCGTTGGGATGCGTTCTCGATGGCCGGGCTGTGGCGATCGCGCTTGCCCCATTCTTCGCGAATCGTGGTGATGTGAGGACAGCACCTGAAATGCCGTCATTCATGCGGCCGGCTAGGACGGCAGGTCAGTTGGAGTGCGTGGTGAGAACCAGCTCAATGAAAAATCGTGCGAGTTCGTCCGGTCCAAAAGTTCTGGCAAGTGTTGCTTCAACGATTTTCGCGTTTGCGCTGTCTCGAGGCTTGTCCGTGGCACAGATCAACGAGGCTGCAGGAATCGGCGGATTGGATGTCGTCGATCCCTTCGCGCGCTTACCCGATGAGTGTGTGGCGCGACTTCTGGAGTCACTCACCGAACGAAATCCCGGTAAGAACCTGACGCTCGCGATGGCACGAGCAGCGCCATTTTCGATCCTGGGTGGGCTCGCCCACGGCATGCAATTCGCCAACAACCTCCGTGAGGCGATGCACCTCCTTATTACGAATCGAGGCCTGCTCGCGGACCGATTTGAACTGTCCATGGAGGAGTCTGAAACAGAAGCCGTGGTGTCGGGTTCTCATCCTGCAGACAAGATTGATCGAGGCCGTGCGACGGAAGTCGGCATTGCACTAGCATCGCGACTGATCACGGAGGCATTGGGCGTCCATGGCAGTATCGCGCGGGTTGAGTTCAGATACCCTCCGGCCGGGCCGGCCAGTGAGTTTGCGACGTTCTTCAATGTGCCCGTCCTCTTTGAACAGCCGCGCGATGCGCTTGTCCTTCACAGCAACAAACTGGACAGCGCAGTCAGCCAGTCGAATGTGGAGTTGTTTAACTATGTGCAACAGCACTTCGAGCAGATCCTGCGGCGGGTAAATCAAGGCACCTATCCGGCCCGGCTCGGCAGGCTGCGCGAAGCCATTGCGAAAAACGTGGCGATCCGGTCATTTGGCACCGCTGCCGTGGCCGCGCGTGCACGAATGAGCCTCAGGTCGGCGCAGCGACTCGCTAAGTCCCATTCAACGACTTTGACCGCCATGATCCAGGACGTCCGATTCGATGTGGCAAAGCGTATGCTGCTCGAATCGAGCACACCTGTTGAGACGGTCTCTGATCTCGTTGGCTACTCGGACGCGCGGACGTTCCGGCGTGCATTCAAACGCTGGACGGGCCAAACGCCCGTCGAGTTTCGACACCACGGATCCGGATCCGCGTCCGGCTGATCATCGCCCACCCTGCTAAGGAGACGTCGCGCAGATCCCGACGCTATATCTGCATCGACTCGAGCAGGGGGCCAAAAGTGCTCTTGAATGCCTCAACAACCTCGCCGGGCGCTGAGCCCAGGATCTCCGCAATCTGTTCCTTATCTCGAAAGTCGAGCCCAAACTGCTCGATACGTGTCAAATTGTGGCGCTTCATCAATGTAATTGCATACTCGATATCGGTGAACATGCCGAAGTCTACGTTTGCGTCACCCATCGCCGAGAACATGTCCTTGTCGCTGTAGCTATCAATGAAGCCTTCAAACAGGTCGTTGTCGGACAGCTCAATGTAGGTCACAACGTCGTCGCTGGTATTCCAGAAGCTGTGCGAAACGCGTTTCGGCTTGATGATGTAGCTACCCTGGGGTGCCTCAAACGTATGACCGTCGTCGCCGCCCAGGTTGAAGGTCAAGTGGCCTTTGATCACATAGACCGCCTGATGCGTGTGCATGTGTGTGTGCGGCGGCAACAGACTATTGGGCTGTACCGTCGCCTCCATGAGGGACATGCCAGCATCCGCGCAGCGAATCATCTGCCGGACCTCCAAAGCTGTTTCTTCTCCCTGTCCCGCGAGCACACACATTTTTTTCAGGTCGAATCGCTCTCTCACGTTCTTGTTCATCACATTGGCCTTTTGTGGATGGTCAGGTTCGCAGCGCCGAGTAAGCGGATGCCGCACGCCGTAAAAACTAGTCGCATGACGACGCGCGAATAAGGACCCGAAGTGACAACCCGCGGACACATGCCGCCATATTGGCGTCGAGGTGTTGACAATCTTGCAGGTTGGTGCGAATGAGTCTCATTCGCGATAGGGCTGTGTCACATGGCTGCAAAATGGCGGTCACTGACCGGCTCATCCGGGGTGGCAGGTATTGTCCGTTTCGTGCCGCGCTGTGTCCTGTTGCGTCGATGGCGTGTTCGTTAAGTTTCGAATTCAAAAACTCGACAACGGCAAGGCCATGCACAACCACTCACGCGACGTGTCAGCGCGATGACCGAAACCACGGGCATCGCCGCACCCACTCGTTCCCGAGCGCAACGGGCCTACGAACGCACGTTGCTTGCGGTCTTATTAAACCTCGTCATGCTTGGCCTATTCGCTGAACACTGGTCCTGGGTTCATGCGGACTCGTTCTCGGTCCTGCTCATCGCCGCGCTGGTCCTGCAGTTATTGCTGCAGATCACAATTCAGGTCGAACAAGCCCTGGCAGGTTTCTTCGTCAATCGTGCGGGTCGCGGTGCAAAAATCGCTCGTTTCTTTAGCACGTGGTTCCTTCTGGCGGGCTCCAAGTTCGCCATGCTTGGTATCTTGAGCTGGGTCTTCTCAGATCTGCTGCATTTTGGCGGGCCCTATCACGGCGTCATCGCTTTTGTTGTGGTCGTCATGAGTATGCTGCTTGCCGAGCAGGTTGCCGTTCGCGTTTACCGTCGGCTGGCTTAATGCGCGCCACCAGACTGCGAGGTTCTTTGCACCTGATGCTGGTGCTCACAAGTCTGTGCGCCGGAGCGTCCGCCCAAGACATCGACTTCGATTTTGATCCACCACCTGCCCAGTCACAGCAATCGCAGGCAGACAGCCTGGACCTCGAGTTCCTCGATGTCGCGATTTCCTATGCAGTTTCGGACACCACCAAGCTATTTGGCATGCTGGCACATGAGCCCGATCTTGGTGCGGATTTGGTCGTGTTGGATGCGACGCACCGGCTCGACGCCTCGTGGGCGATAGGCGGTTCCTATATCTTCCTTGATGCACGTGACGGGCCCGAGAGCCATACATGGAGAACGCATGTCGATCTCCATTTCAATACCGGCCGCCTGAAATGGGTCATCCGAAACGCCTGGGACTATCGCCTGTCGGCCGGTGGCTCCGAAATCCGAAACCGGTTTCGATCCCGATTTCGTGCCGAGTACGGGGGCAAGGCCTGGGGACGTCCCTATTTTGTATACGGATTCGTCGAGCCTATTCTCGACTTGACGGACGAGGGACTCAGCAACGTCAACGCGTCAGTCGGCACCTATTTCCAGGTGTATCAACGTGTCTACTTCAATATGCTCTATTTTCGCTCTGAGAACCGACGAGGCGTCGACGCCAACCTGACTTCGCTCGGGCTGGTGTTTGTGTTTTGATGGCCGACACCGTGAGCGGTCAGCCGCGACCACGATGTCGCCTACGTTCGGCTAGGCGACCCTAAACTGACGACCACGCCCGATCTAGGCGCCGCGCAGGTTTTCGGCCGACATGCTCCCATCACTCACGATGGTTACAACCATACAGTTGTTCCAGCGCCAGACGCCCGGGAATCAGTTCGCGCCAGGTTGCAGGCGCTTGGCAGTTGAGCGCACGCCGAGTACACCCACGGCACTCAGGCTGCGGCCGTCTGCCGAAAGCGAAATGCTGCTCATAAAGTCAGGCCACGCAATCGAGTACCGGCTCCCACCTTTACCAGACCAGAGCCCCCGATCCGAAGCCGTAATTCGCCATGCCATCGGCAGTCACTTTGATGCTGGTGTCGTTTGACCATCGCCGACAGCCCACGAACATGTCGGAGGACGCGGCCGCCACAGCGACAGGCGCCTGCTGGATACAGGGCGCGGCAGCAGGCGCGCGACCTGAGCCACAAGGGCAGCAACCGGCGCTGGTGCCGTTTCTCGTGAATCTGTCACGCGGGGCAAGAGTCCACCGGCCATCACCTGCCTTGCAAACAGCAGCACCTCTGCAAGCAGGTGGTAGTTGTTGTCATTCAGCGCAACCCATACAGCGCGGATCGGGCAAACATCCCCGCGGGGATGTCTGGCGCGTTCGGCGTGTATCAGGGTTATGGCAGCAGAAGGATGAGGATTGGCAGCAGATTTCGAGTCGGCTGATGTCAGAGCTAAATTGCTGACTGGCGACGGCGACATTTGGCGACATTTTGTCGCCTGCGCGCGTGAACCGTTGCGGGGGGCGGCGGGCGCCGCACTGCGGCGCGCGGGTCGTTATTCGGCGCCTTTACTCGACGACTGCGCGCCGCTCTGCGAATTTCTTGGTCTCTCTACACCGGAAGCAGCGTTTCCACACGCCAATCAGCGCGAAGAGTTCTGGGATCTGGTGCGCGGCAACACCTGAGTCACCATCCGAAAGACCAGCGACACAGAAGCACATCGTGCACCCTGACCCCACCCGCGTCTGAGACCTCGAAGGCGGTGTAGTATCTCCATTGGTTAGTGACATTCATTAAGAGGGTTACCGTGGCCAGACTTCCCCAGAACCCGATCGCAGTCCTGGTCCTGCTGATGTGCTGTGTTTCGTTACATGCGGCGTCTGAGCCTCATTCGGACGACAAAAAGCATGCAGCGAGCGCAAGCCAGCCGACTTTTGCGGAGATGCTGGAGGCACGCAGAAAGGACAAGGCCCGATGGACACACAATGAAAAGGCAACCGTTTACTGTGACTCCCTGAGTGAACAAGCCAACAGTACGTTCAAAGATCGTCTTGCGGGAGTACCAGCGTCAGCGGAAGAGCGAGATCGAATCAAGAGCCTGCTCGGGAATCCAGGTGAGACGACGTATGACCGGATTTACGATTTGAACATTCCCAAAGATCTTGAGCCTGAACTGGCGCGGACCTCGCGTGAGGCATTCGTGGCCCGCCTAAAAAGCGATTGCCTGCAGGCCAATATCAAGAGGCCCGATGAACCCAGGCGCATCGAGTGTTCGACGTTTCTGCAGGAAAAGCTGGATTGGTGCGCCAAGCGGCACACCGGTGAGATGCTTGAGAAATGCAACGCGTGGGCGGCTGAACAGTACAAGAAGACTGGGTGCCAGTAATTCCTGTGACAACCGAGCCTTATTCAGGCGCATCCAGACGCGCGGCACGTACTGCTCTGCCGGCTCTGCTGCGGGCATCAATCCTGCCTCTTCTGTTGTGGGCCCCGGCAGTATTTGCTCAGGATCCCTTCTCCGAAACCCAGCTTACTGAAATGGCAAAGGCGTTTATCGACGCCAAGAATGCGAGACAACAGCCGGACTCAAATGCCGAAGACATCGAACGCTTCCTGGCCCTGTTCGCCGACGACTTCGTCGATGAACACATCAAGTTCAATGTGACGGTGACCGACAAGCGCGAGCTACGCGATGGCATGCTGCGCAAGCTTGATGATGAGGTCTTCTAATCAAACATCGAGATCACCGACATCATGAATGGCCGAAACGTTGTCTTCATCAAGTACGTCGAGAGCGCCAAGGTCAAACCGGCGCACTTCGACGAGGTGATCGAGTACACGAGTACCAACATCGTGTCACTGGAGTTTGATGCGCAGGGCTTGATCAAGCACCTGCGGAGACATCACGGCTGATCGTCTTCATCGGGCTCTTCGTCGGAACCGCGAACGCGATCAATTATCGACCGCATCCCGTCTCGCATCGACTCGGTCTTCTCGCCAATCTTGCTGACATCGAAGCCAAACCGTGACCATGCACCGTCGACGGCTTCCTTGATCGCAAGCCAGACACCCGCCGCGGACAACGAGTAACGTAACGCAAACTGGTCTTCATTGAGATCGAGCCCGAATTCGAGCGGGATACTGCCGTCGTAGCCATTAACGAGCTTGGAAAGAGGCACCGAGGCAATGCGGGCGACGCGACCCGTACCTGGCGGCGGCGATACCTCAAGGTCCGAGAACTCAAGCCGCCAGTCGAGATCGAGTGACGTGGCTTCTGTCGCTTCCCAATCGTCCTCGACATAAACGTCGACAAACCCATTGCTGAACCAGCCCAGCGCGCCGCCAACGACTTCGGAAAGGCTCGCGACAGGCACCTGCGTGGCGCGCCATTCTGTTCGCCGGTTATCGTCCGTCCCCGACGACGTGAGCTCGAAAGGTGCACCTGCGATTTGCCCCGATGCGTTGGAACGGAACAGCACATCAAAGAGCAAAAGCTTCGAACGGAGCGGTGTGCTCTCGAGTTTCTCCACGGTAATCGGCACGCGGAACGCGTTGCCACTTGAGTTGATTCCTGTCACCGCGATTCGGACGTCTCCTACAAAGAGCTCGTCGACTTCGAACTCACGCCGCGGTCGGTCACGCGGCGGTTGATCGGCAGCGGCTCGCCGGTCTGTGAACACGGCCCCTGCAAGCCCCGTCACGCGAGCTGATTCGAGCTTCGCGGTGCCGAACATCGAAGTGATCCTCAGATCGAGATCGATCTCGGCGACCTCAAGATCGAACGTGGATACGGGATGCTCCCGACGTTGGATGTCGCAGTTGCCGAGCTGCACACGACCCGTAAGCAGCGAGCCGTCAACGGTTTCACACGCCGTCGTGATGCCCTTGCGTTGCTCGACCCGGTCGAACACAAATCGCACCGCCTGCTCGAAGAAAAACAGGTTAACGACGACTACTGTGACAAGCACCAGCCCAGACAGGCCGGCCAGGACCACAGCGACGGGCTTCGCGATGGAACCCCGCGTGCCCGCCCCGCGCTTGCGACCCGATAGCGCGGCAACCAGAGCGCTGATGGCAGCTGCCACGAGTTCCACGACCAGCGCAATAAAGGGAATGAGGATGACGAAGATCAGTTCGCCAATGAGCAGCGCGAGCGCTTCCATGTCGCCTCCGGGTTGTTTGCGTGCGGGTTAGGCGCCTAGCGTACCGCGTTGGCGAAGACTTCCGCCGCCTCGGCACCCAGTCGCTGACGCGTGTAGTCCCCGCCGACCGTGCGACAGCGGCGAGCGCCTCCGGGTCGTTCCTGAGCGCCAGCACCTGATCGACGATTGGCCCAACTTCGCTGGACTCGAGCTGAAACCCGCAGCCCTTGTCCTCGAGAAATGCGCCCGCCTCGCAATGGGGCGTCACAATCGACGGCATCCCAAGACCCAGATACTCCCAGGTCTTCACAGGGAACGCATCGCGCGAGATCGGATCGTCCTTGCGCAGACACAGGCCTAAGTGACACCGCTCGATGGCATCGATGGTCTGCTCGAACGAAAGTCAACCAAGAAACTCGAGGTTGGCTGGGATGTCACCACGCATCAGCGATTCCTGACGGCCGTATCCGATGACGACGACATCCACATCGTTCTGCTCGAGCTCACGGGCTACGGCGATGAGCGTCTCGATATCCTGGAAAAAGCCGATGACGCCGTGAAAACAAACGGTGAAGCGCTCGCGCTTCTCGCCGCCCGGTGTCAGGAAGTCGCCAGGAACCCCGTTGTAGACGCACTGCACATTGGCCTTCGGCGCGTCCTTGCGCACGACGCGCTCCTGACCCTGGGTGGCGACCACCACGGCTGCCGCGTTCTCGTAAGCGCGTCCGCCAGGTGCGCGACCATGTGCTCGAGCCCAAAGGTGCCGCCGGCGACGGTGAGCAGCGCCGCCGAGTAGGCGCGCACGTTGAGCTCGGACTTCGTGTAGTCGACGATCGTCTTGCCGTCCACATGCCATTGGGAGAACGAGTCGCCGCCGACGAGCACGCGCTGCGCAGCCGCCTCGTAGTCGGCCCGCGTGTCGAGCCCACGAAACCCGTCCACGTTCGTCTTGGAGATGGTGGGCAGGCACTCGAGCACGCGGCCCGTTGAGTCGAGATAGGCATAGGAGGATGACGAGCCGGGCGCGTAGCCGACCCCGACGGTGTCATCGAAAACGCCGTAGGTCCCGATTGTCACGCGCATGGCGACGGTGCCCTGGCGCGACTGCTGCATCATGAGCTCGAAGAGCACGACCGCAATGGCCGTGGAAACCACCAAAACAAGCATGTAGACGGCCCATTGGGCCCGTTTTGAGGGTAGGCACTCGCTCATCGCTGATCCAGAGGCGTGTGCTCGCTATGGCGCAAGAGGATACGACATGGCCCGATTACTGGTCTATTGGCCGGCGCAGCCCGACTTCCCCGGGGAAACCGGTCCAAATTGGGCGGCAACGCGTACCATTTGCCCCCGAATCGCATTACTATGCACGCCTTTGCGCCCCGGCCACCGGCGGGTGCACTGTCCCGTGCCCTACGGCGAATCACGGCTTCAAGACCATGAGTAGTGACCTTCAACAGCATTCAGAAATCGAGGTCGGTTCCAACCGGTCCTTCGGTCTCGTCTTTTTCGTCGTCTTCCTGCTGATCGGGCTGTATCCCCTGATCGGCGGTAACGGCGTTCGATTGTGGTCGCTGATTATCGCCGGCGTATTCCTGTTCTTCTCCTTCGTGTTCTCGGAAGTGCTGCGACCGCTCAATACGTTGTGGTTCAAGTTCGGCATGCTGCTCGCGAAGATCGTGAACCCGATTGTGATGTTCGTGATCTATGTGCTCACCATTGTGCCGTTTGGCCTTGGTGCGCGGCTCTTCGGCAAGGACCTGCTTCGGATCAAGCTCGACAAGGACCGCGATTCCTACTGGGAAGAGCGCGAGCCGCCGGGACCAGAGCCCGAGTCCCTGAAGAACCAGTTTTAACTAGGAGCCGGCCGTGATCCTCAAAGAAATCTGGCAATTTCTTCGTGCTCGTAAAAAGCTCTGGCTGACGCCCATTCTCATCATCATGGCGGTCCTGGGTGGCCTGCTCGTGCTGGTCCAGGGTTCGGCGGTTGCACCTTTCATCTACACGCTCTTTTGAGCGGGTAGCAGGACGGAACCATGCGAATTCTCGGAGTCTCTGCGTTCTATCACGACAGCGCTGCGGCGCTTGTCGACGGTGGCGATATCGTTGCTGCCGCGCAGGAGGAGCGCTTCACGCGCAAGAAGCACGACTCGTCGTTTCCCCGCGAGGCGATCCGCTACTGCCTGAGCGAAGCGGGTGTTGGGCTTGCTGATGTCGACTACGTCGTCTTCTATGACAAGCCTTTCCTGAAATTCGAGCGACTGCTGGAAACCTACCTGGCGTTTGCACCCCGCGGATTCCGTTCATTTCGCATGGCCTTGCCGATCTGGCTCAAGGAAAAGTTGTTCCAGAAGAGCATGCTGAGCAAGGAGTTCAAGAAGTTCGACGAGAACTTCGATGGTGAGAAGAAGCTCCTGTTCTCGGAGCATCACCTGAGCCACGCGGCGAGTGCGTTCTATCCGTCACCGTTCGAAGAGGCGCTGGTGCTGACGATGGATGGCGTCGGAGAGTGGGCAACGACGTCGGCCGCGATCGGTCGCGGCAACGACATTAAGGTGCACAAGGAGCTCTTTTTCCCGCACTCACTGGGGCTGCTTTACTCGGCCGTGACCTACTACATCGGTTTCAAGGTCAACTCGGGTGAGTACAAGGTCATGGGCCTCGCGCCGTACGGGCGCCCGATCTACAAGGATCTGATGCTCGAGAAGCTCATGGACCTCAAGGAAGACGGCACTTTCCGTCTGAACATGGAGTACTTCAACTACTGCACGGGTCTGACGATGACCAACGACCGTTTCAGCGCGTTGTTCGGTCGTCCCGTTCGCGGTCGTGAAGACGAGCTACTCGACCAGTTCCACATGGACATGGCCGCGTCTGTGCAGGCCGTAACAGAGGAGATCGTGTCACGCCTTGTGCGCGGTCTCATGGCAGAGACCGGCCTGAAAAACGTCTGCATGGCCGGCGGTGTCGCTCTCAATTGCGTGGCGAATGGCAAGCTTATCCGCGACGGCATCGTCGAAAACCTCTGGGTGCAGCCCGCAGCCGGTGATGCGGGTGGTGCGCTGGGTGCCGCATTGCTGGTGCACTACATGCACCAGGGCGAGGCGCGCGAGATTGACCCAAATCGTATGGATGGCATGAACGGCTCCTACCTGGGCCCGGGTGCTGACAATGCATCGACGCAGGAACAATTGCGTGAGGTCGGCGCCGTATTCGAGGTGATCGAGGACGAGGCCGAGTTGATCGACAAGGCGGCCGAGCTGCTGGCCTCAGAGAAGGTCGTAGGCTGGTGTCAGGGCCGCATGGAATTTGGGCCGCGCGCACTGGGTGCCCGCTCCATTCTCGGTGACCCGCGCTCCGAGAAGATGCAGAAAACCATGAACCTCAAGATCAAGTACCGCGAGAGCTTCCGCCCGTTCGCGCCGTCGGTACTGCGTGAGGACGTGGAGCGCTATTTCGAAACCGATATGGACAGCCCGTACATGCTGCTGGTCGATGAAGTGAAGCCCGAGATCCGTCGCGCGATGACCGACGACGAGGAACAGCTGTTCGGCATCGAAAAGCTCAACGTCTCGCGCTCAGACCTGCCGGCCATCACGCACGTTGACTACTCGGCGCGCGTGCAAACGGTGCACGAAGAAACGAACCCGCTCTACTACAAGCTCATTCGCAAGTTCAAAGAGAAGACGGGTTGCGGGGCGGTCATCAATACGTCGTTCAACGTGCGTGGCGAACCGCCCGTGTGCACGCCCGTCGATGCATTCAAGTGCTTCATGGGCACCGAGATGGACACGCTCGTCGTCGGCAATTGCTTGTTGCACCGTGACGCGCAGGACCCCGATCTGCGCCTCGACTACAAGTCGGCGTTCGAGCTCGACTGACCGGCTGCGCGGCGCAGACCGCGCGGAATCAGAATCGCCATCGTAATCCCGTAGACGAGATAGTTGGCGGCGTGCGCCATAGCGGCACCCTCAAGCCCGAACGCGGCAACGAACTGCGTCGTCAGGAACACGAACAGCGCCGCGAACGTGATCTCGGAGACGATGAACAAACCGGTCATCGCTTTGCCGAGCATCAGATAGGACAGAATCCAGTTCGCGATTTTGAGCGTGTCCCCAACAACCTGCCGGGCGAACGGCTGCGCCATGGGCGCGAAGTCCTGGCTGAACAGCAGCGTGATGATGAAGTCGCGGAACGTGTAAATGCCGAGTGCGCACACGACGGCTACGGGCAGGATGATGCGGCAACCCTGCACAATCTCGCGACGCAGATCGGACAGCTCCGTGAGCTCCGAGAGTCGCGGCAAGTAGTACACACCCAGCGTCGTCGTCACGCGCATGAGGAAGGCGAGACTGAGCCGCGCATCGCATCCCAGTAACCGGCAAACTCCCAGCCCAGCGTGTCGCCCAGGTGGTTGCGGATGATGATGTGGCTGACCGGGACGCAGAGTGAGGAGGTCAGCGCCATCAGCGTGAACTTCGCCAGATTTTTCGCCACGCCCGTGTCGATGCGACCAAGCAGGTGCGAGCGCCGAAACCAGTCGGCGCGCACGACCAGCGCGAAGGTCACAAAGAAGCTCAGCGACTGGTAGATGGCGAGCGCCACGAGTGCGCCGTAAATGCCAATGCGAACCGCCATCGTCGCCGTGACCACGAGTGAGAACTGACTGCCCGCGATGTTGGCCGTGACGTAGCGCAGGATCTCTTTCTTGCCATTGAGGATGGCCAGAAACAGCGTGTTGAAGACGAAGAACACAAGCGCCGCGGCGAACCAGAGGAACACCGAGCCCAGCGTTTCGTCGTTGAGAAATGTGGCCGCAAGCTGGCGGTTGAAGATAGCTAGCAGCGCAGCCGCAAGCAGAGAACCAGTCAGCTAGATCGTGCCCGCCGTGCGCCAGACGGCGTGCTGGCGTGGCGCGTCTTCGCCGTACTCGGCCGTGTACTTCGTGACCCCGGTGTTGATCGCACCGCTCGCGAGCGTCGTGATCATCTGAACCGCATTCTGGAATTGTCCCAGCACGGCATAGCCCGCGGGCCCGACATAGATCGCCAGAATCTTGTTGAGCCCCAGCAGCGTGAGCATCTTGCCCAGCGCACGCACCGTTTGCGCCAGCGCTTCATCGTTGGTGGTGACGGCGCCGGCGTCGCCCAGCGCACCCAGGTTCTTACCCGGATAAAACTGAACGCGGCGGCGTGGCCCAGATTGCCTGCCCGGCGACAGGCAGGTAGCCAGATAGCCAATCGGGTGAACCTGCTCATGGCGTACGCGGTCCTTGCGCAGGATCCAATAAAAAAAGAAGTACATGACCGCCATGGCGAAGCAAGCCAGGTGGATCCAGTCGATGTTTAGGATGTCGCCGTTGACGGCCAGAGACAACAAGAGAAGGAACATGTAGAAGCCACCGATGAACACCGCTTCGGGCCGGGCTGTCCGCAGCACGACTTCGGCGAGGAAATCCTTGAGCGTCGCGCCACCGTTCTCGGGTCGTTGGGCTTGTTGTGTCACGGTCGAGGGTGGCAGCTTTGGGCCGCTGACTTCCTGTTCCTCGCGATGCCATGGCTGAGGGCGGGGCGCTCCGTATTGTGATGGGAGACTCACAGCGCGACGGAAAGCCACACGTCAGCATTTGCGTCTCGGATACCGGCGAGGGAATGGATCCCCAAACCGTCGGACAAATCTTCGAGTCCTACTACACGACGAAGGCCATCGGTCGTGGCACCGGGCTGGGTATGTCTATCGTCCAACAGTTGGCGCAGGAGGCAGGCGGCTTCGTCGAGGTCCTGAGCACACTCGGCAGCGGGACCACGATACGCGTGAAGTTGCCGCTCGTGCCGGCACCCGAGACCGCGGACATGTCGGAGCCTGCCGAAACCGCACCGTCATCGGGTGCCCGGCTCGAGGGGGTTGACGTCCTCGTTGTCGAAGACGACGCGGAGGTCGCGGGCCTCGTTGTTCAGGTGCTCGAGCGTGCGGGCGCGCAGTTCCGCAAGGCGTTGAGTGGCGCCGAGGCGCTGGCGATGCTCGAGTCCAGCCAACCGGATCTCTTGCTCATCGATGTCGTTATGGCCGAAATGAGCGGGCCTGCGTGCGTCGCGGCAGCGCGTGCGCGCGGAGTCGACTGCCCTGTGCTCTACATGTCGGGCTCGAGCGATCGTCAGCTCGTCGAGCATGGCATCGACCTCAACTCAGACGTCGTGCTTCGGAAGCCTTACCGTGTCGATGCGCTGATTGCAGCGTTGGACCGGATCCTGCGGTCGGGCGTTAGCTCCAAATAACTCTGGGACTGCGGTAGGCTCGATGCCAGCGGTGCGACCGGCGTGCCGCTGCGCCTTTTGGGAGACGTCACGATGACCCACCTCGAGCTTGCTGAGGCTCTGTTCGATGCCTTCGCCGACGGCGATGCCGACACAGTGCGCAGCCTGTGCGCCGCCGATGTCACGGCGCGCCAGAACAAGAGCCCGCCCATGGACCTCGATACGCTGATCGAGTTCGCGCTGGCGATTCACGGTGCGGTCGCGGACTTTCGTTATTCGGACGCGATCTGCACGCCCACGGCATCGGGCTTCGTCGAGGAGCACCGGGTGCGCGGCACCCTGCCCGACGGCACAGATCTGGATCTCGCCGCCTGCGTCGTGGCCGATGTCCGGGATGGCAAGGTCATCGACCTGCGTGAGTACGTCGACGGCTCGGCTGCTGCTGGGCTTCTGAAGGCGATGACCTGACCTGGTCGTGAGCATCGTCCACCTGCGGCTGCTCAAGGCCGTGCTGGTCGCCGCCGTCGCCGTCTGGGCTGCGGTGAGCCTCCTGAACAACCTCATGAACTGGTCGGCAACGCTCGACGCGGTGCGGGCCACGACGTCGATGGCCACCTTCGATGCGGGTCCCGGCAGCTGGCAGGCGACCTCAAACCCGATCATTGTCTGGCTCGGTGCGCTGTTTATTGCTGGGGCCAAGTTGGTTTCGGCCGCGCTATGTGGTGTGGGTGCGCTGGGTATGTGGCGTGCCCGCACAGCGCAGGACCAGGGCTATGTCGCGTCGCGTCGGACGGCACTTATCGGCTGTGGTGTCGCGCTGTTTATGTTGTTTATGGGCTTCATCGTTATCGCTGAAGTCTGGTTCGGGCTCTGGCAGTCCGAGTCGCTCCGTGAGCCCGTGCTCGAATCGGCCATGCGTTATGCCGCGTCGATTGCGTTGATCGCGTTGTTTGTTGCGTCGCCCGAGGACTGACCAACCCGTCAGTCCTTTTTCTCCACGTGCCCGCCGAAGCCCCGTCGCATGGCTGACAGCACCCGGTTCTGGTAGTCGGCTTCACCGCGCGAGCTGAACCGTTCGTAGAGCGCGGTCGTGAGCACGGGCGTCGGGACGGCCTCGTCGATGGCCGCCTTGATCGTCCAGCGGCCCTCGCCCGAATCGGACACGCGCCCCGTGAAGTCGTCGAGTGCCGGGTCGGCGGCCAGTGCGTCGGCGGTGATGTCGAGCAACCAGGACGAGACCACGCTGCCACGACGCCACAGCTCGGTAATGTCGGCCACATCAAAGTCGTACTGGTAGTGCTCAGGATTCCGCATGGGCGTGGTTTCGGCGTCGGCTTCATGCTCGCGCTTCCCCACGTTCGCGCTTCGAAGAATGCCCAGGCCTTCGGCGTAGGCGGCCATGAGGCCGTATTCGATGCCGTTGTGCACCATCTTCACAAAATGCCCGGCACCACACGGCCCGCAGTGCAGAAAGCCCTGGTCTGCGGTGCTGTTGCTGTCGCCGCGATTGCGCGTGGCCTCAATGTCGCCGCGGCCCGGCGACAAGGCCTCGAAAATGGGGGTGAGCCGCGCAACGGCCTCGGTCTCCCCCCCAATCATGAGGCAGTAGCCGCGCTCGAGACCCCAAACACCGCCGCTGGTGCCAACATCGATGTAGTGCAGGCCTTTCTCTTGCAGTGACTTGGCCCGGCGCAGGTCGTCGATGTAGTAGGAATTGCCGCCGTCGATGAGGGTGTCGTGCTCGTCCAGCAGCGGCGCGAGCGCATCAATGTTGTCGTCCACCACGGCCGCGGGCACCATGAGCCAGACCGCGCGTGGCGGCGTCAGCGCCTGTGCCAGGCCAGCGAGCGAGTCCACGACCGTGGCACCGGCTGCCTGCAGGGCCGAGACGGCCTCGGGATTGGGGTCATACACCACGCACTCGTGGCCAGCGGCCATGAGTCGCCTGGCCATGTTGCCGCCCATCCTGCCCAATCCGACAAGCCCGATCTGCATGGTGTGCTCCCTGGGTTCTGGCGCAGCGCCGACCGCTGCGATGCTGCCCGCATGATAGCCGGAGTCCGCCCGGTCTCGCGGGAGTTCTTTTGCGTCCTGGCAGTCGCTAAAGCGAGCACCGCCGCCGCCGCTAAAACGGGGCGGTCACATTGAGGCCGCGACACAGCACGCGGGCCTGCGATACCGCGATTGCGCAGGCCCGACACTGCTCTGGGTCGCTCTTGAGACTGCCGAAAACGATGCCGCTAAAGACAAGACTGACACTGCGCTATGTGGGCGCGCTGACACTCGTCGCGCTCGTGCTGATTGGTGCGTGGTTCATCCTGCAACAGCAGCTGAGCCGCAACACGCAGGACGCCTGGCTGATCAACACGGCCGGCCAGCAGCGCATGCTGTCGCAGCGTATCGCGTTGCTAAGCGACGAGCTGACGGTCGCCGACGAAGCCGACTCGCGGGCAAGGGTCGTCACGGCGCTGACGGGCGCAATCGCACAGATGCGCCGTAACCACGAGGCGCTTACGGGGCCACGTGGCGCCTTCGCACGTACGGCGGACATTCAGGCGTTCTATGACGGGCCCGAAGGTCTGGACCGTCAGGTGCGCGACTTCGTCGAGATCGCCGAGCGCTTTCTCGCCGCATTTCTGCAGAACGGGGCCTCTGCGCAGCATCCTGATCGGCTGATCGAGGTGGCGGCGCACGAGTTGTTGCAGCCGCTGGACGACATGGTGACGCGCTACCAGTCGGACAGCGAATGGAAACTGGCGCGTTTTCGCAACCTTGAGACCGCGGTGGTCTTGGTCGGGCTCATTGTTCTGATGTGCGAAGCCCTGCTGATTTTCCGGCCCATGGTGCAACACATTGATACGACCGTGCAGTCGATCGAGGCGGTCAACAACGAGCTCCGCGAGTTCAGCTTTCGGATCTCGCATGACCTGCGCGCACCTGTGGCCTCGGCGACTGGGATGGTCACTATTGCGAGAGACGCGCTGGATGACGACGACAAGGCTTCAGCGCACTACACACTCGGGCGTGTCGAGAAAGCGATGCTGGGGCTCGACCGGCTGATCAGCGACATCATTGCCGTCGCGCGCCGCGACGAATCGACGGCGCCGGAGCTTGTGGATCTTCGCGCGCTTGTGGACGAGGTCCTTGCGCGGTTGTCGAGTATGCCAGGCGCCGGCCGTGTCGCGATGAACGTCTCTGTTGAGGCAACAGCACCGGTGATGACACACCGGGTTGAGCTGAACCAGATCCTAGAGAACCTCGTGTCCAATGCCATCAAATACACGGCCGCGGATTCTCCCCGTGTTGACATCGCCGTTCGGGAACACCGCGGCGTGGTGCGGGTTGAGGTACGAGACAATGGTCGGGGCATCGAGCCCGAACATCGCGCCGACCTGTTCGGCATGTTCAAGCGCTTCCACCGTGACCTGGCGCCAGGCACAGGTTTGGGCCTGTACCTCTCGCGACGGCTCGCACGCGCGCTGGGCGGTGACCTTGAATACAGCCCGCTGGCACGCGGCTCGGCGTTCTCTGTGACCTTGCCCGCGGGAGGCGCTGCGTGATGGCTGCACCAAGGAAAGTACTGCTGATCGAGGACAGCGAGGACGATCAGTACATTACGACCTACCTGCTTCGTAAGCACTGGCCCGACGTCGAGATCGTGACCGCCTGGAATGGCGAGGTGGCGCTGGACGCACTCGAGGCTATGGCGGGCGCGCCGCCCGACCTTATCCTGCTTGACATCAATATGCCGCGGATGAACGGCCATGAGTTTCTTGCCGAGTGGTGTGGGGTCCTCGGCAACACGGTGCCGGCCGTGGTCATGTTGAGCTCGTCGGAACAGACTCGCGATATCGGTCTGTCCGCGGGCTACGAGGCGGTGCGCCAGTACTTCGTCAAACCCATGCGCGCTGAATACCTGGACACGATCGACGCCATGTTTCTGTAGCCAGCGGCGGCGCTCAGGCGCCGTTGACGGGGACCTGCGCCGCCACCGTCGTGCCCGCGCCGGGCGCACTGTCGATGGTCAGGTTGCCGCCGAGCGCGGCCGCCCGCGACTCGAGGTCGAGCAGTCCCAGTGATCGCGCCGGTTCCAGCGCCGACCGATCGAAGCCCGAGCCGTCATCGCGCACCGCAACGCTCACGGTATCGGGGGTTTGTTCAAAGACGACGTCCACGCGTTGGGCGTTGGCATGTTGCGCCACGTTGGCCAGCGCCAGCTCGACGATGCGCAGCAAACCAATCTCAATGTGCCCGGGCAGTCGTTGGGGTTCCGCACCCGATCGCTGCAGACCGGCGTCGAGGCCCTGCTCCCGTCCGAAACGGTCCAGTGCCGCCTCGAGCGCACGCGCGAGCCCAAAATGGTCGATGACGCCAGGCCGCAACCGGCTCGCAATGCTGCGCGCGTCCTCGAGCAGCGAGTCGACATGGCCCTCAAGATCGCGAAAGCAGGCCACGGCCGCGGGCGAGAGCATTGGGTCCCGGGCGGCCTCGTGCAGCTGCATTTTCATGGCCGAGAGCGTCTGACCGACGGAGTCGTGCACGGCGCGGGCGACGGCCGCGCGCTCGGCCTCTTGCGACTGGCGCAGTCTCTCCGCGAGCAAATGCTGCAGCGCCAGTTTGCGCTGAACATCGTTGTCGTTCTCACCGCTCATACGATCGAGTGTAACCGGCTAGCCCCAGCCGATCTCGTCGAGGTGGTCGTCATCGATGCCGAAGAAGTGGGCGATCTCGTGAATAAGCGTGGTCTGGATTTCGCTGACCAACTCGGCCTGTGGCAGCCCCAGCGCCAGGTGCGGCAGGCGGAACACGTAAATCACATCGGGGACCACGCCGACGTCCTCGGTGCTGCGTTCCGTCAGTGGCGTGCCGAGGTACAAGCCCAGCAGGCCATCATCCTCGGGGTCGAGCTCGGGCCCGGGCTGGTCCTGAATGATCAGCTCGATGTTGTCGAGTGCCTCGCGGACCCAGTCGGGCAGCGCATCCAGGGTCTGCCAGACCACAGCATCGAAAGCGTCGGGTGTCATATCACCGCCGCTCCCGGGGCCGCGACGAGCCTCTGTCCAGACCGGTGGACACGTCGATTGTGCGCGCAGGGTGTCACCAGGCGGCTGAAAACTGGGGCCAAAACGGCCTAACTAACTGATTACCGGCGAAACCGTTACACATTATGTTCACTTTACCTGTTCCGGTGGACGCAATTATGTCCCCTGCGTATGCTCCGGGAGCGGTCTTAATTAAGTAATAACAACAACGAGATCAATGAATAACAACCTGTAAAGGGCCGCTTCATCTAAAAGGAGAGATGTAATGAGAGCGCTTAGGTTTACCGCGATGTTCATCGCGGTAGCGCTGCTTGCGTTGACGAGTTCATCCGTCAATGCGACCAGCGTACTGCAGATGAACCTCGCGCAGATGATCAACAATTCCGAAAAGGTCTTTGTTGGCACCGTCGTCGACCTGTCGGAATCACGAATCGCCGTGGGCGGTGGTGAAGTTCCGGCAGTGACTTACACGTTCCGTGTAGGCGACACGTTCAAAGGTAGCTACGAAGAAGAAAAGGGCGTCAAGTTCACGACGGTGACGATGCTCGGCACGATCAAGAACGTCAAAGAAGGCAAGCACCCGATCGTTGATTTCCCGTTGCTGCGCTTCGGCGAGGAATACCTCCTCGTCGTCGGCCACGCAGGCTCGACGGGCCTGACCACGACGGTAGGCCTGGGCCAGGGCAACTTCACGCTCTCGGGCGAAGATGGTGACAAGGTGGCGCTCAACGCCGCCAGCAACGTGGGTCTGTTCACGGGCATGAGCGTCGGTTTTACCGACGGCGTGGCTGTGCCCTACCCCGAACTCGCCGCACTGATCCGTGACATCGTGGGAGGTGCCGAGTAATGAAGAACCAGACACTATTGCGGCGCTCGCTTGTCGCGGCTACGGCCACACTGGCTTCGGCATCAGTCCTCGCGGGCGGTCCGCTCAACACCAACCCGGCTGATCCGGACGGTGTGGAGCGCTGGCCGAACGGCGGTACCCAGATTCCCTACAACATTGACCAGGGTGGCCTGGGGCCGCTGAGTCCTGCAGAAGCAGTGGCGCTTGTTGAAGGCGCGCTGATGACCTGGACCAGCATCCCGACGGCCAGTAACGCCTACGTGACGACGGGTCAGCTGGCGGAAGACATCGATGAAACGAACTTCGCTCCGTTTATCGACAACCTGTTCTTCGGCGGTAACACGGCTGACGGCCTGAGCCCGATTGTATTCGACGAAGACGGTGCGATTTTCGCAGCACTGTTTGGTCCGGGTACGGGCGTACTGGGTTTCGCCAGCACGGACACCCGTGATGCGGCCGGCACCCCGATCGAGGCAGTTCAGTTCCTGAACGGCGGCAGCATCCTGGGCGGCTTCCCGGTAGCCGACTTCGCGGGCGTGGTCTTCCACGAGTTCGGTCACTACTCGGGCCTGGGTCACACGGTGGTCAACGGCCAGAACATCGCCCTCGGCGATACGACGGGCCCTTCGCCGCAGAACACCTACGGCAACTCGCCGGGTAACCAGACGGAAACGATGTACCCGTTCGCGCTCGTCGGTGGGGGTCAGATTGACCCGCACGCCGATGACATCGCGTTCATGTCGTTCCTCTACCCGGAGCCGGGTTTCTTCGCGAACTCGGGCACGATCACGGGCACGATTCTGGCTCCCGATGGCACGACGGGCCTCACGGGCGTCAACGTCATCGCGCGTAACGTGGCCAACCCGTTCGAAGACGCGGTCTCGGCGATCTCGGGCGACCGCCCGGGCATCGGTGGTCCGGGTACCTACACCCTCAACGGCCTGACGCCGGGTGCGGAGTACACGATCCACACCGACCAGATCCTTCAGGGTGGGTTCTCAACGCCGCCGCTGCAGCCGCTGCCCGGCGCCGAGGAGTTCTGGGACACCAATGAGTCGAATAACATCGACACGCCGGATGACCCGACCAATTCGGATACGGTAAGCCCTGTAGCAGGCGTTGCGAGCGCCGGCATCGACATCATCTTCAACGGCCTCGCGCCCGGCGATGATCTCGGTCTCGGTGACGATGCGTTCGCCGAAGTGTTCCTGCCCTTTGACTTCAGCATTTGTGGCCAGACCTTTGGCTCGGTGTTCGTCAACTCGAACGGCAGCATCACCTTTGGTGCCGGCGACACGGACTTCAGCGAGTCGATTGCCGAACACCTGCTGGGTCCGCCGCGTATCGCGGGTCTGTTTGATGACCTGAACCCGACAACGGGTGGCCGTATCTTCGTTGAAGACGACGGCAGCTCGTTCTCGATCATCTATGAAGGCGTCCCCGAGTTCTTCTCGACGGGCAGCAACACCTTCACGATCACGCTCCTCGACGAGACGGCGCCGCCTGCGGCTACCGATCGCGGTGGCCGCGGTAACCGTGCTGCGCGCGGTGCTCGTGGTGGTCGTGGCGCTCCGACGCAGAGCCTGGGCAGCCCCGACAACAACCTGTTCACGATCAGCTACGGCACAATCACGGCTTCTGACGGCATCGCCGGCTACAGCTGTGGTGGTGCGCTGAACCTGGGCGCCGAAACGCCTGTTGACCTGACCGAAGCCGACCTTGGCTTTGAGAGCCAGCGTCAGCCGGCCGTGTTCGAGCTGTTCTCGTTCTTCGATCCGAACGACACGTCGGGCAACACCTTCCGCTTCGGTACGTTCACGCCGACCGATCCCTACGAAGAGAACGACTTCATCGAGACGGCCAGCCGCCTGCGTCTGCCGTTCGAGACGACGAATCGCTTCACGGCGCTGGGCTTCGCCGATGCTGATCTCTATCAGTTCGACGGCCAGGCCGGTCAGACCTTCGTTGCGGAAACGTCAGGTGTCGTCGACACCGTGATGCTGCTCGGAATCATCCTGCCGGATGGCTCGGTGCCCGTAATCGCGTTTGACGATGACGGTGGCGAAGGCACGTCGTCTGCACTGCAGGTGCCGCTGCCCGAAGACGCCACGTACATCCTCGGCGTGTTCGGCTTCAGCGTGTTCGACACGGGTCGTTACGGCCTGACGATGAACGCGATGGACGGCTTTGAGCTGGTGCTTGGCGATGACGACTTCGCAGAAGTCGACATTGGTTTCCCGTTCACGTTCCAGGGCGAGGTCTACACGAGCGTGTTCGTGAACTCGAACGGTAACCTGACCTTCGGGTCGGGCGACACGGACTTCTCGGAGTCGACGTTCGAGCTTCTGAACGATCAGCCGCGTATCGCACCGCTGTGGGATGACCTGTCACCCAACCAGGGTGGCACGATCATCGTCGACGGTGATGCGGGCTCGTTCTCGGTGATGTTCAGCAACGTACCCGAGTTCCTGGCTGGCAACTCGAACACGTTCACGGTCACACTGACGCCCGATGGTGGCATCAGCATCGACTACGACGTGCTCGACGCGTCGGACGGCATCGCAGGCATCAGTGCTGGCGGTGGTGTCGCTGACCCGGGTCCGACGGACCTGTCGGCTGCACCGAACCAGTCCAATGCCGGTACGGTGTACGAGCAATTCGACTTCATCAATGAGAATGATCTGTCGGATCTCATCATCACCTACACCAACTAGGTGAGCCGATGGCGCGGGCCGCAAGGCCCGCTGCCAACGGAAAAGGGCGGCCCTGGGCCGCCCTTTTCTTTTGCCGGTCATAAACGTGCCGGCCGCTTCCGTTCAGGCGGCCACGTCGCCAAACTGCAATTCGGCAAGACGCGCATAGAGCGCATTGCTCGCGACAAGCTCATCGTGGGTGCCGCTCGCGACAACGCTTCCGGCATCCATAACGATGATGCGGTCCGCCTGTTTGACTGTAGCCAGCCGGTGCGCGATGACCAGCGTCGTTCGATCCTGCATGAGTCGGTCGAGCGCCTCCTGCACGAGTCGCTCGCTCTCGGCGTCGAGCGAGCTCGTCGCCTCGTCGAGCAGCAGCACGGGGGCGTCCTTGAGGATGGCGCGGGCAATGGCGATGCGCTGGCGCTGACCACCCGAGAGCCGCAGACCTCGCTCGCCCAGGAAGGCGTCGTAGCCCTCAGGCAGCCGCTGCAGGAACTCATCGGCAGCCGCGGCCTTCGTCGCCGCCAGGACGGCGTCATCGTCGGCATCGGGGCGGCCAAAGCGAATGTTCTCGCGTGCGCTCGCGCCGAACAGCATGGTTTCCTGCGGTACAAGCCCGATCTGACCACGCAGCGCTTGTGGCGATACGGTGGCGATGTCGGTGCCGTCAATGGTGATGCGACCCGAGGCCGGGTCATAGAATCGCAGGAGCATTTGTAGTGTCGTGCTCTTCCCGGCGCCTGAAGGTCCCACGATGGCGACGGTTTGCCCGGGCTCGATAACAAAACTAACGCCATCAAGTGCACGGTCCTCGGGCCGCGACGGGTAGCTGAACACGACGTCCTCGAACGCAATGCGCCCGAGACAGCGTTCGGGAAGCACAGCGGGATCGACGGGCGGTGCGATCGCGGGTTCGGCTTCGAGCAATTCCGAGAGCCGTTCCATCGCGCCCGCGCCGCGTTGAATCTCGCCCCAGATCTCGCTGAGATTAGCGGCAGAGGACCCTACGAAGCCGGCGTAGAGCAAGAACTGCCCGAGCTCTCCGCCTGTCATATTTCCCGCCAGAACCTGTCGTGCGCCAAGCCACAATACAAAGGTGATGGCACCAAACACGAGAATGATGCCCATAGCGGAGATCAATGCGCGGACGCGGGTCCTCGAGATGCCGGCCTCAAAACTCTCTGCCACGGCCTCGCCAAAGCGTCGACTCTGTGCGCCCTCCATCGTGAAGGCCTGAACGGTTTGAATGGCGTTGAGCGTTTCACCGGCCAGACCGGCGGTATCCGCAATCCGGTCCTGAGCCCGGCGCGACAACGCGCGAATACGACGGCCAATGGCGATCAGCGGTACCACCACGAGAGGAATGGCCAGCAGCATGTAACCGGCAAGCTCGGCGCTCGTGATAATCAATAGCAGTAAGGCGCCAACAAAGGTGATCGCGGAGCGCAGCACAATCGACAGGCTGACGCCCGAGATCGATTGCACGAGTGTGGTGTCCGTGGTCAGTCGGGACAGCACTTCACCGGTGCGTGTGACCTCAAAGAAGGTCGGATCCATGCGCACGACGCGCTCGAACACGGCTTGCCGAACGTCGGCGACCACGCGTTCGCCGAGCCAGGTGACCAGATAGAAGCGCAGCGCCGCAAATCCGCCGAAAACCACGGACACGACCAGGAAGCCTGCGAAGTACTGGTCGATGGCCGCGAGGTTTCCGTCGGCAAATCCGCGGTCGATGACGAAGCGGAATGCTACGGGAATGATGAGCAGGCCCGCGGCTGCCAGCAGCAGGGCTGCCAGCGCCGCAATCAGCGTGCCGCGGTAGGGCCGAATGAACGGCCACAGTGTTGCCAGTGGCCTCAGTGACCGGGCTTTGGGCCGTTCCTCCGGGTTATCGTCGAGTACTGCCGAAATACGCTAGCCCCCGGGCAGCGTGTAGCCGACGCTCGTGCCCGGACCCAGCGGCAGACCCAGGGCGATCCAAAGCATGGTCATGATGAGGCCCGTGATCAGCAGCCAGATCGAGTACGGAATCATCGTGGCTGTCAGGCTGCCGAGCCCAAAGTCCTTTTGCCAGCGCTGGGCGAAAGTCAGGATCAGCGGAAAGTAGACCATGAGCGGCGTGATGATATTGGTGGCGCTGTCGCCCACACGGTAGGCCGCGGTCGTCATCTCGGGGCTCACGTTCAGCAGCATCATCATGGGCACCATGACGGGCGCGAGCAGTGCCCACTTGGCACTGGCCGAACCGACGAGCAGGTTGATCGCGCCCGAGAACAACACGAGCAGGCCAAGCAGTATCGGCATGGGCAGATTGGCCGACTGCAGTGCGTCGGCGCCGCCGATGGCGAAGATCAGGCCGAGCTCCGACCAGTTAAACATGGCCACGAAGTGCGCGGCCGCGAAGGCCAGCACCATGTAGTAGGCCAGATCGCCCATCGCATCGGTCATCATCTTGACGATGTCGCGGTGGTTCTTGACAGTGCCGGTTGCGGAGCCATACGCCCAGCCGCAGGCTACGAAAAGAATGAAGAAGCCGGCCACGAGCGAGCGGTAGAACGGCCGCATTCGCGCCTCGGGGCTTGCCGTCTCATCGATGAGCGGTGTGCCCGGGCCGATCGTGAAGCCGATCCAGGCGATGATGATGGCCAGCGCGGCCAGGCCCGCGAGTTTCAGGCCTTTCTTCTCGCCGGCATCGAGCGGCTTGTCGCCGTCCTCGGTGATGCTGGCGAGACTACCCTCAGCCTGGAAGCTGCCCAGTCGAGGCTCGATGATGCGGTCAGTCACATACCAGATCACGGGCAGGTAGATCACGGTCATCGCCGCGATGAAGTACCAGTTGCCCGCGATGTTGGCGTCCCAGGCCGGCGCCAGGCTTTCTGCGGCGGCCTCAGTGATACCAAACAGCAGCGCGTCGAGCTGGCCCGGCAGCAGGTTGGCCGAGAAGCCACCCGATACGCCTGCAAACGCCGCGGCGATGCCCGCGACCGGGTGTCGGCCCGCTGCAGCATAGAGCACACCGGCCAACGGGATCAGCACCACGTAGGCGGCGTCGGCGGCCAGGTTACCGACCATGGCGACCAGCGCGACCATGGGCGTGAGCAGGAACTTGGGTGCGTTACGAACGGCGCCGCGCATGGCGGTTGCGAACAGCCCCGAGCGCTCGGCGATCCCCGCGCCCAGCATGACCACGAGCACGTAACCCAGCGGGTGGAAGTGCGTGAAGGTCTGAGGCATGTCCACCCAGAGTCGCTGGATGTTATTGGCGCTGAGCAGGCTCTCCGCCGTGATAATCACGGCGGCACCGCTCTCGTCGACGCGGGTCGGGTGCGGCGCCGAGAGCCCCATGAGGTCGGCAATCACACTGATGACCACCAGAACGGCGATCAGCCAAAAGAAGATAAAAACAGGGTCGGGCAGCTTGTTGCCCGTACGCTCGATCCAGCCAAGAATGCCGGTCTGCGGCAGTTGCGATTCCGCGGTGCTCATGCGGTCCCCTTCGCGGTCAGGAACAAACCGCTAAGGGTACTGGTGCCCGCAGGCTTTTGCTATGGCGATCAGCCCGTTGCGGCTGCCGCAGGATCGGCTTCGGCGACGCTGCGGCGGTGTGCCAGCCAGGCCTCGACACTCTTGCAGAACACACTCTCGGCGACGTTGATCTCGAAGATCGGCGCGAACTGCTTGAGCTTTTCGAAGGCCGCCTCGAACAGTTTGAAGAGAAACTCGGCGTTGAGCCCCGTGTTGGTCACGAAGCGACCGCACAGGGTTTCGAGACGCTCGGTCAGTTCGGCGCCGTCGCAGCCGTGAAAACTCGCGCACAGCTCATTGGCCAGCACGCAGAAGTTGCGGATGGCCTCCTCTTCGTCGACGGGTGCAGGCACCTCGCCGTCGGGAACGCCACCAATCGCCGTAATAATGACTTGAGGCAACGACCAGATTTCGGCCGTGGCCGCGCCCAGCTCCGAGAAGGCCACGCCGAGCACTTCGCGCGCCGCTTCCTGACGACTGGCGCCCGCAGCGATGCGCTCGCGCGCCACTTCGTGCTCTTCGGGGAAGTAGTAGATGGTGAGGTTTTCGCCGAGGTTTTGGCACAAGCCGGCGATGAACGCCTCTTCGGCACCGCGCAGCTTGGCGCGCTGGCCCAGGTGGCGGGCGATAAGGCCCGACATGAACGAGCGCGTCATCGAGTCGCGCAGCGTCATCGAGTCGCCGCGCAGGTGGCCAAACAGCGTGAGGCTCGAGGCCACCATGCGGACCTGCTGCACACCGAGCAGCACGACGGCCTGCGACACACTGGCAACCTCGCTGGCGCGTGCGCCGTAGAACGAGGAATTGGCCATGGTCAGCAGCTTCCGCGTCAAAGACATGTCGCGAAGAATGACGTTGGCGAGCGTATCGGCCGAGGCTGAGGCGTTGTCGCCGGTCAGCCGGTTGATCTCGGTCAGCGTGCTGGAGATCGCGGGGAAGTCTTTCTTGTGCTGCATGCGGCGCACAAGGAAGTTCACGGTGCTGTGGCTTGCGGCCTCGGCCTTGATCGTGTCGCCCAGGCCTGCCGCTGTCACGAACTTGCGGAACGCATCGCGCATCATGCGCGCATCGGCGTAGCGCTCATTCATATCGCTGACAAAGGCGCCGCGCAGGAACCGCGTGACATGCTCACCGGCCTGCAAGTCGGCAATGGGCGCGAAATCGACGGCAACGTCGACGATGTTGCGCTGAATGGCATCGATGTTCTCGCCTGGGATCGCACGCCGGCCTGCCAGCATTTCGTAGAAGGTGGAGGCGAGCGCAAACACGTCGGTCTGCGGGCCGAGCTGGCGGCGCAGGAAATGTTCGGGCGCCATGTAGCGCAGCGTGCCGGTGGCCAGCCCCAGGTCTTCGCGCTTGAAATTGACGAACTGTGCGAGGCCGAAATCCATGACCTGGGCCTGGTCGTTCGAATCAATGAGGATGTTGCGGGGCCCGAGGTCCAGGTGCAGCACGCCGCGCTCGTGCGCGGTGGCCACGGCGTCGAGGATCTGCGCCATAAGCGGCAGCGCCTCGGTCAGCTTGTAGTGGCCGCGCGAGGACAGCTCCATGGCCAGCGTGCGGCCGTTGACGAAGCCGAAGACGAGGTAGGGGCCCGCCGCGCTCTCACCGATATCGTGGATCGGGATGATATGCGGGTGCTCGATCTTGCTGGCCGTCAGCGCCTCAAGCGGCGCGCCGTTGTGGCCCTTGAGCCGGAACTCGGCCTTGTCCGAGGTCAGCAGTTTGATCGCGACATCGCGGTCGAGCTCGGGGTCACGTGCCATGTACACGCATCCCTGCGATCCTCGACCAAGTTCTCGTCTGAGCTCATACCGGCCCAGTTTATGTACAGGATTGCCTGACACGCCCACTCCGTATCCTTCCCGGGTGCTGCGGCGCTTCGCATCTTGCGTCACCGCACCTTGTGTAGCGGCCGGGTGGGTTTGTGCTTTAGCTGTGGTGCCAGCGCAGGGGCTTGGTCTGCGTGCGGGTGACGAGCGCCTTGGCTTCGAGGTCGAGCTGCACGGTCTTGACCCACCAGCCGCTCGTGGCGCCACCCGGGAACAGGTCATCGGGTAGTTTGGGCTTTACGGCGTCCATGAGCTCGGCCTGGGTCATTCCCGGGGCTGACCTGGGCAGCACGGCCAGGTACGCCTTGCGCATAGCCTGGTACTTGGCTGCATTGACCCGCGTGCTGCGCCCGGGCGTGTTGATGTTCTCCACCTCGATCTTACCGTCGGGCATGGTCCCCACCTGTGCGTATCCCGCCCCGATCATACCGCCCGGGACTTACGTTAGACTGCCGCCGGCTTGTTCACGAGCACCGGCATGCTGCCCTGGCTTTCCATCATCGATCTCGCGGGTACCTTCGTCTTCGCCGCCAGCGGCGCCGCCGTCGGGATCCGTCGCGATGCCGACCTGTTCGGCGTCCTGGTGCTGTCCTTCGCCGCCGCCACAGCCGGTGGCATGGCCCGCGATGTCTTTATTGGTGCCACGCCACCCGTGGCGCTGGCCGACTGGCGCTACCTGGCCACGGCCTGCTCGGCCGGGGTGATCGTCTTCTACCGGGAGCAATGGCTGCAGGTCTTCGAGCGCCCCGTGCGGATGCTCGACGCCGCCGGCTTGTCACTGTTCGTCGTCGTGGGCACCGCCAAGGCACTCAGTTTCGGCCTGACGCCCACCAGCGCCGTGCTGCTGGGCGTGCTGAGTGGCATCGGTGGGGGCCTGGTCCGCGATGTCCTCGTGGCGGAAGTGCCCGTCGTGCTGCGATCGGACCTCTACGCCTCGGCGGCACTGGTGGGCGCCATTATCGTCGCGCTCGCGCACGTCTTCACGCTGCCCCGCATTCCGGCCATGGCCGTCGGCGCGCTGGTCTGTTTTACCCTGCGCTTCATGGCCATACGCTACCGCTGGCGCCTGCCGCGGGCTCGTCGAAATGCCCCCAATGAGTGACGCCGCCCATGGCTTCCCGCCACTCGAAGCGCCTGGGGCGCGTGTGCTCGTGCTGGGCTCGATGCCAGGCCGCCAGTCGCTCGCTGAGCAACGCTATTACGCCCACCCGCAGAACGCGTTCTGGGCGATCATGGCCGACATCGTCGGGTTCGACCCTGAGCTGCCCTACGCCGAGCGTGTCAGCGCGCTGACGGGTGGGGGCGTCGCGGTATGGGACGCGCTGCAGTTCTGCGAGCGCTCGGGCAGCCTGGACGCTGACATTCGGCCCAAAACTCGCGTCATCAACGACTTCACGGAGCTGATCGAGCGGCAACCCTCGCTGGTGCTGGTCTGCGGCAACGGGTCGGCCGCAACGATGGCCTGGCGCCGGGAGGTGGCACCGGTGCTGGGCGATCGCGCGGAGGCGATGGCCTTCGAGCAGCTGCCCTCGACAAGCCCCGCGTTTGCAGCCATGCGGCCCGAGCAGAAGCTTGAGCATTGGCGTCGCGTCATCGCGCCCGTTCTGGCGGCACACTGACGCGCGCACTCATGCTGCAGCACAAAGTAGTGGTGGCGTGCGTGCACTATCTTGCTGCGTTTTTTTGGCCTTATAGTCGCTTAGGCGCAGACTTATCGAACCCGGCCCATAAAAAACAATATCTTATGAGGTCGTTCTGCAGCACGGCATTTCTTGGTTTGCTGCATGTTTCGGCAAATCAGGGGTGCAGCAAAAAATTTGGCGCAGCATGAGCAGGATTCTTCGGGTCATGCCTAGAGCGCCGCAAACGCTGCGGTGACAAGGGTTGCTGCGGTATCATTCACGCCCACTACTGCATCGCGTGGGGGATGCACATGATCGGGTATGTCACGCTCGGTACGAACGATATTGAACGGGCCGGCGCCTTCTATGACGCGCTGCTGGCGGAGATCGGCGCGGGTCGCCGCATGGGCGACGACAGCTTTATCGCCTGGGGCACGGACGGCGCGAGCCCGGCCGTGTCGGTGATCAAGCCCCACGACGGAAAAGTGGCCACGGTGGGCAACGGCACCATGGTGGCGCTGGCCGTAAATGACACCGACCTCCTGCACAAGGTGCACGCCAAGGCGCTAGAGCTCGGCGGCACCGACGAGGGCGCTCCGGGGCCCCGGGGCGCGGGCGGCTTCTACGCGGGCTACTTCCGCGACCTCGACGGCAACAAGCTCTGTGTCTTCAACTTCGCCCAGGGTTGAGGCCCGGGCTCGCCGTCCCGAGACTGCATTCGGGCCGGGCGCGCTGCTGACGGCCGTCGCCTGGGCAGCGGCGATCGCCATTGCTGCGCGTTTCCCGGTCGCCCTGCCTGGCACGGACATTCCGCAGACGGCCCAGACTCTCTTGGTCCTGCTGGCCGGCGGCCTTGGCGGTCTCACAGTGGGGACCCTGGCGGTCGGAATCTACGTCTGTGCGGGCGCGCTGGGCGTGCCCGTGTTTGCCGACGGCGCCAGCGGCCTCAGCGTGTTGCTGGGTCCGAGCGGCGGTTACCTCATTGGATTCTGGTTTGCGGCCGGGCTGACGGGCTATGCGGCCGATCGCGGCCTGCTGCACCGCTGGGCGCCGGCTGTGCTGACGATGCTGCTGGCGCATGTGGCCATTCTCGCCGTGGGCAGCATTCTGCTCGCCGCGCGCGTGGGCTTCGTAGCCGCCTGGTTCAACGGCGTGGCGCCGTTTATCGTAGGTGGTGTCGTAAAATCGCTGATCGCGGCCTTCTGTGTGGTGATTGTGGCGCGATTGTCGGGGAAACGGAACGAAACGACGTGAGCAAGGCCAAAAACAAGACCCAGGCCACAACCGCGTCGGCTGCCGACTACCTGGCGGCAATCGATGACGACAAGCGCCGCACGCAGTGCGAGACCGTGAGCGACCTCATGGCCCGCATCACGAAACGGCCTGCCACGATGTGGGGTCCATCAATCGTCGGTTTCGGCAAGTACCACTACCAATATGACAGCGGGCGCGAGGGCGACTTCCTGCTGACGGGCTTCGCCAACCGCAAGCAGGCACTGACCCTTTACATCATGGGTGGCTTCGACGGCTACGACGACCTCATGGCCAGGCTCGGCCCGCACAAAACGGGCAAATCCTGCCTCTACATTAAGGACCTGGACGCCATCGATCTGAAGGTGCTGAGTCAGCTCGTGCGCAAGTCCGTCGCCTATCTGCGCAAGACCTACCCGACCGAGTGACTCAGCCCTCGGTGCGGGCGTCGGCCGGCTTATCTGCCACCAGCCCCGGGCCCCGGCCATGTGCCGTGGCGAAGTAGAACACGACGCCAAGCGCGACCACGGCGAGCCCGAGCAATCCGGCTTTGGGTTGGTCCACGAGCACGAAGACAAGGGTCCAGGCCGTGAGCGCCATGAAGATGATCGGCGTGACCGGGTAGCCCCAGGCCTTGAAGGGCCTTGGCAGGTCAGGCTCGCGCCAGCGCAGCACAAACACCCCGACGACGGCCGCGAGCGTGTTGAGCGCCAGGGTGAAGCCCGAGAACAATAGGATGAACTGGAACGGTGAGGTCACGATAAACAGCACCGTCAGGGCGCCCTGGGCGTAGATCGCAAACGCGGGCACGCCGTGTCGGTTCGTGCGTGCCAGCCAGGCGAACATCTCGTGGTCCTGGCCAATGGCCTGATAGACCCGGGGGCCGGCAATAATCATGGCACTGACGGTCGAGATCAGCAGTAAAGCCAGGATGACGCCCATGATACGTGCGCCATTGGCGCCGAAAGCGTACTCAGCCGCCACGTAACCAATTTCAACTTTGCCGCGCATGGCCTCAATGGGCGCCACGTGCAGGAAGGTGTAGTTGAGCGCCAGGTACAGCGCGATGACGATCAGCGTGCCGCCTCCGAGGACGCGCGGCAGGTATTTCTGGGGTGACTCGAGTTCGCTCGAGAGGTAAGTCGCGACGTTCCAACCCGTATAGGCATAGCTTACGTAGATGAGGCTCACGGCAAACGCCCCGCTGGCGACGAGCCCGCCATCGCCCGTGGCGGGTGCGAAGCCAACGAGCTGTGCCGAGTCCACGGCGCTCAGTGCCAGCACGCAGAAGCCGATGATCAGCAGCACCTTGATGGCCGTGAATGCGACCTGCACCCCACCACTCGCCCGACGGTGCGTGGCGTGCACAATCGTCAGCGCCACAACAAGTGCGATAGCCACACTGCGCGCAGGAACGCCTGGCACGGCGGCCGCAAGGTAGCTTGCGAAGGTCATCGCGGCGAGCGCCGTCGGTCCGGCGAAACCGACCGTGGCGGAAATCCAGCCGGACACAAAGCCCGCGGCCGGGTGGTAGATGCGGCCAAGAAAATTGTACTCGCCACCGGAGCGCGGCAACGCGGCGCCGAGTTCGGCGTAGCTCATGGCGCCGCAGAAGGCGATCACGCCACCGACAAACCAAAGCAGCATGAGCACAAAGCCGGACTCGATGTCGACGAGCTGGAAGCCGAGACTCGTGAAAACCCCCGTTCCCACCATGTTGGCGATGACAATAGACACCGCGGCGCGTGGCCGGAACAGCACCCGGGCGTGGTCGGTCATGTAGCAGGAGTCTCCAGATGCGGTCGGGGCAAACAGCGAGCAAGATCAGCAGGCAGGATCAGCGCGTTAATATGCCACAAGCGGAAGCTTGCCCGCCCGGGCACCAATTGGGGTCGCGAAATGAGCCAGGACAGAACAGGATTTCCGGCGCCGCTCCGCGCGTTGCCCGCGTTCGACGGTCCTTTCGATGCCCATCGCCTTGAGGCGTCAGGGTGCGAGGTGCTCTTCGCGAGCTATCCCGCAGGCACCGACATCGCCGAGCACGACCACGATACGCACAATGTGGGCGTCATCACGCGCGGTGAACTCGTGCTCACGCGGGGCAGCCGGCAAGAGCGCTACGGACCCGGCGACTGGTACGAGATCCAGCCCAACGAACCGCATGCGGCACGCTTTGATATCGCGACGGGCGAGATCGCGTTCTGGTTTGACGCCGATTCGACATAAAAATGGCGTCCACCACCCGTAATTTGTGACCGCGTTCACCTGAAGTTCAGGCGCCGGCGCGTATCGTCGGTAGCCATTGAGGGAGGACTGCGGTCATGAAACTGAAGACACTGTTACTTGCGATGCTCATCGTGCCGGCGCTGGCCGTGCTCGGTGGCTGTGCTGCCATGAGCGAAGAAGAGTGCCAGATGTCCGACTGGCGCACCGTCGGCTACGAAGACGGCCTGCTGGGTCGTAGCGGCGCCGCGATCGGCACCTACCGCAAGGCCTGCGCCAAAGCCGGCGTTACTCCCGATCTCGACGCCTACCAGGCGGGCCGCGACGAAGGCCTGCAGACCTTCTGCCGGCCGCAAAACGGCTACACGCTCGGTGAGCGTGGCGGCAGCTACGCGGGCGTTTGCCCGTCAATGGTCGAGCCTGCATTCCTGGCCGCCTATGAAGACGGTCGCACCCTGTACACCCTGCGTCGGGACGTCAACCAGATTGCTTCAGAGCTTGCGCAGACCGAACGCGAGATCGATGACCTCGAAGAAGCGATGGAGCACGAAACGCTGCGCATGATCGGTGACGGCCTCACGCCTGAGGAACGGCTGCACATCCTCGCCGAGACGCGACGCCTCGCAGAGCGCAAGGGTGAGCTCGAGGACCACGCTGATTACCTGGCGGAAGAGCTCGGCGCGAGCCGCGAGCGGCTCAATGATTACGAACAGATGCAGGCTTCGCGGTGAAGCCGTCGCGGTGAAACCGTCGCGCTAAACGCGACTAGCGGGGCCGCGCCCAGAGGGTGACGGCCACGCCGGCCGCCATGGTCAGCCAGCCCGCGCCCTGTGGGTCGACTTCAAACACGAGCACCGCGCCGATGAGTGCCGCGGCCATCCCGGCCGTGGCCACGTAGCGGCGTCGGTCCTGGCGTTTCAGGTCCTCGCGCAAGGCGCGCAATTCCCCGGCATCCATACGAACGCGAAGCTGACCGTTGGCAGCCTGTTCGCCCACGCGCCGCAGCACGGTGGGCAGCTCGCGCAGCCCTTCGCGAATGTCGGGCCACTGCGTGCGCAGGTCGTCAATCACAGCCTTGCCGCCCAGACGCTCTTCCATCCAGGCACGCAGGATCGGTTGTGCGGTCTCGAACAGGTCAAGCTCGGGGTAGAGGTCGCGCCCCAGCCCCTCGATGTTGAGCAGCGTCTTCTGCAGCAACACGAGCTGCGGCTGGACTTCCATCTCAAAACGACGCGCGGTCTCGAACAGGCGCATGAGCACCGTGCCGAAGCTGATCTCGGCTAATGGTTTGTTGAAGATCGGCTCGCAAACCGTGCGCACCGCGAATTCGAACTCATCGACGCGCGTATCGGGTGGCACCCAGCCCGAATCGACGTGCAGCTGCGCCACGCGGTGGTAGTCGCGATCGAAGAAAGCGAGGAAATTCTCGGCCAGGTAGCGCTGGTCCTCGTGCGACAGCGTGCCGATGATTCCCCAGTCGACGGATTGGTAGACGGGGAAATCCGGATCGCGAATGTCGACGAAGATGTTGCCCGGGTGCATGTCGGCGTGGAAGAAGTTGTGCCGGAACACCTGGGTGAAGAAGATCTCGACGCCGTTTTCGGCCAGGCGGCGGATGTTGGTTCCTGCGGCCCGCATGGCATCCATGTCGCTGACCTGCACCCCGAAAATGCGCTCCGTGACGAGCACCTCGCGGCGGCAGTAGTCGAAATAAACCTCGGGCACGTAGAGCAGGCTCGAGTGCTCAAAGTTGCGCCGAAGCTGTGAGCCATTGGCCGCCTCGCGCAGCAAATCGAGCTCGTCCATGATGGTCTTGTCGTACTCGGCCACGACCTCGACGGGGCGCAGCCGCTCGCCGTCGGGCAGGTAGCGCTGCGTCAGTTCGGCCATGCCGTACATGACGTCGAGGTCGCGCTGGATGACTTCGCGCATGTCCGGGCGCAACACCTTGACCACGACCTCGGTGCCATCGTGCAGCTTTGCCGGGTGCACCTGCGCAATCGACGCGGCCGCCATGGGCGTCTCTTCGAACTCGGCAAAGATGTCCGACAGGTCGAAACCATACGCGCGGTTGACGATCTCGCGCGCCACCGCGCCATCAAACGGTGGCACCTGGTCCTGCAGCTTGGCGAGCTCGTCGGCGATGTCGTTGGGCAGCAGGTCGCGCCGCGTCGACAGGGCCTGGCCGAACTTGATGAAGATCGGGCCAAGCTCCTCGAGCGCGAGCCGGATGCGCTGGCCGATGGGGGCGTCACGATCCAGGCGACGACCGCCCAGCATGAACACGAAGCGCAGGGGTCGCAGCGCCTGCGAGGTCTTGATCAGGTCGTCGAGGCTGTACTTGACGAGCACCCGCTGGATGCTGATCAGCCGCTTGGTGCGTGACCACGTCAGCATGTCAGGCCTCGTCGTCCTCTGCCGCCAGATGGTCGCTTAGCAAACGCACGCGCGCTTCCGCACGCGCCACGTCGTCGCGCAGCGTTTCCACTTCGGCGCGGAAGCGCTCGAACTGGTCGCGTGAGGGCAGTGTCTGCGCACCCTCGGTCAGGTAGTCGCCCATATTGGCGTACATGCGGTCGCCGAGCTTGCCCGCCGCGCCCGCGAGGCCGCGCGCCACGCGCGTCGCCTGGTGTGCGGCGACATCGCCAACCACGTTGGCCAGCTCGTCTTCGAGGTCGGGTGCTGCGAAGCGCAGCAAGCCCTGAAACTTGAGCCCTGCGGCAGCATCACCGCTCATGCGCACGCGGCCCTCACGAATGGGTGCGGCCGGGTCTTTGCCCGCGAGCTCAGCCAGCGAGATGGGACTGCCCGAAAGCACGACCTCGGGTTCGTCGCCGTAGCGCGTGCGCAGCCGCAGCTTTCCGTTTTCCACTTGCAGGTACACGGCCAGCCCCGTGTCGCGCACACGCACAGCCATGCACTGCCCCTCAAGCGACTCGGCGAGTTCGCGCGCGGGGGTTTGCTCAGCAATGCGCTTGTTGATGAGGTGCGTGAGTGGGGTGAACAGCGGACCAAGATCGAACATGCGGGGGGCCTAGAGCTTGGAGCCGATGTGCAGCGCCGCGATACCGCCCGTCAGGTTCTCGTAGCGGCAGCGTTCAAAGCCCGCGGCCTCGAACATGCCCTTGAGTGTGTCCTGGTCGGGGTGCATGCGGATCGACTCGGCCAGGTAGCGGTAGCTGTCCGCGTCGTTGGCGATGAGCTTGCCAAGCGTCGGCAGCACTGAGAACGAGAACAGGTCGTAGGCCGGGCGCAGCAATGGGTCGGGTTTCGAAAACTCAAGCACGAACAGGCGCCCACCCGGGCGCAGCACGCGGTACATCTCGGCCAGGCCCTGTTCCTTGCGCGTCACGTTGCGCAGGCCGAAGGCGATGGTGACGAGGTCAAAGCTGTTGTCGGCAAATGGCAGCGCCTCGGCGTCGCATTGCGCGATGTCGACATTGCCGCTGATGCCGGCATCGAGCAGTCGGTCGCGGCCCTGCTCGAGCATGGCCGCGTTGATGTCCGCGAGTACGACGTGGCCCGATTCGCCGACCTTTTCCGAAAACGCCATCGCGAGGTCGCCCGTGCCACCGGCGAGATCGAGCACGTGCATGCCCGGGCGCACCGATGCCGCCGCCACGGTGTGGCGCTTCCAGATTCGGTGGATGCCGGCTGACATGAGGTCGTTCATGAGGTCGTAGTTGCCCGCGACCGAGTCGAACACCCCGCGCACGCGTGATGCCTTGTCGTCGATGTCGACCGTTTCGTAGCCGAAGTGCGTGGTGTCGTCGGCGTTGCCGCTCATGGGGGTCACCGCGGGCCTGTGGAGGGGCAATTGTAGCAAGCCGCAGCGCGGCTAGTGTTCTGCACCGGGGTCCGGGTCACGGCTGCGGCCTGCGGCCTCGAGCGCCGCAAGGTAGGCGTTCCAGCGGGTTGCCTGCGTTTCGCCGAGCTCGCGCAGGTAGCGCCAGCTGAACAGGCCTGAGTCATGGCCGTCGCTGAACACGAGTTTGAGCGCGTACTGGCCCACGGGGTCGATACGCGTGATGCGCACCTCGCGCTTGCCGTACTGCAGCTGCGCCTTGTCCGCGCTGTGCCCCTGCACCTCGGCCGAAGGCGAGTGCACGCGCAGAAACTCGAACGTCAGGCTGTCGCTGCGGCCGTCGGCCCAGGTCAGTTCCAGGCAGCGCGACTGGCGCCGTAGCGTAATCCCGGTCGGAGGTGCTACGTCGTTCACGGCCTCAGAGGATGTAGCGGCTCAGGTCTTCGTCTTCGACGAGTGCGCCCAGGTGCTCGTCCACGTAACCCGCGTTGATCTGATAGCTCTGGCCGCTGTGGTCGGCTGCCTCGAACGAGATCGTGTCGAGCAGCCGCTCCATGACCGTATGCAGGCGTCGTGCACCAATGTTCTCGGTCTGCTCGTTCACGCGGTAGGCGATCTCGGCCAGACGCTGCACGCCCGAGTCGACAAATTCGAGGGTCACGCCCTCGGTCGCCATGAGCGCGGCGTACTGCTTGGTCAGCGAGGCATCAGGCTCGGTCAGGATGCGCACAAAGTCTTCGGTCTTCAGCGAATCGAGTTCAACGCGAATGGGCAGTCGACCCTGCAGCTCCGGGATCAGGTCCGAGGGCTTGGCGACGCTAAAGGCGCCCGAGCCGATGAACAGAATGTGGTCGGTCTTCACGATGCCGTACTTGGTCGTCACCGTGCTGCCTTCGACGAGCGGCAGCAGGTCGCGCTGCACGCCCTCGCGGCTGACATCAGCACCGCCACCCACGTCGGCACGGCGGGCGATCTTGTCGATCTCGTCGAGGAACACGATGCCGTTTTGCTCAGCCGCTTCCACAGCTTGCTGCTTGAGCGCCTCTTCGTCGAGCATCTTGGCGGCTTCCTCTTCGGTCAGCAGCTTGAGTGCCTCGGCGATCGGCAGCTTGCGCGTTTTGCGACGACCCTGCCCTACGTTCTGGAACAGGCTCTGCAGCTGGCTCGTCATCTCCTCCATGCCCGGCGGCGCCATGATCTCCACGCCCAAAGCGGTGGCGTCCAGCTCGATTTCAATCTCGCGCTCGTCGAGGTCGCCCTCGCGCAGGCGCTTTCTAAGGATCTGGCGCGTGTCCGATGCGCGGTCATCGGGCTGTCCGGCGATGGGCGCGGGCAGCAGCGCGTCGAGAACGCGCTCCTCGGCGGCGTCCTCGGCACGGTGGCTGACCTTGGCCATCTCGCGCTCGCGCGTGAGCTTGACGGACGTCTCGACGAGATCGCGGATGATCGAGTCGACTTCGCGACCGACGTAGCCGACCTCGGTGAACTTCGTGGCCTCGACTTTGATGAACGGTGCATTCGCGAGCTTGGCCAGCCGCCGCGCGATCTCGGTTTTGCCGACGCCTGTCGGACCGATCATCAGGATGTTCTTGGGGGTGATCTCGGGGCGCAGCGCGTCGTCGACCTGCTGGCGTCGCCAGCGGTTGCGCAGCGCGATGGCCACGGCACGCTTGGCGGCCGTCTGGCCGACGATGTGCTTGTCCAGTTCCTGGACAATTTCACGGGGAGTCATGGACATGATGGGGGATCCGTTGCTGCAGCTCGAGTGCTGCGCCGTTAGGCGTCGATGCGCTCGAGCGTGATGTTGTCGTTGGTGTAGACGCAGATGTCGGCCGCGATGCGCAGGGCGCGCTCGGCGATGTCGGCAGCCTCCAGGTCGCCCGCGGCGAGCATGCCGCGTGCGGCGGCCAGCGCGAACGAGCCGCCCGAGCCGATGGCGATCACTTCGTCTTCGGGCTCGATGACATCACCGTTACCCGAGACCACAAGCGTAGTCGAGGCGTCGGCAATGATGAGCAAGGCCTCGAGGCGGCGCAGGCTGCGTTCCGTGCGCCAGTCTTTGGCGAGCTCGATGGCCGCGCGCGTTAAGTTGCCGTACTGCTCCATCTTCTGCTCGAAACGCTCGAACAGCGTGAAGGCGTCAGCTGTGCCGCCGGCGAAACCGGCGATGACACGGTCCTTGTACAGACGCCGCACCTTGCGGGCGTTGCCCTTCATGATCGTGTTGCCCAGGCTGACCTGGCCGTCACCGGCTACGGCGACATTGCCGCCGCGGCGCACGGCGACGATTGTCGTCCCGTCAAATTGCTGCATGCTGAATTCCTGGCCCGTCGTGGACGGCCGCCAACTAGTCGCGGCGCCGTTTCGCGCGGGGATGCGCTTCGTCGTATATCTGTGCCAGGTGCTGGAAATCAAGGTGGGTGTAGATCTGGGTCGTGGCAATGTCGGCGTGCCCGAGCAGCTCCTGCACGCCCCGGAGGTCGCGGCTCGACTCGAGCACGTGGGTGGCGCAGGAGTGGCGGAACAGGTGCGGGTGCACGCGGGCGTCGATGCCCTGCTGGCGCGCCCAGTGCGCCACGCGGCGCTGCACACTGCGTGTGCCAATGCGTCGGCCGTGCTGCGCCACGAAAACGGCCTGCGTGTCGCCGGCCAGGTTGCCGCGCGCGGCGAGCCAGTCACGCATGGCTGCAATGGCCTTGCGCCCCACGGGCACGATGCGCTGCTTGCTGCCCTTGCCCGTCACGCGCACGGTGCGATCGGCGAGGTCGATATCGCCGATGTTCAGCCCCACGATTTCCGCGAGCCGCAGCCCCGAGCTGTAGAGCAGCTCGAGCATGGCGCGATCACGGCGCGTGAGCGGTTCGTCGCCTTTAATGTCGAGCAGCCGCGCCATCGTGTCGCTGTCGAGTGTGCCCGGCAGTCGTTTTGTGGCGCGCGGTGCTGAGACACCGTCCGCCGGGTTGCGCGTGACCTCGCGCTCGCGCAGCAGGTAGCGGTAGAAGGCCCGTAGCGCCGACAGCGCGCGGGAAATGCTGCGCGGTGAAATGCCCCGCCGGAACCGGGCCGCCGCAAACGCCTTGACGTGCGCAGGCTCGACGCTGTGCCAATCGGCGACGTCCGCATCACGCGCCCAGTCGCGGAATTGCGCCAGGTCGCGTTCGTATGCGCGTCGCGTGTGTTCGGAGAGGCGCCGCTCGTTGCCGAGGTGGCCCAGAAAGCGGGCGACGAGCAGGTCAGCCTCGGGCGCCACGGTGTGCTGCGCGTCGCCCGTCGTCAGAAGCGCGCCAGCGCGACGCTCAGGATCTGCCCGATGCGCTGCAGGAAGTCGACGCTCATGGCCGGGTGGAAGTGCTCGGCGTTGTGGCTGCCGATGGCGAGGAAGCCCATGTCGGCCTCGGCACCCAGCGGCAGCAGCGCCACGGAGCCGATTTCCTCGGCCGAACCACCGAACAGGAACTCGCGCTGGGTATCGCGGACCTGCCCGCAGCGCGGATTGCCGCGCTCGAGGAAGGTTGTGAAGGGCGCCAGCGTCTCGTCGTCGCGGGGTGCGACGCGCAGGAAGCGCGAGCGCGGCAGCGTAGCGTAGTCCGCGGGGTCGCCAAACAGGACCAGCACAGCCTCGTCGGCGGAGAAACTGCGCCGCAGGCGTTCCTCGATCGATGCCAGTGTGTCCGCCAGCGAGCCGGCCTCGAGCATGGCGAGCGCGAGTGCGTGAATGCGGCTGGCCAGGGCGTCATTGCGCCGCGCCAGGCCCACCAGCTCGTTGAGCTTGCGCTTCATGGTGCGGTCGTTGTTGCGCAGCGTCGCCACCTGACGTTCGACGAGCGATACGGTGCCGCCCGACTCGTGCGGCAGGGCCAGCGCCTGCAGCAGACGCGGGTTGCGCTCGAAGAACTCGGGATTCTGTTTCAGGTAGTTCGCCACCGTGTCGTCATCGAGCACGGCTGCGGGGGCGCTTGCACGCGGTTTGGCGCCGGTGGTCATAGTGTCACGTAGCCCTCGTATGCGGTCTGTGCGGGGCCGGAAATGGCGATGCCCCCGCCGCTCGGGCGCCAGTCTACCACGAGCGTGCCGCCTGCAAGCTGCACGTTCACGGGCCCCGAAACGCGACCGTCGCGCAAACCAATAACGGCTGCTGCAGCGGCGCCTGTGCCGCAGGCGCGCGTCTCGCCAACGCCGCGTTCGCGAACGCGCAAATCGATACGGTCGGGGCCCGTTACCTGGGCAAGCCCGACGTTCACGCCCTCTGGAAACCGCCCGCTCGTATCGACGGTTTCCGCGATGTTCAATAGCGGCGCAGACGCGACTGCGTCGTCGACGTAAATGACGCAATGCGGGTTACCCACGCTCACCGCAGCAAACGAAAGCTCGCCCAGCGCGTAGTGGTCGGCAGGGGCATCCGCTGAGAGCGGAATGTCGGCGGGGTCGAACCGGGGCGCCATCAGTGTCGTGGTGACCTGGCCCGCCGCGTCGACCTGCGCGGTGACATCGCCGCCGCGGCTGCCGAGCGCCATCGGTCTGCCGGGCGCAGCGTCTGTGGCCTTGGCCAGCCATGCTGCGATGCAGCGCGCGCCATTGCCGCATTGCTCGACTTCGCCGCCGTCAGCATTGAAGACCCGGTAGTCGGCCAGGTGATCGCCACTGGGTCGCCCGATCGTGAGCCACTGGTCGAAGCCGATGCCCGTGCGACGGTCGGCGAGTTCACGAATGCGGGGTGCGTGGGTTGCCGCTTCAATCGATGCTGAATCGGCGTCGCGTAAATCGACGACAACAAAGTCGTTGCCGAGTCCGTGCATCTTTGTGAAGGCCATGCGCATCGCTGCATTATCCCCACTGTGGCAACGCGACGCACGACACGCCGTAGACATTTGCACGGCCAGTCGATAAGTTTGCTCGCCAGAATAAGTCAAACCGGGGTACGCGATGCGTCACATCATGGTGCTGAATTCGAAGGGCGGTTGCGGCAAGAGCACGATCGCGACCAACCTGGCCGGCATGTATGCCGTCGAGGGGCAGTCCGTGGCGCTCGCTGATTACGACCCGCAGCGCTCCGCGCTCGACTGGCTCGACGTGCGCCCCGCTGACGCGGCGCCGATTGTGGGCCTCAATGCGGCTGAGGACGGGCTCAAGAAGCTGCCGCGCACAGCCGATGTGCTCATCATCGATGCGCCGGCCAGAAGCCACGGTCCCGAACTCACGAATCTCGTAAAGCACGCCGAGACGATCATCGTGCCCGTGCTGCCGTCGACCATCGACATGCAGGCCACGACGAAATTCATCTCGGAGCTGCAGAATGTCGGCAAGGTCGAGCGCAAGCAGGCCAAGATCGGCGTGATCGGTAACCGGGTGCGCGAGAACACGCTCATCTTCGACGACCTCGATGAGTACCTCGAGCGGCTGCGGGTGCCCTACCTCACCTGGCTCCGGGACGCGCAAAACTACGTGCGCGCCTACACGCGGGGGCTCAGCATCTTTGAGCTGCCCGAGTACCTGGCCTGGCCCGACACGGAGCAGTGGGAGCCGCTGACAAAGTGGCTCAAATCCAAGCGCTCGCAGCCCTAGGCGGCAGCTAGTCCGGGTTCAGGCTCGCCGCGATGCCATCGCGGTGAAAGGTGTATGCGGGGGTGACGCCCAGCACTTCTCGCAGCACGTGCGTGTCGAGCAGCCGTGATTCATTGAGAAACGACAGCCGCCCCGGGCTCAGGCGCTGCTGCGCTTCGGCGCGGCTGATGCGCTCTGGTGGCGTGAGCCCCACGATATCGGCTACGGCCAGCGTAAAGTCGCTCGACGAGGTGTGGTCGCCGTCGGCGACATTGACCACGGCTGGTGGCGCCGGGTGGTCGAGGGCGGCGATGCAGACGGCCACGAGATCATCCACGTGGAAGCGGAAGCCGGGCCCGGCCACATCGGGGTCGATGATCGGGTCGCCGCGCCGGATGCTGTCCAGCGGCAAGCGCCCCGGGCCGTAGATCCCTGAAATCCGCAGCACCACAGTCGAGGTGGCGTCGCTCTGCGCCAGCGTCTGCTCGAGCCGCACCCGGCGTTTGGCGCGCGGGGTTTGCGGGTTCACGGGTGTCGTCTCGGGCGTCACGCGGCCCCCGCGGTCGCCATAGACGCCGCTGGTGCTGGCGAGCACCACGCGCTCGGGCGCGCTGCCCAGCGCCTGCAACAGGCGCCGCAATCGGCGGTCTTCGGTGGCGTCGTCATCGGCGTCGGGCGGCACCAGGTAGACGAGCGCCACAGGCTCGCCCTGCAGCCAGGCGTTGAGCCGTCCGTCCATGACGGGCGCATCGAGATTCTCGGGAATCGGTGTGGCGCCCGTGTGCGCCGCGGGCTGGCGCGAGAGTAGTGCTACGCGGCAACCGTGCAGCACCAGCGTCGCCGCAAGCCGGTCGCCTGTGTAGCCCGCGCCGGCAATGAGTACGGCAGGCCCGGTCACGGCTCAGTCCAGCGGTTTGGGCAGGGCGAGCGTGTCGTCGGCGACGATGGCCAGGCCCTGTCGGAAGGCGTCGGCTGCGGCACCGCTTTCGCCGAGTTGCGTGAGCAGCTGACCGTAGCTCGCGTATGCGGCGGGCATGGGGCGTGTGGCCAGCGACGACTCGATGTAACTACGCGCCTTGCCCCAGAGCTTGTTGGCCATGCAAAGACGGCCCGCAGTCAGCAGCAGCTCCGCGTCATCGCCGTGCTTGTCGAGCCAGCGCTCGGCCTGCTCGAGCTGCGCGTTGGGGTCGTCGGTGGAGATTTCGCCGTAGCGCAGCACGAGCTTGGGGTGCCAGGTGGTCTTGAGCATCTGCCGCAGCTCGCGCTCGGCGCGGGTCTGGCTGCCCGTCGCCAGCAGCGCGTCGATATAGGCGATGCGCAGCGTGACGTCCTTGCGCAGCCGGTTTGGCACGTCCTCCCAGGCGCGCGGGATGTCGCCCGAGTGCGAGGCCGTGTCACTCAATGTGTGGACGTGCACGCGAACGGTCCAGGCGTCGAGTTGTTCGCGGCTCGGCTTACCGATGTTTCGCAGTCGCGGCAGCAGCTCGCCCAGCGCGCGCCAGTCGCCAAGGTCGGCGTAGAGCCGCGCCAGCAACACCACGGCCTGGCCGCGGCCTTTCTCTTCCTCGTCGAGCCGCTTGAGCGTTGCCTGTGCGAGCTCGTGCTGGCCGTGCGCGATCTGCAGCTCGGCCTGTGTGAGCAGGATGGCGCTCGAGGCCTCGGGTTGCTGCTCCCAGGCGAGCTTGAGCCAGTTGTCGCGGCGGCTGTCTTCGTTTTGCAGCTGGGCCGCGCGGGCCGCAGCAAGATAGTTGAGCAGCGGCGCGTCGGCCTTGCCCGCGCCGCGTGTCAGCAACTTCTCACCACGTGCGTAGTTGCCCTCAGCGATCTCGATCAGCCCCTGCGTAAAGCGCTTGCCGGCACGCTTGCCCTGGAAGTTGGCTGCGGCTTCGCCCAGCCGGCGCGGCGCGCGCCAGAGCTTCACGAGCAGCCAGGCGGCCAGCAATGTGAGCAGCAGCAGTGCCAACAGGACGGGCACGGACATCTCGATGATGTAGCCGCGGAAATCGATGACCACGTAGCCCGGGTCGGCCATGAGGAAATGCGCGCCGAAGGTGCCCAGGGCGAGCGCAACGACGATGATGATCGCAAGCTTCATTCGCCGGCGCGCTCCAGCGTGCGCTGGCGGCGCAACAACGTGAGCGAACCCGATACATCAGGCCGCGCCGTGACGACGGTCGAGCTCGCGGTCTGCTCGAGCAGCGTGAGTGCGTTGGCCACCGACGGGTTGTCGGTGTCGAAGTATTCGCTGAGCCAGCTGCCCGCGTCTTCAAGGCTTTGGCGGAAACCGGCCGCGTCGCCCAGCAACAGCGACAGTCGTGCGGCCTGCAGCTGCAGCTGCAGGTTCAGCCGCAGGAAGTACTCGGCCTCGGGCGACAGCATGGCCTCGACGCGCTCATCGGATTTGCGAACGCGGAACATGCCCGACATGGCCTGCGAGGTCGCGGTGCGGGCGCGTTGCCAGCCCGACAACGTGTCGATGTCCACATCGCCCTCGGCGTCGGCCTCAGGCAAGCTGATCTCGTTGATGAGCGGCAGTGTCGGCACCATGGCGGCGAGGCTGCCCAGCGACAGCGTGATGCCTTCGATGTCGACGTCCTCGGTGGCCGTCAGCGTGGCGACCTCTTCCGCGATGGCGCGGCGCACTGGTGTGTAGGACGGGTTCGCCAATTCACGCACGCGCGCATCGGCGAGCTGCAAGGCCCGCGCTGCGAGCGCCGGGTTGTTGGCGAGCTGCACCTGCGCGTTGGCAATCTGCATGTAGTACTCGGCTTCAGCGAGCAGCCAGGCGTCGCGCGAGCCGGCCGAAATACCCTGCAGCGTTTCGACACCCTGCTCGAGGTTGAGCACGCGCCCAGGCAGTGAGTCGAGCAGGTCGACGCGTTCGTCGATGGACGATGTCAGGCGCGCGTTCTCGCGTTCCTGGTTGCGCACCGCCTCGGAAAGGGTGGCGACTTCACTGCGCGAGGCCTCGAGCTCGGCCTGCACCCGGCGCAGCGCGTCGCGCAGGTCGTCGATATCGGCTTGCGTCGCTGCCGGGATGATGGACTGGGGTGTCGTTTGTGCGACCGTCGCGGGTGCGGTGCTGCTTGCGGCCGGCGTTGTTGCCGGCGCGGCATCCGACTGCTGCGCGGCTGCCTCGTTTGCGGTGGGCGTAGTTGCCGGCGTGTCGCCGCCCTGCTTGAGCCAGATGGCACCCGCTGCGACGGCGATGAGAATGACCCCGGTCGCGATGAGCCCCAGCTTGCTCTTCTTGCGCGGCGTTTCCGCGATCTCGCCTGCAGCATCGCTGACCGGCTCGGCCGGCGTGTCAATGACGTCGGTTGCCGGGTCGTCCTGATCGGATTGTTGTTCGGACATCGGTGCGTTCTCGCCCCTTCAAATCGTATCCTGGGCCGCCATGTCGATGAGCTCGGCCACCAGGTCTTCCACCCGGGGGCCGCGCGCCAGTTGCTGCGCACCCGTGTGGCCCAATTCTGTCGCCCGCTCGAGCACGCGCGGGCTCGGGCTCAACAGCGGTGTCGCCATGAACAGTCGTTGCGCGCGCGTGGTGAGCAGCGTCATGAGATTGTCCAGCGTCGCCACACTGAGGCAGGTCGTCACGGCCACGCCGCCCGCCGCCCATTGCGACTCCAGATATTGTACTTGTTCGATTCTGAGCGTGGGCCGGTCACGGCGATACACCTCGAGCACGGTCACTTTGGCGCCCCGGTCCCGGAGTGAGTCGATGAGCAGCGGCCTGCCGCCGACGCCGCGCACAATCGTGATGTTGCTGCCTGCGCATTGGCGAAACACGGGCAGCGCGAGTAGCGATTCCGAGTCAAAGCCCTCGCGCGCCCGCAGCGGTTGCGCGAGGCCTGCGGCCGACAGCGCGCGCGCGGTGCTGGGACCGACGGCGGCCACCTGCGCGCCCGAGGCGACGACCTCACGCACGTGACTGAGCCCGTACTCAACAGCATTGGGGCTGATGAAGATGACCCAGTCTGCGGGTCCTGAGGCTGACGCGGTTTCGATGGGCTCGATGCGAATGGCGGGCAACAGGACCGGACGTCCGCCCGCGGCTCGCACGGCACGCGCCATGGGTTCGGCCTGGGAAACGGCGCGCGTAATCAGCACGCCCTTGTGGTCGAGCACGGAGATGTCAGTCCGCCTCGGCGATCAGCTCGGCTGCCCCCGCATCGAGCATGCGGCCCGCGACGGCGCGACCCAGTTTGTCGCCCCGGCCAGCGGGGGCCGTGCCTTGTTCCCGGATCACGCGGCTGCCGTTGGGGCTCGCGAGCAGCGCGTCCAGCTTCAGTGCGCCGTCGTTGATCGTCGCGTGGACGCCCAGCGGTGAATGGCAGGTGGCTTCAAGTGCGCGTGCCACGCTGCGCTCCGCGGTCGCAGCGGCGACGGCGTTGGCATCACTGAGGTGGCCGAGTAACGATCGCAGTGCGGGTTGGTCAGAACGGCATTCGATGCCGACGATGCCCTGGCCCACGGCGGGCAACATGAGGTCGACGGCCAGCGGTTCGGCGATGCGGTCGGCCATGCCCAGTCGTTGCAGTCCGGCGCAGGCCAGTACGATGGCGTCGTAGTCGCCGGCATCGAGTTTGGCCAGCCGCGTGTTGACGTTGCCGCGCAGCGGCAGGATGTCGAGGTCGGGGCGGGTGAGGCGCAATTGAGCCGCGCGGCGCAGGCTGGAGGTGCCCACCCGGGCGCCCTTGGGCAGTGCGTCGAGTGTGCTGCCCACCAGTGCGTCGCGCGGGTCGGCGCGGTCCAGCACGGCGGCGATCGCAAAGCCGTCCGGCATGGTCGCAGGCACGTCCTTCATCGAGTGAACCGCAATGTCGGCCCGGTCCTCGAGCATCGCCACTTCGAGCTCTTTGATGAACAGTCCCTTGCCGCCAACCTTATTGAGCGCACGGTCCAGGATCTGGTCGCCGCGCGTGGTCATTGGCACGAGGTCGACGCCGATCACCTCGGGTTGCTGCTCGAGCAGCCCCTGCACATGACGGGCCTGCCACAGGGCCAGATCGCTCTCTCGCGTCGCGATCCGAATAGTGTGCTTTTCCACGGTCGTCCCCACGACGGTTGGTTGGTCATGGCAAGCGCGCACAGGCGTGCTGTGCCACGACGTTTATTCGGGGCTTAGCTTAGCGTCAATGCGGGGTCGGCGCAGCGCCGGGGTGCGATCAGTCGCAGTGCTCGGAGACCGCGGCCTGCACTTCAGCGCGTGCAGCCAGTGTCTGGTCCTCATCGAGGTAGACCTTGGCGCCTTCCTCGTCGAGCGTGTAGAGCCGGCGTGCTTGCGCAAATTGCTGCAGCTTGGACCGGGCGGCCTCGCAGCTCTGGCGACGCAGTTCGACGGTGCGCTCTGCTTGTGCAACCAGATCATTGGGGTCCGGCTCGCTGCGTGCGTCGTTGAAGGCCTGACGCTGCGCGGCGCTCAGCGCCACGGCGCTGTCCAGGCGTCGCTGTGCGTCGCCGTCGTCCGTGCGCTCCGAATCGATCTCGCTGCGCTTGGCGTCTTTGTGCTGGGGCTGATCGGCGTAGTGGACCACACCGTTCTCGTCGACCCAGGTGT
>CALBPI010000005.1 GCA_937899415.1 uncultured Gammaproteobacteria bacterium | reverse complement strand
CGCCGTGGTCGTGCTTGTCCCCGTCGTGGTCATGCTCATCGCCGTGCTCGCCCTCATGGTCGTGCTTATCGCCGTGCTCGTCCTCGTGGTCGTGCTCGTCGTGATCATGTTCGTCGCCGTGCTCGCCCTCGTGCTCGCCCTCGTCGTGTTCATGATCCGCGTCCGTATTGGATGCCGCGGCCGATGTCGCAGGCTCATGCAAATCCCAGACGCTGTCCAGCGAGGTCAGAACGAGTCGGTCGAGGACCGATCCCGTTCGATCGAGGATGCCGACCACGCGATAGACGGAGTTGTCGTGGCTGTGCCCGCCTTCCGAGAACCCGTGGGCGCCCGCAAAGGTCGAGCCGACCTCAAGTCCTGCGGCAGATGCGGCGCTGGCGCCGACGACAGCCTCCATGGAGCCCGACCACCAGCGACCATCCGCGATCTCGGCGTCGTAAAGCGCGCCGTATTCGGGGGTCGTGCCGACAATGCGGAAGCCGCGAACACTGTCACCCAGCGATAGCGGGATGGCGCTTGCGATTCGCGGGTCTTCAGCCCAGCGTTCGGCCTCGGCCAGCTCAATGTTCCCTGTGGGCACATCGGCGTGATAGACGGCAGAGAGCACGAGCTGCACGGGACTGCCTTTGGCGCCAAGCACCAGGTCGATGCCGCGCGCGTCGCGCGACATGGTGTCTGACAGCTGATTGCCCACGAGCAGCAACAAGACAATGCTCGCCGTGCCCAGTGCCATGAGCAGCACATTGACGGCTGAAGTCAGGCGCGACAGACCGAGGTTGGCCAGTGCGAGACGTAGCCAGCTCATGTCGACACCCCAAAGTCGAAGTCACGGTCCAGCATGCCGCGAACGCGCTGGTCGTGGGTGACGACGATGAGTGTGGCGCCTGCCTCGGACACGGCGTCGCGAAGCAGACCGATCGCCTCCGTGGCGTGCTCGTCGTCGAGCGCTGACGTCGGTTCGTCGGCCATGACAATCGGTGGCTTGTGCACGAGCGCCCGCGCGATCGCCGCACGCTGCGCCTGACCCTGGCTGAGCATTGAGGGCTTGTGCTGCGCCACGGCATCAATGTTGAGCCGTTGAAGCAATGCGTCGACGGTGTCGCCGCCGGCATTGGCGCGCGACAACTTGCCCGCCAGCAGCACGTTCTCACGGACCGTCAACGCCTTGATCAGGTGAAAGCGCTGCAGCACAAGACCGATGTTCTTGCCGCGGAACCGGTCCATGCTGGCGCCCCGCAGCTCGGCAAGGTCTTGCCCGAGCAGGTGCACCGAGCCGGACTGAGGCCGCAGCAGGCCTGCGAGCAAATGCAGGAAGCTCGTTTTGCCGCAGCCCGACGGACCAATGACGGCGACGCTTTGCCCTTGTTCCAGGGTGAATTGATCGATGTCGACCGTCAGCTGGTCGCCGTACCCGAATCGCAGATCTTCGACTTCAACGGCGTTCATATCTCAGTGCGTTGTGTGGTCTGTGGTCCGGTGGTGTCGGACTCAGGGTGTGTCGACGACAGGACGGGCGCGTTTGGCCCGAACGTCGAGGGCGCGCCAGATGTGTGCGGCCGCCAGGGTGACCGAGCCGGCCACCGTCACGGGCTCTTCGTAGGCTTCGAGCGCGGGCACGAAAGCACCTGCGATCAGCAACCCGAGGCCCAGTATCGCAACACCGATGAACACACGTCGACCCGGATTCCTCGCATCTGCGTAAATAGCCAAAAACGTCGCGGGCGCGGCAACCAGCACAAGCGCTTTGTGCACGAGCTCGTTCTCGGCGAAAGGCACGGCCAGAGACAGCGTGGAAATCAGCAACGGCAGCGCCAGACAGTGCGCGAGACACAGCATCGCAATGCTGGCCGCATAAACGTCTACGGCGCTGACCGTGGGTGCGCCCGGTGTGGGGGGTCGTCTCGAGTTCATGCTCTTGCGTCTGGTGACGGCGTTGGGGATGTTGCCAGCGCCCGAAAGCGCGGCGAACGGACGTTATAGTATAACAATCCGGCCTGCGTTCAGCGAATGCGCCCCAGGTCATCATGCACAACGAATCTGTCCGCCGACTCCTGCTCGGGTACTACCTGGCCACATTACTGTTCGTCGCGCTCGATGTCGGCCTGCAAATCAACGTGCGGCTCGCATTTCTCGATGCCGCACCAGGCTGGCGTACGGCCTATTACGCGGTTTGCCTCGCCTTCGCTGCGGCGATCCAGTGGCGTCCAGACTTAAGCACGTTCATTGGCGCTGTCGAGGGCCTCGTCACCATGGTGTCGCTGATCCTGAGCGTGGCGCCCCGCGCGATGATGCTGGGCGACAACCTGGGTCGGCCACTCGACCTCGAGACGATGGTCAACTTTCTGATCTCGGGGTTCTTCGCTTATGTCAGCTGGTGGCGCGGCATGGCGGCACTGCGCCGCAGATTTCGCTGATTCCCGCGACTACATCGTCTGGTCCATCAGGTCTTTGAATCCTGACTTGGTCTTCATGTCATTGCTGGGTGACTTAACGGTCGTCGAACGCACATAGTCCTTTTGCACACCTTGCGGCGTGCGGTACAGGGTTGTGCTGCCGTTGAGTCGGCGAAGATCTGTCTTCGTGTCGTAGGTGATCTTCCAGGTATTGCAGCCCAGGATGCGTTCGTCGAGTGCGTCCGGATTACCGTCTTTGCAGACCGCGCAGGTCTCAAAATACATGTCGATCGTGAGGCCGAGATTGGCACCGGGGCCCGTTGAGCTGCCGGGGTCATCGCTCATGCCGGCTTGCGTCCCAGCGGTTCCGGCTGCGCCCGCTGTAAAGGGCGTCTGGTAGGGGTACCACGGTCGGGGCTGAGGGTTCGGTTCGTTTGACCGTTCCCAGTCAATCTCCCATTTGGGGCTGTCCCAGCCTGGGTAGTCCACTTTGACGATTTGAACGAAGCGGATATCAGCGCAGCACTGTCGCAGTATGGCCGTGGGTGTGTAGACCGCCTCGTAGTGCGAATAGTCGCTACCCCAGTCCGACGGTCCCAACTTGCTCGTGATCTGCCCGCGTCCGCCCTGACGGATTGCGTCCATCGTGCAGGCGGCGATGTCTCCCCGGCCGTCCTTGCCGCCGTCCATCAGCAACTCGGGCTCAGGCCATTGAAGCGGTTTGGGCACCTGCTTGACCGGTGCGCTCATGCAGCCTGCCAACAATCCCGCCGATACCGCTGCAATCGCCCATTTCCTGCTGCGCGTGGCCATCTGAGTCCCCCCACGATGTGCGAATCGATTGTGCTTTGTCGATGCTGCGTCTAATTTAACAGAATATGGGCAACATAGAGAGTTGGAGGTCGCCATGCGTGTTTCAGGTTTTTTGATCGCAGTCGCCGGGGTCTTGCTGCTTTCCGCATGTGGATCCGAGCCGGAGGGGGCGGACGCGTCGGCTGCGCAGGTCGCCAACCCGGGGCCGGTTTCAACGCCGCAGTCAGACAACAACGGATCCGACCCGAACGGAACGCCGGAAGAAGATGTACCGCTCGAGCTGCCTACGCCAAGCGGCTACGGGTCGCTTGAGGAGATTCCAGATCCAGTGATGTTTCGGAAGGACATCGTCGCAATTGGTTTTGATGTCGTGGACTCGCGTGCCGTGTTGCGCGCCAGTACCGGTGTTGCCGAAGTCGGCGAGCCTGAACCAGGCACAGGATTGCTGAAGCCGCCAATGGGCGATGGAAAGGAAAGACCCCTACCCTGGAATGTCACGCCCTTCGGTGTGATGGCGTGGCTTGGTGTCTTCCCGATGCCCGAGCATTGCGCGAACACAGCGGCAACCATCCCACAGCCCGCGCATGGTCGCTGGGCGAATCCGCGTGACATCGTTCTCGAAGTCGCGCCTGGTTTTCAGTCTGTATACGTCGACGATCTCGACTGCAGCAGTGGGGATGTGGAGATCAGAAAAGAGGTGCAGATGGACATCCACGAAGGTGGCTGCACCTTCGTTGGCCCAGTGCCGAGCACGACTCGCCAAGAGGTGACGTATCCGGAGCCCAAGGGTTGGTCCGTGCAACCCAACCCCGTGGTCTTCGGGGGCATTCTGAATGTGCCTGCGCCTCCGGCGGAGTGTGTGATCCGCGTACAAGTACTCAAGAAGGCGGCAAATTGGCCGGCAGAGGACATTGAAGGGGCGCACTACCAGACGATTCGTGTTCGATTGCGCTCGAAAGCGCCTTAAGGCGCCTCTGACACACCCGCCGCGCGCGCCACAAATGACCAGATGTCGCGTTGCGCAGACTCGAGTGGCAGGTTCTGGCCTAGCGCGCTTTGCACACCGGCCATGACGCCCGCCAGCAGCATCGTGACCAGCAGCAGTGGGTCGAGGCTGGCATCGATTTCGCCGTCCCGCTGCGCCTGCCGAATGTTGCTGGCGCCGAGCTGATTGAGGCGCTCCCGTCGGTCCGCTTCGTCGGCGGCAAACGCCGGGTCGGTGCGCAGTCGCGTGGCGACGAGCAGCGCGACGGGGTCGCGGTAGAAGAACGCGACCATGGCAAAGACGCGCGCCTGCTCCCGAACCGCCCAGGTCGCGCCTTTGAAGGGCACGGCGGTCACGGTGTCGTCGAGCGTGGCGTAAAACGAGTGCACGAGTGCGTTGAGCAGGCCCGACTTGTTCTTGAAGTGATAATAAGTGAGCCCGGCGGACACGCCCGCGCGCCTGGCGACGCGGGCGACTTCAAGCTCGCCGTTGCCTTCGATGAGCTCGGCCCGGGCCGCTGCGAGCAGCTGCGCGCGCGTCCCGACGCGGCGCGGTGACTTTGCGGCGCGGGCACTCACGCGTCGGTCAGCCCTTCAAGCAGCCGTTTCGGGTGCATGCCGTTGACCATGCCGATGAACGGCGGGTGGATTGAGAAACCCAGCATGCGGCGGATGTCCTCGGACACCTCGGCAACGACTTCGAGCGGCGTTCCCAGGAAGTAATTTTCCTGGGTGCGCACCCAGGGTTCGCAGTACTGGCAGGTCACGGCGAGGCGACTGGCGCCAGGGCCGTTGGCGCCGCCGCCGTGCCAGTACGTGCCCGTGTAGAACTCGACCGAGCCCGCGGGCATGACTGCCGGAATTGTCTCGTCGGCCTTGGGGCCGCGCGCGTCGTCCCAGGTGTGGGAGCCGGGCACAATCGATGTGGCGCCGTTTTCGGCCGTGAAGTCGTCGATGGCCCAGACCGTGGCGGCACCCAGAGGCGGCCGGGGTCTCGGCACGGGGTAAAACGCATCGTCGAAATGCAGCGCCTGCGAGGTCTCACCGGGCATGAGGTTGATGATCTGCAGCTGCGACAGCAGGTAGTTGGGCATGAACAGCCGGTCGAGCAGGGCGAGGATGCGCGGGTGGTCGACGAGCCGGTCCAGCGCGCGCGTCTTGGCCAGCACCGCGTAAACCCGCTGCGTCTTGAGGCCCTCGAAGTCGTTGCGCCCCGGGGCGTTGAGCAGCGGGGCGGTCGCCACGCGGATCGCGTCGAGCTCGTCGGCGCCGAGCAGGCTCTCGATAATCACGTAGCCCAGGCGCTCAACGGTTGCCAGGTCAGCGCGGACCACGTCTTCGGGTACCTGGCTTGCTGCGTGGCTGCGGGTGAAGCGGTAGGTGCCGGCCAGGTCGCCTGCGCGTTCGCCGCCCCGACGGGTCCAGCGAAGCGGTGTATTCATGGTAGGTGTACCCTGAGTTGAGTTCAACTCAATTTATCGATTGTCGGGCCTCGAAGCAAGCATAGCGGCGCGATAGGTATACTTGCGGCGGCATGGAGGCTCATCACCACATCCCCCGTTTCGGTACCGCGCGCTGCCAAGCGGCGCTGTCGGCAGCCATTCTGTTGCTCAGCGGCTGCGCCACGGTCCGCGCGCCGGCGCCGCAGATCGCTGTTCACGCCCCGACGGCGCTTATGGCCAACGCCTCCAGCGCTTGCCGCACGGGCTGGGCGGAAGCACCCGAAGCCCATGATGCGGCGCTCGACCCAGACCGCATCGCGCTGGTGAACTGGAATATCAAGAAGGGCAGCCGCAGTGACTGGCGGGACCAACTGGATGCGCTGACCGCGGGCGCTGACCTCGTGACCCTGCAGGAGGCGCCGCTGGCTAACACGGGTTGGCGCGACCTCGAATCGGACCTCTACCACGCCTTTGCACCAGGCTGGATGTCGCGCCGCACACCGACGGGGGTCATGACCCTGAGCGATGCGGCGCACCTCGTACAATGCAACATGCAGGCGCGCGAGCCCTGGCTCCGCTCGCCCAAGGCCACTCTGGCTACCGAGTACGCACTCACCGATCGCGCGGCGACGCTGCTCGTCGTCAACGTCCACGTCGTGAACTTCTCGCTGGGGCTCGCCGCGTTCGACCGCCAGCTCGAACAGGTGCGTACGGTCGTGGCGCAGCACGAAGGCCCCGTGATCCTTACGGGTGACTTCAACACCTGGCGCCGGGCGCGCCTCGACCGTGTGCGCGCACTTGTCGACGCGCACGACCTCGAAGCCGTGCCGTTCCGCAACGACGTTCGCAAGCGGGTCCTCGGTAATCCGCTCGATCACGTCTATGTACGCGGGCTCGATGTCATCGATGCCACCGCGATCGACACGCGAGCGTCCGACCACAATCCGATGCGCGTGTGGCTTTCCGCAAGCTAGTCTGGATCACGTGTGCGGTGCTGTGGTCGGTCGTCGCGACCGCCGAAGCGCCCGACACGGCCGCTGAGATCGAGCACCTCATTTCGGCCGTGGGTGAGAGCAGGTGTACGTTTGTGCGCAACGGCAAGGAACACGATGCTGAGGCCGCTGAGGCGCATCTGCGCCTTAAGTACCGCCGGGACCGCAAGTACGCAACGACGGCCGAGAACTTCATTGATCGGCTTGCCAGCAAGAGCTCGATGAGCCGCAAGGCCTACCAAATGGTCTGCCCGGCTTCGCCACCGGTCGCATCGGGCGATTGGTTGCGCGCGCGGCTCACTGAGTACCGAGAGAGCCGCACAACTGCGGCACCCTAGTCACCCCAACGGCTTCGCGCGTCATGACACAGGTCGCAGAGCCATTCTCGTTCGTTTCCGAAGGCACCACGCTGGCCGGCACTGTGACCCGCCCCGACACGCAACTGCCGGCGGGCGCCGTGCTCCTGTTGTCAGGTTCGGGGCCACAGGACCGCGATGAGACCTTCGGTGGCCACAAGCCGTTCGCAGTACTGGCCTCTGAGCTCGCCGTGCGGGGTTGGCTCGTACTGCGCTGGGACGACCGGGGTGTCGATGCGTCCGGCGGCGACTACCTCGCAGCCAATGCGGACCAGTTGGGTCGCGATGTGCTTGCAGCGCTGACTGGACTGGAAACCACTTACGGTGCGCTACCCCTGTTCCTCGCCGGGCACAGCCAGGGCACCCTGATCGCGGCTGCCGTCGCCGCGAAGCACCCGGATCGCGTGGCTGGTGTCGCATTGTTTGCGGGGATGGCCACACCCGGGGCGTGAGGGCTTGCTGCAACAGCACCTCGATGTCTGTCGGGCCGAAGGTCTACCCGAGGTCGTCACTGAGTCTTTGCTGCAGTTCAAGCGGACGGCGTTTGATGCCCTGTCGGCCGCGCAAGCCGATATCAATGCGGGCGCCGACGCCGAGTACCGGCTCGCCAACTTGAGGCGGGTCTTGTTGTCGTTGTGGCTCGATGGTCAAAACCTAGTGACTCTCGACGCTGAAACACGCGCGCAGACCGAAGCTGCCGTCGACGACTTGATGGAGTGGGAGTGGCGCTATCTCATCGACGTGCAACCGGCGAAACACCTGTCGCAGTTGCAATGCCCCGTGTTCGCAGCGTTCGGCGGTCGCGATGTGCAGGTGGCCGCAGCGGCCAACGAGACCGCGCTGCGTCGCGCACTGGCCGACGGTATTGACGTCCCATCGACGATCCATCTGCTGCCGGATTACAACCACCTGTTCCAGGTGGACAAAAACAATGATGTCTTGAGATACGAGGCCTTGGGCACCCCATTTGCCGCGCCGGTGCCTGATCTGCTGGCGCAGTGGCTCGCGGAGACGATTGCCTAAACGCCCTGTCGCGCTGTACAAGACTCCCGGGGACGCAACCTTTTGCCGGGTTGCTGCATCAAAACGATGACGATGCCGCGTGCGCACAGCACCCGGGGTCAATGAAAACAACAAGACCCGTGGGGGACGCGGCCAGGTGCTTTTCAACACACCGATCTTTTTCCTGTTTTTCGTCGCGTTCCTGTTTTTCTACGGGCTCGTGTTTGTGCGCAAGCTGCCGCGGGTCGCTTTTCTGCTCACGGCAAGCCTCGTCTTCTACGGGGCCTGGAACTGGCGCTTCATCCCGTTGCTGGTCGGCAGCTCGATCGTCGACTACTACTTGGCGATTGCCATCGGCAATGCGCAGACGCAGCAACGAAAACGCCTGTTTCTGACGCTGTCGGTTGTCGTCAATCTGGGCATCCTCGGGCTGTTCAAGTACGCGGACTTCGTCCTGGCCTCCGTCTCGGATTTCCTGGGCGTGTTCGGCGTCGAGGCGGGGCTGCCGACGCTGTCCTGGGTGCTGCCGGTCGGCATCTCGTTCTACACCTTCCAGAGCCTGAGCTACACGATCGACGTGTACCGGGGCGATATGCAGCCCAAGCGCGGGCTCATCTACTTCACAACGGCGCTCGCGTTCTTCCCGCAACTCGTCGCGGGCCCGATTCTGCGCGCGCGCCAGATTCTGCCGCAGTTCCACACGCTGCCCGTCCCGAACTGGGTCGACGCACGGCACGGTTTCCTGCTCATCACTTCGGGGCTCGTGAAAAAAACCGCTGCCGACTTGCTGGCGATACCGGCCGGCGTGCTGTTCGAAGCAGGTGGTCCCGTGAGCCTGCTCGAGGCATGGACGGGCGTGCTGGCCTTTGCGGGGCAGATTTACGGTGACTTCGCGGGCTACACGGACATGGCCATCGGGCTCGCATTGCTCATCGGCTTCAAGATTCCGCCCAATTTCCGGCTGCCGTACTTCGCCGTCTCACCCGTCGACTTCTGGCGCCGCTGGCATATTTCGTTGTCGACCTGGCTTCGCGACTACCTCTACATCTCACTGGGCGGGCGCAATCAGCGCTACCGCAATGTCACGATCACGATGCTGCTGGGCGGGCTCTGGCACGGCGCGGCCTGGACCTTTGTCGCTTGGGGCGCCTTCCACGCGTTGATCATCATGGGTACCCACCTCCTGTCGGGGCTGAGCGCTTTCAGTGCTTTCGTGAAATCCCAGTCGAAGCTGCGTCGCGTGGTCACCTGGGCCATCACGTTCTATCTCGTGCTCATCGGCTGGGTGCTGTTCCGCGCGCACGACATCGGCTCGGCGTTCGACATCATCGCCAACATGCACACTTTCGGTGGCTTGCCCGAGGCCGGGCCTGTGGCCATGCGTATCTTCATCGCCACGGCGCTGACCGTGGTCCTCCTGCACCTGCTCGACTGGTTCGTCATCGCCAAGGGCGAGAGCTTCGAGCAAAAATGGTGGTTGTTCTGGCCCGTCCTGGTGCTGATCCAGGGCCTCTGCCTGATGATCGGGGAACCGAGTAATGAGTTCATCTACTTCCAGTTCTGAGCAAACCGGCAGCGGCCGCGGGGCCTTCGCCCGGGTCCTGTTCACGGTGCTCATCGGCATGGGCCTCGCACTCGGGGGCGTCCGTCTGTTCGCGCTGACCCTGGGGGTCGGCTCCGAGTCGCTGCTCGGGCGCGTGATGCAGGCGCAGCGCGCGCTGCCGCAGATCGCCGAGGAACCCAACGATCTTGTCATGGTGTTCGGGTCCTCGATGGTGCGCGCAGGCTTTTCACCGCGCGAGTTCGACGGCGCATTGGCCGAGCAGGGCATCGACGTCACCTCGTTCAATTTTGGCTTCGGCGGCCTCAACCCATTGTTCCAGGACTACCTGTCGCGGCGTGTCGTCGACGAACTCAAGGCGCGCGACCGCCGCCTCAAGCTCGTGGTCATCGAGTTCAATCCCTTCCAGACGACCGTGACGCGGCGCAACGGCGCCACCGCGCTTGAGGAGTCCTACATCGCCATGCTCGCGAGCGGCGGCGAGCTCTGGGAGAAGACGGTCGACGATCCGACCAGCGGCATTCGCATGGGGCTGATCCGCTACCTGCGTGATGGCATCTCGGCCGAGATGATCACGACGTTTATGTGGGCCGAGCCGTTCCAGCCGCCCGACGACCGCCAGCGGCCGCAGATGAGTGACGAAGACCGCGAGCGCCTTGGTGAGATCGGCGAGTACCTGAACGAGGTGTTCGATAAGGATTACCCGGATTACGACGGGTCTGACTGGTACTACCCGTGGCGTGGCGGCGGCACCATCAAAACAGAGCGTTCCGAAAAGACGCTAGAGATGATCTACGAGTACTACGAACTGATTTCGCAGGACAACCGCATGGAAGCGGATCGCCAGTCGCGGATTCGCACGGCGGATATTGAGGCACTCAACTTCGATGACGACCTCGTTGAAGCCTTCATCCGCATCGTCGAGAACTTCAAGGAAGTCTCCGACCATGTCGAAGTCGTGATGCTGCCCAAGAACACGGACTGGATTCAGAACCCGCCCGAGGCGCTCGAGCGGCAGGCTGCGGCCGTGGCGCGGATCAGCGAAGCAACCGGGTTACCGGTGCGCGACTTCCAGGTGGTCGAAGGCGTGAGCAACAGCATGTTCAGCGATACGACTCACCTCAATCGCTATGAGGGCGCGGTCGCGTTTACCGGGTTCCTCGTGTCCGAGTACGCCGAGGTACTGCGCTAGCGCAACGCGTCGCCGTCGACCCAGGTCGCCCGCACGCGCTGCGTGTCATCCGCCAGGTCGGTCCACGCGAACAGCAGGCCGGTCCCGTAGTGCAACATCTGCGGGAACCCGGATCGGCGAGCCACATCCGTTCCGGCAATCGCATGCGCGTCTGCGAGTGTGCCGTTCGGACGCAGCGCACGCGCCATGACGGTGCCGACACCACGTTCTCCGCGGGCGATCCAGCTCGTCACGGTGCTGCCATCTTCAAGCCAGGCGACATCAACGCGCCCCACGGGGTCGTTGGCGTCGATGACGACGGGCGCTGCGAAGGACGCACCGGCGTCGCGTGAGAGCGCGACCTGCACGCGGGCGCGATCATCGCCTTGGGTGTACCAGGCGACGGCGACCGCTTCACCGCGTGTCGCCACGGCCGGGCCGTTCACGGGGCAACCGTCGATGGTCCAGTTGTCGTCCGCCACCGCCACACCCGGCAGCCACTGCCCATCGACCTGGCGTGCGATGTAGGTGTCGCGCACTTCGTCTTCGGTGCGGTTTCGATAGACAGCGATGAGGCCCGCGGCGCTGACGGCAACATCGGTTTGGCAGCAGTCACAGACGCGCGCGTCCACGACGCCGCCGTCTTGCAGGGCGTTGCCCTCGTCGATGCGGACGCTGCGAAGCGTCATCGCCCCTTCGCCATGATCGGCGTGCCCGCCGTGCCCCGTCATCTCACGACCGTCGAGCCAGAGTGCGCCGACGGTATCGCCATCGGGGTAGAGGCTCACGAAGCCGTGCTCGGTTGCGGTGCCGTCCGTGTGCGGCGTGAGCGCCGGAGACCAAGTCGCGCCACGGTCTTCTGACAGCGCAATGGCCACGTCGTAAGCGTAGGTGCCGCCGGGGCGTTTGACGAGCCAGTGGGCCGCCCAGCGATTGCCGGCGATCGGTTCGACGGATGGAAAGTCGGCCCAGTTCACGAACCAGTCCGCGCCGCGAGCGACCGTCGTCGCCTCGCGCCATTGATCGTCGACCAACCTGGCAAAGCGAAGCCGGTGGCCGCCGCCGTCAGGCTCGAGCCAGCTCAGTACCGCACTGCCGTCTGGGCCAGGCGCCAGGTGGGGCATACCGCTTCCCGCAGCGGCGGGTGGGTCACTGATATCGGGTGTGTCGTTGCCCGGCTGGCAGGCCCCAAGCACCGCGACCGCAGCGGCAATACCGCAGGCCGCGAGTCTCGTGATCACGCCGCGTCGCTGGCCGCGAGCAGTCGCCGGCCTGAGCGCGGCAGCGTGAGCAGCCACTCGCGGTTCGTGATGGCGCGCTGGCCACCAATCGTGACCGTGGCGCGCAGCGAGCGGCTGAGTGCGTTGGCGTTGAGGCGACGGTAGTAAGACAGCTTGCCCGCGTAGAACGGCAGCACGTCCTCGAGCGTGCCGTCCGTGTCCATCGCGGCACGGAAGCCGTCGTAAAACCGCGCTACGGCGTCGGCAACATCGGTGTCTTTCGCGAGCTGTTCCGAGGGTGTGATGGTCCAGGTTCGGTCACGCTGCAAGACGCAGGTGCCCGCGAAGCCTTCGCGTCGGATATCAGACCACTGCTCGGGCGCGATCAGCGACAGCGACCAGGTGCTGTCGACGTAGTAGAGGTAGTTCACGGCGCCGACGGCGGGCTTGTACTTGAACTCCGCCGAGAGCACGAGCATCGAGGTGAAAAACTCGGCCAGGACCTGGCGCTGCTGCTTGACCACAACACCGCGCGGCGTGCTGGCGTACCAGTCCTGCAGGAAGCCGACCGTACCGTTGCCGTGGGCGTAGGTTTCAGGCAGGGCGACGGCCGCGTGGTCGTAGTGACGGCATACGAGCTCGCCCTGGCTGTCGAGGTCGCCGGGGCGGACCGAGACGGCTTTGCTGTCGGGCTTGTGCTTCATGTCGTCGTTCATAAACCGCAGTATGCCATCGGTGGGATGCGTTGATCTGCAACGCAATTCGCGTATTCGCGCCGTTTGGAAGCCGCCAGACGGCCCTCGGCTAAACTGGGCGGGCCCGACAAGAACCGATAACAACGGGAGAGTCCGTGTCCGAAGTCACCGAGCTGCTCCAGCGCTGGAACAGCGGCGACGCCGCAGCGCGCGAAGCCATTATCGAGCGCATCTACGGTGAGCTTGGCGGTATCGCTCGGCGGTATCTGGCGGACGAGCGGGCCAACGTCGACCTGCAACCCACGGCTTTGGTTCACGAAGCCTACATGCGGCTCATCGGCATCGACCGCATCGAATGGCAAGGGCGCTCACACTTCCTGGCCATGGCCGCGCGTGTGATGCGCGAGTACCTCGTCGATGCGGCGCGACGCCGCAATGCTCGCAAACGCGATGGCGGCATTCAGGTCACGCTAGCGGGTGTCGATGGCGCACCCGACCAGGCCACCGAGATTCTGGCGCTCAACGAGGCGCTCGAGCGTTTGGCCGAAGCTGACCCCGACCGCGCATTGCTCGTTGAGTTGCGGTTCTTTGGCGGACTGACGATCGAAGAAACGGCTGAGGTGCTCGATACTTCGGCGACTGCCGTGAAGCGCAGCTGGCGCGTGGCGCGCGGCTGGCTCTACCAACAAATGCAGGGGGGCGGCAGTGACGACGGATAATCGTCGCACCCGCGATGCACTCGATATCTGCGAGCGTGTGCTCGACGCGCCCGAGTCGGCGCGCGCGGCACTCATCGACGAGGCTTGCGGTGACGACGCCGAACTCAGGGCTGCCGTGAACTCGGTGCTGGGTGCGATCACCTCGGCTGATGCCGCATTGGGCGAAACCGTGGCCGACAGCTTTACGGCCGAGCAGCTCGTGGGGCGGACCCTGGGCGGCTGCCGGCTGGTCGAGTTGCTGGGCGAAGGCGGCATGGGTGCCGTCTACCTCGGCGAACGCGAGACCGACGAGTTCACACAGCGCGTGGCCGTCAAGGTCGTGCGCACGCGGTTTCTCTCGAAGACGCTGCTCGAGCGTTTCAATGCCGAGCGGCAGATCCTTGCGGGCCTCAATCATCCCTACATCGCGGGCCTCATCGATGGCGGCACCGATGACGGCGTGCCTTACCTCGTCATGGAGTACATCGACGGGCAGCCTATCGACGCAGCGCTCGACGCGGCGCGCGTCGACCTGCCGGGGCGCATCGAAATGCTGCAGAAGGTCGCGCTGGCCGTGCATGCGGCCCACCAGAATCTCGTCGTACACCGCGACATCAAGCCGTCGAACGTCATCGTGACCGACGATGGGATCCCGAAGCTGCTCGACTTTGGCATCGCGCGGCTCATGCGCGCCGAGGACGATCCCGGCGACGGCAATACGACCCTCTTCGGTGCGCCCGCCATGACGCCCGACTACGCGAGCCCCGAGCAGTTGCTCGACGATGCCGTGACCACCGTGAGCGATGTCTACTCGCTGGGTGTGCTCGCCTATCAGGTGCTCGCCGGCGTCAGGCCTTACCAGGTCGAACGTTCGAGCCAGGGGCGCATGGCCGAGACGGTGGCGCGGCTCGCCATCCCGCTGCCCAGTCGCCGCCTCGGACTCGATGACGCGCGATCGAAACTCGACGCGATCGCGCAAGCTCGGGCCACGACACCCGAGCGCCTGCGGCGCGCACTGGCTGGTGATCTCGACAACATTCTCATGAAGGCACTCGCGCAGCGCCCCGCGGATCGTTACCCGTCAGTCTCAGCGTTCAGCGCCGATCTGGGTCGATTTCTCGAAGGCCAGCCTGTGGAAGCCAGGGCCTCGTCGCTGGCCTACCGCGCGCGGCGTTTTGTCTCGCGGCACAAGCTCGCCGTTGGGTTCTCGCTGGCGCTGTTCCTGTCGCTGACCGTGGGGCTTGCCGCAACGGGCTGGTCCTACCTCAATGCGGAATCGGCCCGCCGCGATGCTGCGCGCCAGTTCAACCAGGTGCGCGAGATCGCTCGGACCATGATGTTCGATGTGTTCGACGACCTCGAGCGCGTGCCGGGTACGACCACAGCGCGGCAACGCCTCGCGGGCACGGCGCAGCAGTACCTTGAGTCACTGGCGGACGAGAGCGCGGATCCGGCCGTGCGGCTCGATGCGGCCCGCGGTTACGCGCGGCTGTACGCGATCCTCAATCGCCAGGCTGTCGGTGGTACCGAGGATCGGGAGCGCGCGCTCGAGGCCTGGACGCGTGCGGCCGACATTCTGGAATCACTAGCTGCGGCGCCCGAGGCTGATGCGGCCGTGTGGCTCGTCAGGGGGCAACTGCTTTCGGATCGCGGTGCGAGCCTGATCACCGTCGACAATGATCCCGAGGCGGCGCGCGGGTTTCTGACCGATGCGTTTGCCGCTTTCGATACGGCCGCTGACCGTGGCGGGGACAGCCTGGCACTCGCCGAATCGCGCCTGCTTGCCGGCGAGCGCGATGCCGAGACTTACAAGTGGCAGCAGGACTACGCCGGCACGCAGCAAGCCGTAGCGGCGGTGATGGAGCAATCGGTTGCTGCGCGCAAGCAGTGGGGCGACACGGCAGCAATCCTGAAGATTGAAGGCGACGCGCTGCAGCTCATGGGTGAGGCGCGCTATTTCAGCGAGGACTTCGACGGCGCACTCGAGGCCTACGGCACGTCCATCGCGCGTTACGAACAGGCGCTGAAGGCGGGCGGTGAAGACAGCGTGATCTCGGCGGCGCTCGGTGTCGCGCGCTGGTCACGCGGCAACACCTACATCGATACGGAGCGACCTGAGTTTGCGGCTGACGACTACGCCGTAGCTATCGACATCGTGAGCGTCGCCGTGGCCCGGGATCCGGCCGATACCTCGACAGCGCGGCGGCTCGCGATTCTCAAAGGATCGCGCGCGATGGCGCTCGTGCGCATGGGCGACAGTGAGCCTGCGATTGCCCTCATGCTCGAGGTCGACGACTGGTTCACGTCACAGGCGCGGGCCGAGCCCGACACGCCAGGTGCACAGCGCTCGCTGGCGGTCTCCCATCACATGACGGGTGACATCTACCACTACGCGGGTGAGCCGCAGCAGGCCTGCACCTGGTACCGGCGCACGCTTGATGTCTGGGCGGATATCGAGACGCGCTTCGGGGTATCGGAGTTTGATGCGGGGCAGCCCGACTACGTGCGCGAGCTGCTCGCCAACTGCGACTAGCGTTTGCCGTGCGGGCCTAGCGTCGATAGAAAGCCGCAGGACTCGTCAATGGCTTCGAGCAGCGCGCGCACGTCGTTGCGCAGCTCATGATCGTCGCCGCAGGCGCGGCTCAGGAACCACTCGCGCAGCTCGGGCTCGAGCGTGATGGCCGAGTCGCAGAGCTCGATTATCGTGCGTGCCCGTTTCTGCGCGGGCTGCTCTTGCTGGCGCTCCTTTTCTCCCATCTTTTACTGCTCGCTATTGTTTATATCCGGCCGGCGACCCGGGGTCGCCGGCCGGTCCTCGTCATCAGTTGGTTTCATTAACGATGTCGACGAGCCGTGACGCCACCGAGGCGAAGTCGCCCTGGCTGATGCGTGCACTGCCACCTGAGTCGTTGTTGCCCATGGCGACGACCACGAAGGCACCGCGGCTGTCGGTCTCAAGCAACCAGCCGTAGGTCAGCACACGGAAGCCGCCGTTGTCGCTAAGCCCGCCGCCCTTGAACCAGACGCGCTCCCACTTGTTGCGCAGGTTCACAACAGCCGTCTCGGCACCGTAAGCCTGGTCCGTGACCGCAAAGCCTTCGCTCAGATCGTTGAACTGGCGCAGGCCGGCGATGGCGTTGCACACGTCGGTTGGGCTGCCCTGCCAGGTGCCCTTCACGAGCACTTCGAGGTTGGCCGTCGGGAAGCTTGTAACAGGGCCCAGTGGCTCGAGTACGTTGTCAACGTAGTCACGTTGCGCCTGTTCGCTCGCGACGAGGTAGTCGAGTGCGTCCTGCAGCGGTACCGTGAAGTAGAGGTGGAAGGCCTCGCTCATCGAGAGGAAGGGCAGCATGAGGTCAGGGTTGGCGTAGTTGAACTGCGTCAGGATGGCCTCATTGGCGTCGCGCCCCACGAGCCGGAACAGGTGTTCCGTGGCCGTGTTGTCACTGATGCCCAGCATGAGCGCGGCGAGATCCCGAACAGAGATCTGCGTGCCCATGGGTTCCTCGTTGATCGAACCGCCCAGCACTTCTTTGTCGGCTTCGAGCGTCACAAGCTGGTCCGGCGTGATGAGGCCGTCCTCGATGGCCTGCGCCACCGCGCCCATGGTCCAGACCTTGAAGATCGAGGCTGTGGCCAGTGCGGTGTCGGCGTTGCGCCCGAAGATCGGTGTGCACTGGTTATTGTCGTCGATCTCGGCGATGAGCACGCCGACGTCCTCAGCAATGGTCTCGAGCTTGTCACTGGCCGTCGCGAAGGTGAGGTTCGCGTCGGCAGCACCCGTCGAGGAGCCGTTGAGCGGGAAGTTCGAGGACCCGAACGAGAGGATCAGGCCTGTGTTGTAGGTCGTCGTCAGCGTGATGAACTGTCCCGAGCCCGGTACGTTGGCGTCACCCACGAGCACGCGGATGCTCGTTGGCGTCATCGTGATGATGTCCTGGATCGTGCCGTTCGGGATCACGCCGCGCAGCGAGTCGATGAACGCCTGCCATTGCGTGTCCGAGATCGCGGCAAGTGCGGCAGGGTCGAAACGGTCGTTAATGTCCTGCAGCGACGTCGATGACGCGGCGAACTGGTCGATGATCCAGTCCATCTGCATGGCCGCGGGCGTATTGGGAAGGACGAACTCGCCGTTGACCACGGGGAACAGTGCCTCGATGGGCTTGGTTCGCGCGGGGTTCAGCGGGAAGTCATCGCTCGCGTCGGCGACGCCGTCGTTGTCGTCGTCGGGGTCGGCGTTGTTGCCGATGCCGTCGGCGTCCGAATCAACTGTCTCGGTCGGGTCCAGCGGGAAGGCGTCGTTGACGTCATCGACTGTGTCGCCGTCGTCATCGGTGTCCGCGTTATTGCCAATGCCGTCGCCGTCCGTGTCCAGGGTCTCCGCGGGGTCGTTGGGGAACGCGTCATTGACGTCGTCGGTGCCGTCGTTGTCGTCGTCGGGGTCGGCGTTGTCGCCAATACCGTCGCCGTCAAAATCGGCCGTCTCGTTGGGGTCGGTGGGGAACGCGTCGGCGTTGTCGCCCGTGCCGTCACTGTCCGAGTCCGCGGTCTCACTGGGGTCGAACGGAAAGGCGTCATTGACATCGTCCGTGCCGTCGTTGTCGTCATCGGGGTCGGCGTTGTCGCCCGTGCCATCGCCGTCGAAGTCGGCAGATTCGCTGGGATCGAGCGGGAACGCATCAGCTGTGTCCGCAACACCATCGTTGTCGTCATCGGTATCGGAGATGTCCGGCGTGCCGTCGCCGTCGGTGTCTACGGGCGGCGGGCCGTCGCTGCCGCCGCCGCCACAGGCCACGAGCCCGAGGCAAAGTGCAAAAAGTGCCGCGCGTAGCCAGGCGGCGAGTGTCGTTATCGTCATTGATCCCTCTCCCAGTGTTCAGTGGCTGCGGCCGAAAAAATCGGCGCGCTTGTCCTGTAAGGCGCAAGGGAGCGGAAAAGTGGGTCAAATCGGGTGCGCGGCTGGCCCGGGGCGCGCGGATACTGCTAGATTGCGGCGTCGGCCGCTGCGCGGCTGCCCCCATCAACCCGGCCAGGAACCCTGCTTATGCGATTGATGCTGCTTGCCGCGCTGTGTGCGCTCGCCACCCCAACCGCCGTCGCCGATGACATTGAGCTTTGGCCCGGCGCCATCTACGACACCGCCATTCCGACCGTCGAATCCGTGCTCGGATATGCACCGGGCGAGCGCATCACCACCCACGCAGACACCCGACGCTATTTCGATGCGCTGGCCGCGGCAGCGCCCGAGCGCATCAAGGTCGTGCCTTATGCCCAGTCCTGGGAAGGCCGTGAGCTCTTTTATGCGGTGGTGACCGCTGCCGACAACCTGTCGCAACTCGATGCCATCAAAGCGGGCATGCAGGCCTTGCGCGATCCGCGCAAGACCTCGGCCGCCGAGGCAGCGCGCATCATCGAGAGCCAGAAGCCCGTGACCTGGCTCTCCTACGCCGTGCACGGCAACGAGATCTCTACGCCGGATTCAGCGCTCTACACGGCCTACCACCTGCTGGCCGCGACCAACGACCCGCGCGTGCCGGCAATCATGAACGACACCGTCGTCGTCATCGATCCGCTGCAGAACCCTGATGGCCGCGACCGATTCATCCTGCGGTTCAATATGGCGCGCGGCTTGGTGCCCGACAGCGACCGCATCTCGGCCGAGCACAATGAGCCCTGGCCCAGTGGGCGAACCAACCACTACCTGTTCGACATGAACCGCGACTGGTTTGTACAGACGCAGCCCGAGACCCAAGGTCGCACCAAGGCGATCGCGGAGTTCTACCCTGTCGCGTTTGTCGACTCGCACGAGATGGGCTCTGACCTGACCTACTACTTCGCGCCAGAGGCTGAGCCCTACAACCCGCACCTTGCGGCCGACCAGCGCGCCAACCTCGAGTTGTTCGGGCGGACAAATGCCAAGTGGTTCGACCAGTTCGGCATCGATTACTTCACGCGCGAGGTCTACGACGCGTTCTACCCGGGCTACGGCGCGAGCTGGCCATCCTATTTCGGCAGCGTGGCGATGACTTACGAGCAGGCGTCGGCGCGCGGGCTCGTGTTCCGGAAGTATGATGGTGTTGAGATGACCTACGTCGAGACCGTACGCAATCAGTTTGTGACCTCGATCGGCACGGCCGAAACCACGGCCGTGAACGCCAAGAAGTTGCTCGAGGATTTCTACGACTACCAGGTGACAGCCATCGAGGAAGGCCGCCGCGGTGGGCCGCGCAGCTACCTGATTCCAACCCAGGCTGACCAGGCGGGTGCGGATAAGCTCGCGGGCCTGCTCGCGGGACAGGGTGTCGATGTGCAGCGCGCCGACGGCGCGTTCTCGGCGTGTGGCAACCGCTATGCCGCGGGTAGCTACGCCATCGACCTGGCGCAGCCGGCCAAGCGGCTGATCCGCACGTTGCTCGACCCCGACGTCCCGCTGCCCGAGGATTTTGTCGAGGAGCAGCAGCGTCGCCGTGCCAAAGGCCTGCGCGATCAGATTTACGACGTCACCGCGTGGTCGCTACCACTCATGATGAATGTGACGGTCGACGCCTGTAACCGCGCGCCGTCGGGCAGCTTCACGGCCGCGGGGCCCGAGCTGGTGCAGCCGGCGCGTGTTTCGGGGCCGTCCGATGCTGTGGCCTACCTGGTTCCGTGGGGCCAGCGTTCGGCGGCACGCCTGCTCGGCAACGCGCACCGCGCAGGCCTGGCGGTCAAGAGTTCGGACAAGGCGTTCACGCATGCGGGGCGCGAGTACCCCGCAGGCACATTGATTTTCGATGCGCCCGATAACCCGGATACGCTGCGTGGCACGCTCAGCGCGCTGGCCACCACGACCGGCGCCGAGGTTGTCGGCGTGGCCTCGACCTGGGTGACTGCGGGTCCGAACTTCGGCAGCAACAACGTGGTTCGCATGAACGCGCCGCGCGTGGCCATTGCCTGGGATGAACCCACAAGCCAGTACAGCGCGGGCAACACGCGCTTCGTCATCGAGCGTCAGTTCGACTACCCCGTAACGGCGATCCGCACGAGTGACCTTGATGGCGCCGATCTTCGCCGCTACCAGGTGTTGATCCTGCCCGAGTCGCGCAGCGGCTACGGCAGCGCGCTCGACGCCGACCACATTACCGACTGGGTGGATCGCGGTGGGGTGCTGATCACGCTGGGTGACGCCACGCGCTGGGTCGCCGATCCCGAAGTGGACCTTGTTGCGATTCGGCGTGAGGACCGCGTCGTCGACGAGGCGGTGACGGAGTCGGTGCCCGAGGAAGACGAAGATGATCCCGAAACGACGGTGGCCGGCACGATCATCGAGAGCGACGAGGATTACAAGACGCGCACGACGCCCGACGAGGACAGCCTCGACAGCGTCGGCGGGGTGCTGCTGCGCGCTGTGGTGGATGGCGACCACTGGTTGGGTGCCGGAGTGGCCGAAACGCTCAACGTGCTCGTACGTGGCTCCGACGTCTACACGCCCATGCGGCTCGATGAGGGGGTCAACGTGGCGCGATTCGCGCCCGCCGACGAGGTGCTCGCAAGCGGCTTTCTCTGGGAAGAAAATCGACTGCAGTACGCCTACAAGCCGTTCGTCGTTGTGCAGGATCACGGTGACGGCTACGTCGTGGCCTTCACGCAGGACCCGACTGTGCGTGCTTACCTCGACGGGCTTAACGTGATCCTCATGAACGCGATCTTCCGCGGCGCCGCACACGCGCGGCCCGTGCGCTAGGTTGCGTATGCGCGTCTGGATTCTCGCGGTCACGGCGGCGGTTTTCGCACTGCTGCCGGCGTTTGCGCTGGGTGATGAACAGCGCGTGACGATCGCGTTCACGAACGACTTTGAGAGCGCTTATGACCCCGTCGAGGCATGGTGGCGTGACGACATCAGGCGCATCGGCGGAATCGCCGAACTCGCAACACTCGTCAATACGCTGCGCGAGACCTCCGAGACCTTTTTCCTGTTCGATGCCGGCGACATCTTTACGGGCACATTGGCGCAACGTACGCAGGGCGCGGTTTCGTTCGACCTCATGGCGCTCATGGACTATGACGCCATGGTCATCGGCAACCACGAGTTTGAATACGGCTGGGAAGTACTGGCGGACCAGAAGAACCGCGTCGCGTTTCCCGTCCTGGGCGCCAACCTGTTCTACCGGGGTACTGAGCACCCGTTTGCGCAGCCCTGGGCGATCATCGAGCGCGATGGCGTTCGTGTGGGCGTCATCGGCGTCATGGGCCAGGACGCCGGCACGGCGCTCATTCCCGCGCACATCGCAGGCCTCGAAGTCCGCGATCCCGCCGCGGTCATTGCACCCATCGTTGAGAGACTGCGCGCGGAGTGCGATCTCGTTGTCCTATTGGCGCACCAGGGTCAGACAGCGCCCATGCAAACCAATGATGAGGCAGACAACACGGTGCAGCGCGGCAACGAAGCCAACCTTGCTTTGGCGCGTGCCGTACCTGGCATCGACGTCGTTCTGGCCGGGCACACGGATGCGGGTACTCGCGAGCCGCTCGTTGAACCCGTCAACGGCACGGTGGTGATGCAGACCTTCGGTCAGGGGCAGCATGTGGGCGTGCTTGAGTTTGACGTGGCGTCGTCGGGCACGCGATTTGTTGGCGGTCGACTTGAAGCGGTGAATGCGGATCGGCTGGAACCCGACGCCGCCGTCAGCGAGCGGCTGGAGGCGTATCGATCACAGCACGCAGACCTTTACGTATCCATCGGACAAACCGCCGCACCGTTGACGCGGCGTTACGACGCGGAGTCGACGCTGGGCAATGTATTGGCAGACATCGTCCGCGACGCTGTGGATGCCCAGATCGGTTTGATGCCCTCGGGCGCGCTGCGTCGTGATCTGCCGCAGGGCGTTGTGCGCCGCGTCGACTTGCTCGACGCTTTCCCGTTCCAGGACCGCGTGGCTCGCATCGAGCTCACGGGGGACGTGCTGGTGCGCGTGCTCGAGCAGGGTTTGAGTCTTGAGCGTGGCTTGCTGCAGATCTCGGGGCTCGACATCAAATACGACCCGGCGAGGCCGTCAGGCGCGCGACTCATTTCGGTTCTTGTGGGCGGTGCGCCGTTGGATGCTGACAAGACCTATACGGTCGGCACGCTCGAGATTCTCGCTGCGGGTGGCGATCAGTTCACGCAGTTTGCGGATGCGACGTCCAACGAGCTGCTCGCGCTGTCGTTCGCAGACGCGCTGCTGCGTGCCTTCGAGGCTCGCGAGCTCGTGTCGGTGCCCAAGGTCGGGCGCTACCGGGTGGTGTCCGACTAGCCGCCGAAGGTATCGCAGGCGTTGACAGAACCGGTCTGCACGCCGCGCTGAAACCACTCCATGCGTTGCTGTGAGCTGCCGTGCGTGAACGTCTCGGGCTGCACGCGGCGCCCCGCGTTGCGCTGCAAGGTGTCGTCGCCGACGGCGGCGGCCGCGCGCAAGCCTTCCTCAAGATCCCCGCGTTCGAGCAGGTTCATGTCCCGTCGTGCGTAATGCGCCCAGACGCCGGCGTAGCAGTCGGCCTGCAACTCCATGCGAACCTGCAGCGCATTCTTCTGCGTCTGGTTCGCGCGTCGTTGCGCCTGACGGACCTGGCGTGACGTGCCCGTGATTGTCTGGATGTGGTGGCCGACTTCGTGCGCAATCACGTACGCGAGGGCAAAGTCCCCCTCGGCGCCCATGCGCCGCAGCTGCGACAGGAAACTCAGGTCGATGTAGAGCTTCTGGTCGGCAGGGCAGTAGAACGGCCCGGTGGCGGCTGAACCGAAGCCGCAGCCCGTGGGCGTGGATTCCGTGAACAACACCAGCGTGGGCGGCGGGTAACGGGACCCTGATTGCTGGAACAACGCATTCCAGACATCTTCGGTCGTCGCCAGGACCACTTTCGACATCTCCGCGACCTCGTCTTCGGCTGCGGAGGGTGTGCGTTGCTGTGTCGTGCCCGTCGACGACTGCGTGACGACCTGCTGCAGCACCGTGGCCGGGTCTTGCCCGAGCACGAATACAGCGATGAGCGCCATGATGATGGCGCCCGCGCCGCCGGCCGCGACGCCGCGTTTACCGACGCGCCGGCGTCGGTCGTCTACGTTGCTGCTTGTTCTTCGTCCCCGCCAACGCATCGGCTTGACCCCCCGGATTGCTGCGGCGAGTGTAGCGCGTGGCGCCGATCAGTCGTCGCTGGCGGCCTGCAGGTTCTCGATTTCATCCATGTCGGCCGGTGGCTGGAGCCAGAGTGGCGCGTTGTCACTCACCCAGGCGCGGAACGACTCGGGGACCGCGTCGAGTGACTCAAAGCGCTCCGTGGTCATGTGCATGACGATCTTGTCCGTGCCCTCGGCCCAGGCCGGCGCGTCGCCGTAACGGATGAACAGGATGAAGCCATCCCGCGGGTTGCCGCCGGGTGCGAAAAAGTCGTAATTCTCGAAGGTCTGGTAGCGGCCTCGCGGCGTCTCGAAGTCTAGGTACAGCGGCGCGGTAAACAACGTGCCCGCTTCGAGCACTTGCGCCTTCATATCGCCGCCGGGCCCGATGCGGCGCATCTTGTCGCCTTTGCCTTGCTCGACCCAGGTCTCGAGCGTGTCGCCTTTGAGCTCGTAAGTGATGAGCTGGTAGGGGTAGGCGATGGGCGCGACGGTGCTGCCGTCGGGGTTACGCATGATCTCGCCCGTTTCGGCGTCGCGATAGATGTAGGTCTTGCGCGAGAGCTGGACGGCTTTGTCCGCTGTCGTCGAGTCGACGTCGAGCCTGGCTGTGTCATAGCCCTCGATGGTGGCGATGAGTTTGCCGCCCGGGTAGGCGCGGATGGTGCCGTGCGAATACCAGTAAACGGGCTCGCCGTCGCCGACGCGCATGGTGACCCATTGCTCGTAGCGCTCGCGGTCAAAGCCGCCGGCCAGCGCCGGTTGCGCGAGAATCCAGCAAAGCGCCAAGGCAGCGGCGCGATACGTCGGCGTAATCATGAGGCCCCCAGTCAGGTGTGCGTTGGACCGAGTGTAGCCGATGCGGCCGGCCACTCGGCATGATTGCATTCGCCCGTGCGGACCCCATATTTTTTCCAGGAATGCCCGAGAGCGCTTTGATGGCGTTCGGGCCAGGAGTTTTTCCAGTGGCACACGCACAAAGCCGAAAGCGGTTGCGCGACTTCGTGGCGGCCAGCAACACGCTGCACCGGGCGCACCTCGACACGCCCGAACGGCGTGACGCTTACCGTGACTTCGTGGACCTGCAGCTTGAGTACTTCCTGCCCCTCTATGCCGACCTGCGGGAGCGTCCGGGCTACGGCCCCGCAATCGACTTCGTGATCTCTGATCTGGTCGGCCCCGGGATCGCCGACCGTGACCGTGAACTCGAGAAGGTCGTGCCCGTGATGACCCGGCTGTTGCCCGGCCGTGCGTTGGCGGCACTGGCTACAGCGATGGAACTCAACGCCCGCATTCTCGAGATCAATCTCGGGATCTCGCAACGGCTGGCCCCGGCCATCGCCAACGGCGAGCACATCTCGGAACGGCGCTACTGTCTTGCGACCCGAGAGGTCGCGATGTTCGATGACTTCACGACGCTTATCGGTATGACACGCGAGGCGGGCATGTCGCTCGAGCGCATCGTGGCACTGCCCATGATTGGGCCCTTGCTGAAGTCGATGCGCGGCCCGGCACGCCTGGCCGGGGTTGGCGACCTGCAGTCTTTCCTCGAGAAGGGCCTCGCAACGTTTCGTGGTGTGGAAGACGTGCACGAGTTTCTCGAACTACTCGAGGACCGCATGGAGACGGTGTTCCACCGCGTCTTCCTTGAAGACGTGGAACAGCTCTCGGGCGCGCCCATCGCCGAGGCCGCATGAGCGTGACTGCGCCGAGCTGGGTATTTGGTTACGGATCGCTGATCTGGCGCCAGGACTTTCCGTTCCTCGATGCGCGCGACGCACAGCTTACGGGTTGGGTGCGACGGCTCTGGCAGGGCTCGCACGACCACCGCGGGACACCCGAAGACCCAGGGCGCGTAGCCACGCTCGTGGCAGACGCACAGGCGCAGTGCATCGGCCGGGCCTTTCTCGTCGCACCCGACGTGTTCGAGCATCTCGATTACCGCGAGAAGAACGGCTACTCGCGCCTGCGTGTATCGCTGGATCTCGGCAGCGACGCTGTTGACGGCGTGACCTACGTCGGTCACCCCGACAATCCTGCCTTTCTGGGCGACGCGCCGCTCGCCGAAATCGTGACGCAAGTTCGGCGCTGCGTCGGCGAAAGCGGCAGCAACATCGAATACGTCGTTGAGCTCGATCGCGCGCTGCGCAACCTGGGTGCCCCCGACGCCCACATCGCCGAGATTGCCAGCCAACTCTAAGGCCACAGCATTCAGGTAATTGTCAGCCTGAGACGGTATCCTGACCACGCCATGGCACTGCTCCAGGAACTCAAACGCAGGAAGGTCTACCGCGTGGGCATCGCGTACCTCGCGGCGTCCTGGATTGCGCTTCAGCTCGCCGACGTCATGCTCGAGAACCTCGACGTGCCTGGCTGGGTGTTCCCGACGCTGCTGATCGTGATCGTTGTTGGTTTTCCCATCGCGCTGATCATTGCCTGGGCCTTCGAGCTCACACCCGACGGGATCAAGCGAGACCGTGCCGAGGCGACACCCGGGCCCGCGACGCGCGGGCAGTACGTGCAGCTCGCGATTATCGTCGTGTTGGCGGTTGCTGTCGGTGTGCTCGTCGTCGACAAGTTCAATGGCGATTCGAAGGCACAAGCCGCCGCGCTCGAGCGCTCGCTGGCGGTGCTACCGTTTACGAATCGCAGCGCCGATGCTGATGACGCCTTCTTCGTCGATGGCATGCACGATGACATCCTCACGCAGCTCGCCAAGCTCGCGACGATGGACAAGGTGATTTCGCAGCGCACGGCCGAGGCCTACCGAGACACCACGAAGTCGCCGCAGGAGATCGCCGACGAGCTGGGTGTGGCTGCCGTGCTCACCGGGTCGTTCCAGCGCGCAGGTGACAACGTGCGCATCAACATGCAGCTGCGCGATGCGCGCAACGATGTGACGATCTGGGCCGAGAGCTGGGACCGCGAACTGACGCTTGAAAACGTGTTCGCGACGCAAACCGAAATCACCGAAGAAGTGGTGTCCGCGCTGCAGGGCACGCTCAGCGACAGCGACCGCAACGCGATCGGCAGCCAGCAGACGGCGATTCGCGAAGCCTACATCGAGTACCGAACGGGCAAGACCGAAATGGCGCGGCGCACAGCGCCGGCGCTCACGCGGGCATTGGGGCATTTCGAGCGTGCGGTCGAACTTGACCCCAGCTATGCGCTGGCCTGGGTCGGGCTTGCCGATGTGCACGCGCTTCGATCCTTGTACGATGATATTGCGCTGCCGGAGTCGTTCGAGCCACGGCGTCGTGCCATTGATAAAGCGCTGAGCCTGAATCCGAATTCCGGCGAGGTCCTGACGGCACTCGCGGACCTGCGTGAGGATCAGAATGATTTCGAGGCGGCAGAAGGCTACTTCCTGCAGGCCATTGCGCAGAGTCCCAACTACGCAACAGCACGGCACTGGTATTCCATCATGCTGCGCGAGCTGGGGCGCTTCGACGAGGCGCTTGTGCAGATGTCGAAGGCGCGCGATATCGACCCCGGGGCCGCGATTCTTGCGGTTGCCGAATCCGGGTTGCTGACAGAACTGGGTCAGATGGATGAGGCGGACGCGGTGCTGCTTGACGGCATTCGCCGGAACCCTGACTTCTCCGGCCTGTACAACACCCGCGGCAACCTGATGTACGTCCAGGGCAGGCTGGCCGAATCGTTGCGCTGGGTGGATGAGGCCGTGCGCCTCGCGCCCACGAGCCCCGACTCGCGCAGCATGCAGTGCTTGCTACTCGCCGAGCTTGCCAAGCTCGAGGACGCTGTGACCTGTGCCGAAGCGCTGGGGCGGGATTTTCCGACGCAGTACCCCCCGGGCACCTCGAGCGCGGATCTTTCGGCCAGCATTCAAGGCGGTCGCTTAGAGGATTTCTTGCTGCCACTTGAGGTCATTGAGAGCCTTCCCGATGGCCCGCGCGTGGGCTACGGGTCGGCGTACTTTCTGGCAAATGAGCTGGAGAAGGCGCACACACTGATCTCCGGCGTCCGTCCCGAGCTGTTTGAATCGCCCACACCCGAGATTCGACCGCAGGAAATCACCCTGGCACTGGTCGTCGCCGCGTTGCTTGAGAACGCTGGCGAGATCGAGAAGGCCGAGGACATGTACAACGCAGTCCAGCGTTCGGCGGCCTCTGTGCCAGGTCGGATCACGGTGGCTGAGTTTTCGGGCGTCATGGGCGCCTTGGCTCAAGACGACGATGCGTCCGCCGCCGCTGCGCTGCGCAAGGCCATCGACATTGGCAACGTGCAAAACTGGTGGGTTTTCAGAGCGCCCGTCTTTGAGAGCGCACTCGAAGGTGCGGAGTTCGCAGCCGCATTTGATGCGCTCGAGGCCGAGATCGCACGCCAGCGCGCCGATTACGAGGCGCGCCCGGACTTGCCCCCGATTTAGACGAGCCGTCGGCCTCCGGCAAAGCCGTCTCCGCTGGAGTAGACTCAGGCTCAGGTTATGAGCAAGTCTGGGGGGAGGCGCCAATGACCGAGTTCACCCTGAACGGAAAGGCCGTTCAAACCGAGAGTCCCGACGACACACCGCTGTTATGGGTGATTCGTGACGAGCTAAAGCTCAAGGGCACCAAGTTTGGCTGTGGCATCGCCCAGTGTGGTGCCTGCACAGTTCACCTTGAAGGCACACCCATTCGCTCCTGCTCTGTCCCGGTAAGTGTTGCGGCCGGCAGAGCCATCACCACCATCGAGGGGCTCGACAGCCCCCCTGGCAAGGCGCTCAAACTGGCCTGGGTCAATGGCCAGGTCCCGCAATGCGGCTACTGTCAGTCGGGCCAGATCATGCAGGCCGAGAACCTGCTGGCCAACAACCCGAATCCGACCGACGACGAGATCACCACGCACATGACCGGCAATCTCTGCCGGTGCATGGCCTACACCCGTATCAAGAAGGCGATCCGCGCCGCGAGTGAGGAGATGTAGCCATGTCTGTCGCAAAGAACCTGCCAAACCTCAGCCGCCGCACCTTCCTCGTCGGCACTATGAATACCGGCCTCGTGATGACCCTCGGCACCGTATTACCCGGTTGCAGTCAGGAACAGGCTGCGCTCGAGTTCTCGGGCGGCGATGCGAGCGCCACGTTCTCACCCGCCGTCTGGTTTGAGATCGACGGCGCGGGCGCTGTGCTCGTCAACATCGCCAAGGCCGAAATGGGCCAGCATGTGGGCACCGCACTCGCGCGTGTGGTCGCCGATGAGCTCGGCGCCGCCTGGGACGCTATTTCCATCAAGCATGTCGATACCGACCCGAAGTGGGGCTACATGGTCACGGGCGGTTCCTGGTCTGTTCACACTACCTGGGTGCAGCTCTGTCAGGCCGGCGCTGCGGGACGCACCGTCTTGCGCGACGCGGGTGCGAGCCTGTTGGGCGTAACGCCTGAAGACTGCACCGTCGCCGACAGCACCGTGTCCGCAGGTGATCAGTCGATCACGTTTGCCGAGATCGTGCGCAACGGCGATGTGTCCCGAAGCTTCACCGACGAAGAGCTTGCCGCGCTGCCCATCAAGCCGGCTTCGGAGCGTCGCTTTATTGGCAAGGACACGGCAGCGCTCGACATCCCCGAGAAGTCGCGCGGCGCGGCGGTCTATGGTCTCGACGTCGAATTGCCCGGCATGGTGTACGCCACGCCACTGATCCCGCCGACGCGTTACGGCAGCCGTATCATCGACATCGACGATACGGCGGCGCGAGACATTCCCGGCTACCTCAAGACGGTCGTGATCACCGATCCCAGCGACACCATCCAGGGCTGGGCGGTCGTCGTCGGCGAGAGCTTTCCGGCGGTGATGAATGCCGCGGCGGCCATCGAGGTCGACTGGGAGGCCGGTGAGACCGCGGGCGTGAGTGAGGCGGATATCCTGGCTGAAGGCGCGCGCCTCGCCGCCGACGGCAGCACGGGTGTGCTCGTCGTCGACGACGGTGATGTCGCCCGGGCGAGGGCTCAGGCCGCGAGCACGCACAACGCCACCTATCGTACGGCGACGGCCCTGCACTTCACGCTGGAGCCTCAAAACGCGCTCGTCGAATTCAAAGACGGCAAGTGCCACATCCATGCGGGCAACCAGTGGCAGTCGCTGATCTTGCCGTACCTGGCCAAAGCGCTCGAGATGCCCGAGACCGACGTCATCCTGCACCAGTACTACCTGGGCGGTGGTTTCGGTCGGCGCCTGTTTGGCGACCAGATGATTCCCGCAGCACTCGCCGCGCGTGAACTGGGCCAGCCTGTGAAGCTCGTGTTCCAGCGTCCCGACGACAGTCGTTTCGACTGCGTGCGATCGGCCTCGGTGCAGCAATTCGACGCGTCCTTCGACGCCGACGGTGCGCTGACGGGTATCGAGCACGCCGCAGCGGCCGGCTGGCCGACGCTGTCCATGGCGCCCGGCTTCCTGGCGCCCGGCGTGGACGGCAACGGCAAGTTTGATACGTTCTCGATCTCGGGCGGCGACCACTGGTACACGCTGCGCGCGCATCGCGTGCGCGCCATCAACAATCCGCTGGCGCAGAAAACCTTCCTGCCCGGCTGGCTGCGCGCTGTGGGCCCGGGCTGGGTCGGCTGGGGCGTGGAGAGCTTCATGGACGAGTTGGCCGAACGTGCTGGCGAAGACCCCATCGCGTTCCGTTTGGCCCGTCTCGATGCGGCAGGGAAGAACGCGGGCACGTCACCCAATTCCGTGGGTGGTGCGAGTCGGTTGGCCAAGGTGCTTGAAGATGTACGCGAGCGCAGCGGCTGGGGCCGCGAATTGCCCGATAACGAGGGCCTGGGTGTCGCCGTGTGCCACGGCCAGGAGCGCAACATGCCGACCTGGGTTGCGTGTGTGGCGCATGTCGCGGTGGACCCGGACTCGAAAGAGGTCACGGTCAAGAAGCTCTGGCAGAGCATCGACTGCGGCACGGTCGTCCACCCCGACGGTGCGTTGGCGCAGGCCGAGGGCGCGGCACTCTGGGGCGTAAGCCTCGCGCTGCACGAAGGCACTGCGTTCGTCGACGGGCAGGTGCGCGATCGCAATCTCGACAGCTACACGCCGCTGCGCATGGCCGATGCGCCCGAGCTCGACATCCGCTTCATGGAGAGTACGGAGACGCCGACCGGTCTTGGTGAGCCGCCGCTGATTCCGGTGCCGCCCGCGATTGGTAACGCGATCTATGCGGCGGCGGGGGTACGAGCCAGAGACCTGCCGATCCGAATCTGATTGGCGCTACTTGAGGACGCTGCGCAGGAACAGGTGAACGCCTAGCAGCACGGCGCCGAGAATTCCGGCGGCCGTGTTCACGGGCGAGAGCGCGAACGACAGCCACTCGCCTTCAAGCGGGATCAGCGGGCGGCCGAGCCAGTCGGCCGCGACGCCCAGCGACTGTTGCAATGGTGACTGCAGCAGAACCTCGAGCACGAGGATCATGCCGAGCACGCCGAAGCGGCTGAAGATGAGTCGACGCCGGCGCCCGGTGATCTCGTCGGTGACCGATTCCGTAAACGCCGCGTCCTGCAGCGGCTCTTCGGCTGCGGCAAACAGAGACTCGAGTGTCGGGTCGCGCTCTTCGCTCATGACGCGCCTCCGTAAGCTTCCAGCGCGTCGCGCAGCTTCTGGCTGCCGCGACGAATGTGTGACTTCACGGTGCCTGCAGGCAGTCCCGTGAGCTCAGTGATTTCGGGGTGCGACAGCCGCTCGTGGTAGGCGAGTACGATGCAGGTGCGCACCGGATCGGACAGCGTCGCAAGCGCCGCATCGAGATCGATGGCGGCGGCTGGTGTTTGTGCAGGCGCGGCCTGCGCCTCGTCCTCATAAGCTTCGTGCCACGCCGTGCCTTGCTTGCGGCGGTGATCGATCCACTCATTCACGGCGATCTGCTTGATCCAGCCCGCGAACCGATCTGCCTGGCGCAGCTTGCGGATCTTTTGCCAGACCTTGAGGAACACGCGTTGGGCGAGGTCGTCGGCGAGCGTTGCATCGCCCGACAGGCGGCGCATGAGATTGCGCAGCCACGGCTGGCGGCGACGCACGAGCTCTGCGAAGGCGTCACGGTCGCCGCGTGCGGCCAGGTTCACGATCAGTGCCTCCGGACCTTGCGCGTAATAGCCGGGTGCATCCGGCATGCAGGCGTGTCAGGCCTCGGCCTGGTTGCGCTCGACGAGCTTGGCCGCGCCAAGCAGGCCGCCGCCGATGCAGGCGATCAATGCTGAGACGCCCATGAGCACCACGCGGGCATCGTCATTGACCATGCCCAGGAAGAGACTGAACAGGAACATGCCGGGCGCCACGCCAAACAGGATGTAGGCGCCAATGCGCAGGTCCCTCGCGGTATTGCCGCCGGAGTTCTCGCCGATGATCTGGCGGATCGTCTCCGGGTCGACTTCGCGACCGCTTTCGACGACGCGGCGCAGCGTCTCCTGCTTGGTCTCTTTTTCCTTTGCGTCGTACCAGATGCCCGCTACCGAGACGGCGGCGATAAACATCCAGAATCCAAAGACGGCCAAGTTGCCCATGAGGGTCTCCCGTGTGTTGCCCTGTTATTTATCTAGACGGGGCGCAGGCGCGTATGGATGCAGGGACGCAAAATAATTTCAGGAGGCCGTCTGGGCGATGTCGGGCGGTGCGCTGGGGCCAGCCTCGGCTTTGCCGGCGCTCCAGCCCGCCAGTGCAACCGCGGCCCCCAGGGCGAGCCCGGCGACGAGTTGGGCCATGGGCGGGATGCCGGCGTAGGCACGCATCGTGGCGTCCCAGGCGTCGGTCTTCGCAAGCGTCTCGAACACAATGGACTGCGAGACGACGGTGTTGGCCGCAATGAGGAACGGTCGGCTGAAGCGCCGGTAGCGGGTGATGAGGAACGCCAGGATGATCAGAGCGATAGCGTGGCTCATGTGCAGCCCGTACCCAAAGCGGTGGATCTCGTCCATGGAGCGAATGGTCATGCCCGGCACAAAGTTGGGCATGATCCTGCCGAGCGTCGGCGCCATGAGCAGAAACACGGTCGAAATCATGTAGCCACCGTGCAGGCCTGCACGGCGCCGATGTCTCAGTGCCTCGTAGATGAACCAGAGAAACACCGCGGTGGTGATGACGTCCACCGCCGCCAGTCGGTCACCGTAGATCTCATAGAACGGGCTCTGGCCCACTGCCATGGTGCCAATGACCAGCAAGCCGCCCGCAGCAAAGACCGGGATCAACGCGAACGTCGCGAGCCCCGCGGTTTTGTGAAAGCTGCGCTGCCCGTGGTGGATTGACCAGCTCTGCGCGATCAGCAGCAGCATCCAGACCGTCGCCGACAGGCCGTGCACGTGATACTGCCAGGGCGCCGTCGTGAAGGTGCTCCAATACGAGCGCCAGAACGCCGCAACACTGAGCAGCAGCATGATGAAGACGCCGATCCAGGCGCGTTTGTACGGCATGGCCCGATCCCCCAGGTTTGTTGTTGTTGTCGTCCCCGGGAGCACGCTAGTCCCGATCCCGCGCCGCGACAAGTTCTGCCGCAGCAATGACTGTGCTGCTACGACGCGTCGAATCGTCCACCCAGGCCGGATTACGGGTGTCGGGAGGCTTTACAGTTGAGCGCCCGTGAGTCGCAGAGGGGTCGTCAAAGAATCCAATAAATTTATAAAAATTAGTAACTTGTGGCGCTAAGGTATCCAAATTGCCTTTAAATACAGCGAAAACCACAACAACAGTCTGGAAAACAACAATGAAACGTTCACTCACTTCAGCACTGCTGGCACTCGGCCTGGCCGCGTCAGCGCACGCTGTACCCGTGGAATGGAATCTGGCGGATACAACCTTCATCGGTGGCAACGGCACCGTTAACGGGACCTTCATCTACGACGCAGATACCAACATGACGAGTGATGTGAGCATCACGGCATCGGCTGGGGATCTCTTGCTGTGCACACAGGCGCCGCCTGCGCCCTGCGCGCCCGCGCCTGCAACGAACTACGCTGGTGGCACCTTCACGTCGACACTGAACGGCGTCGTCTTTGGCCCCGGCAATTTCGAGGGCAACTTTGGCTTGCTCGCATTCGATGACGGCTTCTTCAACGTGTTGTCGCTGGTGTTTGAAACGCCGCTGACGGACGCGGGTGGCTCCGTCAACATGATTGGCGCGTTCCAGTGGCAGTGCGATCAGGGCGTAGCGATTTGCTCGCGCGATACGTTCGAGACACCGTTCCGCTCCGCATTCAACGGCTTTGGTGGCACCGCAGGTGTCGCGACCTCAACGCCCGTGCCCGCGCCCGCTTCCCTGCTGCTCATGGGGCTTGGCCTCATTGCGCTGGGTCGGCGCCGCGCCTAGCTAATTCGATGGTGTGATCGAGCAGGGCGCGTGATCCCGGCGCGCCGTGACTCGGCACCACGAGCGACGCTTCGGGAAACCGCCTGGTGACAGCGACAACGGCGTCGGCCCAATGGCCGACGTCGGCGTCGTTTGTGTTGCCCAGGGTCCGCGAGCTTCCCGGACGCACGAGGCAGCCGACAAACAACACCTCCGTACCGTTGACGCCCACGACGATGTTGTCGTCCGTGTGCCCGGGCCCCGGATAAAACAGGGTCAGCGGTGCCAGCTCGGCGACGGCGTCAGCTTCGCCGGCACCATCAAACTCAACCACGCGTGCAGCGGGGGTCAGGCCCCAACGCTCGGCAAGCCGGTTCGATAGGTAGTTCGCGTAGTTGGGGATCCCGCGCTCGCGCACGGCGGCGACGCCGCCCATCTTGTCGTTGTGGCCGTGGGTGAAGACCGCGCCCGTCACCGGTCGCCCAAAGGTCGTGTCTGCCCAATCCAGAATCTCGCGCGTTTGTGCATCGGTCCAGGCAGTATCCACAAGCACGATGTGCGTGTCGGTGACCACCACGAGACCGCTGCTCGCGACGGGTCCCCAGGGTTTGATCTCGAGATACGCCGTGTGCGTCCACACCCCCGGCGCGATTTCGTCGAATGTGACTTGCGGCTCGTCTGCACTTCGCGTAGCGCAGCCGCAGAGGAACAGCGAGATGAGGACCGCGCAGCGCGCCGTCAGTCTTCTCATGTCTGGATGATCCGGGACTCGAGCGGGTGACGCGGCGACGGCCCCAACGCGGGCGCGTAGCCAACGCGTGCCAGCATCTGCACCGTGTCACCATCTTCGCGCGCGAGCAGGTCGTGCACACGCCGATAGTTCTGCGCCATCTCGGGAAACTCCTGCAGCGCCTGGCTCAACGGATGAAACGCGATGCCGCGCGCGTTGGCGATGAGCTGCGCCCGCACCCAGGCGCGGCCTGCCGCAATCTGGTGGTGACGCGTGTTGCGCGACGTCGTCGACCAGACGAAGGCCGTCGCCGAGGCGCAGGCTTTTTCGTAGTAGGCGTAGGACTCGCGAAACGCGATCGCTTCCGGGTCGTCGAGCGACTCGGGCGTGACGACACCCAGCATGCCCATCGTGCTCGTAAAGCGGTCGTCGACGGAGAGTCCGTAGGGCGCGTCATCTACTGCGGACTTGCCGATGTGCATGACCTCGATGCTCTCGCGCCGCGTGGCATCTGTGGACCACTCGACGCTCCAGGCGTCGACGGCAAGCTGGCGCAGCAACTCAACACGCGAGGTTTCGGTGGTGCCCGCGAGGTCGACACCGGGCACGCCAACGGCAGCGATAGCCGCGAGGTCCGCTTCGGCGACGTTGCGTTCGGTGTCGAACGGCATGCGATTCGTGCGCCGTGCAAGGACCGTGTCGAACAGTGGGTCCGGCGTCACGCTGGCGTCCGGTACCAACGAGACGCGCGCGATGGGCCGCCTATCCAGCGTCGGCTGCGGCTCGCCCTCGGGAAACAGGTCGACATCGGCGCGCAGACCGGACTCGGCCGCGGCCATGCGGCAGAGCTCGAGGAAGCAGCCAAAACTGATCGTGATCTGCCGACCCGGTGGATCCGTCTCGGGCAGCAGACGCTCGGGATTGCAGAACAACGAGAAGCCATTCGCGTCGTCGAGCGCAATCTGCCAGGGCTGCATGTTGTGCGCATTGGGCGCGAGAATGGCGTAGGCCAGGATGTCGAGTCGCGGATCGCCAAACCCGGCCGCCGCCGCGCGCCAGGGCTCGCGCGCGCGTTGGGCAGGGCCAGTGCCGACCCACCAGGCGCCGCCGAGCCCCAGCAACACCGCGGATGCCGCGCCCGTCTTCAACACTGCTCTGCGACTTACCATGTGTGTTGTCCCCTGTGGCCTGGCCCTGAGCCTATCACTCAGCAAACTTCGCCAGCCGCGTGCCCCGAAGCCCAGGCCCACTGAAAATTGAAGCCGCCCAGGTGCCCCGTGACATCGACGACCTCGCCGATGAAGTAGAGGCCGGACTGGTTGCGGACTTCCATCGTTTGCGATGAAAGCGCACGCGTGTCGACGCCCCCCAGCGTGACTTCGGCCGTGCGGTAGCCTTCGGTGCCCGAGGGCTTCAGCGCCCAATGGCTCAGGGTCTCGGCGAGCTCCCGTAGTGCGTCGTCGGAGATCTCGGCCAGGGGTAGCTCGGCGAGTTCTTCCCAGAGCAAGGGTTGCAGGTTCGTGACCAGGGCACGCGGGAGGATATCCGACAACACGGAGCGCAGCAGCGATCGGGGTTGCTGCGACTTGTGCGTGAGCAACATGCCTGCGAGATCGGTGTCGGGTGCCAGGTCGATGAAGATGGGCTCGCCCAGATGCCAGTAGCTTGAGACTTGCAGTGCCGCAGGGCCGCTCAATCCGCGGTGTGTAAACAGCAGGCCTTCGTTAAATTGTGCGTCGGCCGCGAATACCGAGGCCGGCAGACTCACACCGGCGAGACTGGCCGTCAGGTCCTTGGCTGGGCCCGAGAAGGTAAAGGGCACGAGTCCCGCCCGGGTCTCGAGAACCTCGAGACCGAACTGACGCGCGAGCTCATAGCCGAGGCCGCTCGCACCCATCTTCGGGATCGACAATCCGCCCGTTGCGATCACGAGCGATGGCGCCTGGAACGTGCCAAGACTCGTGGTCACTGTGTAGCCGACATCCGCGGCGACACTTTGAATCTCGCAGTCGACGAGGATATCGACGCCGGCGTCGTCACACTGGGCCCGCAGCATGGCGACAATGTCCTTCGACGAGCGGTCGCAAAAGAGCTGCCCCAGCGTTTTCTCGTGGTAGGGGATCTCGTGTTTTTCGACGAGCGCGATGAAGTCCCACTGCGTGTAACGCCGGAGTGCCGAAATGCAGAACGGCGGATTCGAAGAAAGGAAGTTCTCGGGCTCGCAGTAGAGGTTGGTGAAGTTGCAGCGCCCGCCGCCCGACATGAGGATCTTCTTGCCGATCTTGTTCGAGCCTTCGAGCACGACAACGCGGCGGCCGCGCTGGCCCGCCGTGATCGCGCACATGAGGCCCGCGGCGCCACCGCCGATGACGATGACGTCGTAGTCCTGGCGTTTCGGGTCACTCACTTTGTCGACGCACCCTCACGCGCGCGCAGCATTCGGCCAAGCATCACTCGGCCAGATCGAGCGTGGCGATGAGGTCTGTGATGCCCTCGGCGAGCACCGTGTGGCCGTCGGCATTGGGGTGGCTGTCAACGGCCGAGTTGAGGAGCACGCGCATATCGCGGCCCTCAAACCACGGGTAGACGTCGGCGAAGTGTGCGTCGGTCCCGTTCGTGATGTCGGCCAGCTGCGCCGAGATTTCCGTTTCGAGCGGCGTCGGGAATGGTCGGTACATGAGGACCACAAGCGGCAGGTCCCGAGCCTCGCAATAAGCGATGAGATCGCGCAGTGCCTGCGCCGACTGCGCCCAGCCTGCGCTCTCGGTGTTGAGGCCAGCCGAGCCACCGCCACCGCCGAACTGGCGCAGATGCGCGACGAGCCGGTAGGTCCAGCTTCGGCCCAGCACGAGCTTGATGACCTCGGGCGGACTCTTGTCCGACATGCGCACTTCCCGACTCGGGTCGAACGCTGTTTCGGGTGTCGGCTCGATGTCGTTGCTCACGTACAAAAGGACCACGATGTTCGGGTCCAGGGCGTCGTGATGGCGGCGCAGGGTTTTGAACTGGTTGTCGGTGTTGTAACTACCGACGCCCGTATTGATCGTTGTCACGGGGCGGCCAAGGCGAGGACTCAGCATGTCGGCGACGCGAGTGGCAAACACGGCGCCCTGGTCGACGCCCCAGCCAAAGGTCACCGAGTCGCCGAGAAACAGCACACGAAACTCGTCAGCCTGCTTGTCGGTGATGGGCGCACTGCGGAAGCCGTAAGCGTTCGTGGTCACCTCGACGTCGCCGTAGCGTGCCGACCAGTCCGACGGGTGGCGGTAGAAGACCTCGTCGTCGGCAAGCTTGGCCAGGTGGTAGCGCTTGGCGTAGGCGTAGTAGGAAATGCCCGCCGGATCGATAAAGCGCACGGCGAGTTCGAGCACACCCAGCCCCAGCACGGTCGTCACGATCGGAACGATAATGTTGAGACGTCTGGTGTACAGCCAGCGGTATACGGGGCCCCAATGCAGGAGCGTGGTCACGATGGCGCCGCAACCCAGAACGACGAGCAGCGCGAGGTAAGACTTCGAGTAGCCGAAGTAGCTGGCCTGCTCGCTGCGGTGCGTGGCCATCCAGAGAAACAAGGCCCACGCGAGCAGTGTGACGACGACCAGAAACGGCCGGAACCGGTCTTTTTGCTGCGACTCAGTCATGCTTGTCCCCATTGCCCGCGGTCTGCTGCCCCGGTCCCGGCGATTCTAAACCACCGCCACGGCAGCGGGTGGTCTAGAATCCGGGGGCACGCCACGGCCGCGGGTATAGTTCAATGGTAGAACCTCAGCTTCCCAAGCTGATGATGCGGGTTCGATTCCCGCTACCCGCTCAACACACTCCTGATACGCCAGCATGCTCTGCGCCCGGAGCGGCGGGCTGATGTCCGAGGACAGCAGGCGGCCACCGGGCAAAATAACTAACCGGTTTCTTTGGCTGGCGTCCATTGCGGCGGCGACCTGGATCATCGTGCGGCTCTACGTAATCCAACCGGAATGGGTCGACCCCATCGTCAGCCCGGATTTTTCAATGTGCCTCGGCCACCTGCTGGGACCGGGATGGCTTGTGCCAGACTCGGACGAGGTCGTGGGCGACGAGATCGCGCGCGTGCGCCAGGTCGCTGACGCCGCATCGGGCGCCGATCCCGGCTGGTTCGTCATCGGTCGACGAGAACCCAGTGAAGCGGGTCGAGACGCCTACACAGGCCCGGTCGCTACCCTGCTGGTTGAGGGGTCACCGATCCCGGTGTATTCAGCGGCCCTGGCGTCGGCGGAAGAGACCAGGCGGGCTTACGACGCGCGATCTGGTTTCACGGTGTTCCAGCTGGATTTCGAGGATGCGGGGCCTGAGCCCATGGCTGATCTGCTTGCCGCGCTGCTTCTGGTGGACGCTTGCGCGGCCTTTTTGCCAAAAGACACCAACAACGCCCCAAAAAGCTGACCCGGTTTCCATCGGGCTTGCGCCTATACGGACAAGCCCCTGCGATTCACCGCATTCGGAGACCGACATGTTCAAGCGACACACCACCCTGCTGGCCGCGCTCACGCTTGCCGCCACCGCAAGCGCACAGACCACCACCCACGAAATCCGCGACGAGTTCGGCTTTGAGCGGCCCATGCGGGCCATGACGGTCACGCTGCCCAAGGGCTGGAACGTCAGCGGCAATGTGCAGTGGACGGGGCACCCGAGCTGCCTCATGGAGCCCATGAAGCTGCACTTCATGGCCACGGCACCCGACGGCAAGCGCTGGGTGGAGTTCATCCCGGGCGGCGTCTGGGGCTGTACCTCGAACTTCGATGCCATGCCGCACACAGCGCAACAGGGCTTTGCGGGCTGCGATGCGCGACCAATTCGCGATATCAGGAGCTTCGCCGACCAGTACATTCCAACGATCCGCCCCAACGCGCGCATTCAGAGCATGCGACCGCGCCCGGACCAGGCGCAGAAGCTGCTCGCCGAAATGGGCAACCTGGGCTTGCAGCCGGGCCAGTACCCGCGCATGGAGGTGCTCGAGGTGCGCCTGAGCTACGAAGCCAACGGTCACACAATCAACGAATTGCTGCTGCCGGCCGTTCTGTTTGTCGATCAGCGCGCGGCCGACATGTGGGGTGGCATGTCGGGCTACGTCACGACCGCCATGGCGGTCGGCACGATCACGAGCGCCCAGGTCGACGGCGAAGCGCAGGAGTCGCTCCTGGACTTCGTGGGCGAAGGCATGAAGCACGACCCGCAGTACCTGAACCGCGTTGCCCAGCGTTACCAGCAACGCTCGCAGATGATCGCAGCCGCCACACAGCGCAAGCGCGCCGCGCAGCAGGCCTGGCTCAAGGCCAACGCAGCACGCATCGCGGCCAACTCGGCCACGACTTCGACAACCTCTTCAAGCAGTGACGTGCTCGACAGCTCGATGGACTCCTGGCGCCGGCGCAACGGCATGAATGACGCCGGTCAGAGCAAGCTCATCGATGCGGTCCACGAACGCCGTGTGGTGGTCAACAACCAGAACCAGGCCGTCTACATGCCGCAGCAATACCAGCGGGTGTTCCAGCTGCCCAATGACGTTTACGTCGGCACCAACGATCGCTTCTTCAACCCGGTTGGGGCGACGGGTGAATTCGGTACAGAGCTCTCGGAGTACGGCTACTAGCGTGCGGCGGTCGTCTGCGATCTCCCGGGGCACTGGGAAAACTGTAAGCGCGGCGGCTCAAGACTCAGCGTGAGCGGCTGCAATTGCTGCAGCGCGCTGAGCCCGAGAATGTTGCGGGTGGCGCCCGGGATCACGGCCACCTCGATATCGTGCAGCACGCAGGTGGCACCGAGTTCGAGCAGCGGCACCTCGTAAATGGGCACACGCAGCGTGCGGCCGCCGGCCATCGTGCCTTCGATGTCGCGCACATGAACGACCTCGGCCTGGCGGCGGACCGCAGCAAACGTGTCTTTGGTCAGGGCGACGTAGGTCGAGCCCGTATCGAGCAGCAATTCGGTCTCGAGGTCTTCCCCGAGCCGGCCGCGAACGTAAAAGGTGCCGGCTTCGTGGCGCTCCAGGGCGATTTCAAACAGCTGAACGGGGTCCGAGCCCGCGCTCGGCAACGGCAGGAGGCAGGCGGTCAAAACGAGCGCAAGGCGCCCGATCATTCGGTTTGCTCGAAGATCACACTCGGGTCGTTGCAATGTTCGCGCCACCCAGAACGCGATAAACTATCAAGCACTTACAGAGCAGCGCAGGCCTTGTCCGGTCGCGTTCCGCACCAATGCGGGGCGATAACTGGCCAGGCTGCACCGGAACGGTTCGCGTTGTTCGCCTGGAGACAAGAAGGAAAAAACCATGCATACGGTTCGCAGTTTGGTAGTTGTTGGTGCCCTGTCGGCCATCGGGCTCGGCGTGATGACGTCTGACGTCGTTGCTGACGAGGCGCGCGCCGATGCGGTGGTCCTCGAGACGGACTTCCGCGGCAAGCCGCCGTTCAAGCGTCAGCGGGTCTCGGCTGCCAGCAAGGACGAGGCAGCACTTGTTCGCGCAGCATCAGCACGCGTCGACTTCCGCGGCGCGCCGCCTTACAAACGTCATGGTGCCGACGCGCCTGTCGAGCGCGCCGAGTTTGCACGCTTCGAGGCTTCGGACGTTGAAGCCAGCCCGCGACGCACGCGTCGCGGCCCGCCCGGAAAGCTCACCTCACGACGTTAATGTCGAGCCGCTGTTGCGGCTGACCACCCCGGGGCCCAGTGCTATATTGGGCTCTGGGGAGTGAGGGACTGGAGCGGGCAGATACTCGACCTGCTATTCAACTGGGACGACGCGCTGCGCTACGGCATGGACGTGCTCGTCTATCTCGTCATGGCGCTGCTGGGCACCACGTTTTTCGTGATCCGTCTGCTGCTGGCGTTGTTCTTCGGTGACTCGGGCGACATCGACGGCGACCTCACGGTCGGCGGCGGCGATGGCGCCTTCGACATGTTCTCGATGCTGTCGATCCTGGCCTTCTTCATGGGCGCGGGATGGATGGGGCTCACCTGTCGCATCGACTGGGAGCTGTCGAGCATGGCCTCGGCCGCGGCGGCCACAGGCTTCGGTGTGGTGCTTATGAGCGCTGCCTCGGGCCTCATGGCGCTCACGCGCAAGCTCAACCGCACAGTGTCTTACGACGTGCAGACGGCAGTCGGCCACACGGCCAGCGTCTACATGTCGATCCCCGCGCGTGGTGATGGCATGGGCAAGATCACGGTGACCGTCTCGGGTCGCCGCAAGACGATGGACGCCATCAGCGCCGGCCCCGCGATCAAGGAATTCAAAAGCGTGACCGTTACGTCTGTGCGCGACGATGGCATTTTCATCGTTGAGCCCATGGACTACGGCGACAACAACTAAAGGACAAGACAGTGGCTTTTCTGGAAGGATTCTCTCCCGGCCCGCTCATGCTGGTCGTCTCGGTCGTCCTGCTGGTCGCATTCTTTCTCGCGATCCTCGTCACGCAGTACAAGCGCTGCCCCTCGAACCGCATCCTGGTCGTCTACGGTAAGGTCGGCGGCGAACGTGCGGCCCGCTGTATTCATGGTGGCGGTACCTTCGTCGTGCCGCTGCTGCAGAGCTTTGCCTACCTGACGCTCGAGCCGCTCACGATCGATATCGAGCTGCAGAGCGCGCTCTCGAAGAAAAACATCCGCGTTAACGTGCCTTCGACGTTCACCATCGGTGTCTCGGTTGACCCGAACATCATGAACAACGCGGCCGAGCGTCTGCTGGGCCTCGACGACCACCAGATCTCGAACCAGGCCAAGGACATCATCCTGGGTCAGATGCGTCTCGTCATCGCGACGCTGTCGATCGAGGAGATCAACCAGGACCGCGAGAAATTCCTCGACCTCGTGAACAAGAACGTGAACTTCGAGCTCAACAAGATCGGGCTCGAGATGATCAACGTGAACATTCGCGACATTACGGACGAGAGTGGCTACATCGAAGCGCTGGGTCAGAAGGCCGCCGCCGAGGCTATCAACAAGGCCAAGATCGAAGTGGCCGCGGCCGAGCGTGAAGGCGCGATCGGTGAGGCCGACAACATGCGCGAGCGCGACGTCAAAGTTGCGCAGCAGACGGCGCTGTCGGCGACGGGTACCAAAGAGGCCGAGCGCGACCAGCGTGTGCAGGTGGCCCGGCTCGAAGCCGAGGGTGTCGCCGGTGAGGCCGAGGCGCAGAAGAAGCTCGAGATCGCCACGGCCGAGCAAGCCGCACTGTCGACCGAGGGTAAGAAAAAGGCCCAGGCGCACCAGCGCATCAAGGTGGCCAACCTCGAAGCCAGCGCCGTTCAGGGTGAGAACCAGAGCAAGGCGAGCATCGCCGACTACGAAGCCGAGCTCGAAAAGCGGCGCGCTGAAGCCAAGCGTCTGGGTGAGGTCGCCATGGCCGAAGCCAGCCGCGATGTTCTGAGGGCCGAGAAAGAAGCCGAGATCGCCCGGCTAGAGAAACAGGAAATCGCGCAGCAACTCGTCGATCAACAGAAAATCGAGATCGAGGCCGACGCGGAAGCCGAGCGTGTACGGCGTATCGCGGCCGGTGAGGCCGACGCCATCCTGGCCAAGTACAAGGCCGAGGCCGAAGGTACGCAGGCTGTCCTCGAAGCCAAGTCAGCGGGTTACGAACGCCTCCTCGAAGTCTGCGGTGAACGCAAGGACATCGCGCCCGCGCTGCTCGTCATCGAACAGCTGCCGACGCTTGTGGCCGAACAGGTCAAGGCGATCCAGAACCTTCAGATCGACAAGATCACGGTCTGGGACAGCGGCCCGAATGGCGAGGGTGGATCGGAGTCGGCCACCGCCGGGTTTCTCAAAGGCATGATCGGCGCGCTGCCGCCCGTGCATGAGCTGGCCAAGCAGGCTGGCATTGAGTTGCCCGAAGCGCTCGGCAAGATTGATGCAGTGGCGAAAGCCTATGAGCAGGTCGATATCGACGGCGAGGCGCAGGACGACGCTTAGCGGCGGACCCTGAGTGCAGCAACGTGTGCGAGCACGCTAGCGCTCAACGCCTCAAGGTTGTAGCCCCCTTCGAGTACGGACACCAGGCGCCCTTGCGCGTGGCGTTCGGCGATCTCTATCGCGCGAGAAGTTACCCAGGCAAAGTCGCTCTCAGTCAGGCCGAGCTGGCCGAGCGGATCAGCCGCGTGCGCATCAAAGCCCGCTGAAATCAGAACCAGCTGTGGTGCGAAGGCTTCGAGTTCGGGCAGCCAACGCTGCGTGACCGCCGTCTGAAACGTGCTGCCATCGGTGCCTGCCGGCAAGGGCACATTGACCTGGCTGCCCGGAACCGAAGGCAGGTTGGTGCCCGGATAAAGCGGGTGCTGGTAGGTCGAGCACATCAGGATGCGCGAATCTTCGCGAACCATCGACTCGGTGCCGTCACCGTGGTGGACGTCAAAGTCGAGGATGGCAACGCGTTCGATCGCGTCCTTGGTCAACGCATGCGCTGCGCCCACGGCGACATTATTGAAGATGCAAAATCCTGCGGAATTCGCGGCAGCCGCGTGGTGACCCGGTGGTCGTACGAGACAGAACACGTGTCTGGCATCGCCGGCCAGAACGAGATCCACGCCATGACACACGGCGCCTGCAGCACGCACGGCGGCCTCCAGAGAATGGGGGCCCATGGTCGTTTCGGGATCGAGTGCAATGAGCCCGTCAGCCGGGGCGCTGTCAAACACGGCATCAACGTAAGCGGGAGCATGCACGCGGTCCAGTTGCTCGCGCGTTGCCCGCGGGGCCTGGATCTCAGTGAGGTCGGGCGCCCTCAGGTTGCTCAGTGCTTCGGTCGTGGCCGTAATGCGCGAGCCGGCTTCAGGGTGTCCGCCCGGAACTTCGTGGCTGGCAAACACTGGGTGGGTGATCAACGCGAGGCTCATATCGTCTCTCGATCGGCAACCGCGACAAGCGTGGGCCAGCACGGCGTGGAACGCAATTCGCGGCATAAGCTGAGACCCGCGTGCTTGTCGAGACCCCTTGTCATTGATTAGGCTCAGGGTGTGCGCAAGCCTTTCGTCATCGTGTGTTTACTCGCCTGGCTGGCCGCTCCTGTTGCGGAGGCCTGGCCGGATTCGTGTGCGCACGAGCCTCAGACCACAGCGCACATGTCGGAGTCAGGCGTGCACAATCATGGGGCCATGACGGATGGGGCGCACGAGGCAGCCCATGCTGACGCCCCGTGTCCTTGTGATCACGACTGCGTCAATCATTGTGATACCGCACCGTCGCCAGCCCTCGCGGCCGTCAATGTGATCGAAGATGAAATGCGACCGCAGCGCCACAGCTGCATCGTCTTGCCATCGTTCTACATCGATCCACCCGGTACCGACCTACTCAGGCCACCGCAACACCAGCACCGCTAAGCGAACCGGCCCGCGAGCAGCGGGTTTGTCTGTTTGTGCGCGGGCGCCCGGCGCCCGACGCGGATCTGGAAAGTTCTCATGTTGACGAAAAGACTGGCAGCGACGGTCGTCGCTGCAGGGGCACTCGCAGGCTGCAGTGCCTTGCCCCTGTCGGAGGGCGACGACGCCGTGCGTACGCTTGGCGAAGCGCGTGGGCTGGCCTTGCCGCCCGCGGACGCAGCGACGGCGCGCGTTCCTGACGAGATTGATCACGATGCTGCCGTGCGGATTGCTCTCGGCCGCAATCCCGAATTGATGGCCGCGCTCGCGAGCATCGGGTTTGGTGCTGCGGATGTGTACGAAGCCGCCCGGATCGCTAACCCGATGATCGATGTGGCGCGCCTCGACAGCGATGCTTCGGGGCGGCTCGAGACCTTCGGGATCGTATTTGCATTCACGGACCTGCTGACGCTCGGTGCACGGCGGAACCTGGCTGCGGCTGACTTCACAGCGTTGCAGCATGACGTCGCCATGCACGCGATGCAGACGGCCATCGACGCGCGGCATGCCTGGTTTGACTACGCCGCGGCGCTCGAGCTTGAAGCGCTTCAGGCGCAGGTCTCCGAGACGGGCATCGTTTCAGCAGAACTCGCGGCTCGCTTTCGCAGCGCAGGGAACCTGACGCCGCGAGAGCTTGCTGAGCAGCAGGCCGTCGCCGCCGCGTTGCGTGTCGATGCCATCGGTGCCGCGCGTCGCGCCGCGGAGGCTCGCGCCGATTTTGCCGATGCGCTGGGTATCAGCAGCGGTGGCTCTTGGCAGCTCTCCGGAACGCTGCAGCAACCGCCACGCGAACTGCCTGCCCTGGAACCGTTACTTGATGCGGCACGCACCTGGCGGTTGGATCTTGCCGCCGCGCGCTTGCGTGCCGACGCCCAGGCCGAGCGCGTCGGGATCGAAAACTGGTCGCGCTGGTTAGGCGGTTTGTCGATCGGCGGCGAGGTCGAGCGCGAGCCCGACGGTACACGCCTTAAGGGGCCATCGTTGTCCATTGGATTGCCTGTATTCGACACGGGACGAGGCCGAGTCGCGCGGCAACAGGCTGCGCTGATCCAGGCGGGTGCCGCTGTGCAGCGGGTAGAGCTCGATATTGAGAATGGTCTGCGGCGCGCACACGCGCGACTGGCTGCAGCATACGAACAGTCGCAGACCCAGCGCGATTTTCTGTTGCCGGCGCGCGCACGGGCAACCAGCGAGGCGGCCGCGCAGTACAACTTTATGCTCATCGGCGTATTCGAGCTGCTTGAGGTGAAGCAACGAGAGATCGCGGGCTGGCAGGACTACGTGGCGAGTATTCGCGCCTACTGGCAGGCACACGTTGAGCTGGCCGCTGCAGCGGGGCATGTGCTGGATGTGCCGCAGACCAGCCCGTTGTCGATCCCCGGAGCGCGCGCGCAGCCGATGGCGCCGCACTCGGGCCACGACATGCCCACGCATCACGAAGACAACGACGATCCGAACGCCCGGCACGACATGCCTGAGCATCACGACCACGGAGCAGAACAATGACGTCACGACGCGAATTTCTCAGCCTTTCGGGCGCCGGCGCTCTGGTCGCCGCAGTCTCAAGCGGACCCGCGCAGGCGCAAAGCGATAACGAGCGACCGACGCGTTCGGGTGACGCTGCCTTTACGCCCGTCCGAACGCTCAACGGCTGGACGCTGCCTTACGACATGAAAAACGGCGTTAAGGAGTTCCACCTCGTGGCGGAGCCTGTCGAGCATGAGTTTGCGCCCGGTAGCCGCGCCGTTTGCTGGGGCTACAACGGCAGCACGCCAGGCCCGACAATCGAGGCCGTCGAAGGCGACCGGGTCCGGATCCTCGTGACCAATCGACTGCCTGAGCACACGACGGTGCACTGGCACGGCATCAAGCTGCCCAGCGGCATGGACGGTGTTGGTGGTCTCAGCCAACCGCAGATCGCGCCGGGTGAGACTTTTGCCTACGAGTTCACGCTAAACCAGCACGGGACGCACATGTACCACCCGCATGCCGATGAGATGGTGCAGATGGCGGTCGGCATGATGGGGATGTTCATCATCCACCCGAAGGAGGGTGAGGCCGTAACCGTGGATCGTGACTACTGCTTCCTGCTGCATAACTGGGCGCTGCACCCGGGCAGCTACCGGCCCGACCCGTCGATCATGCAGGACTTCGATCTCTGGACCTGGAACAGCAAGGTGTTTCCCGCGATCGAGCCGCTCGTGGCGCGAGCCGGTGAGCGGGTTCGTGTACGCATCGGCAATCTCTCGATGTGGAATCACCCCATTCACTTGCACGGTGTGCAGTATGAGGTCACGGGGTCTGACGGTGGTCGCTGGCCACGATCGCTGTGGCGGCGTGAGACGACAGAGATCATCGGCGTCGGTCAGATGCGCGACATCGAGTTCACGGCGGTTCCCGGTGACTGGGCGTTTCACTGCCACATGGCGCATCACACGATGAACGCCATGGGGCACGGGTTGCCCAATGCGTTGGGTGTGGACCAATCCGGGCTCGACGCCCGCGTGCGTGCGCTCGTGCCCGGCTACATGGCAATGGGCCAGCGCGGCATGGCTGAGCACCAGGACCACGTCGACATGGGGCACATGCCCGGGCCGGAGAACACGCTGCCCATGATGACGGGCGCCGGTCCGCACGGGAATATCGAGATGGGTGGGATGTTTTCGGTCGTCAAAGTTCGCGATGACGTGGCGCGCGGGGACTTCACGGATCCCGGCTGGTATCAGGCGCCCGCGGGCGCAACGGCGGCCCGCGTGAGCAGCGATCCGACCCTCGGGGATCGAGCACCACGCCGATCCTGACCGCAGGCGCGGTATCCTTGTGTTTCCACCACGCAAGGATTCCGCGCCGCCATGCTGCTGTTCATTGCCGCCGTCGCCGTCGTGCTCGTCGTCTCGTTCCTGTGTTCCATCTTTGAGTCCGTACTGTTGTCACTGACGCGCCCGCAAATCGCTGTGATGCGTCAGAAGGGTTCGAAAGCCGGTGCCCTGCTCGAGAGCTTCAAAGACAACATGGACGTGCCCATCGCCGCGATCCTGATCCTCAACACCGCGGCGCACACCGTGGGTGCTGCCGTTGCCGGGGCCAGCTACTCGAACGTGTTCGACCCTTCGACGCTCTGGATCTTCTCGCTGCTGTTCACACTGGCCGTGCTGCTGTTCACGGAGATCATCCCGAAGACCATGGGCGTCACCTTCGCGGGCGCGCTGGCGAAGCCCGTGGCGCACGGCATCAACTGGCTCACGATGCTGCTCAAGCCGCTGGTCGTAGTCAGCGAGAAGCTCTCACGCGCCTTGCGCGGCAATCGTGAGCTGCCCGTGACCTCACCCGAGGAAATTCGCGTGCTGGCGGCGTTGGGTCGCAACGAAGGGGTCGTGGGCGTCAAGACGGCGCGGGCCATCGTCGGCGCCACGCAGCTTGCTGATCTCAATGCGGATGACGTGATGCTGCCGGGCGTAGAAGTCGTTTTCGTGCACCCCGCGCTCAAGCGCGCCGATGCCGTCAAGCTCATGGAGGAAACCGGTCACAGCCGGTTCCCGTTCACACCCACGGGAGATCTCAATGATGTCACAGGCATGGTGCTGGCCAAGCGTTTGCTGCACTGGCTGCTCGAGAACCCCGACGACGACATCGACTGGGACGCCGTGACCCACGAGCCGCTTATCGTCCCCGAAACCATGACCTTGCCGCGCTTGTTGCGCACCTTCCAGGAAAGCCACCGCCACCTCGCGCTCGTCGTTGATGAATACGGCAGCGTCATGGGGATCGCGACACTCGAGGACGTGCTCGAGGAGATCGTGGGCGAGATTAACGACGAGAGCGACAAGCCCGTCAAAGACATCCGCCGCGACAAGGGCGGCACCTGGTTTGTGCGCGGCCGCGTCGACCTGCGTCGTCTCTCACAGGCGCTCGATATCGTCTGGCAAGCGGATGATGAAGTGTCGACCATCAGTGGCCTGATGTTGCGTGAGCTTGAGCGCATTCCCGAGGTGGGGGACACCATCGAGTGGAACGGGCATGAGATTCGGGTGGTGCGTGCCGATCACAAGCGCGCGCGGCTGTTAGCCGTGAAGAAGGTCTAGCTTATTTCTTGTCGCCGGGCTTCTTGAGTCGCCCGGCATCGCGCAGTGCCTTGCGCACCAGGAAGTCGAGCTGTGCATTGACGCTGCGCAGGTCATCGCCCGCCCAGCGCTTGAGCGCGTCCATCACCGCGGGGTCTGTCCGGTAGAGGAACGAGGTGCGCGCCACGGCCTAGCAGCCTCCAGCCGCCAGACCGCAACGCGCGCTTTGCGTGTCGTGCGCCGACATCATGGTCCTAGTTGTACAGCGTGCCCGTGTTCACGACGGGTTGCGTATGTTTGTCGCTGCAAAGCACCACGAGCAGGTTCGAGACCATGGCCGCGCGACGCTCGTCATCGAGGTCGACGATGTTGTCCGCCTTGAGCTGCTCCAGCGCCATCTCGACCATGCCCACGGCGCCTTCGACGATCTTGGTGCGGGCCGCGACCACCGCAGCAGCCTGCTGGCGTTGCAGCATGGCAGCAGCAATCTCGGGTGCGTAGGCGAGGTGGCTGATGCGGGCCTCGATGGCCTCAACGCCTGCCTTGCCCAGGCGCTCCTGGATGTCCTTGCGCAGTTCCTCGCCGACTTCGGCCGTGTTGCCGCGCAGTGACTCCTCGCCCTCGGCGCCGTCGTATGGGTAACGGCTGGCCAGGTTGCGCAACGCGGCCTCACTTTGCACGGCAACGTAGTCTTCGTAGTCGTCGACTTCGAACATGGCTTCGGCCGTGTCGACCACCTTCCAGACCACGACGGCCGAGATCTCGATCGGGTTGCCGTCCTTGTCGTTGACCTTGGACGGACGACCCCCCGTGCGGCCTTTCTCCTGGATCACGGCGCCTGACGAGTTTTTCTTCTGCGGCACAGACTGTGAGCCCGTTTCGAAGTTGCGAACACGCAGCGTGATCTTTTTCTTCGAGAAGAACGGGTTCACCCAAAAGAAGCCCGAGGTGTTGATCGAACCCTTGTAGTCACCAAACAGCAGCAGGACGCGGGCGTCGTTGGGTGCGACGGCCTGGAAGCCGACGACGCCGATGGTGACGAGCAGGATGCATACGATGCCGATGACCGGAAGCTGGTTGGCGAATCCGGCGATGGCGCCGCCGATGAGACCCAGCAGGACGAGCAGTGGCAGCCAGCCGCTGATCGCGTTGTAGGTACGTTCGTGAATGTTATCCATCGTATGTCTCCCTCTCTCAGTGATGTCAAAGTGATATCACTTTGATAGCGGGCTTGTCAAATATTTCGGACCTAAAAAAACGCCCCCCAGCGCGTGCAGGGAGGCGTAACCGATTGAAAATTATAGGATCAGATCCGAGCGTCAGATTCACGCCCGGGTCTGCAAGCCGTTGAGTCGCTCAGGCGTCCTCGCCGTAAACGACAGCGCCGTTGCGCTTGACGGTCAGCGGGTGATAGCCCGGTTTGGCGGCCTCGAAGATGCGCTGTGCCTCGGCTTGTTTGTCGTTGGCGACGAGTGCGCGGTAGAGCGGCAGCAGGAACTTGTTGCGGCCGATGCTCGTCAGGAATGCCTCGAGTCTGGGCTCGGCAGCTTCATAGTTGTTACGCACCGCGATCATGAGCCAGCTGAAGGCGATCTCATTATTTTGTGTCTCGGTCAGGCCGAACGCAGTATCGAGCTCGGTGAGCTGCTCGCCCGTGAGCGCCTCGGGCATGCCGTCCAGGAAGTGCTTCCACTGATGGAAGGTCCAGTCGGCCGTGTCGATGGCGTCTGCCGCTAGCGAGCCCGCGAGCCAGTCCGCGCGTGCCGAGTCGACGCCCGTGAACGCGTCAGACGTTGGGGCAGGTGCGTCCTCGGGCAGGCCGGGCTCGTAGATCCACTCGCGGATGCGGTCCGCGTCGAGGGCGTCGCCGTGCTGCGCCAGCAGTGTTTCCTCGAAATAGGCCAGGGCTGCTTCCGTGTGGATGCTCTTGAACTCGAATGCCTGGAAGTAGTCGAGCAGGAAGGCATCGAAGGCCTCTCGGCCGATCGCTTTCTCGATTTCGAAAAGGAACAGCGAGCCCTTCTCATAAGGGATGTTCGAGAACGACTCATCGGGGTCACGGCCGCGAACGTCGAGCGCCATGATCTCGTCGCTGGTCTCCAGCAGCTCGAGTTCACCGAGCAGGTCCGCATAGCCGAGTGCGACTTCCATCGTGTAGCGGTCGTCGCCGTAGACCTTCTGCATGATGCGGTTGGTCAGGTAGGTCGTGAAACCCTCGTTGATCCAGAGATCACGCCAGGTGGCGTTGGTCACGAGATTGCCCGACCACGAGTGCGCGAGCTCATGCGCTATAAGCGCCACCAGGCTCTTATCGCCCGCAATCACCGTCGGTGTGATGAAACTGAGCCGCGGGTTCTCCATGCCGCCGAATGGAAAGCTGGGTGGCAGGATCAGCAGGTCGTAACGGCCCCACTTGTAGGGGCCATAGTCGACCTCGGCGATTTCTAGCATGCGCTCCGTGTCTTCGAACTCGGCAGCAGCGGCATCGAGCAATTCCGCTTCCGCGTAGACGCCCGTGCGTTCGCCCATGGCCTTGAACTCGAGGTCACCGACGGCGATGGCCAGCAGGTAACTCGGAATCGACTGCGGCATTTCGAATTCGTAGACCCCGTCTTCCGAGCGCTCCGTGGCGTTGTCGGCGCTCATCACCGCAAGCAAGTCGGGCGGCACGCGCACGGTCGCGGTGTAGGTGAAGCGCACAGCTGGCGTGTCCTGCGACGGCACAAAACTGCGCGCGTGGATCGCCTGCGCCTGGCTGAACAGAAAGGGATGACGCTTGCCCGCAGTCTGGCGCGGCTCCAACCATTGCAGACCGGTCGCTTCGGGCGAGGTGCGGTAGGCCACTTCAACGCGCGACGCGCCCTCAGGCACCGTGATCGACAGCGGCGCGCCCAGAATGTCGTCGGCCTCGCCGAGCTCGAATGCTGTATCGCTGAGCGACTCGCCACCCGCACGCACGCCCGTGATCGTCAGGTCGCGCGTATCGAGAACGAGCGTGTCGCCGGGTCCGCCGCGCTCGATGTCGAGCGTCGCCGTGCCTTCAAGAACGCGGCGTTCAAAGTCGACATCGAGATCCAGCACCAGGTGGGTCGTGGCGAAGGTCTCGGTGGCGTAGGAGTGGTAATCACGGCCAGGTACGGGCCCGGCCTCCGCAGGCGCACTGGCCTCGGCGCTCGTCGTCTCAGGGGATTCGGTGGATTCGGGGGCCTTGGAGCAGGCGGCCAGGGCCAGAACGGCCAGGGGCAACAGACGTTTCGGTGACACGGGGGACTCCGGCGGAAAAAGAGGACAGCCTACCGGCCCCGGCGCTGTGCGCAAGTCAGCCTCACCGCGGCCCGCGCACCGTGGCGCTGCAGCGGGTAAGCTCCGCCGATGTTTGCTTTCCTGCGTCGCAATTTCCGCTGGATCGCCGGCGGTTTTCTGCTGACGTTCTTCTCGAGTTTTGGCCAGACCTATTTCATCTCGGCCTCTGTCGCTGAGTGGCAGCAGGCCTTTGGTTTGAGCCACGGCGAGTTCGGTCGGCTTTACATGCTGGCGACGCTTGCAAGCGCCATGAGCCTGCCATTCGTTGGCCGACTCGTGGATGTTATCCCCGAGGCGCGCATGGTCGCGCTCGTGGTTCCCTCACTCGCGGGTGCCACGTTGCTGGCGGCCTTCGCGCCAAACGTGCTGCTGCTCACGGTTGCCATCTACCTGCTGCGGCTCTTGGGTCAGGGCATGATGACGCACACGGCACTGACGGCGACGGGCCGCTGGTTCGTCGGTGGTCGCGGTCGGGCCGTATCGCTCGTCGTGCTTGGCCACCAGGGCGGCGAGGCGACGATCCCGATCGGGTTTGCACTTATCGCGGCGGGCTTCGGCTACCAGCTCGGCTGGGTCGCCGCAGCCGGTGCGCTCGTGCTTGTAGGCCTGCCACTGGCGGCCTGGGCCTACGCCAAGCCGCGGACGCCGCAATCGGCCCATGCCGATGATCCGGTCAGCCAAGACCAGGGTCGCGACTGGACGCGGGGCGAGGTGCTCCGGGACCCCGTGTTTTGGGTGTTGCTTACGGGCGTACTCGCACCTGCGTTTAGCGGCACTACAATCTTCTACCACCAGGATTACATGACGGCCTATTTCGATTGGCCGCCGCAGTTGTTCGCAACCTCGCTCATGGCGATGGCGGCAACGACGATTGTTTGCGCGCTGATCATGGGAGCCGTGATCGACCGATTTGGTGCCGTGGCAATTCTGCCCGGATTCCTGTTGCCGCTGACGGCCGCGTGCTTCGCGTTGTCTGTCGCAGGTCCCGCTTGGTCTTTGTTTGTGGTCATCGTGCTCGTGGGCGTGAGCTACGGGATTTCCTCGACGCTGTTTGGCGCGTTGTGGCCTGAGGTCTACGGCACTAAACACCTGGGTGCCGTGCGCTCGGTGATCGTCTCGGCCATGGTGTTTTCAACAGCGGCGGGACCCGGCCTGACGGGCACGCTCATCGATACGGGTATGCCGCTGACAAAACAGATGCGCTGGCTTGGCGGCTACTGCCTGATCGCGACGCTGGCCATGGCCTGGGCTTCGCGGGCCTTGCGCCGACGCCGTTACGAGGCCTGACTCCGTTTTCGCTTGGCGCGCCGCGCCGCCATGTTGAGCCCCTCGACCAGTGCCGAGAACGCCATGGCCGCGTAGATGTAGCCTTTGGGCACGTGCGCGCCGAAGCCTTCGGCAATTAGCGTCGTGCCGATGAGCAAGAGGAAGCCCAGCGCCAGCATGACGATGGTCGGGTTGCGGTGAATGAACTCGGACAGCGGATCGGCGGCCAGCAGCATGGTCGTGACGGCAATGAGCACCGCAATCACCATGATCGGCAGGTGTGTCGTCATGCCGACGGCGGTAATGATGCTGTCGACAGAGAACACGAGATCCAGCACGAGGATCTGCGCGATGACCGCCGTGGCCGTCGCGGTGGCAGCGCCTGCCCCGTCGCCGTGCGCCTCGTCGTCCGGGTCGACTTTCTCATGGATCTCGGGTGTCGCCTTCCAGACCAGGAACAAGCCGCCCGCGATGAGGATGAGGTCGCGCCACGAGAACTCATTGCCGAGCACCGTGAACACGGGCGCTGTGAGCTTGATGATGATCGCGATGGTGCCCAGCAGCGCGAGGCGCAGTACCAGCGCCATGGCGATGCCGATGCGCCGTGCCCGGGAACGTTGCCCCTCGGGCAAGCGGTTGGAGAGGATGGAGATAAAGATCAGGTTGTCGATGCCAAGCACGACTTCCATGACCGCAAGTGTCGCGAGCGCGATCCAGGCCGCCGGATCGGTGGCCAGCTGGATCAGGTATTCCATGGTGTTTCCCTCCCCGTGTGATCCCGATTCTAGCGGTTTGCTGCAGGTGCGGGGTTAGGGGAACCCGCTATTCCGCCGCCGGCGCGGGCTGTGAGACCATCAGATCAGGCCATGACGGACCGCGACGATGAGCAACGATGAAGTCCGCCGGCTGCTGGGCCGGCTCCGAAGCGAACTTGAACACACCGAGCTCGACGCAGAAACGCGCGCCGCGCTTGCGCAACTCGACACGGATATCCATGGCGTGTTGGGTGCAGACGAGCACGAGGGTTATGACGTCGTGGAACAGGCGCGGCGACTCGAGTCGACATTTGCGGCCGAACACCCCACGGCCAATCGGGTGCTGCGCGAGATCATCGATACGCTGGGCAAACTCGGGATCTAGCCTTGAGCAGGCGGCTTAGCGCGTGACGATGACTTCGTAGACGGCCTCGCGAAAGGCGTTGTCGCGATCCTGCCCGGCCTCGGGCACGGCGTGAATTTGGCTCATGACCACGGCCACAAACCCGCGCACAGGGTCGATCCAGAAGTGCGTGCCTTCGTAGCCGCCACCCAGCCACAAGCCGCCCACACTGTCCTCGGTCTCACGCGTGACCCAAATGTTGTAGCCGTTGTGTCCGTCGGGATTGTCGACGAGTGTGTGCGGCGCCGTCATCTCCGCGATGGTCTCGGGTTCGAGCAAGGTGAAGTCGTTGAGCCTGCCGCCGTTGGCGAATACGCGCAGGAAGTCGGCATAGCCGTCCGCCGTGGCCAGCATGCCTTCGCCGCCCAGATATAGCTCGACGTTCGCGTCATAGCGCGGCAGGCCGCCGCCAAAGATATCGAGCTCGCCAGGGCGCGCTTCTCGCAGCGCGCCGTCGTTGCCCGTGAACCGCGGTAACAGCGTCGCGCCGTCGGGCAGACCGTAGCGCAGTCCGCGAATGCCCAGCGGTTCCGTGATGCGGGTTCGGACCAGCTCCTCTAGCGAGGTGTCTGTCGCGCGTTCCGCCACGATGCCGAGCACGGTCGTATTGGTGCCGTAGTAGTAGCCCGCGCCGGGCTGCTGGATGAGCGGGATGTCGACAATACGATCGATGAATTCGGCGCTGTTGCTCGCGCTGGGCAAATCGGCCGCCGCCGATAGCGTGTCCAGACAGTCGATGCCCGTGACCGCGTAGTGAAAACCCGCAGTGTGGTTCATGAGGTCGCGCACGGTCATGGTCGCCGCCATCGGTACGGTGCGCAGCGGGCAGGCGGCATCACCCGCGGCCGCCAATGCGCTGCCGTCGGCTGCTGTTGCGACGATCAGGTCGCGAAACTCGGGGATGTAGTCAACGACGGGGTCATCGAGCGACAACACGCCGTCTTCAACGAGGTCCATGACGAGTGTGATCGTGACGAGCTTGGTCATCGACCAGATGCGGATCCAGGTCTGGCCGTCGACCTCGGTGCCAGGCAACAGTCCCTCATCGACGGCCTCGTGTTCGTAGATCACTCGACCGTTGGCGTCCTCGATCCGGGCGTAGATGAACGGGAATGCGCCGTCCTCGATATAGAGATCGAGAACGTCATCGAGCAAGTAGGGGTTGTCGATGCTGTTGTCGGCCGAGAGAGGTCCGATCAGGCAAAAGAGTAGCGCCGCCACCACCGAGCGAAAGCTTTTGGTGTTGCTGCTGAATCCCGTCATCCGCTGTTTCTTCTAGTGTTTTTTGTACTCCCGACTGGATTTCATACCGCGCAACGCCCCGCGCGTCAAAGTGCGGGGCGGGCGGACAGAACCTCGTCACGTGAATTCTGCGCCCGCAGGTGCCCGTCAGGCCGCCGACACGGCGGGCACTGAGAAGAGGTCCGTACGTGCTGCCTCCGTGATCCGCGCCACGGCAGGGTGCTTGATACGGCGCTCGGGCGAAATCGCATAAAAGCGTTCCGTGATGTCTTGCGTGCTGCCGATCACGCCCACGCCGTACATACGGCAGATCTCGTCCTCGATGGCTGACGGTGCCGCGAACAGACCCACACCCGCTTCGCCGAAGGCCTTGAGCAGCGCGCTGTCGTCGAACTCGCCGACGATGCGGGGCGCCACTTCATGGGTGTCGAACCACTCGTCGAGCCGGCGGCGCAGCGCGGTCTGCAATCCGGGCAGCAGCATGGGCGCTTCATCGAGTGACCCGGGGAATGTCTCGGCGTACTTGTCGGCCTCCTCGCGCTGCGAGAAGAAGCTCAGGCCGCTTTCGCCCAATCTGTGGTTGTAGGCGCGCATGCTGAGTCCCTGCGGCATGGGCTGGTCGGACAATACGAGGTCGAGTCGGTGCACGGCCAGCTCGCCTAGCAGGTGTTGCAGCGAGGCTTCGTGAATGCGAAGGCGGATCGATTGCTCGGGCGCCAACGCCGGCGCGAGGATCCGTTCGGCGATGAGCTTGGGCAACGAGCTGACCATGCCCACGGTGAGAACTGAGGGCCCTGAAAACTTCCGGTGCCGAACCACATCGGCAAGCTCGGCGCCGATCGTGAAGATCTCGTCGGCATATTCAAGCACCACATGTCCCGTGTCCGACAACACGAGCCCGCGGCCCACGCGCTCGAACAGGGCTTCGCCCACCGATTCCTCAAGCAACTTCAGCTGGCCACTGATCGTTTGCGGCGTCAGGTGCAATCGCTCTGCGGCTTTGACGATGCTGCCTTCCTGGGCAACGGCCCAGAAGTACTGCAGGTGGCTGTAATTCAGGTGTCTCATGGCGAACTTGCCTCCCTCTCCGGTGTGCCAATGTCGGCTGGTACCGATTCCCTCTTTGCCAGCACGTAGTAGCCGACAAACGCCGACAACAACGAGCCCGTGATGACGCCAACGCGTGTGGCGACGGTATGTTCAAAATTGCCCTGCTCGAAGGCCAGTGAGCCAATGAACAGGCTCATCGTGAAGCCGACACCGGACAAAAGCGCGGCCCCGTATAGCTGGCGCCAGTCGACACCTTCCGGCAGGCGCGCGAGGCCGAGCTTGATCATGGCCCAGGCCATGCCGAACACGCCGATCTGCTTGCCCACGAAGAGGCCCAGCACGATGCCCAGCGTGACCGGGTTCCAGAGCACGTTGAGTTCGACACCCGTAAACGAGATGCCCGCGTTGGCAAACGCAAAGATGGGCATGATCGCGTAGGCGATCCAGGGGTGTAGCACGTGCTCGAGACGGCGCAGCGGTGAGGGCAGTGCCTCGCCGTATTCATCCTTCGCGTGCATCGGGATCGCCATGCCAACCGCGAAGCCCGCGAGCGTGGCATGCACGCCGCTCTTGAGGACGCAGGCCCAGGCAAACAGGCCGACGAGCATGTAAGGCCCGAGCTTGTGCACGCCCATGCGGTTAAGCACGAACAAACCGATGATGCCGAGTGTGCCGAGCACGAGTGCCGCGATCGACAGATTGCTCGTGTAGAACACTGCGATCACGATGATGGCGCCGATGTCGTCGAAGATGGCTACCGAAGTCAGGAACACCTTGAGCCCGAGCGGGATGCGGTCACCGAGCAACTTGAGGATGCCGAGCGCGAACGCGATGTCCGTGGCGGCCGGGATGGCCCAGCCTTCGATTGCGGCCGGGTCGTTGTTGTTGATGGCAGCGTAAATGAGGGCCGGGAGAAGAAAGCCACCGACGGCCGCGACGCCGGGCAGGGCAATCTGCTCGGGTGAGGACAGCTCGCCGTCCAGGATCTCGCGTTTGACCTCGAGGCCGATGAGCAGGAAGAACACAGCCATGAGCCCGTCGTTGATCCAGAGCAGCAGCGGCTTGTCGATGGCGAGATCGCCCAACGAGACCACCAGCGGCACCTCCAGAAAGGCCGCGTAGAGGCTCGCGGCCGGAGAATTCGAGACCACCAGCGCGAGCGCCGTCGCACCGATCAGCAAGATGCCGGCCGATGATTCGAGCTTGATGAACTGTTGCAGGGCCCTCAGTGCCACGGTGCTATCCCTATCATTGAGTCGCAAAGCTAGCAGATCAGCGTTGTCGGAAAAATCGAGTTTTCAATTACCATCCATTCGGAAAAGTGGAATGGTTGGATGATTCGGCCGGACCTGACCGCTGTGTCGTGAAGTCCGTCCCAAGAGGGTTCGGCAGCGGCGTAGCATTTCAGTCGTAGTCTCAAGGGGACACGATTATGCGAATCCAACTCGAATCACAGGGCTTTGAAGTGACGCCCGCGATCCGCGAACACGTCTACGACCAGCTGGCCTTTCACCTGGCCAATTTCACGGCCCACGTCATGGCCGTTACCGTCTACTTAAGCGATGTAAACGGCCCGCGCGGCGGACCGGACAAGCACGTCGTGCTCGACGTTAATCTCGGTCGTTCGGGCGGCGTGACCGTCCAACAAACCCGTGACGACCTCTACGCCGCTGTCTCGCAGGCCGCACGCCAGGCCGGCCGCACCGTTCGACGTTCGCTGGGGCGCGCACGTCGTATGGAGCGCATGGCCACGCGTGAGCTGCGGCAGCTGACGCGCTAGCGGCTCGGCAGTGCGTCGGGGTCGATGCCCAGGCGGGCGGTGTCTACGGTGGCCGCGTCGAGATTTGCGCGCGCCTCGCGAATCGCGAGCGACGCGCTGACCAGCCGGATCAGTGCACTGGCCTCGGTCTGTTCACGGACGTTGACGACAAAAAAGTCACTGGCGCCACTTTCGAAGCGACGCACTTCGGCCTCGCGCATCTCGCCAGACAGGTCGGCTTCTTGCAGCGCCAACTGAAACAGCTCGCGCGATACGTCGAGGTCGATCAGTAGCTCGCGCACCTCGATAGCGATCTGGTCCGCTTGCAGGCGGCGCTCCGCTTCGCGGCCTTCCAGCGCGGCGCGGGCGCGATCCAGGCCGCCGCGTTCGCTGCGCCGCTGCAGCGGCACAGAGAAGCTCAACCCGACGACCGTGTCCGTAGAGTCGCGTGACACGCCACCTTCGCCCACGGCACCCAAGGCTTCCTGCACCTCCAGTTTGAAGTCGAGCCGCGGCTTGAGTGTGTTCTCGGCCAGCGCAATGCGATTGCGTTCGCGCTCAATGGCGGCCTGCAGTAACCCAAGCTCGGGTCGCCGCGCCATGGCCGGCGCCAGGTCGCCTGTCGGGAGGTCGCCGGCCGTCAACGCATCAGCGGGATCGTTCTTGGGGAGCTGTGCGGTCACGGGCAAGATCGGATCGCCGCGCTCGTCGCGGTAGTACAGCGACAAGGTGTTCGCTGCAAGTTGCAGGTCACGTTCCGCTGCGGTTACGAGTGAACGGCGACGCGTGATGTTCTGCATGTTCTCGGTCAGAAAGATCCGCGCACGAGCGCCCCGGTCGACCTGACGTTCGAGCGCGTTTTGCCGTTTGAGCGCGATATCGAGTAGATTGCGGTAGACGGCCACTTGCTCGCCAGCGGCGACCCAGCGCCAGTAGGCGACGAGTGCGCGCCGTTGCACCCCAATGCGGGTCAGCAGGATTTCGAGCTCAGCCTGGCGCACACCGATATCGGCGTTATCGAGGCCAACGCGGCGGCCGTCGACGTCGCGGTCACGCAGCAATGAGAACAGCACGCCCACTTTGACGGCGCCGCCCGTGTTGGTGAAGTTGACGTCTTCGTAGATCGGGAAGTCGCCCTCCGAAATCTTGTAGCCCGCGTAGAGATCCGCGCCCAGTGGCCTCAACGGTTGCCGGGCCGTTGCCGACACGGCAGTGCCGTCATAGAAGCCGCTCGCGTAGCTGAAGCCCTCCGTCTCGAATACGAGGTCGAACGCGCCTTCGGCTTCCATCACGGCAGCCACGGCGCCGCGTCGTGCCGCCAGCGCAGCAATGACAGCCGGGTAGTGGCGTGCCGCGCTGTCGAGCACGGTCTCTGGAAGCAAGGCTGATGGCACGGGCTTTTGTGCCTGCGCGGCTGGCGCGCACAAGCCGGCCAGCAACAGAACGAAGACGGTGGCGCGCATCAGTTGCGGGCCGCGGTGGTCTGCGTCTCGGGCAGGCGCGGCGGGAAGTTGTTGAGCTGGCGCCAGACTTCGTAACCCACGGGCACCGTTTCCAGCAGGACCCAGCCGCGCGCGCTGGCCCCGAAACGCACGAAGCGATCATCGGGCCAGGGCACGTCGCCTTCGATATTGTCCTCAACCACGAGGACGCGGAAGCGACCCGAGGCTTGCGCGGAGGGGTCGACGGCGACCACTTCGCCCGGGAAGGTGCCGACGGCGACCGAGGGCCAGCCGCTGAACTGAACCGCGGGCCAGCCTTCAAACTGCAGGCGGACTTTGGCACCCGGTCGCACCAGCGCGACGTCACGACCGTCCAGGTAGAGCTCAACGGCGCGCTCGACCCGGTTGGGTACAAACGTTGCAACGACGTCGCCGGCCTGCACGAATGTTGCAGCGTCACCGGCAAAGACACGCAGAATCACGCCGTCGCGCGGCGCGCGCACGATCTGTACGGACTGACGCGAGAGGTTGACGTCGACGCGCGTGAGCTCAGCAGCCGCTTCGGCTTCGGTGGCGCGCAGCTCTTCCACGCGAATGCGCGCCTGCTCGAACTCGCGCCGCGCCGCGAGACCGTCCTCGAACAGCGCGCGGGTGCGCTCAAGATCGATCTCAGCCGTCGAGACTGCGGTTTCCGCGGCGGTCAGTTTGGCGATGACCTGCGTGCGCTCCGACTGCAGCCGGTCAATGAGCTGCGGGTCGATGTCGGCGATACGCACGATCGGGTCGCCCACGCTCACGGGGCTGCCGTCGCGTACGTACCACTCCTGGATACGGCCGGGCACAAGTGCGTTGATTTCCTGCAGCCGGTCATTGGGGTTGAGCGCGGTGACCGTGCCGAAACCGGCGGTCGTTTGCACCCAGGGCACAAAGGTCATGAAGCAGCCGATGCCGATAAGCCCCAGCGTCATAATCCAGGCCAGCGCCGACATGACGCGCGGCACGCGCTGTGCTGTCAGCGTCTTGAATTGATCGATGTGGCGATCGCGGAACGGCATGGCTCAGGCTCCGTCGCCGCCCGCGGCGGGAAAAGACGACACGGGTGTCGGGTCGCATTTGTCGTACCCCGTTTCGGCGCACAGCGCGGGGTAGTCGTCGAAGAAGGTCTGGCGTTCGTAGCCGAGGTACAGGTAATGATCGAAGTGCATGTTGCGCTGACGGTTCGAGAAGTACATCACTGTAGTGTTGGCTTCACGCCCAAGCGTATCGAGCGACTCGGTCAGGTGCGCGCCCGTCATCGTGTCAAAGAGCTGGCTCAGCACGAGCACTTTGGGCTGCGCGATGATCGCGGCCGCGAGTTTGAGCTGCATCGTTTCGGCAATGGTCAACGGCCAGCCCGTGGCAGAGATCCGGGTCTCCATCCCGTCGACCAGCTGGTTAATCGTGTTGTCGAGACCGACGATGCGCAGCACTTCGAGAATGCGCTGCGCCGTCGCGGCGGGCCCACTCAGGCGCAGGTAGTCGTTGATCGACATCTCGATGGCGTTGGGGCGATCGAGCACGATGACCTGTTGGCGCAGCTCGTGGATGTGAATCGTGTCGATGTCCTGGCCACCGAGTGTGACGTAGCCACCCGCGGTCCTGACGTGGCGCTTGAGAAAGTCTGTGACCTCGCGCTGAAGGCCGTGGCTCTCCGCGATGGCCAGCACGCGCTCGCCCTCTTTGAGGCCAAAGTTGAGTGCGACCTCGCGACCCCGTGCATCGCCACGAGCGTGTACGAACTCCAGATTGCCGCCGCCCGTGAACGGCTCATAGCTTTCGTCAGGGTCGTCCTGCTCGACGTCATAGAAAAGCGAGAGCTCCTCGATGGCGCCGCACACTTCATAGAAGTACGCCATGTAGATGCCAAGTTGTGAGAGGCCGAAGAACACGACCGACAAGACGAGCTCTGCGGCCACGAGCTGGCCCAAAGTGAGTTGACCCTGGATGACAAGGAAGCCACCCAGACCCAGCAGGGCGGCACTGGCGGCCGCGTAGAGCAGCAGAAACGCAATTGTCTGCCCGAAGTGGTGGCGGAAGTGTTTGACGTGCTTCTCCATGTACCTCGCCGTCACCTCATCCGTACGCCGTAACGCATCGTCGATGTGGTGGCGCGTCTTGAAGAAGCCGTTGGACGAGCCCAGGCCCTCAAGCCATTGCGCGGCCGCGTGCTTCTTGTGCGACACCTCAACGGCGCTCTTAATGGCGCGGCCGCCCCAGAGCAACCAGATAACCCAGATTGCGGCGATCATCACGATGTTGAAGAACAGGAACCACGGGTGGTAGCTCGACACGAGCAGGAAGCCGACACCTGCCTGCAGCACAATCGTGAAACCACCCACAAGCAGGTTGGGCAGCGTCTTCTGCACGATGATGATGTCGAAGTAGCGGTTGAACAGAGAACCGCGGCTGTAATCCTCGAAGAAGGGATTGAGTGCGTACACGCTGCGTACGGCAATCTCGGCGACCATACGTGCGTAGAACCGGCGCCCGAACAGATCGATGAGGTGAATGCGCAGTGCGTTGAGCAGACCCGAGGCCAGCAACAGTCCGAACAGGGTCAGCGACAAAACGAGCAGCGGCGTCGCGAGTGCGGTGTTGGCCACTGTATTGACGAGCATCTGCACGGAAATGGGCAGCGCGAGCGACAGGACGCTGATGCCGACGCCATAGATAAACGCCAGCGCATAATAATTGCGCTCGGGGCCAAGGATCATGCGCACGTAGCGCAGGACGTCCCCGACCGTCGATTCCTTGGCAAGAAGCTGATCGACCATGTGCGTTAACCCGTGTAGCGCCCGTGGCGCGCCGCTGCCCTGAAAATCGGCCGAGCGATACTACAGCGTTCAAGCCGATGTATCGGGCGTCTAAAGAAAGATTTTCCCGATCTATTGTCCGATTGTTTCGAACCCGCTCAGCGAAAAATTGCTCACTTTGTCTAAGTTTTAGCGGCCATGTATAGAAAGTTCTTCATGTTTTATAGCAAATAATCCGCGACGAATCCTCGACATCGTGTGCCGTCGTTCGCCAGGGTTCGATACGACGGTCCCGGTCGGATGTACTCAGGCGAATCCCCCTGCGATGAAGTACCTGCAAAAAAATCAACGAAAACCGGGCCCGGCGGGCCTTGAGCGCCTGTTGCTTCGGATCGCGCCGTTCGCCGCTTGGCTGTGCGTGCTCGTGCCCGCGGCTGTCGCATTTGGCGCCCGCGCCTGGTTCGGCGTGGAAGCCGCCAAGTCCGTTTTATGGCGGCCACGATCGCACTCGTGTGCCGGCTGGCCTGGACCTACGGTAGCTTCTGGTTCCTGTTCGCCATGGTCGGCTTCATTTTTTTGGCACCGCTAACCTGCATTGGTTTGTACGCACTCCGTGCACAGATCGAACGTGGTCAGCCGCCGTCGCGCAAGCGTGCGCTGCGCGCGGGCCTGAGGCGACACCTGGGCAATGAGCTGACCTTCGCGCTGGTGCTGCTCATTATTTTCCTGGTGTGGGCGCGCGCGGGAGCCGCCGTGTCGATTTGCTGGGCGCAGCGACGCTGTTTCTGGGGCTCATCGTCATTCTGCCCGTGATCGGGCACGCGGCCTGGCATGGCTACCTGGAAACGATTGATGCGAGCGCCTTTCCGCGCCACGAAACCGGGATTACGGCGGTGCCCCGCAGCAAGGCCGGCGGCCCTGACCCTCAGTCGTCGAGTGTGTCGTAGTCGCGTAGCGTGGCGCGCACCTTGAGGTCATCGCGACGGTACTGCTCGATGAGCACGGGCAGGTAGTCGAGTTCCGGGGCAAGCCAGAGCAACGTACGCCGCGATGAACCCTGCTTTTGGTGTTGCACGCCGATCGTGTCGAAGGTGCCGGCGCGGGTCTTGATGGCACGCGCTCCGATCGGCGTGATGTCGAGCGTGTCGGACTCGTCGCCGTCGAAAAGGATGTAGCTCGCGCGCCCCGGCGCGTCGTCATCGGCCTCTGCCTCGAGAGCTTCGATGCCGCCCAGTGCAAGGTCCGACATGAGTCGATATTGGACCGCGAGCCGGTCGAACATGGGCTCGTCGAGCGCCACATCGACGCTCGTGTTGGTGCCGTCCTCGAACACTGAGCCCGTCACGCGCCCGCCGTCCCAGTCGAAGTCGAGGTTGGCGCCACTGTCCTGGCGCAGGGTGTTGCGTGCCTCGTAGTGCAGCGGCAGCAAGCCGCGACCAAAGTCGCTGAACCGGGACAGCTCCCGGACCTCGCCGCGGGCGAACAGGCCCGCGAATCCCGTGGCTTCGATCACGTGCAAGGCTTCGAAGTCGTCGCCACGCCGCTCAAGCCGCGTGGTGAGCCGACCGCCGACGCCGCTGACCTTCACTTTGTACTCCGCGGCATGCGGCGTCAGACCCACGGGCGCGGTCGGGGCCACGCCGGGCGCATCTTCGGCAGTCAGACCGGCCGTGACGAGCAAGGCCGTCGCGGCAAGGATCAATCGATTTTTGATAGACATGATTCGCATTCTGCCATCACAGACATGACCGATTCCTGAACGGCACAACGGTGGCTCACAGTGGGGTGAGTTCGCTACCCCGTTTTCAGTTCGTACTGGCCACCGACAAGAAGTTCCCGGGTGCGCTTGGATTCGTTGATTTGTCCGACGTACCGCCGATCGCAGAGATCGCGCCAAGGCGGAGAGGGTAAGCGCGCGTGATGCATGACATGGAGCAGCTGGCGCGGATCCGGGCCGCAGTGCTCGTGGCCGTAATCGCGGCGCGCCAGTGTCGCGGGCCCGGTTCGACGGCGGTTCGCTGCGGCGCTAAGCTCAGACGATGTCGAACCGAGTGTTTGTGCCTGTTCTTTTCGCGGCTTTGCTATCGGCCTGCGCAACGCGCGGTGCCGTGGACGAGACGCCTGTACAAGCCGATTCGACGCTGGGCACGTTTTGCGACCGCCTGCCGCGGCCCGAGTTTGCGGCGCTCGACAAGCACGGTGCCAGCGACGATTGGTTCGAGGTCTACGAAGTGCGCCCGGGCACCTTTGCGATTTACGAGCCCTGGCAGTGGCAGGAAGTCATCTCCTGGCTCATCGTGGGCGACACGCGGGCGTTGTTATTCGATACCGGTAACGGCATCGCTGACATTCGCCGCGTTGTCGACCGCCTGACCGGCCTGCCGTTGACGGTCACAAATTCGCACAGCCACGCCGATCACGTGGGCGGCAATCACGCCTTCGTCGAGATTCTCTCGACCATGGATGACTTCGCCATCGCACGCAGCCAGGGCCTGCCCTACGAGGCCGTTGCCGATGAGGTATCGCCGCAGGCGCTCTGCCACGGCCTGCCTGATGGTTACCAGGCCCTTTCACATCGACTGCGGCCGTATCCGTTGTATGACCGCGTGTACGATGGCGCGCGCATCGAACTGGGTGGCCGCGTGCTTGAAGTCATCGCGATTCCGGGCCACACACCCGATTCCATCGCCTTGCTCGAACGCGCGTCGGGCTATCTCTGGACAGGCGACACCTTCTATATGGGGCCCATCTGGCTCTACGCACCCGAAACAGACTTCGAAGCCTATCGCGCGTCCATGGCGCGCCTGGTCGCGCTCGCCCCCGCGCTCACAGCGTTGTTCCCGGCGCACAACACACCGGAGGCGAATCCGGTCGTGCTCGCGCAGGCACTCGCGGGCTTCGACGCCATGCGTTCAGGCGACATTGAGGCCGAGTTGGCCTGGCCCGGCACGGTGACTTATCCCGTCGGTGACTTTTCATTCCTCGTCAAACAAGGGGCCTTCGATGCGCGTTAGCCTGCTGGCTGTTGCCCTGCTTGTCTGGAATGCCTGGCCCGGACCGGCACAAGCTGATGCTCTGTTCGCCGCCGAGGAGCCGCTCGAGGCGACACTGCGCGGCCCGCTGACGAAGGTGTATGACGACGGCCCCACGGGCGAGTCGCGCGAGCGCACCGGGCAGTGGATGTACGACGACGCCGAGGGCAACCGCATCAAATTCAAGGTGCGGTTTCGTCAGCGCGGCAACATGCGTCGTCAGGCCTGCTTCCTGCCACCACTGCGGCTTAATTTCATCAAGAGGGAACTCAAGGGCACGCTGTTCGACGGCCAGGACAAGCTCAAGCTCGTTGGCGTCTGTGATCGCCAACGCCAGTTCCGGGATTTCCTCATGCTGGAGTACCTGGCCTACCGCGCCTACGCGCTACTGACGCCGGCGAGCTTCGACACGCGGCTGCTCGAGTTGCGCTACATCGACTCGTCGGGCAGCGAATCGATGCGGCGCAATGCCTTTCTCATCGAGGACATCGACGCACTGGCCGAACGTATTGACGCACCGGCGCTCGAGGTCGAGCGCGCGGGCACGGCCGACCTCGATGCCGATGCGGCGGCGCTGCTTGAGTTGTTCTCCCTCATGATTGGCAATACGGACTACTCAACCATCCGCGGGCCTGACGGCGACAGTTGCTGCCACAACGTCAAACTGTTCCAGGGTGCGCAGGGGATCGTGCCCGTGCCCTATGACTTTGACAGCTCCGGACTCGTCGACGCGCCCTATGCGCTGCCCGCCAAGCTGCTGCCCATTAACGATGTGCGCACGCGCTACTTCAACGGGATCTGCAAGGCGCCCGAACACTTCGAGCAAGCGCGGACCGTGATGCTGGCCAAGAAGGATGGTGTGATCGCTCTGTTTGAAGACCACGACGGGCTCAGCAACAAGGTACGCTCGAAGAACGTCCGCTACATCCGCGATTTCTTCGCCATGCTCGAAAGTGACGACGCGTTCGGGCGCGATGTGATCGCCGCCTGCGTGGGGCCAGGCTCGAAGGACTAGTCGGTTTCTGCTTCTGCTTCGGCTTCCGCCTGCGCGCGTTTCGCCGCTTTGCGACGGCGTTTGTGCTCGGCCGCGAAGCGGCTCTCGAGACCGTCGCCGAAGGCGCTGACCAGCATTGTCGCGTAGCTGAAGAACACACTCACGACGATGGCGATTTCCATCGAGCGCGTGCCGGCTGCGATGCCGACACCGATGGCCGTGAGGATGAACAGCGTATCGAAGGTGTCGGTCAGGGCGCGCCGGAAGCGCACACCCGCCACGATGCCCGCGAGGCTAAAGGCCAGCGCCAGGCTGTGCTGCACGATGACAACGATGCCCGCGACCACGGCCGGCAGCACGAGCGTGGTTTCATCGAGCGAGCGATCGTGCACCTCGTCGCGGTGAATGGACCGGTACACCCATGAGACGGGGAGCATGAGCAACAAGCCGCCCGTCATCGCCGAGAACAGCGCGATCATGCGCTCGACCCAGCCGCCCGGGTAGGTAGTTGCGGGTGGGCGCGTGAGCGCTTCGAGCTCGGCGCCGCTGCCCTCGCGCAGCGCGTCTGTGACATCCGTGACGGTCAGGTCGGGGCCGGCGACAAGCTGGTCGATGCCGCCAACAGGCCAGATCGTGCTCCCGATCGGCAAGGTCGTCACGAGCAGGCCGATGCTTGAGAACAGCACCAGGTAATAGATGCTGACGCGTACGCCGAGCCGAATCATGCGACCGCGGTGGGTCGAATCGGCGAGGATTGGTTCTTGTAATTCCCCCATAGTCAGCATGTTAGCGCATGCCCGGCGCCTCGCGCGACGCAGGGCCGGCATCCGTTATACTCGGCGGCCCAATTTCTTAGCTCAGGAGTCTCGTCATGCGTCGAGTTGTTGCTATTGTCGGTCTCGCCGCCGTGATCGCAGGATGCGGCAAGTCCGAGTCCACCGAGGATCAGGAGGCCAGCGTGCAGCCCGCCACAGAAGACACCGCCGCGGCTGCGGCTGATGCGACCGACCCCTACCTCTGGCTCGAAGAGGTCGAGGGCGAGCAGGCGCTCGAGTGGGTCCGCGAGCAGAACGAGCGTTCGCTGGCCGAGGTCACGGCCAACAGCATCTACGACGACAATCTCGAGAAGGCGATGTCGCTGGCGACCGACGACGAGCGCATCCCCTACGGCACGATTCGTGACGGCTTCGTCTACAACTTCTGGCAGGACGATACCAATGTGCGTGGCCTCTGGCGCCGCACGCCGGTTGCAAGCTATCGCAACCCGGAACCCGAGTGGGAGACGGTCCTCGACTTCGACGCGCTGGCCGCGTCCGAGGACAAGAACTGGGTATACAAGGGTGCCAACTGCTTCCGCCCGCTCGAGGGTGACAAGACACACTGCCTCGTATCGCTTTCTGACGGCGGCAAGGACGCGGTTGTTGTGCGCGAGTTTGATCTCGACACCCTGCAGTGGGTCGAGGGCGGCTTTGAAACACCCGAAGCCAAGCAGGGCGCTGCCTGGGTTGATCCCGACACGCTACTCATCGCCACAGACTGGGGCGGTGATGGCTCGACGCTGACGGAATCGGGTTACCCGCTGAGCGTGCGGCTCTGGAAGCGCGGCGAGGCGCTTGAGTCCGCCGCGGCACTCTACGAAGGTCAGAAAACCGATGTCGGCGTGTGGCCCTGGGCGCAGGAACTCGATGACGGCCGCATGATCTATGGCGCCGTCGAGGCCGATACTTTCTTCACGCGCAAATTCATCCAGCTCGACACGGACACGCCGCGGCCCATGCCGCTGCCGCCCAAGTCGCAGCTTGACGACCGTTACAAGGGTCAGCAGTTCGTGACGCTGCAGCAGGACTGGGACGTTCAGGGCAACACCTTCAAGAGTGGTGACCTGCTCGCGTTTGATCTCGATACCTACCTCGAAAGCGGCGAGCTGCCAGAGGTTGAGCTCGTGTTCCGCGCCAATGATCGCCAGGCGGTGAACGGCGTGGCGGTCATGGACGGTGCGGCACTGCTGTCGATCAATGACAACGTGGCCAGCCGCATCTTGTTGCTGGAGCCCGGCGACGAAGGCTGGACCACCGAGGCGATTGAGTTGCCGGGTGCGGGTCAGGCCAGTATTGCCTTCGCCAACGACCGCAACACGATTGCCTACGTGAATTACGAAGGCTTCCTGACGCCTGATTCGCTGCTCGAGTTTGATGCCACGACGCGCACGCTCGCGCCGCTCAAGTCACTGCCCGCGAAGTTCGACCCCGAAGGTCTGACGGTGCAGCAGTTCGAGGCCACCTCGAAGGATGGCACCAAGGTGCCGTACTTCGTCGTGCACAAGAGCGACATCGAACTCAACGGCGACACACCGACGCTGCTCTATGGCTACGGCGGTTTCCAGGTGTCGCTGCGTCCCAGCTACTCGGCCACCATCGGCCGTCTCTGGCTCGAACGCGGCGGTGCTTACGTGCTGGCCAACATCCGGGGTGGGGGCGAGTTTGGTCCCGCCTGGCACCAGGCGGGCCTCAAGGGTAACCGCCAGCGCATTTACGACGACTTCATCGCCGTGGGCGAGAACATCATCGACCGGGGCATCACCTCGACGCGCCGTCTCGGCATCATGGGCGGCTCGAACGGTGGCTTGCTCATGGGCGTGATGCTCACGCAGCGGCCTGACCTATGGAACGCTGTCGTCGTGCAGGTGCCGCTGCTCGACATGCTGCGCTACCACAAGCTGCTGGCGGGTGCGTCCTGGGTCGATGAGTACGGTGATCCCGAGATTCCCGAGGAGCGCGCCTTCCTCGAGACCATCTCGCCTTACCAGAACTTCGATACGGACGCCGATTACCCGACGCCGTTTTTCGTAACGTCGACCAAGGACGACCGCGTCCACCCGGGTCACGCGCGCAAGATGGCCAAGCTGTTCCAGGCCGCTGAGAAGCCGTTCCTCTACTACGAGAACATCGACGGTGGTCACTCGGCTGCGGCTAACCAGAAAGAGCGTGCCAAGCGCTCGGCGCTCGAGTACACCTACCTGGCTGAGAAGCTCTTCAGCGATGAAGGCTGATGCGATGGATGGTCGGGCTTGTTGCGGTCGTGGCGCTGATCGGGTGCGCCAGCGTGGCTGAGCGGCCCGTAGCCGGTGCCGGCCTCGCGCCTTGCCCGTCGTCGCCCAATTGCGTGTGCTCGACTGACGAAGGTCGGTCGGGCATTGCGCCCTTTGCGATTGAAGGCGACGCCAATGCCGCCTGGACCACATTGCGCGCGGTGCTCGAGGCGACGCCGCGAACGCGTGTTGTGAGTGCCGACGGCGACTACCTGCACGCCACGTCGACCACGGCCATCATGCGTTTCACCGACGATCTCGAATTCCTGCTTGACCGCGAGCGCGGCGTCATCGATGTGCGTTCCGCATCTCGCGTGGGTTACTCGGACCTCGGCGCCAATCGCAAGCGTGTCGAGGCACTGCGAGGCGTGCTCATCGAGCGCGGTGCGGTGGCTGCTGGCGCCAGTCGCTAGCCGTGGCCGATGACCTCGCCGACTGGGGCGAGATGACGAAGCGCGAGGTGACCCGCGCGTTTCGGACTCTCGCCGAAGTCATGCCCGGCAACGTCCCCGGCGCCAAAGGTCCTAAAGAAGCCATCGACCCGTTCCGCGGCTGCGTGAGCTGCATGTTGTCGGCGCAGTCGCGTGACGAGAACACGGCACGTGCCACCAAGGCCTTGTTTCGGCTCGCGCGCAAGCCGCACACGATGCTCAGACTCGAGGACGCTGTGATCGTGAATGCGATCAAGCCCGCCGGTCTCTACAACAACAAGACGCGCAGCATTAAGAAGTTTTGTCGGGCGCTCATTGAGAATTTCAATGGCGTGGTCCCGCGCACGCGTGAAGAGCTCATGTCGCTGCCCGGCATCGGTCGAAAGTGTGCCGATATCGTGCTGCAGTTCGTGTTCGACCAGAACACGATTGCCGTGGACACGCACGTACACCGCATCTGCAACCGCGCGGGCATTGCACGTGGCGCGACGCCTGATCAGACGGCCATGGCGCTTGAGGCGCGCGCACCGGACTGGGCGCTGGCCGAGGGGCATTTCTGGCTCATCCAGTTTGCCAAGCGCGTGTGCGTCTCACGGAATCCCCGTTGTGAAACCTGTCCACTACAGAAGCTGTGCCGCCACTATCATGTTCACGGTCAGCCAAAATCGGGTCGTTTGCACTGAAAAACACGGCATTAAGGCCGGACCGATGTGATCATGAAATAAAACCTGACCCACAGTGGTCTTTTCCGCCATAACCTACCGATATGCGCAGTGCGATCGGTGAGGACACCGGAGAAGAGACCATGAAAAAGTATCTGCCCTACGTGCTGGTCGCCGTGCCTGTTTTCGTCTTCCTGCAGTCGCTGCCGTTCAAGTTTTCTGGCGCGCAGGAGACCATTTATATCTTCGACACCATTGGTGCCTGGATGACCGACATCGGTCTGGGCGGTATCGGTGACGTGTTTGCGCGCTACGGCGCTTACGGTGTCGGCAGCGTCGAGCTCATCGCGAGCATCCTGCTGCTGATTCCTGCCACCCGCCACATCGGCGCCCTCGTCGGCGTGGGTGTCCTGAGCGGTGCCATCTTCTTCCACCTGTTCACACCGCTGGGCGTGGCCGTGGAATTCCCGGGTGCCGCACCCGGTGGTGAGCCTTCGCTGTTCGTCATGGCGGTCATCGCCTGGCTGGCACAGGCCGCGCTGCTCTTCATTTACCGTGACCGCTTCCCGGGCTTCGGCAAGAAGCAGGATTCAGGCGCTGTCGTGATGACGCTTTAAGATATCGAGACCCCCTCCCTCGGTAACAACGGTCAATCCCCTCTGACCGTAGCTCTGGGGCCGCGCAAGCGGCCCTTTTTTTTGACAGGGTGCCCGGCCTGCGGCAGCAGGCCCGTCACCCTGTCATCGCGAGGCGCGCAGCGCCGTGGCGATCTCTGCCTAAGTCCCCGTGCCCAGCTTCGTAAGACGCCGCC
>CALBPI010000004.1 GCA_937899415.1 uncultured Gammaproteobacteria bacterium | reverse complement strand
GCTGGCGGGGGTGGTTTGGGGGCCGGGCTTTTTTCCGGCTCGTTCGCGTTACGAGATCGCCGCGGCGCTGCGCGCCTCGCGATGACGGGGTGGGACGGGGTAGCGCTGCGCGCGCAGCCGTCAGCCGTTTTCCAGCTGAAACCGCTCGATGAGTGCGTCGCGCTTTCCGGGTTGGAAATTGATCTTGCGCGCATCCCTCTGGATGTGGGGCAAATCGACGACGCGTTTGTCCATGACGCGGTACCAGAGCCAGGGGAAGTAGGCGAGCAGGTACATACCCATGTAGCCGTTGGGGAGTGTGGGCAGGTCGTCGAAGTTGCGCAGGCTCTGATAGCGGCGCGCCGGGTGGGCGTGGTGGTCCGAGTGGCGCTCGAGCTGGAACAGAAGCAGGTTCGAATAGATGTGGTTCGAGTTCCAGGAGTGGTGGGGTTTGCAGCGCTCGTAGCGACCGTTCTCATTCTTCTCGCGCAGCAGACCGTAGTGCTCGATGTAATTGGCTGAGGTCAGCTGCCACCAGGCAAAGACGTTGTGGATGGGCAGGAAGATGAGCATCGCCCAGCCCAGCCAGGCAATGAGGCCCACCTGCAGGACAACCGTGATGGCCATAGACTGCAGGATGACGTTGCTGGGGTGCCAGACGCTCTTGCCCTGACGTGCCATGCGTTCCGTCTCGAGTCGCCAGGCGCGGCGCATCGTGCCCGGAATCTCGCGCAGCGCAAACGTGTAGATCGACTCGCCCATGCGTGCACTGGCCGGGTCTTCGGGTGTCGAGACATCGCGGTGGTGGCCGCCGTTGTGCTCGATCCAGAAGTGACCGTAAGCGGGAACGGCCAGCACGATCTTGGCCAGATTACGTTCGAGCTTGCTCTTCTTGTGGCCGAGCTCGTGGCCTGTGTTGATGCCGAGGCCGCTGGTCATGCCCGCCGTTATGGCCAGCGCGAGGAAGCCCCACCAGGGCATGTCGGCGGCCACGGCCCACCAGGCGGCAGCGATCAGCGAAATGAAATGCAGCGGCACCGCGATGTAGGTGAGGACGCGGTAGAACGCGTCAGCCTCGAGCTGCGGGACCACAGCTTCGGGCGGGTTGCTGTCGTCTTCGCCCATCACCCAGTCGATGATCGGTGCGACACCGTAGGAGAATGCGATGGGGAGCAGTAGCCAGAGTGCGTTGCCCGTTGCGGCGTGCAGGCCGATGCCAAGGAACGGGAACAGCGGGTAGGTCACCGACAGCAGCCACAGCTTGCGCTTCGTGTCCGTGTAGGTGACGGTGCTGCCGTCCTTCAGTGTTGCGGTGAGCGTGGTCATCGCGGTGGCCCCGGTCCGTCGTTACAATCAGCATATCAAAGGGCCGCAGGGCGTTTCTGCGCCTGAATTCACGCAAAAATGCCTGCTGCCGCTAAACCTTTTGGCGGCAGCGCCGTCTTATTGTTAATCCGAAGGGGGGACACGCTTGATGTCGAGGGGTCGGCAGTCAGTACTGCTGTTGTTCGTTACCGGCCTTCTGGCCTGGCCCGGTGCGCCCGCGCGCGCCGATTATTCCGTGCCCGCTGTGGAGGGCAATATCATCGTCGACGGGGCGCTCAACGAGGCGTTCTGGCAGTCTGCGACCGTCGTCACGCTCGACTACGAGACGATTCCCGACGAGAACACGCCCGCCGATGTGCGCACTGAGGTCCTGATCGCTGAGAACGGCGACAAGCTCCTCGTGGCGTTTCGTGCCTTTGACCCCGAGCCCGAGAGCATCGTCGCCTACCTGTCCGACCGAGACGCGGCCTACAGCGATGACTTCGTTGGCATCGTGCTCGACACCTTCAACGATGAACGCCGCGCCTTCGAGTTCTTTGCGAACCCGCTCGGCATCCAGATGGACCTGACGTTCGATGACGTCAATGGCAACGAAGACGACTCCTGGGACGCGATCTGGGATTCCGCGGGGCAGATCACCGAAGAGGGTTTCATCGTCGAGATGGCGATCCCGTTCCGGATGCTGCAGTTCCCGGCCGGCAACGGTGAGAAGACCTTCGGCTTCGACCTGCTGCGTTTCCGCCCGCGCAGTGACCGCGTGCGCCTGTCCAACAACCCCCAGGACCGCGAGCGACCCTGCTATCTCTGCCAGCTCGACAAGCTCACGGGCTTTAGCCGCGTGACGCCGGGCCGCAATCTTGTGATTGCGCCGTCGGCTGTGGCGACCCGTAACGATGCGCTACCCGAGGTTGGTGACAGTCTCGAGAGCGGCGACGTCGATTTCGAACCCTCGCTCGACGTGCGCTGGGGTGTGACGCCCGACATCAACTTGACGGCAACCCTCAACCCCGACTTCTCGCAGGTCGAGGCCGACGTCGCGCAGCTGCAGATCAACCAGCGCTTTGCGCTGTTTTTTCCCGAGCAGCGCCCGTTTTTCCTCGAGGGTGCGGACTTCTTTTCGTCGCCAATCGACGCCGTGTTTACCCGCAACGTTGCGGACCCGGACTACGGCGCCAAGGTGACGGGCAAGATCGACGGTCACACGTTCGGTGCGTTCGTCGCCGACGACCGGCTCACTAACCTGTTGCTGCCGGGCCCATTGGGCTCCGATGTCGCAGGCCTCGAGACCGACTCCGAGACGGCCGTTGCACGCTATGCCTACGACGTAGGGCAAAACTCGCGCATCGGCGGACTGGTCACCGCCCGCCGTGGCGACGACTACGAGAACCTCGTGGCCGGCATTGACGGCCGCTTCCAGTTTGCGGACTACCATGAGGTGTCCTTCCAGTACCTCGGGTCGAGTACCGAGTACCCCGATGAAGTCGTCAACGACTTCGGGCTCGGCGACGCGGCGCCCGACGGCACGGCGTGGCGCGCGCGATGGAGCCGCGACACGCGTAACTGGTTCCACTTCGTCCAGCACCAGGACTACTCAAAGGGTTTTCGTGCGGACATGGGTTTTGTGCCGCAGGTCGATTTCACGAAATCCGTGGCCGGGATGTACCGCAACTTTTGGGCCCCCGAAGGTCAGTGGTGGAACCGTGTGTCCATGGGCGGTGACTGGGACATCACGCACGATCAGTCGGGCCGGCTGCTCGAACGCGAGCTCGAGGCCGAGGTCTCGCTGCAGGCCGCGCTGCGCTCGTATATCGAAATCGGCGTCACGCGCCGCCAACAGCTCTTCGATGACCAGCTGTTCAAGGAAACCCAGCCGCGCCTGTTTGCCGAAATGAACCCCGATGGCGCGACCTACCTGGGGCTGTTCGCTCGTACGGGTGACCAGGTCGACTTCGCGAACTCGCGGCTGGGCGACAACCTGCTGATTAGCCCGCGTATCAACCGCCGCTTCGGTAAGGGTGGGCTTATGCGGCTGCGCCACACCTGGCAGGAACTCGAGTTCGAGGGTGAGCGCGTGTTCCGCGTCAACCTCACCGACCTGCGTGTGCAGTACCAGTTCAACCCGACGATGTTCCTTCGCCTCATCGTGCTGCACCGGGACATTGACCGAAACCCCGCGGCCTACCTGGAGCCCGTCGAGGCCAGTACCCGCTCGGTGTCGAGTCAGTTGTTGTTCTCCTACAAAGCCAATCCGCAGACGGTGTTCTTTCTGGGCTTCGGAGACTCCCGACTCGAGGACGACGAGTTGTCGGACCTGACCCAGACCGACCGCAGCTTCTTCCTGAATGTCGGCTACGCCTGGCTGCCCTGAAGCTGGCGCGGCCCGGGCGCCGCGACTATGCTGTGGCGGCTGTTTCAGGGGGGTAAGCCACATGCTGTTCTACGATTGCGCCACAGCGCCAAGTCCGCGCCGCGTCCGCATATTCATCGCCGAAAAGGGCATCGACGTGCCCGTGCAGCAGATCGATCTGCGCAACGGCGAACACCTCCAGCCGGAGTTCCGGGCTAAAAACCCCGACTGCACGGTGCCCGCGCTGGAGCTCGACGATGGCACGGTGCTCGCCGAGTCACTCGCGATCTGCACCTACCTCGAAGCGCTGCATCCTGAGCCGCCGCTCATGGGCCGCACCGACGTCGAACGCGCGCAAGTGCTCATGTGGAATGCGCGGATCGAGCGCACGGGGCTGTCGGGTGTCGGCGAGTCGTTCCGTAACCACTCGAAGGGTTTCATCGGGCGCGCGGTCACCGGTTCGGAGAGCTTTGACCAGATCCCGCAGCTCGTGCCGCGTGGCCGCCGCATGGCCGAGCTGTTCATGGCGAATCTCGACGAGCGACTGGCGAGTAACGAGTTCATCGTCGGTGATGCGTTCACGATGGCTGACATCACAGCACTCGTGACCATCGACATGGCCGCCTGGATCAAGCTGCCGATCCCGGCCGCCTGCGAACACCTCAAGCGCTGGCACGACAGCGTCAGCGCCAGACCCAGCGCCCGGACCTAGGCTGCCATGTCCGCCGATCGTCAGTGCACGGACACCGTGTTCGTCATACGTCCGTGCCGGTTCCAGGCTAACCCGGAGACGGCCGCGAGCAATGCGTTCCAGGCGCAGGCGCCCTGGCAGGATCTCGCGGCGTCGAATGCATGTGCCCAACAGCAGTTTGACGGGCTTGTCGACACGTTAACGGCCGCCGGCGTGCGCTGCCTCGTGTTCGATGACACGCCTGAGCCGCACACACCCGACAGCATCTTCCCCAACAACTGGATCACGACACACGCCGACGGCACCGTCGTGCTGTTTCCGATGGAAGCGCCCAGCCGACGCGGCGAGCGGCGCAGCGACATCGTTGAAGCCCTTTCGAAGACGCATGGATTCGAGGTGGCCCGCGTCGTTGATCTGAGTCCGGCGGAAGATGAAGGCCGCTACCTCGAAGGCACGGGGAGCCTCGTACTCGACCGCGTGAATCGGGTGGCCTATGCCTGCCGCGCGTCGCGTACCGATGCGCAGGTGCTCGAAGCCTTTGCGAATGAGATGGGCTACACGCCGGTGTTATTCGACAGCGTGGATGCCGACGGCCAGCCGATCTACCACACCAACGTCATGATGTGGCTCGGTACGAGACTGGCCGGCATGTGCCTGGCGTCGCTTGTTGAGGCCGACCGAACGCGGGTCCTGGCCGCACTCGAGGCCAGCGGGCACACGGTGATCGATCTGACCTTTGCACAGCTCGAGGCTTTTGCGGGCAACATGCTCGAGCTTGTCGCTCAGGACGGCCGCACCGTGATCGCGATGTCACAGCAGGCTTATGACGTCCTGAAGGACGCCCAACGTGCGCAGCTTGAGGCCCACGCGCGACTGGCCGTGTGCCCCATCGATCACATCGAAACGCAGTCGGGCGGCAGCGTGCGTTGCATGCTGGCGGAGGTCCACCTGCCGCACGCTCAGGCGCTACAATAGCGGGCTAGCACCTGCCCTCTGAACGAGACCACCATGACTGATCGCGACCGCATTCTCATGTGTCCGCCGGACCACTTCACCGTCGACTACGCCATCAACCCCTGGATGGGTGGCAACGAGGGCAAGCTCGACTCTGCGCTCGCGCAGCAGCAGTGGGAGAACCTCGTCGCGGCTATCAGTGAATACGCCGACGTCGTCACGATGACGCCGCAGCCCGACCTGCCCGACATGGTGTTTACGGCCAACGCGGGTGCCGTCTACGGCGACAAAGCCATTGCCAGCCACTTTATGCCGCACGAGCGCCGACCCGAAGAGCCGCACTTCAAACGCTGGTTCCGCGATAACGGGTACGAGCTGCTTGATCTCGACGACAAGCTGGGCTTCGAAGGCGCCGGTGACTGCCTCGTGGATCGCGGCGGCCCCTGGCTTTGGACGGGTTACGGCTTTCGTACCGAGATCGAGGCGCACCCCGTCATTGAGGACTTCTTTGGCCGTGAACTCGTGTCGATCCGCCTCACCGACGAGCGCTTCTACCACATCGATACCTGCTTCTGTCCGCTCACGGACGGCTTCCTCATGTACCACCCGCCGGCCTTCGACTTCGAGTCGCGCATGAAGATCGAGACGCGCGTGCCGCCGCACAAGCGCATCATTTGTGACACGCTCGACGCCGGGAACTTCGCCTGCAACGCCGTTAACGTCGGGCTCGAGGTGTTCGTGCACAAGATGTCGGAACCGCTCAAGGCGCGCCTCATGCTGGCCGGCTTCCGCGTACACGAAATCGACCTTTCGGAATTTCTGAAATCGGGCGGCTCGGCCAAGTGTCTGACGCTCAAGCTCACGGAACCGGTCAACCACTGATGCAGGTCGGCTACACGGTCGCAGCCAGCGAGCCCGGCAGCCACCTCTTCGACGTCACGCTTCGCGTTGACGGCGTCGCCGCAGGCTCCCGTGAACTCGCGCTGCCTGCCTGGATCCCGGGCAGCTATATGGTGCGTGACTACGCCCGCCACGTCGTGAGCCTCAAGGCTCAGGACGATTCAGGCAACACGCTGCCCGTGCATAAGACGGACAAGTCGACCTGGGTGGTCGATGTCGCAGAGGCGGGCGGGATCACCGTTGCACTGCGCGTCTACGCCTGGGACCTGTCGGTTCGCGGTGCGCACCTCGACGACACACACGCCTACTTTAACGGCACGAGCCTGTTCCCGCGTGTGGCTGGCCACACGGGCGCCATGACGCTCGACATCCAGGCGCCTGCCGGGCTCACTGAGGCCGCCTGGGTGGCTACGTCCATGCGCGCGGCGGACGTCGACGCGCGAGGTTTCGGGCGCTACGAGGTCGACGACTACGCCGAGCTTATCGACCACCCGGTTGAGATTGCCGAGCAGCAGTGCATCGAGTTCGAAGCGGCGGGCCTGCCGCACCGGTTTATTGTGCGCGGCGCACCCGAACTCGATGCGACTCGATTCGCCGCGGACCTCGAGAAGATCTGCGCCGTCCAGCACGAACTGCTGGGTACGCCCGCCGACCTCGACCGTTACACATTTCTGGCCTACGCCTTGCCCGGTGGCTACGGCGGATTGGAGCACCGTTGGTCGAGCTCACTCGTGGTCGATCGAGACGCGCTGCCCGTGCCTGGCGTCATGAGCACCGGCGACGGCTACCGCGATCTGCTGGGGCTGATCAGTCACGAGTACTTCCACCTCTGGAACGTGCGTCGATTAATGCCGCAGGTGTTGTCGCCGCCTGACCTGTCGGGCGAAGTGCACACGGGGCTGCTCTGGGTCTTCGAGGGCATCACGTCCTACTACGACGATCTCATGCTCGTGCGTTCTGGCGCGGTTGATGTCTCGAGCTACCTCGAAGTCGTGGGGCGCACGCGCACGCGCGTGCGGCGCACGCCGGGCCGGCTCGTGCAAAACCTCGAAGACTCGAGCTTTGATGCCTGGACCAAGTTCTATAAGCAGGACGAGAACGCGGCCAACGCCATCATCAGCTACTACGCCAAGGGCGCCATCGTGGCACTCGCGCTGGACCTCAAATTGCGGGCCGAGTCGGATACGACGCTCGACGACGTCATGCGTGATTGCTGGCGACGGTACTACCTTGAAGGTGAGGGTATGCCCGAGCGGGGGCTGGAACCCGTGGCCGCCGAATTGTCCGGCCTCGATTTGACTGAGTTCTTCGACGTGGCGATCCGTGGCACAGAAGACGTCGATCTCTCGGCGCTGCTCAAGCCATTTGGCGTGACGCTCAATGTGCGCGCCAGCGCAGGCAAGGACGACAAGGGCGGCAAGTCGGCCGAGAAGTTGCCCAAAGCCTGGTGCGGCATCGGCATGGACCCGCGCAACAAGGCGCGAGTCGCCCGCGTGCTCAATGGCAGCCCGGCTGCTGTGGCGGGTGTGAGTGCCGGTGACCAGCTCGTCGCGATCGATGGCACGCGTTGCGACAGCGGCCGACTGGAGACGCTCATGCAGCGGCATGCGCCTGGCGATGCGTTACGGGTCACCGTGTTCCGAGGGGAACAGTTGCGTGAGTTCAGCGTGATTCTTGCCGAGCCGCCTGCCGATACGGCCTGGCTGGCGCGCGACGAGGCCGCCGATGCTGCCGTCAGGCAGCGCTTTGCGGACTGGCTGCAGCCACCGGCGGCTTAACGCGCCGCTGGCGCTGCCAGCGCCAGAAGACGCGAATGCCGAGCAGGCCCGTGAGCACGGCCGCGTAAATGGCGGGTTCCGTGATGTCAGATTTCACCTGCCACCAGTAATGCCAGACGCCCAGGATGCCGACGAGATAGACGCTGTTGTGCAGCTTTTGCCAGCGCTTGCCCAATCTGCGGCGTGCGGCGAGCGTTGACGTCGCCGTCATGGCCAGCAGCAACACGAGTGCGATCATCCCCAGCGTGATGTAGGGGCGTTTCACGATGTCCTCGATGACAGGTGCCAATGCCAGCCCCTGGTCGAGCACGAGGTACACGGCGAAATGCAGCGTCACGTAGAACGCCGCGAACAGCCCGATCATGCGTCGGAACTGGGCGATCCAGTTGAGGCCCGTGAGCCTGCGCAGCGGCGTCACGGCCAGCGCGAACATGGTGAACCGAAGCCCGAGGGTCCCAAAGTCCTCGAGCAGGGTTTCGACCGGGTTGGCGCCCAGGCTGAGACCGTAGACCCCAAAGGTCGCGGCAACGAGCCAGGCAAAGGGCGTCAGCGACAGCCCAAATACGAGCGGCTTGCCGATGAAGCGCACGCGTTGTTGCGTGCTGAGGCCACGTTGTGGGCGTGCGGTCTTCACGTCAGAAGTAGCGGCGCAGGTCCAGGCCGTCGTAGAGGCTGGCAACCTCCTGGCCGTAGCCGTTGAACGGCTGCGTGTCGATGCGCGGTGCGAACAGGCCGCCGCCAATACGACGCTCTGTCGCCTGCGACCAGCGCGGGTGGTCAACCTCGGGATTTACGTTGGCGTAGAAGCCGTACTCGCGCGGCTGCGACATGTTCCAGCTCGTGGCCGGTTCATTCCGCTCAAAGCTGATCGAGACGATCGACTTGATGCTCTTGAAGCCGTACTTCCAGGGCACGACGAGTCGCATGGGCGCACCATTCTGGTTGGGTAGGACGCGGCCGTAGACACCGACAGCCATAATGGTCAGCGGGTGCATGGCCTCGGCGATCGTGAGGCCTTCGCGGTAGGGCCAGGCCAGTGTGCGGTAGCGCTGCCCGGGCAGCTGCTCAGGGGCGACGAGTGGCTTGAACGCCACGTACTTGGCGTCCGACGTGGGCTTGAAGCGCTTCAGGATGTCGCCAAGCGGGATGCCGACCCAGGGGACGACCATGGACCAGGCCTCCACGCAGCGCAGGCGGTAGATGCGCTCTTCAAGCTGGTGCGGCTTGATGAAGTCCTCGAGGTCGAAGGTGCCCGTGTTTTCGGCGGCGCCGCTGACTTCGATGCTCCAGGGGCGCGGCTTCAGGTACTGGGCGTTGCGTGCCGGGTCGCTCTTGCCCGTGCCAAGCTCATAGAAGTTGTTGTAGGTCGTGACGTCCTCATAGCTGTTGGGCGTCTCGTCGGTCGAGTAGGGGCTCTTGGCGACGTTGGCCAGCTCACCTTCAGCGGGCAGCTCTGCGGCCTGCGGCGAGCACGCGGGCAGCGCGATGCCGGCCGCAAGGCCAGCCATGAGCTGGCGGCGGTTCAGGTAATTCGACTCGCTCGTGATCTCACTGGGGCGAATCGGGTCGGGCCGTTTGATGAGCATGCGTGTGTCCTTTGCTGCCGAGCTGCCGTCAGGGCAGCTTGGTGCCGTTAAGGCTCCAGTCGTAGTCCTGGAAGTCCAGGTCCCAGTCGTCATTTTCGAGGCTTTCGCGCAGGCGGTCGTCGGTGACGTACTGCGCGAGGTAGCCCTGCAGACTTCCGCCCGCAGTTTCGAATTCGTCCTCATACCAATCAAAGATGCGCGACAGGTCGGCTTTGCGGCGCTCGATGTCGAAACGGTTGCTGGCCGGGTTGTTGATAAACGCAGCGGTGACCTCGTCGAGTTGCGTGCCGAGCGAAGCGCCATCGAAAAGCCAGCTTTGCAGCGGCGGGCAGGACTTCGAGGAGCATACAATCGCAAAATGAATACGCGGGTCACCGGCGGCGATGATGAAATCGTGCTCGAGTTCGAACAGCGTCATCGAGGTGTTGAGCAATGCGTACTCGCGGCGCTTGAAGAAGCGCAGGCGACCCCAGAGCGTGCTTGGCGAGTAGCCGTCGAGAATGCCCTGGATGGACGTGGCGTTGTAAGCGTTGATGTAGAAGGCGAGTTTCTCGTCGCCACTGGCCGAGGGCGCGGGCGCCGTTTTCGCCAGCGCGGCCATCATGCTGGCGAACTCGGACGAACCGGCGAACGCCGGGTAGTCGACGTCACCCTCCGTCACACTCGCCGCGAGCAGTTCGCCGAAGGGCGCGAATACCTCAGCGGGTTCGGCGGCCAGCGTCGGCGCGAACAGCGCAAGCGCAAGTGCCAGCAGGCTACCAGGGAATTTCCTGGCCATCCCAGGCGAAGAATTTGCCGTTGTCGTCATCATCGAGTTGGTCCAATACAGTCAGCAGATAATTCACGGACTGCGCTACATCAAACAGCTTGTCGTTACCGACGTTGCCGCGGAACGGTGCACTCAGGTCGGTCGCGACTGTTCCCGGGTGCAGGGCCACGCAGCGCACCTTGCGGTAGCGGCGGGCCAGCTCAATCGACAGCGTCTTCGTCAGCATGTTCTGCGCGGCCTTGGCCGCCCGGTAGGCGTACCAGCCGCCGAGCCGGTTGTCGCTGATGCTGCCGACGCGGGCCGACAGCGTGGCGACCGTGCAGGGCTCGCGGCGCGGTAACAACCGGGCCAGGTGCTTGACGAGCAGCAGTGGTCCAACGGCGTTGACCGCAAAACTGCGCTGGATATTACCGGCATCGACGTCTTCGAGCCGCCGTTCGGGCTGCATGTCGCCCGCGTGCAGCAAACCGATGGTATTGAGGACCCAGTCGAGCCGGTCGGTATGCTCGGCCACGGCGGCTGCCGCGGCTGCGACACTGTCGGCGTCTGCGATGTCGAGCGTCACGGGCACGATGCGCTCACCGTGGGCGTTGCGCAGTGCCGCGATGGCGTCGCTCTCATCGGGCTTCCGCGCCGCGACGAAGAGGCGCTCGACGCCAGGACGTTCTGCCAGCGTTCGGGCGAAGCCAGCGCCGATACCGCGGCTTGCGCCCGCGACGAACGCGTAGGTCGGTTGAGTGTTCATAGGTTCGGAAATCGCTGAATTATCAGTGATTTCGAAGAATCGAGCCCGTCAGATGCAGGCGCGCGTCACCGCGCTGGGTAGCGCTTGCCGAGCCAGTCGAGCATCAGTTGGTTCACGGTGTCGGGGTGCTCCTGCTGGGTCCAGTGCCCGCAGTTCTCGAGCACGTGCACTTCGAGATCATCGACGTAGCGCCGCATGGTCTCGATGTGGGCCGGCGCGATGAGGACGTCGTCGTCGGCACCGATGAACAGCGTGGGCACGCGCACGCGCTGCTCGACGTCCTCGGTCAGGGCCCAGTTACGGGTCCAGTTGCGGTACCAGTTGATCGGTGGCGTGAAACCCGATTGCCTGAAGGCTTTGACATAAATCGCGAGCTCCTCGTCGTCGAACAACGGCGCGCCCGGCAGCTCGGTCTTACGCATCTCCCGAAGCATGCTGAAGGCATGCCGGGCCTCGGGCGGCGTGGCATCGAACGCGGCACGTGTAGCCGGTAAACGCCGGTACATGGCGCGCAGGAAGCGCTCGGGGTTGGCATCAAAAGCCCGGTCGGCCTCGTCGGAGTCCTGGAAGTTGACGATGTAGAAGTCGTCACCCAGAACCTGCCGTGACATGACCATGGGGTCGATGTCGCGGCGCGGCGCGAAGGGAATGTTCAGCGCAATGTAGCCGCGCATGCGTTCCGGGCGCATGAGGGCCATCTGCCAGAGCAAGAGCGCGCCCCAGTCGTGGCCGACAAACACGGCGTCCTCGTGGCCCAGTGCGTCGAGCAGGCCGCACAGGTCGTCCATGAGGTGGAAGACATCGTAGGCCTCGACGGATTCCGGTTGGCTGCTGCCCGCGTAGCCGCGCTGGTCCGGGGCGACAAAGCGGTAGCCGGCCTCGACGAGCGGCGCGACCTGGTGGCGCCAGGAATAGGCGATCTCGGGGAAGCCGTGGCACAGAATTACGGGGGGCGAAGTGGGGTCGCCGGCCAGGTGGACGCCGAGGGTGATGCCGTTGGTGGCGAATTGGGTTGGTTCTGGGAACGTGGGCATTCCCGCAGTATCGCGGGTGGGGTGTTGTGGTGCCAGTCGGCCTTTGCGGTGGGGGTGTGCCAGTCGCCCGACACACCTACAACTGAGGGGGCGCCGACCGGTGGCCGGCATCGTGGTTTGGTTGCCTCACGGTCTCGCTTTGGTTGTGAGAGCGCGCTAAGATCGCGGCGAAGGCGATGACAGGGCCAGTAGGGCCGATCACGCAGGCTTAAGCGAGCGGGAGACGGTGAGAGTCCCGCGCCTGCGCCGGACCTGAACATCTCCCTCGAGCGGCGCCCCGAAACCCGATAGCGGGCAGTAGATGGCGACGGTTGGTTCCCGACACGGACCGGGTCTCGTACCCACAGAGGCGGTGCGCGCGAGTGCGCCGCGAAACCGGGTGGTACCGCGGAATTCCGCCCCGGACGCTTTAGTTAAGGCGCCCGGGGTTTTTTGTGCCCGGGCGAGGACGAGACCATGACATTCGACCCGATCAAAGGCCGCTACGACGGCCCCAGGCTTGAGCAGGACGTGCTCGACTTCTGGCGTGACAACGACACGTTCGCCAAGAGCCTCGCACAGACCGAGGGCAAGCCGCGCTACAGCTTCAACGAGGGCCCGCCCACGGCCAATGGCAAGCCGGGCATCCACCACGTGCTGGCCCGCACCTTCAAGGACGTGTTCCCGCGCTTCAAGACCATGCAGGGCTACCACGTGCCGCGGAAGGCGGGCTGGGATACACACGGGTTGCCCGTCGAGCACGAGATCGAAAAGCAGCTCGGCATCTTCGACAAGTCGGAGATCGAGTCCAAGGTCGGGATCGAGGCGTTCACGCGCCGTTGTCGCGAGTCGGTGATGACCTACATCGGCGACTGGGAGCAGATGACCGAGCGCATGGGATTCTGGGTCAATCTCGATGAGGCCTACTACACGCTCGACAACGCCTACATCGAGTCGGTGTGGTCGCTGCTGCAAAAGATCTGGGACCAGGGTCTGATCTACCGCGGTTACAAGGTCGTGCCTTACGACCCGCGCATCGGGGCGACGCTGTCGTCGCACGAGCTGGCTCAGGGTTACCGCGAGGTCGAGGACCCCTCGATCTTCGTGCGCTTCAAACTCATCGACGAGGACAACACGGCGTTTCTCGTCTGGACGACGACGCCCTGGACGCTGCCGTCTAACCTCGCGCTGGCCGTGGGCGAAGACATCGACTACGACTACGTGCGCCATGGTGACGAGACGCTGATCGTGGCCAGCGCGCTGCGCGAGCGCGTGTTCGGTGATGCCGAGCACAGCGTTGAGAAGACCGTGAAAGGCGCCGAGCTTCTCGGCAAGACCTATCAGCGCCTGTTTGACTACCTCGAGGTGGATGCCGACTGCCCGGCGTTCCGCGTCTGGCACGCAGACTTTGTGAGCGTTGAGGACGGTACGGGCATCGTGCACACGGCGCCGGCTTACGGTGTCGACGATCTCGCGCTGGGCCAGGCCAACGGCCTGCCGATCCTGCACGGCGTCGGTCTTGACGGGCACTTCGTTGAGGCTGTGGAGCCTGTGGCGGGGCTGTTCTTCAAGGACGCCGACCCCGTGCTCATGAAGCTGCTCAAAGCGCGTGGCGACCTGTTCCGCGCCGAGCGCTACCTTCATAACTACCCGTTCGGCTGGCGCACGGGCGACCCGATCATCTACTACGCCAAGAACGCCTGGTACATCCGCACGACCCAGGTGAAGGACCGCATGGTCGAGCTCAACCGCGAGATCGACTGGGTGCCCGAGACGATCCGCGAGGGGCGTTTCGGTAACTGGCTCGAGAACAACGTTGACTGGGCGCTTTCGCGCGAGCGCTTCTGGGGTACGCCGCTGCCCGTCTGGACGGATGGCGACGGCAACTTCAAGTGCGTGGGTTCTGTGGGTGAGCTTGCTGATCTCGCGGGGCGTGATTTGTCCGAGCTTGATCTGCACCGCCCTGCAGTTGACGACATCACGTTCGAGCTCGACGGCAAGACCTGGACCCGCGTTCCCGAAGTCATCGACTGCTGGTTCGACTCGGGCGCCATGAGCTACGCGCAGTGGCACTACCCATTCGAAAACGCCGAACACTTCGAAGCGCATTTCCCGGCCGACTACATTTGTGAGGCCATCGACCAGACGCGTGGCTGGTTCTACACGCTGCACGCGATCGCCACACTCGTGTCGGACAGCGTCGCCTACAAGAACGTGATCTGCCTGAGCCACATCGTCGACGCTGACGGCAAGAAGATGTCGAAGTCGCTGGGCAACATATTGAACCCCTACGAGGTGTTCGACGCTGTCGGCGCCGATCCGCTGCGCTGGTACTTCCTCGCGCGCGTCGCGCCCGACGTGCAGAAGCGCATCTCGGTCGACATCGTTGCCGACGTTGCGAGCTCTTTCGTCAACACGCTCTGGAACACCTACGCGTTTTTCGTGCTCTACGCGCGGCTCGAGGAGGTCGACTACACGAACCGCAGCGCGCCTGCGTCGCGACCCGAGATCGACCGCTGGGCCATTGCCTTGAAGCAGCGCACGCTGGCAGACGTGACCGAGGCGCTTGAGCGCTACGATGCGCAGGCGGCCGGTGTGGCCATCGAGTCCTTCGTCGACCAGCTCTCGAACTGGTACGTGCGCCGCAACCGGCGTCGTTTCTGGAAAGCCGCTGACGGTGATGACAAGCGCGCGGCCTACCACACGCTCTACGAGTGCCTGTCGTCGCTGACGTACATGTTGGCGCCGTTCACCCCGTTCCTGGCCGAATCGCTCTACCAGAACCTCGTGCGGCGCGTGCACGCGACGGCACCCGACAGTGTGCACATGGCCGGGTGGCCCGAGGTCGATGCCGCGCTGATTGACGACGACCTGCTCTACGAGATCGATGTCGTACAGAAGGTGGTGGGCCTCGGTCGTGCCGCGCGATCGCAGAGCGGCGTCCGCACGCGTCAGCCGCTGGCGCGTGCACTCGTGCGGGCACCCAGCGAGGCTGCGATGGCGGCCGTGCTGTCGCACCGCGAGCAGATCGAGGACGAGCTCAACGTGAAGTCGATCGAACCCGTCGCCCGCGACGCGAGCCTCGTCGACTACCGCATCAAGCCGAACTTGCCCGTTGTGGGCAAGAAGTTCGGCAAACTGGTGCCGAAAATCCGGGCAGCGCTCGACGCGGCCGATGGTGAGCACATCGCCACGGCCGTGGCTGCAGGCGACACCTTCGAACTCGACGTCGAGGGCGACACGCTGACGCTCGGTGCCGAGGACTGCCTTGTGGAGACGGCCTCAGCCGCAGGCTATGCCTCGGCCGAGGAGGCCGGCTACCTCGTGGGCCTCGATACTGCCCTTGATGATGATCTGCGCCGCGAGGGCCTGGCTCGGGAGCTCATCCGCACGGTCCAGGAGGCGCGCAAGCAGGCCGGGCTCGAGGTCGAGGACCGGATCCGGCTCGGCGTTTCGGGTGATGCGGCGGTTGAGGCCGCACTGGCCGAATACCGGGAGCTGCTCATGTCGGAGACGCTGGCCGAGGCCTGGGAGGTCGGTCAGACGGGCGCTTTCGAGGCCCAGGGATCGCTCGAATCTGCGCGTTGGGACATAGAGATCAGTCGCTTATCGGGGGCTTAGGCCCGCTGCTTGCAGGGTCTTCGAAAAACCTGCTATAAGTTTGAGTGAAGGGGAGAGTCACGCACTCGGTGTTGCTGTCGGTGTCCCAGCGGTCCGGTCCAGGATCGCGACGCCGAATCCTTGAGCGACCATCGATGCCCGACCTCAAAGCCCGAAAGGGCAAAAAGAACACGCGAGCTATCGCGGGGGTTTTATGTCGGCCATAAAAAACTCGTTTCACGAGGCCCTGGTCATCCTGACCAGCCACGAGAACGCAAAAACTCGGCTCACCAAGGCTTGGGTAGACACCTTAGAGCACCTGGCCTCAGACGAGCTGCCCGACAGTATCCGCGACCAGTTCAACCGCATGCGTAAGCGGCTCACAGCGCGCCGCCCCGTCAACAACGAAAACCCCATTGTGGCCACGATTCGCAAAATGTCGCCGGCCGAGGCAGCCCGCTTTGGCTGCGAAATCGTGAACATGTACGCCGACGTCATGGCTGCTGATCACCCCGTGCATCTGCGGATCGTCGATGTCGCGGCCGAGCCCCAGTCCGAGAAGGCCGAGGGTAAGGACGGCGTACCGGACTTTCTGTCCCGCCACTAGGCGAATCACACCGGGCGCCCCGGGGCGCCAAGCACTAGTCGGTCGTCGGCGTCATTGCGCGTCGAATCAGGACGGGCAGTAGCAGCGTGGCCGAGAACATGGCCATGCTCGCGCCGACGATAAAGACCGCCATCGGCTGGGGTGACACGAGCCCCCAGAGCGCGACGACCTGCGTTGCAATGCCTGCAATGAGCTGTTGCGAGCAGCCGACGATGCCAGACGCCGTCCCTGCGTAATTCTTGCTCTGCAGCACGGCCGCGCTTTGCAGGCTCGGCGAAGACAGACCGTTCGCGAACGCCAGCACGACCATGGGCAGGAACATGCGCTCGGGCGACAGGGTCCCTGTCGACACCGAAACGACCATGACCAGCGCGCCCACCAGCGCCAGGGTCGTTCCGATCCGGATCATGTTGAGCATGCCGATCTCGGACGCGAGCCGCGACGAGAGAAACGTCCCGAACATGTAGCCACCCGACAGCAGGATGAAATACTTGCCGTAGGTCGTCGGTGGCTCGCCCAGCGTGTTCTCCATGACGTAGGGCACCACAGAGATAAACGTATAGAACACGGACAGCGAGAGCGCGCTCTGCAGCGAGTAAACGAGGAACAGAGGTTTCTTGAGCAGCGACAGCGTGCCCGCGATGAAAGGCTCGGGGTCTTTCACCTGTTTGCGTGTCTCGGGCAGTTTCGCGAATGCGATCGTGGTGACCACCGCGATCATCACACCGGAGGCTGCGAATACACTGCGCCAGCCGTACCAGTCTGTGAGATAGCCGCCGAAAAGCGGCGCGATCATGGGCACCACTACGATCACGACGATGACGGACGACAACCGCGCCGCCATGCCTTCGCTGCCGTAGCGGTCGCTGAGCACGGCGCGCGTGACCACCATGCCGCCCGCACTGCCGAAGGCCTGCACGATGCGTGCGACGACCAGAGCGCCAATGGACGGTGCCAGTGCGCAGGCCAGAGTGCCGACAAGGCAGATGATGAGGCTCGCGATTGCCGTCGCGCGCCTGCCAAAGCGATCGGCGAGTGGGCCGTACACCAGTTGCGCGGGCCCGACTGTAAAGACAAAGGCGGAGAACGTGAGCTGCACCGCGCGGCTGCTCGCCTCGAGATCGCGACCGATGCCCGGCAGGGCGGGCAGGTAGATCTGCATGACGAGCGGCGCGATCGAGGTGATCGCGGCCAGCAGGAAGATCAGCGGGCGGTCGCTCGCTGAGGTCGATTGGGGTCGCACCGAGGACACGATGCGGCGGCGCTCAGTTTCGGCCCAGAACCTGAAGGAATTCGGCGCGCGTGCTCGGATCCGTGCGGAAGGTCCCCATCATTTGGCTCGTGACCATGGATACGCCCGTCTTGTGGATGCCGCGCGTCGTCATGCACTGGTGCGCAGCTTCAACAACGACACCCACGCCGCGTGGCTTGAGCACGTCGTCGATGCACTGCGCGATCTGCGCCGTCATCTTTTCCTGGACCTGGAACCGGCGTGCGTAGGTTTCGACGACGCGGGCCAGCTTGCTGATGCCGACGACCTTGTTGTTGGGCAGGTAGCCCACGTGCGCCTTGCCGATAATGGGCGCCATGTGGTGTTCGCAATGAGACTCGAAACTGATGTCACGCAGCAGGATCATTTCGTCGTAGCCTTCGACTTCCTCGAACGTGCGCCGCAGGAACTTGACGGGGTCGTCCTTGTAGCCGGAGAACCAGTCTTCATACGCTCGCGCAACGCGTTTCGGTGTGTCGAGCAGGCCTTCACGCGTCACGTCTTCGCCGGCCCAGCGCAGCAGTACGCTCACCGCTTCTTCGGCTTGCTTTCGCGTCGGCTTGCGGGGTTTCGGCATCTTTTTTTTGGTGGCCAACGAACTCTCCCATAGTGCGTGCTGCAGTGTAACCGAAGCCGTTTTCGCCTGCGCCTACGAAGGAGATGCACATGAACACCGTTTTCAAACGCAGCGCGATCGCGCTGTCCGCCCTGGTTCTGATGTCAGGCTGCGCAAGCTTCGGCGGCGCTGACCGTTCGGAAATAGAAACCGTGAGTCGGGTGGACCTCGATCGGTTCATGGGCCGCTGGTACGTCATCGCGCACATCCCCACCTTCATCGAGACCAAGGCCTACAACGCGGTCGAGGCCTACGAACGACGCGATGCCGACACGATCGACACGACGTTCTCATTCAACAAGGGTGGTTTCGACGGAAAGCTCAAGACGTACACACCGGTCGCGACGGTTCGGCCGGACACGGGCGATGCGGTCTGGGGTATGCAGTTCGTCTGGCCGATTAAGGCCGAATACCGCGTGATCTGGGTCGACGACGCTTATGCGGTCACGGTGATCGGGCGCAGCAAACGGGATTACGTCTGGATCATGGCGCGGGAGCCCGAGCTCGATGCCGATGTACGCACCGAGATCGACCAGTTCCTCGTCGCGCAGGGCTACGACCTCTCGAAAATGCGTGAGGTGCCGCAGCGCTGGGATGGCCGCGACGCACCCTGAGCGCGCCGCGGCCTGGGTTCAGGCGCCCGTGCCGATCGGGCAGCTGACGCCCGTGCCGCCAATGCCGCAGTAACCGTCGGGGTTCTTGGCGAGATACTGCTGGTGGTAGTCCTCGGCGTAGAAGTACTCGCCCGCGGTCGCGATTTCAGTGGTGATGCTGCCAAGGCCCGCGCCATTGAGGCGTTCCTGGTACATCTCACGTGAGGCACGCGCGGCGGCAAGCTGCGCGTCATTGGTCGCATACACTGCCGAGCGGTATTGCGTGCCGCGATCGTTGCCCTGGCGCATGCCCTGGGTCGGATCGTGCGCCTCCCAGAACACGCGCAGCAGCGCTTCGTAGCTGATGACGGCCGGATCGAATACGACAGAGACCGCTTCGGTATGGCCTGTGCGGCCGCTGCAGACTTCTTCGTAGCTCGGGTTGGGCGTATAGCCACCTGCGTAACCGACGGAGGTCGTGTAGACACCTTCGAGCTGCCAGAACACGCGCTCGGCGCCCCAGAAACAGCCCAGGCCGAACACGGCCTGCTCAAGGTGGTCGGGGAACGGCCCCGTGAGCGGGTTGCCGTTGACGTAATGGGTGTCGGCGACGGGCACAGGCGAGTCGCGGCCCGGCAGGGCGTCGCTGCGGTCGGGCAGTTCCGTGGACTTGCGGGCAAACAGCATGTCGGGCTCCTCGGAATGGGGTCTGGCCTTCTAGTATGTGGTGCCGCAGCCGTGATTCAATAGCGCGCCGCCCGCACCGAGACCCGTATGGCCCCGATTCAGACACCCCGCGCGTACCACTGGTTGCTGTTGCTGTCGCTCGTGGTGCTCTGGGGATCGCGCTACTTTGCTGTCGAGATCGCGCTCAAGGCCTACACGCCACTCGATATCGTATTCCTGCAGCTGGCGATCGCGGGCGTCATGCTCTGGATCATCATGCGCGCCGCGGGCGAGCGCTTTCCGCGTGATCTGAAGTCCTGGCTCTACTTCAACGCCATGGCGCTGTTCGGCAACGGGTTACCGTATTTTCTCGAGGCTTGGGGCCAGGTCTACATCGAGTCGGCGCTCGTCGGCATCCTGATGTCCGTCTCGCCGCTCTCGGTGCTCCTGCTTGCGCATCTGTTGTTGCCCGATGAGCGTGCCACGGGCGGGCGTGCAGCGGGATTTGCTGTCGGCCTCTTCGGCGTCGTGTTGCTCATCGGGCCCAGTGCGCTGACGGATATCGGGGGTGGCTTTATGCGCGTCGTAGCCCAGTTGGCCGTGCTGGGCGCTGCCGTGTGTTACGGCCTGGCGGCGGTACTTGCGCGGTTGTCGCCGCAACACTCACCGCGTGTGGTGGCGGCGGGTGTGCTGGTTGCGGCGGCGCTGCAGCTCGCGCCCATCTGGATCGTATCGGGAGGATTACAGGTGTGGCCGGGGTTCGGCCCGCCGACACTCGCGGTCATGGGTGTTGGCACGCTGTGCATCGGGCTCGCGGCGCTGGCGTTCTACGAATTGATCGCTGAGTCAGGTGCCTCTTTTCAGTCGCTCAGCAACTATCTGACGCCCTTGTGGGCCGCCTTCCTGGGCTATGTCTTGCTCGATGAGCGCTTGCCCGCAAACGTCTACGCTGCGCTGGGGCTGGTGTTTCTGGCGTTGTGGCTGACGAGTCGCGGTGACGGCAAGGACGCGTCAACCGCGTCCGATTAGCCGCCGCTTGCCTCGCCATTGGTCGCAGTCGGCTGCGCAGCAATCTTGGCGTCACGCTCGGCCTTCTTTCGTTGCAGAAACTTGCGCTCATTGCTTGAGAATCGCGACGCGTTGTAACGAAAGTCGTGGCGGAACGTAAAGCCGTCCTGCGCCACGGGCATGCCGTCAACGAATCGAGGTCGGAACACGTAGGCGCCCAGCCGTCGGTAGACGTAAACGTCCCGAAGGCCTGTGGGCTCGCTGTCGACGACATCGATGTCGAACACCTTGCCCGAAGCGTCCACACTGAAGTTGACTGTGACGAAGCCCTCGTCGGGGTAGAAGCGCGGGTCGTTGTCGACCTCACCCGCATTACCGTAGATCATGTACATGGGCGCTTCGTAGATGGCGACGGCCTGCCCGAACAGTTCGCCCTTGAGCGGCGCAAGCGCAGGGGCGCCATCCATCAAGCCCCAAGCCTCGTTGTAGCTATCGCTTGCACCACGTGAGCTGCCGACGTACTGCATCCAGTCGCCTTTGCGCACGAGCATGCGCGCGAGCACCTCGGCGTCGCCCGATTCGCGCGCGATACGCTCGGCGCGGCCGATCGCGCGACGCGCCTCCGATAGCAGGCCCTGTTCCGTGCGGGCGTACCGTCCCGTCTCACGGCCCAGGGATACGGTCGCGAACTTCATGAGCGGATCGATGAGGCGCGGGTCCTTGTCGCCGAATCGCTTGGCGAGGCCCTGCGTGATCTGTGTGTAACAAAGCGAGGCGAGTTCGTCGTTGTCGACCCGGCGTGCCCAGCGCGCGCGATACTCGAGTGCGTCGACGAGCGCGTCGTCGCCGGCCTCAAAGCTCCGCTGGACGATCCGGTAGCGGTGATCATGCATCCGGCGCGACTCACGCGAATCGCCGATGTCTTCGTAAAGCTCGCTCAACGCATCGATGAAGGGGACCTGCGACAGCGTATCGGGGCCCTCGTTCACGTGCGCGATGTGGATCGCCCGTTCGAGGGTGGTGATCGCCGCTTCTTCTTCGCCCGCTGCCTCAAGCGCATTGGCCAGCCCCACGAGCGAGTTAACGAGGTCCGGCGCGACGAGCGATCTGCCGACCGCCTCGCGTGTCGCGATAGCCGCCCGGAAATTCTCGATCGCGGGGCCGTAGTTGCCGTCCTCAGCTTGCAGCAGCGCCAGGTTGTGACGCGCGCTGGCGACGCTGTTGTCGCGCAGTCCCTTGGCGGCTGCGGCTTGCGCCACCACTTCCCGAGCACGTTCAAGGCGGGTTTCAAGCTCGTCGTCGCCGCTACGGTAGGCGACTTCGGTGTCGTGCAGAATAACGGGCTCGGGCAGCGCAACAGCAGCCTGCTGCGCGGTCGCCTCGGGTGCGATCAGGCACAATGCCAGCCCCAGCGCCAGCACGGCGGCGCGGGGATGATGCGCCCCAGCGCGGTCAGCCACCGTTAGAGCCCGATTCGTCGTCGTCACGCTTGCCTACGCGTTCGCTGGCAACGCGTTCAATGAAGGCGCGCTCGCTGTCAGAAAATCGCGTGTCGTCGTAGGAGAATGTGTGGCGCAGCGTCAGGTTGCGCTGGCGAACCGGCTTGCCGTCGCGGTACTCGGGCCGGTACAGCGAGCCGCGAATCTGGCGCACAATGTGGGCGTCGAGCAGGCCGGCGGGGTAACCGTCAATGATCCGAATGTTGACGGGGCGACCGCGCGGATTGATGTCGTAGCGGACTTCCACAAAGCCCTCGCGCGGAAAGTCGCGCTCGTCGAAGGTGCCTTCGCGAGATGCGTTGTAAACGCGCCGCAGCGGCGCTGCGTAGATCGAGGTCGGTGTGGTGAACAGCTCCGCGCGAAGCTCGGTGAGGCCGGGGTTCTCAGACATCATCGCCCAGGCTTCGCGGTAGGCCTGCTGGCCGCGCCGGCGCAGTCCGATGAACTGCATCCAGTCGCCCTGACGTACAAGTGTTCGGGCCAGCAATGCGGGATCAGTGTCGGCGGTGCTGCGTGCAATGCGTACGGCGCGGGCTGCAGCACGATCTGCCTCCATCTGGATGCTGCGCGGTGTGCGCGCGAACTTCCCGGTCTCGCGGTCCAGCGATACAAACGCGAAGGCCATCAGGGGTTCGATGAGGTCCGTCTCAAACTCGCCGTAGTGCTCACCGACGATGCTCACGATGCGCTGGTAGGCGCGCGCGGCCGACTCGGCTGTGCTCGTGCGCTCAGCCCATCGCGCTCGTGTGTACAGCGCGTCCACGAGCTGCGGTGAGTCGTCGCCGTAGTAGGCCTTCTGCAACAGGAATGTGCGTTCCTGCAGCTTTGTGGCATCGCGGCGGTCACCACGTGCCATGAGCGTTTCGGCCAGCGCGTTGGCGACAGCTACCTGGGCCACGCTGTTCTCGCCCTCGTTGGCCTGGATGACCTGGATCGCTTCCTCGTAGGCGAGCACGGCACGATCGAGCCGTCCGGCCACCTGCTCAGCGAGGCCCTGGTTGGCAAGTGCGGTCGCGTATTCCGGTGCAGCGCTACCAAATTGATCGGCGGCAAGCTTGGCCGCGGCTTCGGCGTGCATGGCGGCCGTCGCCGGATCGCTCTCCAGGTTTTCGGTGAATGCGGCGTATTCGCTGGCCAGCGCCGCGCCGGCCGCGGACTCAAGCTGGGTCGGCGTCAGCTCAAACGCTGACGGCGCCAGGTCCTGGTTTGAAGACGCGGCCAGAGGTCCTGGCAGCAGCCAGGTTGCCGAAAGGGCCATACCAAGCATGCCAGCGCGCACCACGCGCGCAGCCGTGAATCGAATCGTCACGCTGCTAGCCTCCCCGGGGACTGGGCCCCGCCTTATTCAGTACCGTCTTCGGATTCCTCAGGTGTATCAGTGGTTTCCGACGGTGTCTCTTCGGAATTCCCGGCCGCATCGCCTGTCGCTGCCGCATCCGCATCGGTCGGCGCCGATTCTGTGGTTGCGGGCCCATCCGTGGTGTTCTCGGCCGTGTCTTCCGTGGTTGTGGGCGCAGTGGTTTCCGTGGGTACGGAAATTGTGCGTCCGATTAAGTCTTCGTCGCGGCGCGGATCCAGATTCACGTTGCGTCGAATCGGTGCCGCGGCCGTCTCGTCGGAGCCAGGCTCCTCGCCGTAGGTCGTCGTGGCGATGGTCTTGCGTTCTCGGTCCGTGAATCGGGACTCGTCGTAGCGAAACGGGTGTCGATAGGCGAGGCCCGTGTACACGACGGGCTGCCCGCCGCGGAATGCCGGGCGGAAGCGGAAGCGTCGAATCTGGCGGCGCAGGTGACCGTCCATGAGGCCCGGCGGGTTGCCGCCCACGATGCGTACATTCAACGGTCGTCCCAGCGGATCGACGTCGAACGCGACGTCTGCATAGCCGCGCTGCGGGAATCGCGCCGTGTCGGCCGACTCGTTGACGCGTTGGCCGTAAATGGATCGGAACGGCACCCGAAGGATCGGTACCGGGCTGCCAAACAGCTCGTCACGCAGCCCATGAAGCTCGGGGTTGGCATCCATCGTGCGCCAGGCTTCGCGGTAGGGCAGCCGGGAGTTGCGCATGAGGTTCAGGCGCGAGAGCCAGTCCCCCTGCTTGACCAGGGTGCGCGCCAGGCGCTCCGGGTCTTCTTCGCCATTGTTGCGGGCGATACGCACGGCGCGTGCCATAGCGCGCCGGCCTTCATTGATCGCGGGTTCGCCGAGATCCGTGATGCTGATGGCTGCTGTGGCGAGTGCCACGAGCGGTTCGATGAGGCGCGGGCTGTCGGAGCCGTGCTTTTTCGAGATCGAGCGTTCGAGACGCCGGTACGCCTGCACGGCCTCCTCGAAGTCACCCAGACGCGAAAACCAGGTCGCACGCTGAATGAGGGCGTCGATGTACTGGTCGGACTCTTCGGTGAACCGGCGCTGGCGCAGGCGGAAGATCGTGTCCTGCATGTCGCTGGCGGTGTCGAGGTCGCCCTGGAAGAAATAGGCGCGGCTCAGCGCGTCGATAATCTCGACCTGGTCCAGGTTATTGGGCCCCTCGTTCACATGCGAGATGTGGATCGCGCGTTCGTAGACGGGGATCGCCGCATCGATCTCGTTGAGCGCCATGAACGCATTGGCAAGACCGCGCAGGGGATTGATGAGTTCACCGTCAACGAGCGTGCCATCGACGCGTTCGCGCGAGATGATCGCTGCGCGGTAGTTTTCGATGGCCGCCGCGTACTCAGTGTTCTCCGCCTGCACAATCGCGAGGTTTGTGAGCGCGCGCGAGAGGTTGTCGTGGTCTTCGCCGTATGCCTCGGCGGTCAGCGCAACGATCTCTTTCGCAAGCTCCAGGGCGCGCGCCGCGTCGACACCCACGTTCGCGCGGAATTCGTTCTGCAAGCCATCGAGATCGGCACCTAGCGGTGTGGCCAGGTCGGCGTCAGTGATGTCGATGAACTCGGGTACCGCGGGTGCGACCTCGTCGGCGTTCAGCGCCTGCGGCAACACGGCGCAGGTCAGCGCCGCGAACAGAGCGGTTAGTCGGGTCGGGGAACTGAGTCTGCTGCGTCGAATCATAGGGTCCTGAGCGTAACCGGGTTACAGGGCATCATGGCATGCCAGCGAATAATAGACAGCGCCCCTTACGGATAGTTTAGCCTCTAGCGGGCTTCGCGATGCCTGATAGGCCGGATGCGCCGGATTGGTGCCACAGGGGACAAGGACATGGTTGATATCAGATTTCGAGTAGCGGCTGGCGTGATGATGGTCTGCGCGGCCGCGTCTGTGGGCGCCGAGACGGCAATCACGATTTACAGCAAGGCGTCCCCGGGGGCCGTCGATCCGCGGCTCTACCGGCCTGGTGTGGGCGGATCCGGTTACTTCGGTCAGGCGCTGCCCGGCTACGCCATCGTCCGGGACCAGCGCCGCATGACGCTAGAGGCCGGACGCGGGCAGTACGCCCGCAACGATGTGGCCGCGCTCATTGATCCGACCACGGTGCGGTTCGAGTCGCTTACGGACCCTGACGGTACGCGCGTGCTTGAGCAGGACTTCCGGTTTGACCTCGTGGACCGCGACAAGCTGCTGGAGCGCTATCTCGATCGCGAGGTGGTCGTGACCCAGCGCCAGGGTGACGCTGTTCGCGAGCGCCGAGGCACCTTGCTCAGCACCCGCGGTGGCATCGTGCTGCAGGACGGCGACGGCAGCGTGGATGTGCTCTCCGACTGGAACCATGTCGCCCTAGGTGAGCTTCCCGGTGGCCTCATGACGCGGCCCACGCTCGTCTGGGACCTGGCCGCCGAACGCGGGGGCGAACACGAGACCCGCGTCAGCTATGAGACTGCCGGCATCACCTGGTGGGCGGACTACAACCTCGTCTGGACGCCCAAAGGTAACGGCGACACCGGCACGCTGGGTGTGGGTGCCTGGGTGAGTATCGTCAACCAGAGCGGCGCGAGTTATGAGGACGCCAAGCTCAAGCTCGTGGCCGGTGACGTGCAGCGCGTGACGGCGCAGCAGTCGTTCCGGGGGCGCAGAGAGCGGCTTTCGGCCTCATTTGCCGAGGACAGCGGTTTCGAAGAGAAGGCGTTCTTCGAGTTCCACCTTTACACGCTGGGTCGCGAGACGACGTTGCCCAACAACGCGACGAAACAGATCGAGCTGTTCCCGCAGGCCGCGGGCGTCCCTGCCGAGAAGCAGCTCGTGTACTACGGGTTCCCCGACGGTCGCATCGCGGGGCAGGGCATCGTCGACCGGGGCTTTGGCGCGCAGTCGAATCCCAAGGTGGATGTGTATCTGGAGTTCGAGAACCGCAAGCGAGACGGGCTTGGTATTCCGCTGCCTGCGGGCCGCCTGCGCGTGTCACAACTCGATGACGCCGACGGCACGCTCGAGTTCATTGGCGAGGACGTGATTGGTCACACAGCGCGCAACGAGCCTGTGCGGGTTCGTATGGGCAGCGCATTTGACGTCACGGGCCAGCGCAAGCAAGCCGACTATGCCATCGACTCACGGTCGCGCTGGATCGAAGAGACCATCGAGATCACGCTTACGAACCGCAAGGAAGCCGCGCAACGTGTGACCATCGCGGAGTCGATGTACCGCTACGCGAACTGGAACATCTCGGGCGAGAGCGACGACTACGAGAAGATCGACAGTCGGACTATCCATTTCAATGTGCGCGTACCCGCCGACGGCAAGAAGACGGTGCGCTACAAGGTGCGTTACACCTGGTAGCGCAGTCGCTGGTCAGCCGGCGCCGGAGTCGCCGCGTATGCCCTTGGCCAGTGCGCGCTGGGCTCGTGTGCGCTTCACGAAGTCACGCTCGCGCTCCGTGAAGCGGTTGCCGTTGTAGCGGAACTGGTGGCGGTAGGTCATGCCCGTGAATTTCACGGCTCGCCCATCCCTGAACGCCGGTCGGAACACGAAGCTCGGCATGCCGCGGTACACCTGACCGTCGAGCAGACCTGCGGGTTCGCTGTCGACGATCTCGAGGTTCACGGGCGCGCCGCCCACGCTGACGTTGTAGTTGATCTCGACAAAGCCCCGTTGCGGGTAATCCTCGTCGTCTGTTGCCGGAAACAAGCCGCTTGAGTAGACCCGATCAAAGCGGACGCTCGTGAGCAGTGTGGGCTCGGCAAACAACTCGTCTCGCAGCCGATGCAATGACGGGTCTGCGTCGAGAAACGCCCAGGCTTCACGGTACGCACGCCAGGCCAGAGTGCGGTTGCCCAACAGCATGGCCCAGTCGCCCTGGGCGACCAGGGTCATTGGCAACACATGCGGATGCTCGTCCGTCTGGGCACGTGCGATCTTTACCGCCTCGTCAACAGCGCGTCGTGCTTCCAGGATGATAAACGTGAGGTTGCGGCCACCGAGATCTACTCCACTATATGGGCTTGTGGCGCTCTGCGGGGCCGAAAATGCAAACGCGATCAGCGGTTCAATGCGGCGCGCGTCCATGGGGTCGTAGTGGGTGGCCAGCGTCTGCGCGGCGCGGCGGTAAGACTTGGCGGCCGCGTAGAAATCGCGCACGCCTTCATACCATTGCGCGCGTTGCATGAGCGCATCGACATAGCCGTCCGACGACTCGTCCATGTTGCGCTGCTGCAGGCGGTAGATCGATTCCTGGATGGTGGTCGCGCGCCGGTTCTTGCCTAGCAGCAACCAGGCACGGCTCAGCGATGCGGCCGTTGGAATCTGGTCCAGATTGGACGGGCCATCATTGACGTGGGTAACCAGAATGGCGCGTTCGTACAACGGGATCGCCGCTTCGACTGCGCCCGTCGCCATGTAGGCGTCTGCGAGCCCGCGCAAAGGCAATTCAAGCTCGGGCGCCGCGGCGGTGCCCGTGGACAGCTCGAGGCTCGTGATCGCGGCTGTGTAGTTCTCAATCGCGGTCGCGTAGTCACGCGTGTCGGCCTGGACGATAGCGAGGTTGGTGAGCGCCAGGCCAACGCGTGGGTCATCGTTACCGAAGGCCGCAATGGCGAGGCTTACGACCTCTTTCGCGAGCGCCAACGCACTTCGGGGGTCTTCGGCCAGGACGCTGCGAAACCGGTCCTGTGCGTCGGCGAGTGCGCTGCCCTCGGGGGTGGCACGTGCATTGGCGTCGAGCTCGATGAGCATGGGCGCCACGCTTGCGGTCTGAGCCTGGCTCACCGGTGCCGCCACAAGTGCCACAGCAAAGAGCGCAAGCCAGATGGCGTGGCGCATGGTGCGGCTCAGAGCCCGTGTGGTGGGCGAGACCCCTGCGGCATCGGACTGTGGCATAGCGGCATTCCCTTGTGGGGGCGGGGCATGCGCCGGATCGGCGCGAGCCGCACCGAGTGGCCGGTCATGCTTCAAGACTAGCAAACCGTGGGCCCGGGTGCTCAGGCTACCAGCCACCTTTTTTTGGTCCGATTACGACCAGATAGCGACAGCGGCGAGCGCCAAAGCCACGCCTGTCGTCAGCGCCGTGCGCAATTGGCGGTACCAACCTGGAAACACGTCCCAGGCCACGCTGCGTTCCCAGGCGTACCAGGCGACAAACGCGGCGACAAACACCCAGAGATCGACAGGGGCCGGCAGGCCCAGCGCCACCCAAGCCACGAGCGCGGGAAGTACGCTGCCCGCGAGCCAGGTTCGCCGAGCCGGCAAGGCGGGCTGGCCGAGCGCCACGCCCCAATGCACGGCGCCGACAAAGCTCAAGATCGTCGCCGCGTAGGCCGTGAGCCAGTCGCGGGTATTGAGGGTCCAGACTTCCCAGCCCAGGACGCTCGCCAGCGCGAGCGCAAAGAATGGCAGCAAGCCGCCGTAGCCCAGAACCCGTGCGACCGACGCGGCTTGCGGCTCGCCCGCATTGCGCCCGCCCAGCAGGTCCGCGAGTTCGGGCTCGCCACCGACGAAGCGCTCATCGAGAAACACCATGGGGAGGTTCTGCCAGTCGTGTTGCGCCTTGAGTTTTCGGTAATGCGAGCGCTCGGCTTCGCTACCCATGCCCAGAACCTCGACGGTGCACGGCAGACCGTGCGCGGCGGCCAGAGCCTGAACGCCGCGCACATCCGTTGCCGAACTGGCGAGTACCCGAACTTCCATGCGATCAGTCGGCGGCGACCTGGTGCAGGTGCACGTCCTGCTGCGGGTAAGGAATCGAGATGCCCTCGGCGTCCAAGCGCTCCTTGATGGCCAACGTCAGTGCGAAGTGCGTGGGCCAGTAGTCGCTCGTCTTGACCCAGGGACGGACGACGAAGTCGACGCTTGAGGCGCCCAGGTTACTGACTTCGATGGTCGGTGCAGGCTCTGGCAGCACGTTCTCGTTGGCTGTGACCACCTCGGTCAGAACGGCCTTGGTCTTTTTGAGATCGTCGCCGTAGCCGACGCCAATGACCATGTCGAGGCGACGCGTGTCGTTGGCCGAGTAGTTGGTGATCGCGTCTGCCGTAATGTTGGCGTTTGGTACCACGACGCGGCGGTTGTCGGGCGTGATGAGGATCGTATTGAAAATCGTCACCGCATCAACGCTGCCCGCCACGCCCGCGGCTTCCACGTAATCGCCTTTTTCGTAGGGCCGGAAGAACACGATGAGAACGCCCGATGCGAAGTTTGCGAGTGAGCCTTGCAGGGCCAGACCGACGGCCAGGCCGGCGGCACCGAGGACGGCGACAAATGAGGCCGTGGGAACGCCCATGAAGCTGATCGCGGCCAGCAAGATGACCAGCGTCAACAGCACGCTCAGGATATTGCCGAGGAAGCTCTGCAGCGTTTCGTCCACACCCACGCGACCCATGGCCTTGCGAATACCGCCGACAACCATGCGCGCGATCATGCGGCCGATGATGAAGATGGCCAGCGCGCCGGCGATCTTGATCCCCAGATCGATACCGAGTTCCTGCGCCTGCGTCAGCAGGCCGCCGACGTCGACGTCAGCGAGATTTTCGGGCAAAGCGAGGCCCTGTTGTTCGTCTTGACCAAACACGATCGTCCCCTGTTGAATTGAAGATGGGTGCGAATGCTACGGGCTCCGCCCGCGCAATCAAGCGCTTTGCTTGGGTTCGCCCTTGCTGGCCAGCGCCAGCGCATTGCCTGCAACGGCGATCACGAGCCCTGCGAGCGCCAGTGCTGACCAGCGGTAGCCCTCGAAGAGCGTCGATATCACGAGCGCGACCACGGGCAGCATGACCGAGGTGTAGGCCGACTTCGCGGCGCCGATGCGGTCGAGCAGCACGAGGTAAAGCCCGAACGCGATTGCCGTTCCAGGTATCGCGAGGAACACGAGCGATCCGACATAGGGGAAGCGCCAGTCAAACGAGAAGGGTTCCCCGAGCACAATCGCAAACGCTGCGGAGCAGACGGCACCGATGGCCATGCCGTGGGCGTTGACCGCAACCACGGGCAAGCGCTGTCGTGTGTTTGAGATAGCCGCCATGTTGCCAAACGAGGCCATGAGCGCGCCCATCAGGATGAGCCCTGCGCCGCGCACTGAGTTGTCGGCCAGCGTGAGTTGGCTAACCTCGGGCCAGAACATCATGCCGATTCCAGCCAGCGACAACGCGCTCGCGACGACGGCGCCCAATCGAATGGGTGTGCCGAAGAATACGCGCTCATTGACGAGGTTCATGACCACCATGGCTGTGAACAACACGGCCACGAGTCCGCTCGTGACGTATTCCGTGCCGTGGTAGACGAAGTAGTAGTTGGCCGAAAACATGAAGACGCCCTGGGTCGCGACCATGGGCATCTCTGCGCGCGTGACGCGCAGGCGACGGCCACGAATGAGGCCGAAGATGACGAGGACTATGGCCGCCAGCGCGAAGCGGTAGACCAGCGACGCCTGTGGCGACACGGTCCCCAGCTGGAACTTGATCATGATCCAGGTCGAGCCCCAGATGAGCACGACCGCGGCGTAGATCAGTGCCGTCTGCACTCAGGGTGCCGGTTCGGTACGCGTGCGGTAGATGCGGTAGGGCGCGCCGGCCTCGACCTGCTCGGGGCTGCCAAACAGGTAGTCCTGCAGTGCGCTGTCGCCGTACCAGAGCGCCCCGTCGTTACTAACGGCGATGCCCGAAGGCCAGCGCAGATCATCCGGTGCCGCAAAGGCGCGCGGTCGGCGGTCGTCGCCGACGCGGATGACTGAACCATTCTCGATGTCGGTTATGAGCAGGTCGCCCGTGTCGCTGATGGCCACTCCCGCACTCAGCGGCTTGTCGCTGTAGCGCTCGATGCTGCCCTCAAGCGTCTGCGGTGCCACCGCCGGGTCGCCCAGCATTTCTGTTGCGACGCGGTAGAGCCCATCGTGCGAGGTGGCGGCCAGGTACAGCCAGCGCTCATCGGCGTCGAGCGCGACGCCCGCGATCCCGGGCATTACTGAAAACAGGCCGCCAAAGAACTGCATGCGTTTGCCGCGCGCCTCGATCCGGTAGCCCTGGCTGGTCACGGGCATCGCGCCTTCGAGGACGCGCCGCGCGGTGCCCGACGCGACGTCATAGACGATCAATGCGGGTTTGCGGCGGAACAGGCTCGTGTCGGCCACATACACCGTCGCGCCGTCACGGGTCACGGCGAGTGACTGCAAGAAGCTGCCGCGGGGCGCAATCGCTGCGTCGAAGCTGTGCTCGTTGACGCGTTCGCCCGAGTCGGCGTCGAAGGCCATGAGCCGGGCAGGGGCCGTGCCGTGCTTGCCGTGGTCCAGCACCCAGAGCCGGTTATTACCGTCGAGCGCGAGGCCCAGGGGCGTCACGAAGTCGTCTTGCTGTGCGGCCCCGTCGGGAAACGGCTCGGCGATGCCGTCCTCGATGCGCAGCAGCTGGTTGCCCTGCGGGCGAGAGGCCGAGTGCACCGTGAAGAACACCCGATCGCCATCGGCCACCGCGACACCCCCGATGGGCTCGGCGTACTCGAAGACAATTTCGGTGCGGGTTGCATCCGAGCCCTGCTGAATAACGAGTTCAGGGTAGGGACGCCCGCCACCGTAAACCAGACGTACGACAAGCAGGGCGACGAGAAACAGGGCGGCGAAGCCCAGTAACACGCGAGTCATTCAGACATTCCGGACGAGCAATCAGCCGCGATGATCGTGCAAGCGCAAAAACTGATCAACACACCGCGTCACATGGGCATCACGCTCATCGGGATCGATTTCGGTGATGTGGCGCATGAGTCGGCGCTTCAGGTAGTGCGATTCGACAAGACTGAGGAAGTCGCCCGCAGCCACTTTTGGGTCATCGATCCGGCATTCGCCGCGCGCGCTGCGCTCGCTCAGGACGTTCGCTATGGCAGCGATCGTCTGGGTTGGGCCCGTCTCCCAAAACGCATAGGCGAGTTTCGGAAAGGCGGTGGTCTCGGCGATCAACAGACGGTACATGCAGATCACGTCCTCATCGGACATGAGGTCAAGAAACCGTCGCCCGGTGCTCTCGAGCACGTCGCGCAACGGCGTGTCGGGCTCGAAATCCTTCAAATCGAGGCCGTAGCGGCGAATTTTGTTGAGAATGCACTCACGAAACAGCGCGTCCTTGTTCGCGAAGTGCGAGTAGACAGTCTGCTTCGACACCCCGGCCGCTGTGGCAATGGCGTCCATCGACGTGCGTTCATAGCCCTCGCTCATGAAGTGGCCAGTGGCCGCCTGCATGATCGCCACGCGCTTGCTGTCGCTCTTGGGGCGTCCAGCGCGCGTCGGGGTTGGTTCGGTGTTGGGCAAGGCCTCGCTCATAATCAAACTGGACAGTTCCGTAATTGTTGTCTAATATCAAACTATACCGTCCAGTATATCACTCACGCCTCCGCACGCCACTCCAGCGTGTTCCCCCCAAGAGGACACTGACATGCGCCCCTTTTTGCGCCCCATCCGGTCGATTTCGGCCGTTTTCTGCTTGACCCTGCTTGCCGCCTGTAGCGACGCGCCGCCGCCGCCCGAAGCGCCCAGCGCGCTGGCCGTTGCTCCTTACACGGCCGAGGAGGCGGAGAGTTACGAGGTTGCCCAACGCTTCAGTGGCCAGGTCGAGGCCGCGCGACGCTCGTCGCTGGGCTTCGAGCTCGGCGGTGAATTGGCCGCCGTGCTGGTCGACGAGGGTGCGACGGTGAGCGCCGGTACTGTGCTGGCACGGCTCGACACGGCCCGTCTCGTCGCTGCGCGCGCCGAGGCCAGCGCGGCTGTCGATCAGTCGCGGGCGCAGGCTGAGCTGGCTACCGCCACGCTAAAACGCGTCGAGGGCGCACTCGAATTTGACGGCGTGTCGATCCAGGAAGTCGACGAGGCGCGCGAGCGCTCGCAGCGCACGGACGCAGCTGCGGTCGCTGCCGAGGCGCAGTTGCGCCGCATCGAGATCGACCTGGCCAAGTCAGAAATCCGTGCGCCCTACGACGCGGCCGTTGTCGGCCGTTTCGCTGACGAGGGGCAGGTGCTGGGTGCGGGCCAGGCCGTGCTGGAAGTTCAGGAGGCCGCATCTCTGGAGGTTCGCTTGTCCGTCACGGGCGACGTTGTGGACTCGCTCATTAAAGGCGCCCGTGTCGAACTCGATATCGATGGCCGCGCCGCGGCGGCGACCGTGGGCGCCGTAATCGCGCGACGCGACCTGCGTACGCGCGCCATTGAAGTCATCCTCGAGCTCGACGACGGCGCGCCGGCGCGCGTCGGCGACATCGCCGAGCTGCGCTTTGACCGCACTGTTCGTGATACGGGCTTCTGGGTGCCCGTCGACGCGCTGACCGAAGGCGCGCGCGGGGTCTGGAACGTGCTCGCTGTGCGCGAGGGCGACCGTGGCAACAGCGATACGGAGGCGTCCAAGCGCACGGGGGCCACGCATGTGCTCGAGCGTCGCCCCGTCGAGATCATCTACCAGGAGGCGGATCGCGTCTTCGTGCGCGGTGCGCTTGAGGACGGTGACACGATCGTCGGTGGTGGTTTGCACCGCGTGGTTGCGGGGCAGGGTGTGCGTATTGCGCCTCAATTGCGCGCCGAAAACGACGCCGGAGTCGAAACGCCATGAAGCCGCGCGGCAAAAAGAGCGGCGTCTCGCGCGCCGCCGAACGCCTGTATGAAAACAGCTACCTGCTCTGGCTGACGATTATCATCGTGTTGCTCGCGGGCTGGTCGTCGCTGTCCAACCTGCCGCGGATCGAAGACCCGCGCATCACCAACCGCTACCCAAACGTCATCACGTTGTTGCCGGGCGCTTCCGCCGAACGCGTAGAGGCGCTGGTGACAGAGAAGCTTGAGGACGCGCTCGAGGAGCTCAACGAGATCAAGAAGATCGAGTCGACCTCGCGCAACGGCATCTCGTCACTCTCAATCGAGCTCGCCGATGACATCGGTCCTGACGAGAACGAGCAGGTCTTCTCCAAGATCCGTGACCGCACCAGCGACACCGTCCCCGACCTGCCCGAAGGGGCGTTCGAACCGATCTTTGACGACAAGATCGAGGCCGTGGCCTTCAGCGTGCTCGTTGCGGTGCGCTGGACGCAGGCCGGTGAGCCGCCGCTGGGGCTCATGTACCGCATCTCGGATCAACTCGCCGAGGAGCTTCGAGCGTTGTCGGGCACGGATATCGTGCGCTACTACGGCGAGCCCGAAGAAGAGATCAGCGTCACCGTCGACCCGGATACCTTGGCGCAAATGGGGCTGACCGCTGCTGATGTGTCACGCCTTATCGCGGCGGGTGACCCGAAGCTGCCTGCGGGCGCACTGCGCAACAGCAACCGCAACCTGTTCCTCGAAGTCGAGGGCGAGTTCGACTCGGCGGCCACGGTCGCCAATACGCCGCTCGTGCAAAACCAGAGTGGCGGTGCGATCCGCCTCGGTGACATTGCCGATGTGCGCCGCGGCTGGCGCGAGCCCGCTGAGGAAATCGCCTGGACGAATGGCTCGCGCAGCGTACTGCTCGGTGTGCGCACCGATGCGGATATTCGCCTCGACCGCTGGGCTGTGCGCGCGCGCGAGGCCGTGCACGCTTTTAATGAACAGCTCGGTGCCGGGGCCGAGGCGACGATCGTGTTTGATCAGAGCCGCTACACCGAGGCCCGTCTTGCGACGCTTGGCGGCAACCTGATGGCCGGTGCCGTCGTCGTCATGCTGGTCGTGTTCGTCGGCATGGGCTGGCGCGCCGCACTCATCGTCGGCTCGGCGTTACCGTTGTCCGCATCGATCACGGTGTTTGGTTTGGGTCCCGCCGGACAGCAGATCCACCAGATGTCGATCTTCGGGATGATCGTGGCCATTGGTCTGCTCATCGATGCCGCGATCGTGATGACCGACGAGGTGAAGAAATATCTCGATGCGGGCAGCGAACGCATAGCGGCGCTGCGCCACGCCGTGAGTCACCTCTTCGTGCCACTGCTGGCCTCGACGCTGACCACCGTGCTCGGCTTCATGCCCGTATTCCTGTTGCCGGGCGCCATGGGCGACTTTGTCGGTCCTATCGCCATTTCCGTGGTCCTCGCCCTAACGGCCTCATTCGTGTTGGCCGTGTCGGTCATACCGGCGCTTGCGGCACGCTTTATCCGTCGGTGTGAGCCTGGCCAGCGGCGCCACTGGTGGAGCGATGGCGCAAGCAATGAACGACTTGCGCAGCATTACCGGAAACTCGTCACCGCCGCTGTGCGACGTCCCGTGGTCACGCTCCTGGCCTGTCTCGTGTTGCCGATCTCGGGTTTCCTGCTTGCGGGTACGCTGGGGCAGGAGTTCTTCCCCACGGCCGATCGTGACCAGTTCGAAATCCAGGTCTGGATGCCGTCAGGAACAGCGGTCGAGGCCACCAGTGATCTCACGCGCGAGATCGACGAGCGGCTCGCCCGTGAGGCGGGCATCACGGACGTGCACTGGCTCGTCGGTCACAGCTTCCCGACCATCTACTACAACCGCATCATGTGGAACCGCAACAACTCGGCGTATGCGCAAGCTGTGGTGTTTACCGACACGGTTGACAGCGCCGACGCGCTCACTCGCGTGCTGGGTGCGGAGCTGTCTGACGCGTTTCCCGACGCACGCATCGTCGTGAACCCCTATTCGCAGGGGCCGCCCGTCGAGGCGCCCGTGGGCTTCACCATTGAAGGCCCCGACGTGGGCGAACTGATCCGTCTTGGTAACGAGGCGCGGCGCGTGATGCACACAATCCCTGAGATCGTGCAGACGCGGTCATCGATTACGGGCGGCGAGCCCAAGCTGTCGTTTGTCGCCGACGAGATCGCCGTGCGCCAGGCCGGACTCACGCTCGACGCTGTCGCGGGACAGTTGCAGGCCAGCCTCGAAGGCCGCACGGGCGGTTCGGTGCGCGAGGGTCGCGAAGAGTTACCCGTTCGCATCCGCTACCGCGCCGACGCGCGTGACGCGCTGGACTCACTGAACGCCGCCAAGCTGGTCGCCAATGGTGCCGTCATCGATGCCCAGAACATTGGCGCACTCGAGTTAACGCCGGAATCGGGCCGTATTTCGCGCCGCGACAGCGTGCGCGCCAACAAGGTGCTTGGTTACATCACGCGTGATGCGCTCGCCGTCGACGTCGCCAATGCCATTTCCGTCGCGCTCGATGAAGCGGGCTTTGAGCTGCCGCCGGGCTACAGCCTGCGCGCGGTCGGTGACAGCGACGCACAGGCCGATGCAATCGGTAATCTGCTGACCTACCTGCCGATCCTGGGCATGCTCATGCTGGCCACGATCATCCTGTCGTTCCGCAGCATTCGGCTGGCGACCGTCATCGCCGTTGTCGCGTTTCTTTCGGTCGGGCTGGGCATGCTGGGCCTCTGGATTGGTGGCTACGCGCGCGGCTTCAACGCCGTTATCGGTGTCGCCGGCCTCATCGGCGTGGCCATCAACGGCACCATTGTCGTGATTGCCGCGATCCGCTCCGATGCGGGCGCCTGCGCGGGCGACTGCGAGGGCATTGTCGAAGCTACGGTCGGCGCCACGCGCCACATCGTGTCGACGGTGTTCACGACCATCGGCGGTTTTGTGCCGCTGATTCTCTCGGGTGGCACGTTCTGGCCACCACTGGCTATCGTGATTGCCGGCGGCGTCGGCTTCTCGATCACGCTGTCGCTGTTCTTCACGCCGGCCGTGTACCGGCTGCTGTGCCAGATCGGTGAACGCACGGGCAAGCCTCTGGCGCTCGCGGAGGTGCCGGCATGAAGCGCGCCACAGGCATCGTCTTGAGCATGGCGGTACTGGCGGGTTGTGCCGCTGGTCCCGACTTCGAGGCACCGACCTTCGGCGACGACGCCAAATGGCGTCAAAGCGTCGACGCGGAAGCGGGTGGCGACGCGGGCTGGTGGATCGACTACGACGACCCGGCGCTCGCGGCGCTCGTGACCCAGGCGCTGGAACAAAACCGCGAACTCGAGGCGGCGCTGGCCCGTGTCGAGGCCGCCGTCGCGGGTCGTCGCGCGGCCTTCGGTGCCCGGCTGCCTGTTGTCATCGCCGACGCGCGTTACACGAATTTCGAACAGAGTCTGGTCACGCCGCGTGTGGCCGAGCAGCTCATCCGCTCCGGCATCATTCCGCGCGACGGTGAGTTCTACAACGCCACGTTGGAAGCGAGCTGGGAGCTCGACCTCGCGGGCGGCATCCGGCGCAGCGTCGAGCGCGCCGATGCCCAGGCGCAGGCCGCCGTTGCGGCCGCCGAGGCCGTCGCGCTGCAGGTCGCAGCGGAGACCGTGACGGCATACACGGACTGGCAGACGTTTTCGCGTCGCGTTATCGCGGCAGAGCGCAACGTGTCATTGCAGGCGGAGTCGCTGTCGATTATCGAAGGCAAGGTGCGGCTGGGCTTGAGTCGCCGGCTGGATGCCGTGCGTGCGGGCTCGGCACTCGCAGAGCTCCAGAGCCGCGTGCCGCCACTCGTTGCGGCGCGCGAGGCGGCGCTGGAACGGCTCGCCGTGCTTGTGGGCAGTGAGTCGTCGGCGCTCGAACTCTCCGTACGCGAACCCGATCCCGCGGGGCCCGGTGCCATCGCGGCGGGACTCAAGAGCGACGTGCTGCGGCGTCGCCCCGACGTGCGCGCCGCAGAACGAACGCTGGCCGCCGCTGTGGCGGACCAGGGCGTCGCCGCTGCGGCGTTCTTCCCCAGCCTGACCCTGTCGGCGAGTGGCGGTTTCGAAGCGGGTGCGACGAGCGACCTGCTGAGTGGTGATGCACGGAGCATCAACGTGTTGCCGTTCCTGCGCTGGCCCGTGTTCCAGGGTGGTCGCTTGCGCGCAGCCAAGGCCAATGCCGACGCGCGCCAGCGCGAGGCGCTGGCCAATTACGAGCAGGCTGTGCTGCGTGCCTTCGCCGACAGCGAGTCGGCGATCGCCGGCTACTCCGCGGCAAACCAGGCTGTGCTCGCCGTCCGTGAAGCGCAGAAGCTTGCGGCGGAAGCCGAGTCCCTGGCCGCCAGGCTGTACCGCGAGGGTCTTGTCGACTACCTGGCCCTGCTCGACGCGCAGCGCCAGCTCGCCACCGTCGACGACGCGCTGGCGGCGGCCGAGGGCGAAGTCCTGTTGGCCGCAACGCGGCTTTACAAGGCACTTGGCGGTGACTGGGACAGCGCCGGGTCGTAGATGAGCGGCTTGCCCGGCAATCGCGCGACGCTGCGTCTGGTGCTGGGCTTGGCGCTCGTGGCCAGTGCGGCCGCGTCGCTCATCTTCATGCTGTTGATCGTGGCCAGCACGGACTGGGACGAGGCCTGGCTGCAGTTCGCGCTGTTGCCCGTAGCACTCTTGCTGGTACTCGCGGCTGGTCTCGTGCTCATCGTGAGCTGGCGTCGCACGAGCGCCAGTGTGCTGCCGCCGTCGGTACCCGTTCTCGTCGCCGGCTTCGTGCTCGTGCTCGGAGCGCAGGTGGCCTTCATCGGCGCGCTCTGGGCCGGCATCGCCTGCATGGCCTTTGGCCTAGGCATGCTGTTGTTGCGGGGCCGTGTGAGCTGACGCCGGTCAGGCGCTGGTCGCAGTGGATACGCCCAGCGCCGCGGTGAGCGCCTCAAGTGCTTCGGCTGCGCCCGCTGATACCTTGGCCGTGGCGATGTCGTCCGCGCGCGTGCGGCCCCGATTCATGATGTAGAGCGGCTTGTCGAGTTCGCGCGTGCGCCGCGCGAAGCGAAAGCCTGAGAACACCATGAGCGACGAGCCCACGACGAGCATCGCGTTCGCGCTCGCAACGGCGTCGTAGGCGGCATCGACACGTTCGCGCGGCACGTTTTCGCCAAAGAACACGACTTCAGGCTTGATGATGCCGCCGCAACGCGGGCAGTCGGGTACGGTGAATGCGCTGTAGTCGGCGCCCTCGATGATGGCGTCGCCGTCGGGTGCCTCACGCACCGAGGACACCAGCGCCCGGAACTCGCGATTGGCGTCCGCGATCGTGCCTTGCCAGTCGGCGCGCGGCAGCACGAGGCCGCAGTTCTGGCAGGCCACTTCGTCGAGCCGCCCGTGCAGGTCGATGACATCTTCACTGCCGGCGGCCTGGTGCAGGCCGTCTACGTTCTGCGTGATCAGTCGCTCAACGTGACCCGCGCGCTGGAGCTCGGTGAGTGCCGTGTGCGCGCGACCTGGCCGGGCCTCGTTCATGCGCGGCCAGCCCAGCATGCTGCGTGCCCAGTAGCGTTGCCGCACGGCGTCCTGGTCCATGAAATCCGCGTACATCACGGGGCGCGCGTTTTTCCATTCGCCCTCGTCGTCGCGGTAGTCGGGAATGCCTGAGTCGGTGCTGCAGCCCGCGCCCGTGAGCACCGCAATGCGGCCGCCGTGGTCCAGTAATTCGGCCAGCGACTCGATGTGTTCGTTCATGCGAGGGCGTCCAGGTCGATGCGATCGCCGGGGCGCGGCCGGGTGACGCGGCAGTCGTGATCGCGCTGAAGTCGATCGGCCAACGCCTCGCCTGAATCGGGCTCGCCGTGTACGAGCCAGACAGGCGGCTTGCCACCCAGGCCGCCGTACCAGCGTGACAAGTCCGCCGCGTCGCCATGCGCCGAAAGGCCGCCGACTGTGTGGATCTGCGCCCGGACCCGAATGGTCTCGCCGTGGATGCGGACGCTGTCGTGGCGGTCCACGAGGCGGCGACCTAGCGAGCCCGGGGCCTGCCAGCCGACGATCACGACGTGGGCATTGGGCCGCCAGAGGTTGTGCTTGAGGTGATGCAGCACGCGTCCGCCGTTGCACATGCCGCTGCCCGCGATGATCAGCGCGCCGCGCTCGAGGCGGTTGATAACACGTGATTCAGCGGGTGAGCGTGTCAGGTAGAGGTTGTCGAGCGGCGGCATGCCGTCCGCATTGGCCAGGCGCTGCGCCTCGTCGTCGTGCAGGTGCTTGTGCGACCAGTACACCTCGCTGGCCTCGATGGCCATGGGGCTGTCGAGAAAGATCCGCCATCGATCCACCTGCCAGTCGTTGGCGTGTTTGCCCAACAGGTAGAGGAGCTCCTGGCTGCGGCCGATCGCGAACGCGGGCACGATGAGGTTGCCGCCCGTCTCAGTGGCGCGCTTCAGGATGTGGCCCAGCTCGGCCACGGTTTCGCTGCGTTCCCGGTGCAGCCGGCCGCCATAGGTACTTTCCATAAGAACGAGGTCGCTGCCCTCTGGTGACACGGGATCTTCGAGAATGGGCGTACCGTACTGGCCAAGATCGCCCGAAAAGGTCAAAGTACGAGGTCCGTTCGCGGTTTCGACGCGGAGCTGGACACAGGCCGAGCCAATAATGTGACCGGCGTCATAAAACGTCGCACGAAGGCCTGGCACCACCTCGAAGGTCTCGCCGTAGATGTGGCCGCGCAGCAGGCGTTCCACACCGGCCGCGTCCGAGGCGGTAAACAAAGGTTTGACAGGAGGTCGGCCAGAGCGTGCCCGCTTGATGGTCTCGCGCGTGGCATCGCGCTCGGCCAGCGAGGCGGCGTCGGCGAGCAGGATCGGCACCAGGCCGGCACTGGCATTCTGGGTGTGGATCGTGCCGCGAAAGCCGCGCTGGCGCAGTAAAGGCAGGCGCCCGCTGTGATCCAGGTGGGCGTGGCTCAGCACCACGGCATCGATGTCGGCCGGGTCGAACGGGAACGGATCGCGGTTGCGCGCTTCATTGCGTCGGCCGCCCTGAATCATGCCGCAGTCGAGGAGCACGCTGCGGCCGCCGACGCGCAGGACGTGGCAGGAGCCCGTGACCTCGCCCGCGGCGCCATAGAACTCGAGGCTGCTGGTCATTGGGCCCTGCAGCACGGATGGGAGAGAGGAACTGTCTTAACGTCGCAATTTCGGCCCGCAGGCCCGGTTCTGCGGCGTTTTTGACAGAATATTTTTGGTGTCATGTGAAGAACGTCACGGACCGCTTGTCGCCGATCGCCTACGGTTGCAATTCCACTAGGCCCAGGCCGGACCAGGAATGCTGAAGAAGATACTTATCGCCCTGACTGCGGCTTCAATTGTCGTCCTGCTCGCGATTCTCGTTCGCGAGTCGCGATCCGTCAGTGCCCAGTTCTACATCGACTATAGCAACTACGTCTCTGCCCTGCGCCAGGGCCAGCGCGACTACGAAACCCTCTCGGATACGCTGAGTGTGACGGCCCGCCAGGCCCAGACCGTGCCCGAAACTGTGGCTACGCTGTCGAGCCGCCTGAAGAGCGGCACCGAGACTCTGCGTGCACCCGCCCAGAACATTCGCAATGCCGACGTCATGGCGTCGGCCTCCGCTTACATCTCGACGCTGAACAGCATGCTCACGAGTGTGACGGAGTTCTCAGACGCACAAGACCGGATCGCCGCAGCGGCGACCGTGCTGCGCGATGATGGCCCAGCGGCCGTGCGCCTGCTGCGTGACCGGGGTAACGAAGCCTCCTCGCAGGTTTTGTTTGGCCTGACCGCCGAACTGCTGGACTTTGCCACGGGCGAATCGACGGTTCCCGTTGAAGAGCTGCAGCGCCGTCTCGACGCGTTTACGGCCGAGATCGACGCCGGTCGTCAGCCGCGTGCCCTGTCGGGCGTCCTCGACGCCGCCAGTGTGCTGCTGGCCGAGCGGGGCACGGCTGAGACGGCACTCAGCAAACTGACGGGCAGCACCTACGCCAGTCGTGCCCAGGACCTCTACGGCGCCGTCGCCTCGATGAACGCGGCCGTCACCTCGCGTGCCGACCGGGCGCGCCTGCTGCTCGCGGCCGTGTGTGTTCTGCTGATCCTGGGTATTGCGCTTATTGGTCTGCGCCTGCGTCAAAGTAACGCGACGCTGGCCGACGCCAACATTGAGCTCGAGCAGTTCAACGTCTCGCTCGAAGAGCGTGTGAACGAACGTACCCGAGAACTCAGCGCGGCGCTCGAAGAGCTTCGTGAGTCTCAGGCCCAGCTCGTACAGGCCGAGAAGATGTCGTCGCTGGGCGAGCTCGTGGCCGGCATCAGTCACGAGATCAACACGCCGCTCTGGTACCTGCTCAGCAACACCACGACGATTCGTGAGCGCCTGGGCAGCTTCAATCACTTCGCCGACATTGCCGACGACATGCTTCGCGTGGTCCGCGAGGGTGGTTCCGACAAGCAGAAATTCGTGGCCCAGCTTAAGCGTCTCGATGCAGCACTGAACAAGGATGGTCTGCGCGACGACCTCGACGAGTGCAACGACCTGCTCCAAGACAGCGTCGAAGGTCTCGAGCAGCTTTCCGAGATGGCGCAGTCGCTCAAGGACTTCAGCCGTCTCGACCGCGCCGCGACGGCGCAGGCGGACCTCAACGAGGGCCTCGAGAAGACGCTCGTCATTGCCAAGAACGCGCTCAAGGGCGGTATCAAGATCGAGAAGAACTTCGCCGAGCTGCCGCTCGTGACCTGTTCGCCGAGCCAGATCAACCAGGTGTTCCTGAACCTCATCAAGAATGCCTCCGATGCCATGGAGCGCGACGGCACGCTGACGCTGAGCTCCTGGGCCGACGACGATTACGTGCACGTAAGCGTCAAGGATTCGGGCCACGGCATGGACGACACAACACTCGCCAAGATCCGCGACCCCTTCTTCACGACCAAGGAAGTGGGCAAGGGCACGGGCCTGGGCCTTTCCATCAGCCAGAAGATTGTCGACTCACACGACGGGCGGCTGGACATTCAGTCCACGCTCGGCGAGGGTTCGACGTTCACTTTGAGCCTCCCGCGTACGGAATCTGCGCCAATGAGTGACATGGCCCGAGAGCTCGCCGAGCTTGAAGCCATGACAGGCGACACATTGCGGATCGAGGGTCTGGTGCTGGACGAAGAGAATGAACTCGACTTTCCCGCGGAAAAATCCGCCTGAGCCAGGCAACAATGGGCGCGAACCAAGCACAAGCCATGAGTACTGACCAGGGCGCAGCAACAGTTTTGGACCGCAAACCACGCGTCGTTTTCGTCGATGACGAAAAGCGCGTGCTTAATGCGATGCGGGCCCTGTTTCGGCGTGACTATGAACTCTATCTGACCACGTCGGGCGAGGAGGCTGTGAAGTTTTGCGTCGAACACGACGCGGACGTCATCGTGGCTGACCAGCGCATGCCTGAAATGGAAGGCGTCGAAGTGCTGGGTGCGGTGCGTGAACAGGCACCGCGCACCATGCGCATCCTGCTCACGGGATATGCCGACCTTGATGCCATCGAAGGCTCGATCAACGTTGGTGAGGTGTTCCGCTTCCTGTCGAAGCCGTGCCCGCCCGACAACCTGCGCGCAACGATCGACCAGGCCGTGCAGGCCTCGGCCGCGCCTGTACTGACCCCTGACTCGCCCACGGTCCAGGCCCCGCCGACGGGTGACGCAGACGGCGACGACGATGCGCCCGCGGACTCGCTGGCTACGCAGACCCGGCCGATCTCGCGCCGCAAATCACCCTCGCTCGTGCCCGCGATGCTGGCTTCGCAGCCAGAGGTGCAGGAGACGCCCGAGGAAGAAGACCTCGAGGCGCAGGGCGAACAGGTCGTGTTGTCTGGAGACTCAGTCCAGATTCGAAACTCCGAGTCGTTCCGCGACATGGAAAGTGTGGGCGTCGTCGTGTTCACGCTGTCTGACGATTTCTTCAAGGAAGTCGAAGGTGCGATGCAGGGCCGCTACAAGCTCTACCACGCCAATCGCCTGCTCAAGGTGCTCGAGCTCATCTCGGCCAAAAAGGCCGGCGTACTGATCTCCGAGGTGGCCAGTGAAGGCGGCGTATTGCGCAAGGTGCTGAACAAGTTCAAGCAGCACCTGCCCGAACTCATCGCGATCGTGGTCAGTGATGACCGCGACGCAGCGGAAATGATCTCGCTGATCAACCACGGCCAGGTCTTCCGCTACATGGCTAAGCCCGTCAACCACGACAGGCTCATGCAAAACGTCAACGGCGGCGCCTTGCGCCACCTGCAGATGCGTGCTGATCCCAGCCTGGTTCCGCGTATGGCCGTGGAGCAAACACAGGACGAACCCGAGCAGTCGGGTGCCGTGGACCAGCTGTTCAAGCGGATTCGCTCGATCGGCAGCATCTGGAAACGCAAAAAGGACTAGGCCATGAGCGACGAGGCCGTTCTTGACGCCCCCGTACCGGCGGAGAAGAAATCATTCGATACACCGATCCTGATCGGTGCGCTCGTCGTGATTGCTGCGATGGCGGCCTGGTTTTTCCTGGGTTCGGACGGCGAAGTCGTCGAGAGTGCGCCCGCGGTGGCCGCGGAACCCACGCCCGAGCAGGCCGAGGTGCAGGCTGTTGTAGCGGCGGAAACGCCCAACGGTGAGCTCTTGTCCCGCGCACGCCTCGCGGCTGATGCCGGCATGCTCACGGAGCCTGCGGGCAGTAATGCGCTGTACTACTACGCGCTGTTCCTCGAGCAGGCGCAGGCCGATGACACGGTCGTGGCCGAAGTGGATGCCGTGGTGAACCGTGTGGGCAGCCTGGTCGATGCCGCGCTGGGCGGCGAGGACTGGTCGCGCGCCAATTATGTTGTCGAGCAGCTCAACAATTCAGGCTTCGAACACGACAGCATTGGGCGTTTTGAACAGCGTCTCGTCGACTTCCGTCAGACACAGTCGTCGCTGGCGCTGACTGCGGCGGATGCAGGCGATGAGACGCAGGCGAACGCCATTCTCGATACGCTGGCCGCGCTGCCGCGCACGCAGGCTGGTGAGTTGCTGACGCTGCGCGCCGACGTCCGTGATCGGATCGATGCGCAGCGTGTCGCGGCACAGGCTGCCGCCGAACGCGCCGCCGCTGCGGAGCGGCAGCGCGTCCAACAGCAGCAACAGGCCGCAGCCAGGGCTGCCGCGCGCACAGCGCCGGCGACCGCCACATCAACGCCGACACCGCCGCCGGCCGCGCCGCAACAGGACGCCGGTGAGATCGCCGTGCGTGAAGCACTGGCTTCCGGGAACTTCCGTGGTCGCAGTGGCGCCGTCGCCCTGCTGGACAACGTTTCAAACGCGTCGACACGTCAATCGCTGCAAGGCGAAGTCGCTGCCGCGCTCGCCTCGGGTATTCGCAACGCTTCCGTCGCGGCCGATCCGGGCACCGCAGACCGGCTCTACCGCGAGTACGGCAAGCTCGTCACATCGGATACCGCCGAGAAGACGGAACTGCTCGCCGCGGTCGACCAGGCGTTCATCGCAGCCGCAACGTCCGAGGTGGTCTCGGCCGCGACGCTGCGCCGCACCAAGGCCGTCGCACCCATCTACCCGCGTCGCGCTCTGCAGCGCGGGGTTAATGGCCGCGTGAAGGTCGAGTTCACGGTCGGCACCGACGGCAAAACCCGCGAGATCGAAGTGGTTGAAAGCAGCTCAGGCTCGCTGTTCGACCGGTCCGCATTGCGCGCCATCTCCGAGTGGGAATACGAACCGCGGCTCGTTCGCGGCCAGGCGGTCGCGCAGCGCGTTTACGCCTACCTCGACTACAACCTCGAATAAGCCGGGGCAATAGCGCCGCTGACCACGCGCCGCAGATGCGGTAGCGTGTGGCTGGTACTGCTCGCCCGGGGGGTTGCGACGTGCTTGATGCCGTCCGCCTGAATTTCTCTGCCGATGCGCTGGTGGCCTTGAATGTGCTGCTGGCCGCGATCATGTTTGGCATCGCGCTCGATCTCGACTTCGCCGACTTTCGCCGTGTCAGCAGGCGTCCCCGCGCGCTCATCACGGGTCTCGTGTCGCAGTGGCTCGTCCTTCCCGCTGTGACGCTGGCGCTGGTGATTGCGGTCGCACCACCACCCTCGATCGCGCTCGGTATGATTATCGTGGCCGCCTGCCCGGGTGGCAGTGTCAGCAATTTTTTCTCGCACCTCGCGCGCGGCGATGTTGCGCTTAGTGTGACCTTGTCGGCGATCACGAGTTCGTTTGCATTTCTGGCGACGCCGTTGAACATCGCGCTCTGGGGCAGCGTGTTGCCCGAGACGCGCGCGCTGCTGCGCAGTGTTGAGATCGACGTAGTGCGCATGTTGGTCATCGTCGTGCTTGTGCTCGTCGTACCGACGATGGCGGGCTGCTGGCTGGCGACACGCCGCCCGGCGATCGCGCAGCGTCTGCGACTGCCGTTTCGCCGGTTTTCGATGGTCGTGTTTGCGGGCTTTGTGATTGCGGCGTTTGCGGCCAACTGGTCTCTGTTCGTCGAATGGGCGCAGGTCATTGCTGGCGTCGTGATGCTGCACAACGGGGCGGCGCTGGCTGCGGGCTTCCTTATGGCAACGCTTGTGCGATTGCCCCCGCGCGTTCGGCGCAGCGTGACCATCGAGACGGGCATTCAGAACTCGGCGCTGGGCCTGACACTGATCTTCGCGTTCTTCGACGGCCTGGGTGGGATGGCGCTCGTTGCCGGCTGGTGGGGGGTCTGGCACCTGCTCAGTGGCGCCGCGCTGGCGTGCTTCTGGGGCGTGCGGGACGTCGAACCCGCGCCAGCCTGAGGGTGAACGCCTTTTCTTGTATCCTGCGCCCATGAACAGCGTTACACAGCGACTGGTGCCGCGCCTGGCCGCGGTGGGGCTTATGGCATCACTGATCGCGCCTGCGGCGCAGGCCGAGGTGTTGCACGCCGCCGACACGGGCTTTGTCGTCCGACACGAGCGCACGGTGCTTGCACCGCCCGAAACGGCATGGCGCATGTTGCTCGGCCACGTCGGCGAGTGGTGGCACCCAGATCACACTTACTCAGGCAATGCCGAGAGCCTGTACATCGAGGCGCGACCGCTAGGCTGCTTTTGCGAACGCATCGGGACCAATGACGTCGTCGTGCATTTGACCGTCACCATGCTGCGTGAGAACAAGCTGCTGCGGCTGACGGGTGGTCTTGGGCCGCTGGGGCTCATGGGGGTCGACGGCAACCTGACGGTGAGCCTGTTGCCCAGTGAGGATGCGACCGACATCGCGCTTGAGTACCGCGTCGGCGGCTATGACCCCGAGGGCCTGGAGCGGATTGCACCGGCCGTGGATGGCGTGCTCGGTGAGCAGATGGACCGGTTTGTCCGGTTTGTCGAGTCGGGTTCGCCCGACGACTCGGTCCCGGAAGATGTCATGCCGGGTCCAGAAATGGACGCGCCGGCTGACGTGGCCTCGGACGCGCCTGCGACCGAGGGCTAAAAAAAAGAGCCGGTGCCATTACGGCACCGGCACGAGCGACAGGCGGAAACGACCTGCTTTCGTCAGGAGATCTGACGCCAGGCGTCAGATAATCGGATTGAAGGCGGTCAGGCTGTCTCGCAGCTGTACGTTACCCAGGCCGTGGTTCGGGAACAGGACTTCGAAGTTCGCCTGTTCGCCGTGGATCGCCAGGTAGTTGAGCACCACAGCTTCCACGAGCAGGTTGACGTTGTTTGCGATCGGGCTTGAGCTCGTCTCGCCAGAGCCATCGGGCCGGAAGTGTCCGATCTGTTGATGGTTTTCGGGAGCTAAGCTGTCACCCGTGAACAGCTGCGGTCGACCGTTCGGGTTGTAGACCAGGATGAACGAGGCAGCCGTACTCTGGTTGTCCGATGCCCATTCGAGCTTGCCGCGACCGTCCTCGGTGTCGTCGATCATGCCGTTACTCGACAGCGAGCCGTCCGAGAACACGTACATGAAGAGCGGCACGCCGCGGCGCGCTGCGTACTCGAGTGCGGCACCCATGCAACGACCGGCACGCAGGTCACGTACCTCGCCGCGAGCACGACGACCACCGTGGTAATCGTAGCCACCCATTGTGATGGTGCCGGCGCCGGCGTAGCCGTTCGCGACAAGCTTCATGACGGAAGCCGTTTTGCGGAATTCGCGGTCATCGTCGTATTCGACCTGCGAGAAGATGCCTGCGGGGCCGACGAGGTCTGCATCCAGTGACGGGTTGAGCTGCGACGGATCACCGAAGCGGTCGGCGAGATCGGCCGACTTCAGGTAACCGCAGGAGACGAGGTCCTTAACCACGGCGTCAGCGTCGATCTTGGTGTCGACCTGGCCCAGTTTCTGGTCACTGAGGCGGTAAACGGACTCGAGCACGGCTACGGCGTCTTCCTGCGAGAGCAGGCCGACGAGCTTGCCCGTGTCGACGAGACCCGTGACGTCGCCAGGACGGTCGACCTTGGAAGGCCGCAGAGCCGGATCGATCATCGCGGCCGGCGCCATCGAGTTGCCACCCGACTCCGACGTGCGCGAACCAATAAGGTCGAGCAGTTCACCACGCGCACCCGTGCGGGCAATGCCGTACATGGGGTTGTGCGGGTTGTTGCCCGTGTCGTTCTCGGAACGTGCCACGAGGATCGCGCCGTTGGTGTTGGCGATCGTTGCCGGAGACGCGCGCTCAAGGATTCCGCGCAGGAATGCCGAGTCCGAATGGAACGCGAGACCGAGGTCCGTGTTGATGAAGTCATTGGTGCCCGTATCGGGGTTGACTACATCAGGCGTTTGATCACCGGGCAGGCCGAGCTTGTTGTAGCCCGCCGTTGACAGGAAATCCATCTGACCGCCCGGGCCACCGACCAGCACGTTGGACCCTGCCATGTTGGCGCCGCCCGCAAGGTCGAAGCACACGAACGGGATCTTGCCCGCGCCAGCCAGCTCGAGACCGCAGCCCGCACGCAGCGGTTGCAGATCGGGCGAGAGTGCCGCTCGCGCTTCCATCGGATTCGCGAACAGGCTGAACAGGCCGCCCGACATGAGCGTCGATGTGCCTGCCATCAGGCCCGTGGCGACAAACTCGCGGCGAGTACTCGGCCGCTTGTGGTCCGGGTGAAGAATCGGAGTATCCGGGTGCAGATTCTCTTTTTTCTTTGCCATGGTTTCGGTTCCTGTCTAAAAGTCTTACTGCACCAGCATGGAGGCGCTGCCCAGCGCTGCCGCGCAGACGGCCGTGCCGACGGTTTCTGTTTGATCCGGGCCGCAGCTGGCGCCACACGCGGTCAGTCGCGTAATCAGCCCGTTGAGCTCGTTTTCCATGACCACGCGTGCCGGCTCCGATGCCAGGTTGATGCCTGATACGGCATCTACCACGGGATCGATAACCAGGTCGCGGCCCGCTTGTGTGGCAAACGCGCTGTTCGCTGGGGCGTTGAAGTCCATACCCGGGAAGAAGCTCGAACGCAGTGCCGTGTCCTGAACAAGCGCGTTGCAGTACTCAACCGCAAGCTGAGAGATACCGACCTGCTGTGAGGCCAGGAAGCCACCGAAGAGCGGGCTTGACGGCATCTGCTGACGCACGGCGTCGTAGGTGAGCATCACCTCGGGGTGTGCCCGAGATACGCCCGTGGCCTGCGACATCGTTGCTGCAATCTCGTCAAAGATGCGGACACCGATGTCTGCGGCTTCAGGCAGATCCGCGGGTTCGCCAGAGGCGAGCGGTACGGGGTCTGTACGGACGTTGACGTTGTCACCGAGGATGTCGAAGGTCAGGAAGAACTCGTCACCCTCAGGACCCTGCTCCTGCTGGAACACAGCGCCGTACGGCGACAGCGGCTGACCCAGCTCTTCGAGCAAGGTGCTGTCAAGACTCGTGCTGACCGTGCGGAAGGCCTGGCCCACCGGCGGCTCAGTGCCGTTCACGCCTACGCGGATACCCTGGATCGGAATACCGTCCCAGGTCGCCGACGTGTCGAGCGAGATGAAGTGCGGTGCGTTGAACAGGTAGCTGTAGTTGTCGAACTGCGCCACCTCGAACAGCACATAGGCTTCGGGCACGTCTACCAGATGCGAGACGCTGAACAGCAGGTAGAACTTCTCACCGACACCGGCATCAAAGTTCTGCGCGATCTGCCCCTCAGTCAGCACGCGGTTGTGGATCGACACGTAGCGGAACGTGCCGGCGAACAGGCCGTCGCTGGACACCTCGTTACCGAGGACGAACGCGAAGGTGTCATCCCAGTCGGCAATGCTGCCACCGCCGACTTCGTCGTTGATATCGATCAGCTGACCGTTAACCCACAGGCTGCGGCCGTTGACCGGGTCGTAGTTCGCGACCACGTGCTGCAATGTCGCCTGCAGCACTTCATCAGCGGCGGGCGTCTGCAGCGCAGGCATGCCGTTGCCGTCGGTGACGTCACTGCGGTTGGCGAAAGTGTAGTCGTAGAGCGTCTGCCCCAGCGTGAAGTTGCGTGCCGTCGGTCCGGCGGAGTAGCTCACGATGCGAGCCTCTTCCTGGACCACGTTGGCCGGCACGACCCAGGCCTCGATGGCGTATTCGCCCGTCGATTTGATGAGGTCGTGCAGCTTCTTGCTGTCCGCGGTGCGGCCCTGGGCTTTACCGTTGCGGATTTCGATACCCCAGCCGCCGACCCAGCCGACATCACCCGACATGGTGAGGTCGAGCGCGGGTGACACACCACTGGTGTCGTAGGCGATCAGGCCTTCGCCCGTCTTGAACTCGTAAGTTGCAATGGCGTTGGCTTCGTAACGGCTGCCGCCACTGGCGACGATCCCGTCGAGCAGCGTCAGCGCTTTACTGAAGGTCAGGCTCGGATCAACTGCCGTGGGCGTAATGGCATTGGCCATAGCCTCGATGGCCGTCTGCATGGCAGCGGCGTCGGCGGCGCAGTTGCCGCTCCAGCAGTTGTGGAATTCGTTTTGCAGACGCAGCACGAGACGCGAGTTCTGCGGGTCGTTAAGCAGAATCTTGGGTCGCGCGGCCTCATAAGCGACTTCTACGTCGTTTTCCGCCAGGAACGGGGCCTGCGCAAACTGTGCGCCCGACTGATGGCAGCCAGAGCAATAGGTCTGCGTGATCGGGTACACCGTGCTCGCGAACAGACCGGGGTCGGTCGGGAAATTACGGCTCGCGCCCGGATCGTAAATCGGCGGTGCGGCCAGCTCGATCGTGCGGCCACCGCCGGCGACGAGCTCACCTGCCCAACCCTGAATCCAGGTTTCCATGAGGTCACCGCAGACGGCGTCACTGCCGGACCAGCAGTTGTGGCCACCGGCGACTTTGGTTACGAGCAACGATTCACCGGGAGCGCCCAGATTAACGGCCGTGTTGGCCGCGTCGTAGGCGAGGTTGATGTCGTCAACACGTGCGAAGGTCGGGGCCTGTCCGCCAGCGCCGTGGCAAGCGCCACAGCCGGCTTCGGATTGAACGTTGCTCCAGAGGTTGATCTGGAATGCCTGGACGTCTGCCGTGAGCGGCGCCGGGCCGTTGTAACCCGTGGTGTCGGGAACGGACGTCACCGGGTTGACCTGGGTTTCGGCACCACCACCGGAGCAGGCGCTGATCAAAGCGACAACAGCCAGGAGGCCGCCAAGACGGGCCACGGTATGAACTTTAGTTTTTGTCGTCATGATCGTGTCCTCAGTCGCCCATGCAGTAGGTGGCTGCTTCGGCGAAGGTCTGCTTCAACCGATAGTTGCTGCCTACGAACGACGCCGTCATCGCGTCGACCTGCGCGCGATCCGCGGCATCGCCGGGCTCACGCAGGCACACGTTCTCGAATACTTTTTCGACCTGGCACTGGGCGAAGGCCTGGCTGCCTGCCAGTTCCATGCCCAGAGACTTCGCGCCGGCGCCGGAGCCCGGCTGGCTGTTGTCCCAGCCCAGCAATGCGTTACGCCCATCACGCCAGTAGTTGGACCAGGCGTCGTCGGGCGTACGGAAGCCGAATGCGAAGTTCGTGTCGTTGTTGAAGTACTTCGGATGGACCGCACCCTGGGTGTATTCGATCCGACCCGTTTCCTCGTTGTAGTTGTAGTACGCAAACGCCTGCGCCAGCGGATCCATCCCGCTGTGGCAGCTGATGCAGTTGCTCAGGAACAGACGGCTGTCACCGCCCGGGCTGCGCGTGACGTCCTGGCGGATGCGATCCGGCGGGCGGGTCACGTCAGCGACCTGCTCGAGGTCGCGGCACAGGTGGTTCATGAGGGTGAAACGCAGCATCGCGCGGTTGGTGCCCGCGATAAAGAAGGCCTCTGCAGCGGCGCGCGTGGTCATGACGCCCGCAGTCGCCGTGGCCGGCAAGTCGGTCTGAGCCGATTGCGTGGTCGCGACGAGATTGTCTTTGAGATCGATGGCGTTCTGTTCGAGCGCCTCGTAGTGATCATTGTTGGTCATCGAGTAGCCCGGGACCCCAAGGCCGTTGGCGCCGACGTAGAGATGGTCGCCGAACAGCACTTCATTAAAGGGCACGTCATCTCTGACCATCCCGATCACTGTGGCTGTGTAGTCGTTGAGCGGGGCGAAAATATCGCCATCGCGGTTCGTCCACGGCGTCGCCCAGTTCTTGAGCGTCACGCTGTAGAACGCGCTGTTCTCCATCGCCGTCTCGGCTGCCGCGATGGCATTGCCGCCCGCGATTGGAGCTTCCATGGCGTCGAGTACGGACGCCGTTGGGGGAACACCCGCAAGACGGTCGTGAATGCGCTTGGCCTGCTCACGCGGACCGGCAAACGCGCTGCCCACAGTTAACGCGAGCGTCAATCCTGCGACCCCAAGCCGTGCTGTTTTTGTAATCGTCGATGTCTTCATCTTGACCCTGCTTTGACCGATTGCCGTATTGCTGCACTACGGCTGTGACCTCATTGGTTCTGTCTTCAACAACGCTTCAAGAAGCGCTGTATCGCGTCCCTCTTTGAGCTCTGCAAAAGTCTGATCGCACTTCACGAGACTTGCAGTGATCACGCTCACAATCCCGAAGTTGGTGTGGCGTGCCACCCACAACGGGCAGCCCTTGGCGGTTCGATACACGGGGGTTGGTGCAATCGGCGAGCCAGCACTTGCCGCTCTTGGGTCACAACTTGAGCGGCGCTTTTCAACTCAGCGACTTAGCAAAAATTGTGGGGTGTCGCAGCCTGCAACGATATGTAAAGCGCTTGTCGGGAGCTTGGGACAGCAGGTAAACACCGGTCGCTCAAGTATTTGTTTTTGTTGAAAAAAATTTTTGTCGCGAGAACGAGACAGGGGTGCCGCGCATTGGCACCGGGGGTTTGGTGAGGTCCGCGTGCGCCAGTTCACAAAAACCGGTCCAGGCTTTTTGCAGGTGCCTTAACGACGGTGAAAAGGCGTGTTTGCCCACAAACCCTGTGTTGTCTTGGTTTTCTGCGCAGGTGTCGTGCGCCGTGTCGGTGGCACCGGTCGCGACGCAAACCCGTTGTCGTCATTTCGAGACATTACGAGCGCCGATTCTGATTTCTATACTCGCGCCGTGCCTGCCCTTCAGCGTGATGAGAATCCCGGTCGGGTAGAGCGCACAGTTCCGACGACTGGCGACCCGTGCCGCAGACGAACTGTGAAGTTGTTAACAGAATGCACGACGGGCGATCGTCACCATGCCGTTACGTTCAATTGGCATAGGTCGGCGCGGAACTCCCGGGAGTACCCGCCGCAGAGACGACGCCACGATGCGTGCATCGAGGTGTTGTGATGGATAAAGCGGTAGCGGTGACAAAAAGCACTACAACCTGTGTCCGCTCGATAGCAGTGGCGTCAGCACTCGCAGTCCTGGTGGGATGTAATTCGGGTGGTGATGGCGATGCGGTGGGCTTCGGCTCCGGGCAAGCGCCGGATCCGGTCGCGCTCGAGTTCCCGATTGTTTATGTCAAACGACCGATCCCCGTGGACGACGACGGCGTCTTGCTGGAAGAGGACATCCGAGAGGTGCTCTCTTTCAACCCGGGCGCGGAGTTGTTCTTCCGCGACCGCGCTTCGCCGAGTACGCCCGATGTGAATCTCACGGGCGAGTTCACGATGGAGCTCGCAGACATTCGCGACGTCAGCGTGTCATTCGACGCCACAAAAGTGGCGTTCGCGATGCGATACCCGTTCGACCCTGATGCCGACGAAGAAGAGCAGGTCACCTGGAACATTTGGGAATACGATATCCCTACCGATACGCTCCGTCGTGTCATCGCCTCCGACATCACGGCTGAGGCGGGCCATGATATTGCGCCGCGCTTCCTGCCGGATGGTCGACTGGTATTCAGCTCGACGCGTCAGCGCCAATCCGTTGCCATTCTGCTTGACGAGGGTAAGCCCCAGTTCCCGGCACTCGACGGCGACGAAAACGAACCCGCGTTCCTGCTGCACACGATGCAGACAGATGGGACCGAAATTCAGCAGATCGGCTTCAACCAGAGCCACGAGCTCAACCCGATTGTGCTCGACGACGGCACGATTGTGTTCTCGCGCTGGGACAACGTGGGTGGCACCAACGAATTCAATCTGTACAAGATGAATCCTGACGGCAGCGATTTGCAATTGCTGTACGGGGCTCAAAGCCACGACGTCGACAATGACGGACAGCAAGAACAGTTCATGCAGCCGCAGGTATTGCCTGACGGAACGCTGATTTCCCTGCTGAAGCCGTTCTCGGGTCCGACCACAGGTGGCGCGCTCGTCGACATTGATGTCGATACCTACATCGAGAACACACAGCCCAGCGTCAATAACGCCGGCATGGCGGGGCCCGCTCAGACGCCCGCGACCATCAATGAAGTACTTGCGGCAGCAGATCTGGTGTCGCCGGGTGGCCGCTACCGGTCCGTTTATCCGCTACGTGACGGCACCGACCGTCTGCTTGTCAGCTGGAGTCAATGCCGGCTCCAGGATGTCGAGCTGCGTATTCTTGCCTGCACCGAGGAAAACCTCGCCAACCCCGACCTGGTTCAGGCGCCACCGCTCTACGGCATCTGGATGTATGACCGCGAGCAGGAAACGCAGGCGCCGGTCGTCACGCCCGAGGAAGGCGTCATCTTCTCCGACATCGTCGTGGCTGAGCCACGCGATGTGCCGCTGGTTCTGCTAAACGGGGCCAACGATTTTCTGCTCGACACGAGTATTGCCGATGAAGGTGTCGGCGTACTCAACCTTCGAAGCGTCTACGACTTCATGGGTGTCGATACAGCACCGGGTGGCATCGATGTGCTCGCTGACCCCGCGCAAACGCTTGCCGCGGCTCGCCCCGCACGCTTTCTGCGTATCGAGAAAGCCGTATCGATGCCCGATGAAGAGCTCGTGGAAGTGCCGAACTCGGCCTTCGGTGTCGGTGCCGGTCAGGGCTTCCGGGAGATTCTCGGTTACACCATGATCGAGCCCGACGGTTCCGTTATGGTCAAAGTCCCTGCCGACGTTGCCTTTACGCTGTCGATTACCGATGCCAATGGCCGCCGTATCTCTGCGCGCCACAACAACTGGATGCAGATCCGTCCCGGTGAGGAACTGACCTGCAACGGGTGTCACGACGGCAACAGCGGTCTGTCGCATGGTCGCGCCGATGCTTTCGCGACCGCGCATGATGGTGGCCAAAACATCAGTGTGCCGTTCCCCAATACGGATCCGGCACTGTTCATCGATACGCTCGGTGAAACCATGGCCGAAGTTCGCGCGCGCGTAACTTGCTCGACGGACAACTGCTCTTCCTTGCAGCCGACGGTCGATGTCGTCTATCGCGATGTGTGGACGGACGAAGTTGCCGCAGGTCGGCAGGCCGATCCTGACATCGATTTGCGCTACTCAGATCTCTTGTCTGTGCGGCCCGTTTCGCCGGCCTGTGAACAAGAGTGGACGGCGAGCTGCCGGACGGTCATTCACTACGAGGACCACCTTCACCCGTTGTGGTCGGTGCCCCGCATCACCCTGGACGGCATGGGTAATGTAGTCAGCGACTTTACCTGTATCTCCTGTCATACCGATCGCGACGCCGCCAACCAATTGCAGGTCCCCGCAGGCCAGCTCAACCTGACGGACGGACTGGCGCCTGAAGAACAGGATCAGTTTGAGGCGTACCGCGAACTGCTCATCAACGACGTCGAGGTCGAGCTCAACATGGGCGCGCTGCAGCCGCGCGTGGTCCAGGTGGGTACTGATCCGGTGACCGGTGACCCGATCCTGGACACCATCGCCGTGCAGTCGAGCATGAACGGCGCCGGTGCCAATGCGTCGCCCATCTTCTTTAGTCGATTTGCCGCCGGCGGTACCCATGCGGGCTACCTCAATGAAGGCGAGCTTCGCATGATCGCGGAGTGGCTCGACATTGGCGCTCAGTATTACAACGACCCCTTCCGGGTACCGCAGGACTAAGCCAAGGACGCCTCGTGAACCCACGCCTCAGCGCATTGAAACCAACATGGATTGCAGCAGTCACGTTGATTGCCGCTGCGTTGGCGTGGTCACCCAGTGCGCATTCCGACGACAAACCGCTGCGCACCGTTGAGGTCGCAGACCCGTTCCTCGAAATGCACACGGGGCCGGGCAAGGGATACCCGATTACCAACGTCGTCGAACGCGGCGAGTCGGTGCAAATCGTTCGTCGCAAGACGGACTGGTTCAAAGTGCGAACCGACCGTGGGCGCGAGGGTTGGGTCAACATCGTGCAGCTCGAGCTGACGCTGGATGAGTTCGGCGAACGAACGGCGATCGAGCAGATCGGCCGCGATGAGTTTCTCCAGACGCGCTGGGAAACGGGGATCATGACGGGCGATTTCGCGGGCTCCGATGCACTGGCGGTGTACGGCGGCTACTCGATCAGCCGCAACCTCTCGTTGGAAATCTGGGGCTCGCAACTCGTGGGCAACTTCTCGAACGGCTGGCTCGGCACCGTCAATGTTGTACACGAGACATTCCCTGAATGGCGCGTGTCGCCGTACTTTACGATCGGCGCGGGCGTTGTCAGCACGTCGCCGAAGTCGACACTCGTGGCGCAGGAGGATCGCACCGACCAGGTGGCGCTCGTCGGCGGCGGGTTTCGCGCCTATGTCACGCGCCGCTTCGTGCTGCGCGCCGAATACAAGAGTTACGTGGTCCTCACGAGCCGCGACGAAAACGAGGAAGTGGAAGAATGGAAAGTCGGCTTCGGTTTCTTTTTCTGAGCGTGGCCGTACTGGTCATGCCGGCGCTGACGGGCTGCTCGTCACTGCCGTTCTTCGGTCCGGGTGAAGACACCCAGGTCGCCGAGGCGCCCGAGCAGGTTATCGAGCCCGAGGTCGAGCGCCGTGAGATTGTGCAGCCGAGGATCGACACCGAGGACTTCGAGATCGGTGTGTACGCGGGCGGCATGAGTGTCGAAGACTTCGGCGTTAACGCAGTCTACGGCGCAACGATTGCCTACCACCTGAATGAAGCGCTGTTCGTCGAGGGCGCTATCGGTCGCACCGACACGGAAGAGACGAGCTTCGAGCTGCTCAGTGGTGCCGCACAGATTCTCGACGACGACGAGCGCGAGTTCACCTACTACAACGCGTCGATCGGCTGGAACATCTTTCCGGGCGAGGCGTTTTTCGGACGCGGCCGCGCCTTTAACCAGTCCTTCTACGTCATCGCGGGGCTGGGCAGTACGCGCTTCGGCGGCGACGACCAGTTCACGATCAACTTTGGCGCCGGCTACCGCCTGCTGTTCAACGACGTCTTCGCACTCCGTGTCGACTTCCGCGATCACGCGTTTGATACGGACCTGCTCGGTGAGAGCAAGACGGCACACAACCTGACCGGCCATGTCGGTTTCACGTTTTTCTTCTGATTGCGAGGTAAGGTCCATGCACCGCAAAACCACACAACGAATCGCCCGCGTCGCGCTGGCGCTGTGTCTCGTCACAGCCTCAGCCGCCTGCTCGAACATCGAGCCCTGGGTCAAACCCTATGAGCGCGATCGCCTGGCCGATCCGATCATGTTCCTCGACCACGATCCCGTGTCGACGTCGTACATGTACCACGTGTTCGAGTCGCGCGAGGGCGCACGCGGCGCCGAGGGCGTCGTTGGCGGCGGCTGCGGCTGTAACTGATCGAAACCCCTGAACTCCGGATGGAATTCGCCATGCGCAATCGCCTGCTGATCATCATCGGACTCATCGCCACGCTGTGGACGGCGACGGCTGAAGCTGCCGTGCTGCCCGACGAGCGCACCGATTTGCTCTACCACCGCTACGAAGGTGACAACATCACCATCGAAGGGCCATCGGTGCTGATTCGCAAGAACGTTGGTAAGAGTGTTTCCGTTTCGGCCAACTACTACGTCGACATGATCACGAGCGCATCGATCGACGTTGTGACGACGGCGAGTCCTTACGAGGAAGAGCGCAAGCAGGGCTCCATCGGTGTCGACTACCTGCGTGGCGGCACGATGATGTCATTCGGCCTGACGCGCAGTACTGAGTCTGATTTCGAAGCCGAGACCTGGAGCCTCGCGGTCAGCCAGAACCTGTTTGGTGATCTGACCACGGTCACGATCGCCTACAGCCTCGGCGACGACGTTGTCGGCATGTCGACCGATGAAACCTTTGCGCGTGATGTGGCACGCCAGGCTTACGGCATCGGTATCAGCCAGATCTTCACCAAGAACCTCATTATGGGCTTCAATTTCGAAGCCATTACGGACGAGGGCTTCCTGCGTAACCCTTACCGCTCGGTGCGCTACCTCAACGACGACGGCACGACCTACAGCTACCAAAGTGAGCGCTACCCGAACACGCGTACGAGTTCGGCCGCCTCCATCTCGGGTCGCTACTACCTGCCCTACCGCGCTGCGATAAACGGGCAGGTCCGGGGCTTCTCGGATACCTGGGGCATCACCTCGATGACCTATGAGCTCGGCTACACGCACCCGTGGCGCGACTTCACGTTCTCGACGCGCGTGCGCTACTACACGCAGGACCAGGCCGACTTTTACTCGGATCTGTTCCCGCGCTTCGACTTCCAGAACTTCCTGGCGCGCGATAAAGAGCTCTCGACGTTTACGAGCACGACGTTCCGCGCCGCTGTGGCCTGGGACATCGGGACCGACGGCTTCGGGCCGTTCAGCAAGGCGCGACTCACAGCCTTCTGGGACCACATCCTCTTTGACTACGAGAACTTCAGCGACCTGCGCGTTGAGGGTGTACTGCCCGGTGAGGAGCCGAACTTCACATTCGAAGCGGACGTGATCCAGCTACTGTTCTCAGTCTGGTACTGATCCCGGCAGTGGCGGCGGCCGCCACTCACCGCTAAACGCCTCGCCTTGCAGCACCACGAGCTGCAGCAGCGTGGCCGCGGCTGTGTCGATCGTATCCCCCACCACGATGTAAGCAGTGCTGCCACCGTCACGCGGCAGCGCATGGACCAGACGTGCCTCCTCCGTTGCCCGCTCTCGAATGCGTTCGAGTACTGCGGCGGGCACCCAGTTCGAGAGTCGACTCAGGGTGTCGGGCGTCGTAACCGCCACCACGGGCAACGCCGCGTGGCGTTTTGCCGCCGTGCGCATGCCGTCGGCGGTCACCACATCGATGAACGCCGTGGCTGGTGCAAGCCGGTCCTGGGCCAAGCGTTGTGCAGGCCCGAACTCCGGTGAGGTGAGGACAAATCCCACCGTGTGCAGCGTGCTGTCGAGTCGTCCGCACTCGTTGCCCAGCGCCTCGCGCGCAATGCGGACGTAATCGCGGACAAACGCGGCGCTGAGCATGCCGCCGTCCACCAGTTGCTGCTCCATTCTCGCGCGCAGCGCCTTGGCGATGCGGTCGACCCGGTAGTCGGCGTAATAGGATTCCGGTAGAGCTTCATAGTTTGCGAATGCGGCGGGATCCAGCAGGCGCGATTCGACGATGCCGTTGCCAATGGCGCTCGCCACGGCCTCATCAAAGAAATGGTAGGCCGTAACGGTGCAGTCCCCGGGCGCCGACAGAAAGGCGTCGATGAGTTCGCGTCGCTGGGCAAAAGACATGCCTTCCTGCCAGTAGTGCACGAACTCATGCACGATCACCGGCAGGCGACTGTCTGCAGTATCGGCCAGCGGCGTCTCAACATACGCGACGCGCTGACCCAATGTGGCCAGGCTGCCGCTGCGCGCGCCGTCGATGGCGATCAGCGAGACGGGCGGCAGGTCGTCCGATGACTGCCCGAAAAGCGTGGCAATTTGCGGCAGCAGGGTTTCGAGCTCGATTCGCGACGCGGCCGTTTCGAGCCCGATGCGCTGGCGCGCGAGTTCGGGCGCAAGCTTCCGTTGCCAGGGCCGCGATGTGCGCCGGAGCAGCTTGTCAATGAGCGCGCGACGCGCGGGTGGTGGCAGCGCCCGGCCCGGTGCCGCGCCGGCCCGGTGGCGTGACGAGATGTCACGCAGATCTGACGCCGTGGGCAAGGCGAGGGCGCCGGGGTCCTGTGCCGGCAGCGCCGTCCGCGCCGTCTCACGCCAGCGCTCGACATCGACGGCGTCGATGTAGTCCGCCAGCGGCAGTTGGTCGCGTGTGCAGCGCACCAGCCCTGCCAGGCAATCCAGCTCGTAGCTCAGGTTGTCGATATGCGTGTGACGCACGTGAATGGGCGACAGCGTGCGCGCCTGCAATGGCATGCAGGCAAGTAACAACGCCAGTGTCACGAGTCTCGACATGGCGCAGAGCATAGGGTGCGGACTCGCGGTCGGCAATTTCGCGAGCCCACAAAAAACGCCGCGACCTTGCGGACGCGGCGTTTCTTCACCAGGCGGTTTGGCGCCAATCAGGCGCCGAATGCCTCATTCCTATGGGCTATCGCCGTTTGGGGATGAACCCTTCGGCTTCGGCCAGCGTACCCAGCGCTTCTTCCATGATGCTGCGGGCTTTGGCCGTCATGTGGTAGAGGTACGTGTGCAGTGCCGCATCCTGTTCATTACGGTTTTCGCACTGTGCGCTGTATTCCTCAAACGCGCAGAGGTTCTGCACGAGGTCTGCCGTGTGCTTGGGACACTCGCATTCGACGGTCGTGCTTGTGCGCGCCAGCTGTGCCAGTTCCACATCGTTGAATCGACGACGTGGCACGGCATCCTGCGGGTTGATTTCCAGTGCAGTGGCACCCGTGGGCGCCGCATCTTCGAGCACGGGGCGATTTTCCGCGCCACGACGCAGCAGCTGGTAGAGCGTCTGCGTTGTCACCGGTGAGCGCAACAGTTCGACACGGTCGGCTGCCAGGGCCTCGAGATCCGCTTTCGTACCAAAGTTGAACAGCACGATGGCACGACGCGTGCCAGAGAGGCGACGCAGGCGGGCCACGACCTGACGAACTTCAGGGTCGATGACGGGGAATTCGAGCAGCAAGACGTCAGGTTCGATGCTGCGGATCTGCTCCGAGAACTCGTCAAGGTCTGTCGCATTGATGCAGACCTCCAGCTTGCCCGCACTGTTAAGGCGCTCCGCCAGGTTCTCCAGGGAGAAACCGCCAAACGCAGCGACCCGGACCAGACCTACCGAGGCGACCAGTTGCAGGCTGCTCGACTGCTCGATCAGCTGATCGCGACGCGACTTGAGCTCTTCTGTCGACAGGTTGGCGATCTGACCGATCGACGAACCGTTGTCAGAAAGCGACTTGAGCAACGACAGTTTTTCGATGTCAGCTTTCGAATAGACACGTCGCCCGCTGTCCGTGCGATCGGCAACGACAGCGCTGTAGCGACGCTCCCAGATCCGCAGGGTGTGTGTCGAAATGCCCGTCAATCGTGCAACAGCACCGATGGAGTAACCGGCAGCTTTGGTATCTTCGTCAATAACGGCAGACTTCTCTGTAGCCATGGGTGTACCTCGCGAGACGCTCGCGGCGCGTCTGGCAGTGGGGGTTGATCTTCGCGAGTTGGACAATAGCACAGAAACCTATACATCGCTACTGCGTGTCGAGGTTTCTGTGATTCCTGTCGAAGAATGCCCCAAGGGCCACCGTTGTATGAGAAACATCATCTAATTCATAGAGTTGCTTCGGTTTTCCTTGTGCAACGATGCGGCCTCCCGCCGCGCCACCTTCGGGACCCATGTCGACGATCCAGTCGGCTTCGGCAATGATGTCGAGATTGTGTTCTATTATTAATACGGAATGCCCCGCATCGACAAGCCGGTGCAGCACGCGGATCAGTTTCTCCACGTCCGCCATGTGCAGGCCGATCGTGGGCTCATCCAGCACATACAAGGTGTGCTGCGGGTTGTCGACGGCTGCGATGACGGGCCGCGCCGGGTCCGGTCGAGCCTTGGCCAGTTCACTGACGAGCTTGATGCGCTGCGCTTCGCCGCCCGACAAGGTGGGACTGGGCTGGCCCAGCGTCAAATAACCCAGGCCAACGGCGTCCAGCAACTTGAGCGCGTGGTGGATTTTCGGGTGGGCTGCGAAAAACTCGACGGCGTCCGAGACCGCCATCTGCAGGATGTCGCCGATGCTCTGGTTTCGGTAGCGAATCCCGAGCGTGTCCGGCGTGAAGCGTTTGCCGCCGCAGGCCTCACAAGGCACCTGAACATCGGGCATAAAGCTCATCTCGATGCGCCGCATGCCCTGGCCGTCGCATTCGGGGCAGCGGCCCTCTTTGGTATTGAACGAGAAGCGGCTGGCCGTGTAGCCGCGCATGCGCGCCTCGGGCGTCTGCGCGAAGAGCTTGCGGATGTCATCCCAGAAACCCACGTAGGTCGCGGGGCAGGAGCGCGGCGTCTTGCCGATCGGGGTCTGGTCAACCTCCAGCACGCGGCTGATCGATTCCCAGCCTTCAAGTGCCTGGCATCCAACGAGCGGTGCCTGCTTGCGCCCACGACGCCGACCCGCGGCCACGAGTCGGGCCACGTTGGTTTCGACGACACCACGAATCAGCGAACTCTTACCGCTGCCCGACACGCCCGTCACGGCGACAAGCGCGCCCAGGGGCAGGCGCGCAGAGACGCGCTTCAGGTTGTTGAGTGTGGCCTGTTTGACCGCGAGCACGGGTGCGTTGCGCCGTCGCGGGTTGACGTCTCGTGGTGTCTCGATGACCGGGTGCTGCAGGGGCTCACGCAGCATGCGGCCCGTCAGCGATTCGGGCGCGCGCTCGATGCGGCGCAGGTTGCCCTCGGCAACGATGCGGCCACCGCGCGTGCCTGCGCCGGGTCCGATGTCGATGATGTGTTGCGCGCCGCGGATCGTGTCCTCGTCATGCTCCACGACGACGACGGTGTTGCCGCTGGCTTGCAAGGCCTGAAGTGTTCCGAGCAACTTGGCATTGTCGCGCGCGTGCAGGCCGATCGTCGGCTCATCGAGGATGTAGCAGACACCGCGAAGGTTTGAGCCGAGCTGCGCCGCAAGCCGGATGCGCTGCGCCTCGCCGCCCGACAGCGTCGGTGCGCTGCGAGAGAGCGTCAGGTAGCCAAGCCCCACACGGTCGAGAAAGCCAAGCCTGCTGTCGAGCTCCGTGATGATGTCGCGCGCCACCTCTGCGTCGCGGCCATCGAGATCGAGTGTTGTGACCCACTCAAGGGCATCGGCGACAGGCATCTCGGCGTAGCTCGCGATGTTGCGATCCTGGAACGTGACCGCCAGTGCCTCGTCATTGAGGCGCGCACCGTCGCAGGTTTCGCAGGTCTCCTGCGACTCGTTGGCCGTGCTGCGCCACCACTGGGCGTCGTCTTCTTCCTCGTCGGTGTAGACGCCCGTGCCCGAGCAGCTTGGGCACCAGCCGCGCGGCGAGTTGTAAGAAAACAGGCGCGGGTCGAGTTCCTGGAAGCTCCGGGCGCAGCTCGGGCAGGCCCGGGCGGTTGAGTACAGGGTGTCGTCGCCGTCCACGTTCACTATGACATTGCCATTGCCAAAGTCGAGTGCGTCCGACAAGGCGGCCCTCAGTGCCTGCTCTTTGCGTGCATCGACGCGCAGCGTTGCCACGGGCAGCTCGATGTCGTGTTCGACAAATCGATCGAGGCGCGGCCAGGGATCCACGGGCGTGCGTTCACCATCGACACGCAGGGCCTCAAAGCCCTTGCGACCGGCCCAGGCGGCGAGGTCCGTGTAATAGCCTTTACGGCCGACGACGAGCGGTGCGAGCAGCGTGACCTCGCGGCCTTTGTGGCGCTTTTGCAGGAGTGCTGCGATCTGCTCGAGCGTCTGCGGCTCGATCGGGACGTTGCAGTCAGGGCAGTGCGCCGTGCCCAGCTTGACGAACAACAGGCGCAGGAAGTGGTACACCTCGGTCATCGTGCCGACCGTGCTCTTGCGGCCACCGCGGCTTGTGCGCTGCTCGATGGCGACCGTGGGCGGAATACCCAGCACGGCGTCGACGTCGGGCCGGCTTGCGGGTTGCACGAACTGTCGTGCGTAGGCGTTAAGCGATTCGAGATAGCGGCGCTGCCCTTCGTTGAAGAGGATATCGAAGGCGATGGTGCTCTTGCCGCTGCCCGACACCCCCGTAATGACCGTGAAGGTGTCCCGGGGAATCGTGACGTCGACATCACGAAGGTTGTGCTCGCGCGCGTGTCGAATCTCGATCTTCGGTTGCGATCGCTTGCGCTTCGGCGTCACGTACGCGGCAGCGGACTCGGCGGCGATGTCAATGGGCGCCTGGACGGCCCGATACTGGGCCACGGCTGCAGCCGTGTGGTTGTCACGCGTGTCGACAAGCGCGTTTACCGAACCCGCGAAGCATAGCGCGCCGCCGCCTTCGCCGCCCTCGGGACCCAGGTCGATGACCCAGTCACAGGCGTCAATGACGTCGAGGTTGTGCTCGATGACGACGATGCTGTGGCCTTGATCAATGAGTTTGTCGAATGCGCCCAACAGACGTTCGATATCACTGAAGTGCAATCCCGTGGTCGGTTCATCGAAAAGGAACAGCTTGCCCTTGCCGCCGCGCCGCGTCTGCGCTTCAGCCAGGTGCTTGGCGAGCTTGAGACGCTGCGCTTCGCCACCCGAGAGCGTCGGTACCGGCTGGCCCAGGCGCAGGTAGTCGAGTCCGACATCGACGAGTGGCTGCAGTGTCCGCTCGATAGCGGGTGTGCCCGCAAAGAAGGTCAGCGCTTCTGTCACCGTCATCTCGAGAACGTCCGAAATCGACTGCGAGGCACCGTCGCCCAGCGTGGGCCAGGCGTGCACTTCGAGGATCTCGTCGCGGAAGCGTTTGCCGTCGCACTCGGGGCATCGCAGATACACATCGGAGAGAAACTGCATCTCGATGTGTTCGAAGCCGTTACCGCCACACTGCGGGCAGCGGCCGTCGCCTGAGTTGAAGCTGAACGTGCCGGGCTTGTAACCCCGCTCGACGGCCAGGGGCTGCTCGCAGTAGCGCTTTCGGATGGCATCGAAGGCGCCGACGAAACTGGCCGGGTTCGAGCGCGTGGTCTTGCCAATCTGCGCCTGATCCACGTAGACGACGTCTTCAACCGTGTCGGCGTTGACCAGCGCATCGTGCGCCCCGGGTAATTCGCCGCCGCCGCCAAAGTGGCGCCGCATTGCCGGGTAGAGGATGTCGCCGATAAGCGTCGACTTGCCACTGCCCGACACGCCCGTAACGCACACAAGCCCGCCCAGGGGGATGTCGACGTCGACGTCACGCAGGTTGTGCGCGCGCGCGCCGCGAATACCGATAGCGCGTTCGGGGTCGAGCGTTCGTGTGTCGCGGCAGTCAGCGACGCGGCGCTGGCCCGTCAGGAATGCACCCGTGCCCGTGCGGCGGCGAGCGAGCCCCTTGATAGTGCCGTTGAAGATGACCTCGCCGCCGCGTTCGCCGGGGCCGGGACCAATGTCCACGATGCGGTCAGCGACCTGCATGATTTGAGGGTCATGCTCGACGACGAGCAGTGTGTTGCCCGCGTCGCGCAACCGCGTGAGCACGCGGTTGATGCGTCCGACGTCGCGCGGGTGCAAGCCAATCGAGGGTTCGTCGAGGACAAACAGCGTATTAACGAGCGATGTGCCCAGTGCCGTGGTCAGGTTGATGCGCTGCACCTCGCCGCCTGAGAGCGTGCGCGACTGCCGGTCGAGCGTCAGATAGCCGAGCCCTGTTTCCGCGAGGAAGCCGATGCGCCCGCGAATCTCGTCAGTGAGCAGCTCTGTGGCCTCGGCCAGCGCGGCGGGTGCGGTCCACGCTTCGAAGAATGCCGCGAGTCGTGTGATCGGCAGCAGCATCAGCTCGTGCATGTTGAGGCCAGGCGGTCTGTTGGCGTTCGTGGCGCCAGCCGCATCCGTTGCAACGTTATCACCAAGCCGCCAGCGCAGACCTGCGGGTTTCAGGCGTGCACCGTTACAGGCACGGCAGGTTTCGTAACTGCGGTAGCGCGACAGCATGACGCGCACGTGCATCTTGTAGGCCTTGCTTTCGAGCCAATCGAAAAACGCCGTGACGCCGGGCCAGAGTCCTTTGCTGACACTGCCCTCGCCATCGAACACCCAGGCCTGATCGTCGGCTTCGAGGTCTTCCCAGGGCGCGTTCGTCGAAATGCCGGCTTTCTTGGCACGGCGCATGAGCCGCGTTTGCAGGTCGTTGTAACTCTTGCTCTGCAACGGTTTGACGGCACCCTCGGCGAGGGACAGCCGTGGATTGGGCACCACGAGGTCGCGGTCGATACCCATGGTGCGACCAAAGCCCCGACAGGTTTCGCAGGCACCCAACGGTGAGTTGAAAGAGAACAGGCTCGGCGTGGCGGGCGAGAAGTCACGGTCGCAGCTTGCACAGTGCAGGCGCGACGAGTAGCGCGTTTCTTTGTTGCCACCCGTGTTCGCATCGAGGTCGACCACGGCGATGTGGCCATCGCCGCGCACGAGCGCCTCCTCGATGGCTTCCATCGCGCGATCCCGTTTGCCAGGCTCGAGCCGGAGCCGGTCCTGCACAACCTGCAGCGCGTCGTCGCTGCGTTCGAGGATGCGTGTGTAGCCTTGCTGCGAGAGAAAACGCTCGATTTCCTGAGCGGTGAAGTTCTCGGGAATCGCGGCCTTAAACGTGATCGCCGCCCGGCGACCGGGCCAACGTTCGAGCAAGTCGGCCCAGATCGACTGCGGGTTGTCCTCACGCACGGGCGTGTTGCAGCCGTCGCAGTACAGCGTTGCGGCGCGCGCGAACAGCAGTTTGAGGTGGTCGTTGAGCTCCGTCATCGTGCCCACCGTTGAGCGCGATGTGCGCACGGGGTTGGTCTGATCGATGGCGATGGCGGGCGGGATGCCGTCGATACGATCGACGGCGGGCTTGTCCATGCGGTCGAGGAACTGGCGCGCGTAGGGGGAGAAGGTCTCCACGTAGCGGCGCTGGCCCTCGGCATAAATCGTGTCAAACGCCAAAGAGGATTTGCCGCTACCCGAGACGCCCGTGACCACAATGAGCTCGCCGAGCGGCAGGTCGATGTCGACATTGCGCAGGTTGTTTTGGCGGGCGCCGCGGACGGCGATCCGGTCTCGGGCCATGTCAGGCAGCTCCGGTCTGGCAGGGGGTTGGCGTGGTGCCACAGCGGGCGACCGATGCGACCGGCGGCAAGCTGACACGCGGCGGTTGCGGGACAGCCGTTATACTGTGCCCGCGCCGTTGCAACAACGTCGACCCCGCCCGGACAACCCGAACCCCCTCGCAAAGAGGCAGCGCGACAGCAGGACCCCCATGCAGGACGATACTTTTCCGCCCGTGATCTTCTTTCTGTTGCTCAGCAACGCGCTGATTTTCGCGGCTGGCCAGTTCATTCCGCAGTTTGGGCTGATCGCTCAATTGAAGTTCTCGCTGTTTTCGGTACCCAGCCTGTTCGAAATCTGGCAGCCGGTGACCTATGCATTCCTTCACGCCAACCGACACACCTCGCCTTCAGCATGTTCGCGCTTTGGATGTTTGGCCGAACGATGGAGGTAGTGTGGGGCTCCCGGCGCTTCCTGATTTACTACCTGGTGTGCGTCCTGGGCGCCGCCGCCGCGCAGCTCACGCTGGCCGCAATCACGGGTGATCCATCGAGAACCGTTGGCGCATCCGGCGGTGTGTACGGCGTGCTTCTGGCATTTGGTATGACCTTTCCAAATCGTCGCATCCTGCTGCTGTTCCCGCCTATTCCCATGCCGGCGCGGTATCTGGTACTTATGTTCGGCATCGTGGAGTTGTATCTGGGCTTTACGGCCAGCAATTCCAATGTGGCGCACTTCGCGCATCTGGGCGGCATGGTGTTTGGCTTCTTTCTTATCAGGCTGTGGCGCTCGCAGCGCCGCATCCGGTGATGGCTTTGTCTGCACGGGCTCGCCTGGCGGCGCCACTCTGCGTCGCGGTTGTGATCTCGGCCTGCCGACCCGAGGCCCCTGCGCCCCAACCCCTGCCGGAAGCGAGCGGCGCGCTGCCAGACATCACAGCGGGCATCGACACGCTCGCGGCTGAACTCATTGCCCGCAATCCCGCCATCAGCGGCGCCGCTGTGCTCACGGCCGACAACGGCCAGTTGATCCTCGCCGCAGCCCTCGACGGTCTCACACCGGGCGCCTACGCGATCCACGTCCACAACGGCACCAGCTGCGCGGGCACCAACACCGACAGTGCGGGCGCACGCTTCTCACTGCCCGGTGACGCCGAGCGCCTGGCCGACAGCGGCCAACCGCCGGCCGGCGCCTTCGGGGGGTTTGACGTTGGCAGCACGCGGCAGGCGAAGTTCTCCATCGAGAAGGATTCAGATTTGGAACCGGCGCGTTTTCTTGGCCTCGCCGTTGTGGTGCATGCCGGGGCGGACAGCGCGTCTGGAGAGCCTACGGGTCGGCTTGTTGCGTGTGGTGAGCTGAGACCTATCGCGCGCTGAGGTTTGCGCGTCGTTCCCGGGTTGCGGGCCCGGGGGATGGCGTTTTGCTCTATGGCTCGCTTCGCTGCGCTTTACTTCCGCAAAACGCCATCCCCGTCCCACAACCCTCATGCCACGATGGCATTGGGGTGCTTGAGCTTCGCAATCCAAAGCCGTCTTTGTTGGTGAGACGAGCAGCGAGCTATCGGCTACGACTCACAACCTCAAAATATTGGAACGAGCCTCGCCCATTCCTGGGGTGGTGTTGAGCATTGGGGGACACTGGGGAGCACAACATGAATCACGCGCTGCACAACGGTTTTGCTGGGCGCGGTGGTGCGTTTCGGAAGTAAAGCGAAGCGAGCCATGGAGAAAAGCACCACCGCGCCCAGCAAAACCCGGAATCAGCACGCAAACAACTCAGTCCGTAACAACAGGCTCATCTAGAGCCGCAAACTGCTCCCGCAAAGAAAGAATGTGCTCGTTCCAATACCGCTCTGTCCCGAACCAGGGAAACGCCTGAACAAACGCCGGGTCTTCGCGCCGCCGGTGCAGCCAGGCGGCGTAGTGCATGATGCGTAGCGTGCGCAGCGATTCGACGAGCGCGAGTTCTCGACGGTCGAAATTTCGGAAGGTCTCGTAGCCCTCGAGCAGATAACCCAGTTGCCGGCTGCGCGCGTCCTCGTCACCGGACAGAAACATCCAGAGATCCTGCACGGCCGGGCCAATGCAACAGTCATCCGTGTCGACGATGTGCAGTTGTTCGCCGTCTTCGAGAATGTTGCCCGGGTGCAGGTCGCCGTGGATCGGGATTTCCGTGACGTGTCCGACCGCCTCGAACTGGGCATCGACACGGTCGAGCAGGTCGTCGATGAGGCTTTCATAGGCGTCAACGAGCGTGGGCGGGACCGCATCGACGTCGAGCAGGTAGTCACAGGGTTCATGGCCTAGGCGTTCGCTGTCGAGCACGGGCCGTGTCGGCATCGGTTGCACCGCGCCGATCTGATGAATGCGGGCGACGAGTCGACCGAGTTGCCGCAGCGTGTCAGGTGCATCGAGATCGGGCCAGCGACCGCCGCGACAGGGGTACAGCGCAAAACGAAAGCCACCGTGCTGGTGCAGCGTTCCGTTGTCATCAAGCGGCGCGACGACGGGGATTTCGGCCTCGGCGAGCGCTTGCGCGAAGGCGTGTTCTTCACGCAGCTGCGCGTCGCTCCAGCGGCCGTTGCGGTAGAACTTGGCCACAATTGGCGCCGCGTCAAAAATGTCGACGCGGTAGACGCGATTTTCGTAACTGTTCAGCGGCAACAGTCCGCCCGTCGCCTCGTGGCCGGCGCTTTCGACGGCGTCGAGGATGTCGTCGGGCAACAGTTGATCGAACCCTGGGGCAGCAACGTCGGTCAAGCACGCAAGCTTACGCGCAATGCCGGCTTGCGTGCGCCGTTGGCGGCGCTATGCGACCATGTGCGGCTCGACAGACGACGCTTGTTGCCGGAGTTTTGATGCGCGCGCTGCCCCGTTTTTCCATTGTGTTGCCGTTGCTTGCCGTCTTTGGGCTGGGCGCGGTATCGGCCTGTGCGCAAACGCCGCAGGCGCCTGAGTCCGCAGCTTCCGGGCCCGCAATTGCCGACGACGATCGGCCTGAGTACTGGCGTGTATTGGGGCAGCAGTCGCTGGCCGCGGCATTGGCGCGTCCGCGCTACGAAAACTCGGCGCGCGGCATCATCCTGTTCGTGGGTGACGGCATGGGGGTGTCGACCATCACCGCCGCCCGCATATATGCAGGACAGGTCGATGGCGGCCGCGGCGAGGAGGCCTCGCTTGGCTTCGAGCGCTTTCCGTACACCTCGTTAATCAAGACCTACAACGTAAACCAGCAGACTCCGGATTCGGCCGGCACGATGAGCGCCATGATTACGGGCGTCAAAACCGACTCGGGTTTGTTATCGGTAGGTCCGGCGACTGTCCGAATGGATTGCGAGAGCGGGCTCGCCAACAGTGTGCCAACGCTCATGGAGCAGCTCGAGGCTGAGGGTTGGTCGACGGGCGTCGTGTCGACGGCGCGCCTGACGCACGCGACATCCGCGGCCGCCTATGGCCATGCCCCCGAGCGCGGATGGGAAGACGACAGCGCATTGCCCAAGCGCGAGCGCGGTAAGGGTTGTAAAGACCTGGCGCTTCAGCTCGTCGAGATGTCATTCGGCGACGGGCTTGAAGTGGCGCTGGGTGGTGGTCGTCGGCACTTCCTGCCAAGCAAGCGCAGTGGCCAGCCATTTCGCGATCCCGAGAACCCGCGACTCACTGGGCGTCGGCTCGACGGCCGGCACCTTGGCGAGGAATGGGCGGCCCGGCCACGTTCTGAATGGATCTGGAATCAGAAGCAGTTCGACAGGATCGATATTGATGAGGTCGACCACCTGCTGGGCACGTTCAACCACTCGCACATGCAGTACGAACTGGATCGCGAGAACGATCCCGGTGGTGAGCCCTCGCTTTCTGAAATGACGGCGCTCGCCATTCGAATGCTCAGTCGAAACCCGAAGGGCTACCTGCTCGTCGTCGAGAGCGGGCGCATCGATCATGCGCACCACGCCACCAATGCCGTGCGCGCCTTTGCCGATACCGTGGCGCTCGACGCAGCCGTGGCGACGGCCGACGCCATGACCGAAGACGATGAAACCCTGCTGCTGGTCACGGCCGATCACAGCCACGTCATGACCATCGCGGGCTACGCGAGTCGCGGCAACCCGATTCTCGATTTCGTGCGGGGCAACTACGGTCGCGGTGACGCGACCGGGGAAGCGGTGCTCGCCGGCGACAAGCAGCCCTACACCACGATCGGTTATGGCAACGGCCGTGGTGGTCGGTTCCTGAAGAAGGCCGTCGATGAATTCGGCAATGAGGCGATCTACGGTGAGTCTGTTAAC
>CALBPI010000003.1 GCA_937899415.1 uncultured Gammaproteobacteria bacterium | reverse complement strand
GGGCCTGTAGCTCAGTTGGTTAGAGCAGGGGACTCATAATCCCTTGGTCCCAGGTTCGAGTCCTGGCGGGCCCACCATTCCCCTTCCCCGTCTGATCGCGTGCATCGTGACTGACGAGTGGTCCGTATGGGCCTTTCCAGAGCTGCGTGCACACAGCCTTCCACTGAACCCGCAAGACAACGACTCACTGCTGGCACCTGGCAGATTAGAAATCATTGATCCCGGGCATTTTGGTGCGAGTCAACGCAACCAATACCGAGTGTCTGCGCCTGGCCTGGCTAGCGCCCCGCTAACACGGCACGTTTGATCTTCTTCGCAAGTGACCACTTGTGGACTTCGGTGGGCCCATCGTAGATACGGAACGCGCGCACCTCGCGGAAAAACTGCGCCACGATCGTGTCGTTTGAAACACCGGTGCCTCCCATCACTTGCACACAACGATCCGCTATCGCAAACAGGCTTTCCGAGACAGCGATCTTTGCCATCGAGCTCTCGACATTGCCTTGACCTCCGGCGTCGAGGACATCGGAGCACCAGTCGATCATCAGCTCACACTGCTGCAGGGCGATTTGGTTTTCGGCCAACATGAAGCCCACGCCCTCATGATCGATGAGCATTTTGCCGAAGGCCTCGCGGTCACACGCGTACGCGCAGGCAATCTCCTGCGCACGAATCGCAAGGCCGGTCCAGCGCATGCAGTGCGACAGTCGGGCCGGCGCCAGCCGGATTTGCGCAAGGCGAAATCCGTCCCCAGGCGCTCCGAGCATTTGCGAGGCCGGAACACGCAATTCGTCAATATGAATCTCTGCATGTCCACCGGGCATCACGCCGTCGATGGTGTCCAGAATGCGATCGATGCGGATCGCGGGATGTGGCAGCTCAACAAGAAACAGACAGGCGCCTGCTGTGGAATTCGCCATCACAATTCCCACACCGGCACCTGACGCGCCGGTGATGAAGGTCTTGCGACCGTTGACCACCCAGGAGTCGCCATCCTGCACGGCGTTTGTCATCAACATAGAGGGATCTGAACCTGCGCCACCGGCGCTCGCGGGCTCTGTCATGAAAAATGCTGATCGGGTCTCACCGGCGATTAGCGGCGCAAGAAACTGACGTCGCTGTGCCTCGCTTGCCGCACGCCCTAGCAAAAACATGTTGCCCTCGTCCGGTGCCATCGTGTTGCACGCAACTGGGCCAAGCGGCGACAGTCCGGACTTAATCAGCACTCTGGCCGTGTCACGCTGCGACAGGTGACGCCCGTCTTTCAGGATATGTGGCGTAAGCACACCCGCCGCTCGCGCTTTGGCACGCATCTCGCGCACAAGCGCTTCGGACGGACCGTGGTAGCCAAACCGGGCGTCATGCTCGTAAGGTGTAATCTCGTTACGCACAAACGATTCGACGCGCGTCGCAATGTCATGCACCAAGTTCTCTTGAGTCACTGGCTTTGCCCTACCCGGGACGGAACGGGCCAACGAGACGGACGTGGCATTTGCTCGAATGGCATGGGCACAGATGACCCGATCATTGTGGCTCGCGCAGTCATTGAGTATCTAGTGAGAAGGAATCAGGCATGAGTAGACTGGATGGAAAAGTCGCATTGATCACGGGCGGCACATCGGGAATTGGCGAAGCCACGGTCCGTCGGTTCGTTGCCGAAGGCGCGACCGTTGTGTTCACGGGATCCAATAGAGATGCCGCGAAGGCCATTGCCAACGACACGGGCGCGCATTTCGAAGTCCAGCGGGTCGAGGACGAGAACGCCTGGCCTGAGCTCATGGCGGAAATCAAAGCGCGGTTTGGTCGGCTCGACGTCGCCTTTGCAAACGCCGGTATCGAAGGAGGCGATGCAGACATCGAGAGCCTCAGTATGGCGGCCTGGGACAAAATCGTTGCCGTCAATATGACCGGCCCGATGTTGACGGCAAAGTATGCAATTTCGTTGATGAAGCAGAATGCGGACGGTGCCGGAGGTTCCATCATTCTGAATTCCTCGATGAACGGCATCCTGGCGCTGCCCGACAATGTCGGCTATTCGACGACGAAGGGTGCCCTGCGCTTGCTGGCAAAGTCGGTCGCAGTTCACTGCGCGCGTCATGGGCTCAACATTCGCTGCAATTCCATTCATCCCGGCGTGATCGAGACAGCGTTGATCCAAAGTGCGATCGGCGCAGCGCCAGACCCAGCGGCAGCCCGCGCACAGCTTGAGCGGCTTTCTCCCATGTCACGCATGGGCGCAACCAGTGAGGTAGCGGGTCTGTGCGTGTATCTCGCCAGTGACGAAGCTGCGTTTGTGACCGGCGCAGAGTATGTTATCGACGGCGGTTCGACCGCGGGGCTTGTCGGGGTCTGAGTGGGGACCGAAGTCATAGCCCAAGGACGGTCTTGGCGATGATGCCCCGCTGAACTTCGTTGCTGCCACCAAAAATCGTCCAGGCGCGACTGTTGAGGTATCGGGGTGCCGCCATCATGGCCGCTTCGCCATCGAGGAGCACCGGACGACCGTTACCGTACAACGGACGCTGGGTCTCGAGATTGAGACCGTAGTATCCGGCTGCCGTCAGCGCTGCAGCATCAACCTCCTGGCGGAGATTGGATGCTGCAAGTTTGATAATCGAGGTTTGCGGTCCAGCCTGCCGGCCATTCGCCACCTCGTTAAGTATGCGCAATTCGGTGGTCTCCAACGCCTGTGCGGCCAGCTCGATTCTTGCCAGCCGGCGCGCGAAAACCTGATCGTCAGCGAGACAAGCATCGTCACCGTCGGGCATCTCGAGTGCTCGACACCGAATGCGCTCGATATCTGCCAGCAACTTGGGCCCAAAACACGAGCCCCCTCGTTCGTGTTCGAGCAGAAATTTCGCGATGGTCCATCCCTGCCCTTCGTGTCCGATGATGTTGTTGCTGCCCGTCACGGCGTTGTCGAAAAACACCTGATTGACTTCGTGATCGCCAGCCATACCCTGAATCGGTCGGATGGTTACCCCAGGTTGGTCCAAATCGACGAGCAGAAAACTGATTCCGCGCTGCGGCTTCACCGTCGGGTCTGTTCGCGCAAGCACAAAAATGTGAGTCGCATGATGCGCGTGTGTGGTCCAGATTTTCGAGCCGTTGATAACGTATTGGCCGTCGCGAAGTTCGGCGCGGGTCGAGAGGCTGGCGAGATCGGAACCAGCGCCTGGCTCGGAGAAACCCTGACACCAGTAGTCTTCCGCAGTGCGAATGCGGGGCAGTATCTCTGTCTTCTGAGCGTCTGACCCAAACTCGCAGATCACCTGCCCGAGCAATCGTAAGCCAAGCACAGGCAGGCTCGGCGCGTCCGCGAGAGCACACTCTTTCTCAAACAGATAGGACTGGATCGGTGTCCAGCCCGTACCGCCAAACTCTTCCGGCCAGTGGTAGACGAGCCAGCCCTGCTTGTCGAGGATTTGCTGCCACTCAAGGGCGAGATCTGGCTCAACGAAAACCGATGGCGTTGCTCGCGCACCAGCGCGCAGCCGATCCGTTAGATGTTTGTCCAGAAACTCTCTGACCGAATCGCGAAACGCGATATCGGCGTTTGAAAGCACCAATTCCATTTCCCACCTCCTTCTAGATACGGTACCAAGAGCGGTCCGAGAAGGCGGCTGCGCAATGTACTAGGGCGCGTCTTCGACCTTGTCGACCGCTACCGAACCCAGGAAGCCAAGTTGCGCCGCCTTGAACACGGTCTGGCTGCGCTTGACGGAGTCGAGCTTTACGGCAGCGTTGTGAATGTGGAATCGCACGGTCGCACAGCTACGTGAAATGAGCATGGCGATTTCCTGGTCCGTCTTGCCGATCGCTGCCCAGCTCAGGCACTCCACTTCGCGCTTGGATAACTTGCAATCGGCAGGAATCCAGTTGCGCCGATCCATCGCCTTCACATAGCTGGTGATGAACACGCGCGCTAGGTTTTCGAGCGTATACCCATACAACTCGAATGCCTGACTCAAATCGTTCGTCGCCGGGTCAGGCGGCGAAAAGCTGACGGCACCGATCTGTCCAAAAGGCATGTGCACGGGAACGCAAATTACCGACGCAGCACCAACGTAGTCGACGAAGCTCGCAAGGTCGATTTCATCCAGGAGTTTGTTGGGCTGCCGCGGGTAAATGCCGTCTTCGTTGCACCAAAACGCTTCACCTTCGTACCGGCAGGCGCGCGGCAATGGTGAATTCAATGCGACCAGTGGTCGTTTCCACCAGGCCTCATCAACGTCTGGCCAGCCAAAAACTTCGACCGCCAAAATATTGCCTTGCGCGTCAACCATCGGCGCTTTGGACGCCAGGTTAGCAGCAGGTGCGACCTGGAACCCGCCGATTTCGGCGGCGTAGTCACGCAGTACTTCAGCGGCTGCGCGGATATCATCGACGCAAGTCACAGCTGTCGAACCACTGTCAACCTGTGGCGCGACGCGCTGCTGCAGACTCGAAAGCCCAGTATCACTTGGCATTGAAGTACCCCCCTCCCGGTTATAGCACTGACAGTCCGAAAATTAAACGTACGGACTAGCAAATCTGGCAGGAGCGACGGCTCGCGTCTTTCTGGATCATTTTGGTCCTGTTTATTATTTTCGCCTATGCGTTTGGATGACTGCGGAATGCAGATGATTTTTGAGCCCACCGACGAACAGCGCCTGCTTGGCGATACGGTCGACAGATTTGCACGGTCGCGTTACAGCGACGGCCAGCGCCACGGGTATCTGTCAGCGGCATCTGGTTTTGACGATGCTGGCTGGCGCATCATGGCGGACATTGGTCTCCTGGCCTTGCCGTTTTCAGAGCAGTTCGGTGGACTAGACGGCACGCCGGGCGACATCATCAGCCTGATGCGCCCACTGGGTCGCCACCTTGCTACAGAGCCCACGCTGGGCGGCCTGATTCTGGCTGGCTCGTTGCTCGATCGCGCCGGCACGACCACCCAACTCGCCGAGTGGGCGCCCCGCATCATTGACGGTACAGCGCATCTGGCAGTGGCGCACGCCGAGAAAGCAGCACGTTTCCGTCTTGGGCATGTCGATACACGTTTCGTGGAAACGACGGACGGCGCAACGCTTACTGGAGCAAAGACGTTCGTGATCGCCGCGGGCGCGGCCGACGCTTTCATCGTTTCTGCCATTCCCCAGTCGTGGTCACCCAACGGCACGATGCGCGCCAATGCGATGCGCCTGTTTCTGGTCGATGCAGGCGCCACGGGCATCTCGCGACGTGACTATCGCCTGACGGACGGCTCAGTCGCTTGCGAACTCGATTTAACGAAGGTCGCCGCAGCGCCAATGCAAGGCAACTTCGAGGCGCTCAAGTCTGTCGTTGCGCTGGGCAAAATCGCTGCCTGCGCCGAAATGGTCGGCGCCATGGAAATGCTGTTCGACGCCACACTCGACTATTTGAAGGCACGGAAGCAGTTCGGTAAACCCATTGGCACGTTTCAGGCCATCCAACACCGCGCCGCCGATCACTACACAGCCTTAGAGTTCAGTAAATCACACTTGTACCGGCTTGCTCGCGTTGATCCGGATGACGCGGACGGCCAGCGCGTGGTCGCTGGCACTAAGGCGTTCATCTCCGAGGCCGCCATTGCACTGGCAGAGGACGCCGTGCAAATGCATGGCGCAATGGGCACGACCAACGAGCTGCCGGTCGGAGACGGCTTGAAGCGCATCATGCTCCTGTCGTCGTTGTTTGGCGACGTTTCTGCCGAACTGTCGCTCTACGCATAGGCACCTTGCCACGGGGTACACGCGAACCGCTCCCGGGACACGGCCGAACGCGGGGTACTTTTGGATGCGCTGGGAACCGCACCAACCGGCAGGCGCCAGATGTCCTTTCGATTGAACAATCGGCTGTGAAATCACTAGTGCGATGGTTGTGCACCAGCCGACCGGGGCGGGCTGCAAAAAGACATCAGTCCAGCTTTAGAATCTGCTTCCCGAAGTTCATGCCAGAAAACAAGCGCATGAGCGTTGCTGGAACATTCTCGAAACCTTCCTGTAAATCCTCCCGGAAGCGAATCTGCCCGTTGGCGATCCACTCACGCATCCGCTGTTTTGCTGCCGGGTACTCGGGGATGTAATCAAGGACAATAAAGCCCGACATCGATGCCCGCTTGAATATGAGATTGAAGTAGTTCTGCGGGCCAGCCGGTAACTCGCCGCGTTCGTAACGCGAAATCCCGCCGCATATGACGATGCGCGCATGCATATCGATCTGTGCTAGCGCATGGTCCAGGATCGCGCCGCCAACATTGTCGTAGAAAACGTCCACGGACTGGCTGCATAGCGCCTTAAGACGCTGGCGCACGTCATCGTTCTTGTAGTCGATTGCCGCGTCGTAACCCACCTCGTCTGTGAGCCAGGTGCACTTTTCCGCACCACCGGCAATTCCAATGGTCCGGCAACCGGCGATGTTCGCGATCTGCCCTACTATGGAGCCCGTCGCCCCGGCCGCGCCTGAAACAAGGACGGTGTCACCGGGCTGCGGCCGTCCGTGCCTCAATAATCCGAAATAGGCGGTCATTCCAGTGGTGCCCAATGCGCCGAGATTGGCAGTAAGCAGCTCGTCGTCCGGCACTGCCTCCAATTCGTGACCGGGTAACGTCGCATAGTCCTGCCAACACAGCATGCCGACCACTTTGTCGCCAGGCTTGAACGCCGGGTGTTGAGACGCTACGACTTCGCCGATACCACTACCGCGCATGACATCGCCGATCTCGGTGGGCGCGACGTAGCCGCCGATGTTCTCCATCCAACCTTTCTGCGCTGGATCAAAGCCGAGGTAAAGCACCTTGACGAGCACGTCGCCCGCACCGGGTTCGACAATGTCGGAATCGACCCGTTTAAAGTCTTCGTGCTGTAGCGCGCGACCGAGCGGCCGGTCATTGATCAACCATTGTCGATTCTTGCTCATAGCAGGTTTCCAGTTTTCTTCGACTACAAAGGATTCGGCGCGGCAAGCCAGCCGCCATCGATCAACAATTCCGCACCGGTCATTGCGCTCGAATCGTCGCTGGCGAGATACAGAACACCATTGGCGATTTCGGCAGCCGATATCATGCGTCCGATGGGCTGCATGGCCGAAAACGTGGTCTTCATACCTGCAGGGTCGTCAGAAGCGTCAAACGCCGACTGATTCATCGGCGTGTCGATGACACCCGGATGGAGGGAGTTGCAGCGGATATTGCGATAATGGCGTGCGCAGTGAACGGCGACCGATTTGGTGAGCAGGCGAACGGCGCCTTTTGATGCGGTGTACGCAGCGGCGCTGGCGAGCCCCACAAACCCCGTGATCGATGACACATTTACGATAGCGCCTGCCGCCCCACCAGGATTTTCTTTCATAAGGCGCACGGCTTCGCGGCAACCCACGGCGACGCCCACGACATTGATGTCCAGAACCTGCCGCAACGTGTCGACGGTCATTTCCTCGATAGAGCCTGGTCTGAAGATGCCCGCATTGTTGACGAGAACATCGAGGCTACTGTGGCGCGACTTCACATCGTCCAGCATCGTTGTCCAGGCCGCTTCATCGGAAACGTCTTGATGTTTAAATTCGCAACCGGTTTCGGCGGCGAACGCGGCACCTTTGTCGTCCTGGATGTCAGTAATGACGACGCGCGCGCCTTGGTCGATAAAGCGCCTTGCCACTGCGGCACCAATGCCTGACGCGCCTCCAGTTACCACGCAGACTCGGTCCTGAAGCCGTCCCGTCATCAGTTTGCCCCGCCTCCCGTAGCTCGTCAGAGCAATGACGGCATGGCGGTTGTGGCTGACGCGAAACCGTCAGACATACGCTTTGACGTGTTTTACGGCGTCGACAATCCGGCTCGCATTCGGCAGGAAGGCATCTTCCAAAGTCGGCGCGAACGGCACCGGCGTGTGTGGGCAGGTCACCGTCTTGACCGGCGCGCGTAGCGACTTGAAGCCTTTGTCCGCGACCGTGGCGGCAATGTCCGCAGCAAGCGAACACCGCGGCGGGCTCTCATCGACGACCACCAACCGGCCCGTGCGTTCGATGCTCTCGAGGATGGTCTGTTCGTCCAGCGGCGAGGTGGTTCTGGGATCAATGATCTCGCAGTCAATCCCTTCGCTCGCAAGGCGCTCCGCGGCGGCCTTTGCATGCAGCATCGCCGGGCCGACGGCGACTACGGTGACGTCGTCACCCTCGCGCACATACTCCGCTTCGCCGAATGGAATGGCGTAGGCCTCGTCAGGCACATCCTCCTCGGTTTGATACAGCAACTTCGACTCAAGGAAGACCACTGGATCATCATCGCGAATGGCCTGGATCATGAGCCCCTTGGCATCGTAGGCATTGGTTGGCATCACGACTTTCAGACCTGGGATCATCGTAAAAACCGGGTGCAGCGTCTGCGAGTGCTGGGCGCCCGCGCGCAGGCCCGCCCCAATCATGGATCTCAGCACCCAAGGCGTCTTGGCCTTGCCGCCAAACATGTAGCGAAATTTCGCAGCCTGGTTGTAGACCTGATCCATGCACACGCCGATGAAATCGACGAACATGATCTCGGCCACAGGACGCAAGCCCGTCAATGCGGCACCGTTTGCAGTTCCAATAATGGCTGACTCTGATATTGGGGTATCGATTACGCGCTCGGCGCCGAACTCGTCGTACAGACCACTGGTGACGCCAAACACGCCCCCCACCTTGCCCGGTCCGCCGGAGGATGCCTGGCCACCGGCGACATCTTCGCCGATGAGGATGACCGACTCGTCACGCGTCATTTCCTGTCGTAGCGCCTCGTTAATGGCAGCGAGATAGGTTTTCTTGGTCATCGTGTTCCCTCAATATGCCGACGCATAAACGTCGGTCTCGAGCTCGTCGATATCTGGAAACGGCGCCTGAACCGCAGCCGTGACCGCCTGATCTATTTCGGCGGCCAGCTCTGCTTCGATCCCATCGAGGTCTGCGTCTTTGAGTCGCTGCGCCTCCGTGACCCTCGCGCGAAAATTCTTGAGCGCGTCACGTGCACGGGCGTCTGCGAGCTCTTTTTCGGTGCGGTACGGCTGCGGATCGCCCACAAAGTGCCCGAGGTAACGCGGGCACTCGGTAACGATGGTCGCGGGACCGCTGCCCCCGCGCGCGCCATCGAGAGCACGAGCCATCGCCGCATGCACGGCGAAGAAGTCGGCGCCGTCCACAGTCTCGGCCGGCATCCCAAACGCCGCTGCGCGATCGGCGATCGACTCTGCACCGACCGCGTAGTCGACGCCGGTGTGCTCGCCGTAACCGTTGTCTTCGATCACGAAAATCGCCGGAACCTTCAATACAACAGCCATGTTCATGGCCTCGAAGGTCGTGCCCTGATTGGATGAGCCGTCACCGCCGAAAGCGACCGCGACATGGCCCGTTCTTCTGAGTTTCTGAGTCAGGGCGGCCCCGACGGCGATCGGCGGAGAGCCACCGACGATGGCATTTGCCCCGAGCATGCCGCGATCGAAATCCGCGATGTGCATGGAACCGCCTTTGCCACGACAAAGACCACCCGCCTTACCCATGATTTCAAACATCATCCCTGTAATGTCGCAGCCTTTGGCCAGGCAATGGCCGTGGCCACGATGCGTGGACCCTATCCAGTCGTCGTTTGTGAGGTCGTGGCAGATACCCACACCAGACGCTTCCTGGCCGAGGTAGACGTGCGCAAATCCGGGTATGTTGCCCAGGGCAAACTCCTTCTCAACACGCTCTTCAAACTGCCTGATCGCACTCATTCGGCGAAAGGCACGCTTCAAGTCGTATTCGCTCATCTCATGCATTACGTTTACTCCCCCTGTGTGCGCTCGCGCCGAGGGTCGATGCGCCAGCATCGCGGGCTGAATCATCGACCCCGCGGATTGGCTCGACACGGTGCATCACGGTACCGCTGCTTTTTTAGCAGGTTTCGCACATCAGGGAACGGGCAAAATTGCTAGGGTCGCCGGCGCCACTCGTTCGCTAATATCGTGTCGGGACTGTGCGCGCACCTCACCGGTGCACGGCATGCCATCACTCGAAGATTGCGCGGCTGCTCGGGGAGCGCGCCGAAATAGGGGCTGACGATGACCGATACACAGGATAAGCGCGTCCAGGTAGACATTTCGAAGTGCCCCTTGCACGAGGTCGACACCTTCGGCCCCGAGTTCTTGCAAGATCCCCATCCGTTCTACGCGCGGCTTCGCGCAGAGGCGCCGGTCTACCGTGATCCGAAGAACAACGTGGTCTATGTGTCGACCTACGATCTCATCCGGCAGGTCAATACCCAGCCGAAGTTGTTCTCGAACAGATTCGCAGAGCAGTTGCGCTCCGGCAGCACCGAGCAGCAGGATCCAGACGAGGTCGAGATCATCAAGCAGGGCTGGATTGTGGCGGACACGATGCTCACTGCCGATCCGCCGCAGCACACGCGGTATCGCAAGCTGGCGATGAAAGCCTTCACCTATCGACGGGTGTTGCAGATGACCGCGTATGTGGAGGAACTCGTCGAATCACTGATTGACGAGCTCCCCGAATCGGGGCGTATCGAATTCAAGAGCGAGTTCGCAAACAAATTGCCGATGTATGTCATTGCGGATGCGCTCGGCGTCCCGCGAGAGCATTTCGATCAGTTTGAGGAATGGTCAAATGCATTCCTGGTGCAGCTTGGCGGCGTGGCAGCGAAGGAAGAGAGGCTATGGGCCGCCGGCAAGATTGTCGAGTTTCAGAAGTATTTCGTGGAGGTTATCGAGCGCAAGCGCGCCAACCCAACCGAGGACGTCATATCCGACCTGGTGCATGCTGACTTGTCCGAAGAGGGCGACGATCGAAAGATGACTTACGAGGAGTTGCTATCGATTCTGCAGCAGCTGCTGGTTGCCGGCAATGAGACGACCGCCCACACGCTTACCGCAGGTCTGTACTTTCTATTGACCCATCCTGAGCAATTGGACGCACTGAGCGCGGATCCAACTCTAGTTAAGAACTTTGTGGAGGAAACACTGCGCTTCCTGTCACCCACCAACAACATGTGGCGGGTTGCAACTGCCGATACAGAAATCGGTGGTGAACCGATCAGGAAGAATGACCTTATCCTGGTGCGGTACGGATCAGGCAACCGCGACGAGGCAAAGTTCGCTGACGCTGACCGTTTTGACATGCTGAGGACCAACGCCAAGGAGCATTTGGCGTTCGGCGGAGGCATCCATACGTGCCTAGGCTCGCAGCTCGCTCGCAAAGAACTGCAAACAGCTTTTCCCATCCTGTTGCGCCGCCTCAAGAATATCCGCCTTGACCCGCCCGACCAGGCGCTGCGGTTTCTGCCGAGCATACTGCTGCGCGGCGTGTTCGCTCTGGACGTCGCCTTTGAGAAAGCCCCGGCCCCGGCAGAACGTGAATAACATTCAACGCACAGAGGCCTTTATTTCGGCCTGGGAGCGCTGCGATATCGATGCCATCATTCGCGCCGTCGCGAACGACATCTTCTATCACAATATTCCGATGGCGCCGATCATAGGTGCCGAGGCGCTGCGCGCTTTCGCCATGCCCTTGCTAACCGGCGCTGAACATGTCGAATGGGAAATGCACCACATTGCTGAATCGAACCATGGCGCCGTTCTGACAGAACGTACGGACCGTTTTCGCCTGGCAAACGGCAAGTCAGTCACCATACGGGTCATGGGTACTTTCGAGTTTGACGGCAACGGAAAACTCAAGCAGTGGCGCGACTATTTCGACTTCGCCGAGTTTGAGTCGCAAATGGCATCTTGACACGTTGCTAGGCGGTTCTCGCTTGTTCCAGCGTGGCGGCACCCGACGCCAGCCCCTATCGTTCACCAGACTTATCGGCTCACGATGGGCAGGCGCACTAAAGCTGAAACGACTTCCGAATGACGGCTCGGAATAGTCGCTCGCCGAGCAACGCCTGCACCCATGGGAATATCCGGCCGGCCGCACCTACTCGATACCGCACCCGAGGGCGCGGGCTTTCAATAGCATGCGCGATCGCAGTGGCGATCCGTTCCGCTGGCAAGCCACCATTGATTGATGTCTTGAAGCCGGAAACCGCGTTTGCGCGACGCGACTCGTAGTCATCAAGGGGTTGTGACGTCGCACGCATCGCGTTCGGTGCGTTTGTTTTGATGGGTCCAGCCTCAATGTAAGACGCGCGAATGTTGAACGGCTCGACTTCATAAGCGAGTGCTTCCGCCCAGCGGCCCAACGCACCCTTACTGGCGGAATACGCCGCGTGGAACGGTATCGCAACTGTGCCCGCTGTAGAACTCATGAACGTTAGACGACCGAACGAATTGGCCCGCATATGCGGCAAGACAGACCGTGCCGCGCGTACCGCGCCAAAAAAGTATGCGTGCATTTGGTCCAGCACATCGTCTAACGATGACTCCTCTACCGCGCCAGTGACGTAAAAGCCGGCGCTGTAGACGAGCGCATCAAGTCTTCCCGCCCGGTCAATGACATGCGCAACCGACCTGTCGATAGACGCTTCGTCAAATACATCCAGCGACAGGGCCTCGACCCCATGAAGATCGATGCGCGATGCGTCGCGGCTGGTGGCAAAAACGCGGTGGCCCTTTTGTGCCAGCAGGCTTGCGGTTGCGCGGCCGATGCCGGTCGACGCACCGATAACGAGGACCACGAGCGATTTTTGGTCTGACACCTGCGGAATCCTCAAACGACAGTGTTACTGTCTGGGGGCGCCTCCATGAGTGTCGGCGCTTTCGCCCAGTCGATCCCTCTGCGCAGCAGGGTGTAAAACACGGGCAATTCCCAGGCGCAACGCTCGATCTCAGGATAGTAATCAGCGACGCCGGGCATATCGTAGTGACCACGGCAGTGGCCGAGTGTCAGGTAGAGTACCGCGCCTTCGCCATGCGGCTTGAAATACATGACTGGGTGCCTCGCCTTTTGCCAGTCTTTCTCCACAAACCCGGTTGCCTCACCTTCAAACTCACAATCGAGCAGCACGTCGAGCTCGCCGTAGGTTTCCAGCAAGTAGAGTTCGTCGCTGGTGTCAAATGGCGTGACCCCCTCGAGCATCGGGTGCTCCGGCTGCACGACGTTGACCCTGTAAGGCGCGATGGGCGGATGCGCAACAAATTGGCTGCCCAGCGTTTCCATCAATAAAGGTGCCCAGCGCGGCGCATCGACCAACAGGTCTCCATAATCACCACCCTCGGGCGATAGAAAACGCAGAACTGAGTTGGTGCCATGCAGGGCGTACCAACGCTTGCCGCCAACAACGAATGCCCGAAGCGCTTCCTGCGTTTCGACGGAGGCCAGAACATTGCAGGTATAGGTGATCAAAAAGTCGGCGTCTTCGAGAGCGACGCGCGCGCTGTCGTAGTCCTCGAAGACACGCGCCCGGATGCGCTCGTCCTCCGCCAGCAGCTTGAGAATCTCCAGGCGCGCGAAGTCAAAGTCATGCCAGGCGCCGCCAACAACAAAAACTGCGTCAATCCGCTTTTTTGACGGATCGTTCATGTCAGCGTGCCGTTAGTACTGAACGCGCTTTGTGAAACCACCATCGACAACAATATTCGTGCCAGTCATGAATGGCACGGCTGAGGACGCTGCGAACACAATGGCGTTGGCCACTTCCTCGGCATTGCCGAAGCGACCCATGGGCATGCCCGCAAGCGTCGCCTTATAGAAGTCCGGGATATTGTCTTTCACCCAGTTCCACGCGCCACCCTCTACATAGATGGGGCCCGGCGAGATCGTATTGACGCGAATTCCCTTCGGTGCCAACGCCTGCGACATCGCTGACATATAGTTGATCACTGCCGCCTTCATCGCATTGTAGGGTTGCGGGCCCGCGAAATCCTCGACTGCGGCAGTCGTGGATACGGCGACGATCGCGCCGGAATCAGACTTCTCGAGAAACGGTACCGCCGTATCAATACCGCGAAACACTGACATCAAGTCGACGTTGAAGGCGGCCTGCCACGTCTCTTCGCTGGCGGCACCACCGCCTGCCGAAGCCATGGGGATAAAAACGTCGCAGCCTCCCAGTGTATTCGCAGCACCCACAATCCACTCGCGATAGGCTTGCGCATCCGACAAGTCGACCGAATCACCAATGGCCCGCACGCCCATAGACGTCAGCGCTTCTACAGCGTCATCCACGCCTGACTGGCCGCGCGCACAGATCGCGACATCACAGCCTTCCGCCGCGAATGCTTTTGCCGAGGCAAGGCCAATGCCCCTGCTCGCCCCTGCGATCAAGACACGACTACCCTTGAGTCTGAGTTCCATTGTGCATTCCTCGATCAATAGGATCGCCGTAAGTGTGGCCGCTAGCGCCCGCTTGTGCACCTCGCGAAACAATCAGTAGGAACCGCGTCGCGGCCCTTGCGTCAGTTCATCCTGCGCAGCAGTGCGACCAACGCGCCCGCGACCGCATCTGGCGCCTCAACGTGCGGCATGTGGCCGACGTTATCGACCCACAGTGTCTCGGTGTGCGGAGGGAAGGCAGACTCGTCGGGAACACCAACAATCTGATCTGCTTTGCTCGCTATTAGCGCAGTTGGGCAACTCAGAGTCGCCAGCGCCTCAGACATTGCGGTGGCCTCAGCATCGGCAGCGCTCAACAACCCATCCTTAATCGCGACGAGCGCTTCCTTCGCACCGTCGAGACGTTTCATTTTGATCAATTCATCCAGCATCTCGCGCGTCGCAAGATCGGGATTCCCGAAAAGCAGCGACACCGCCGCGCGCAGATCTCGGGCACGTCGGGCCTCGACGAACGTGTCCAGATAGCTTTGGTTGATCTCGCCACCCGGCATGGCCGCGGGGCACACGAGCCCCAGTCCGGCAACGCGATTGGAATCGATTGACGCCGCGGCAAGCGCCACCGCACCGCCCAGCGAGTGGCCTACGAGAATAATGCGATCCAGATCAAGCGCGTCGACAGCCTGTGCAACGCCTTCGGCGAGACTCGTAAGCGTACCCTCGCCCACGTCCTTCGTGGACTGTCCATGTCCCGGCAACTCGATTGCATAGGTCGGGTGCGATTGGGCAATGATCTCCTGTACCAGCGACCAGTTTTGAAGGTCACCGCCGAATCCATGCAGCATCACCATGGGCATCGCGTCATTCGACAGACCGGCCGTGCCAACCCGCAGTGATCGCCCGCCGGCAATATCGACGGTGGACAGCACCAGTCCCGTATCAGCGGTCTCATCGGGGTCGAAGTGAGACTCGAACTCGGCAACGTAGGCCTCGATATCGGCATCCGAAACGTCCGCCTCGGCCATGACGGCGATTAACGCACCGACTGGCAGCGTCTGACCGGGTTTCGCTACCAGTCGACGGATCAACCCACCCGTGTGTGCTTCACAGACATTCGTGATTTTGGTGGTTTCAATATCGACGAGTTCATCGCCTTCCGCGACCCGATCACCCTCGGCCACATGCCACTGGACAATCTCACCTTCCTCCATGGAGAGACCCCACTTCGGCACTTTAACGGGCTCAATGGCAATCATCGTCAAGCCTTTCTGGTTTACACGCCAACCGAAACCGCGCGTCAGGACTGAAGATACTTGTCGAGCGTCTCGTGGAAATGGCGAATCCGGCTTTCCTGGTATTGGCCAAGCTCGAGTTTCCGGTTCGCAGACGCTTTCATGCCTTCCTGCACGTATGGCAGATTCGCCATGTCCTGATCGAACACAGTCGCAAGGCCTGCGCCGATCAGATGGCTCGCTGACGCGAAGGGCTTGTCTTCGCCAATGAGGTGCATCGGTGGCGCTTTCGGCTTGGGCTCCCCGGGCTTGCCGCGCATCAATATGCGCACTTCCATCAAGCAATGATCCGGGTCCCGATGCGGACGCCACCGGTAGACAATGTTAGGAATAAATCCGCCCCAGGGCGCAAAATTTGGAAAGATGTTGTAGGTGAAATTGTCTGTCATCTCGCTGTCCGAGACTGTCGAGAAGTCGTTTCCCGATTGCTCGCCAAACATCTGACGGTTGGCCTCAGCCGTGACCTTTCGTGCCATAACTGGATCACCGTCATCTTGCGTTTGCGACTGGGAGTCTGCGTCACTGAATCGGGCGCCGGGTTTGCGGCGCGGACCGCCATCATCATCACCTTGCGTTGCGAATGCTTGCAGTGTGTCCAAGATGTACTGTTGATCGTGTTTATCGGCAATGTGTGGTGACAGCACCGCAGACGGTGTGATGGCGCGATTTACGTGATCGCCATACAGGTCGTAACGTGTATTGGCGTCACCCGTGAAACCCATAATCTGTGGGTGGGTCGCCACCGTATGCCACGCCTCCATAAAGGCCTCGGCCGTAGCCTTCCAGTTCGCAGGAATGACGCGACCAATCCAAGCAACGGTATAGCACTCGTCCAATCGCCAACGCTCGAAGTGTGCGAGGGCGTCTCCAGCCCATTCAGAAAACGATGCAATATCCGTGTTCTCAGACACCATCACGAAACCCTGCCAGCGCTCCACGCGCAGCTGCGGCAATGCCATTGCATCGTGATCCAGATGCTCGAAGTCCCACTGACATGGAATATGCTTAAGCGTGCCGTCATTGCGCCAGGAAAAACCGTGAAACGGGCACTTCAGTTCCTTCGCAAAACCCGACTTGGTACGCAGCTTTCGTCCCCGGTGAAGACAGACGTTGTGAAAGGCGCGAATATCGCCGTCATCCTGCCGAACCAGAACATAGGATCGCCCGGCATTCTCGTAGACGACATGGTCACCTGGATTGAGAAAGTCCTCTTCGCGGGCCGCAAATTGCCAAACATTCGGCCACATCTTCTCGTTTTCGAGGGCCATGAAGTCAGGCGAGGTGTAGCGCTCAGTTGATAGGGGCGCCGTGCCCATATCGCGCTGCGACTCTTTGCGCAAAAACGCCGGCACCTCGCGGGAATCCAAATCGAGGAGATCCGAGTAACTCATTCCGGGGCAGCGTGATTGCCTTGATTGCTCTGGTTCTCGGTCTTCCATAGATGCCTCGCAGGCCAATTGCGTCCAACGTGTCACTACAAATCAACGATACAAGGTCAGGTTCAATCGACCAATACCAAAGCGCCTGCCTGTTTTGCTAGGGCGCGTTTCATCGTCCAGGCATTGTAGATTAGTGATCGGCGACATCTTGGGCGACGGCACCCGTGCACGGGTTGAGATATAGGAGAACAGCCATGCCGGCAGGAAGACTGGACAACAAGACGGCTCTGATTACCGGCGGCGCAAGCGGGATCGGCGCTGCGGCGGCCCGACGGTTTGTCGCCGAGGGTGCGAATGTTGTCATTACCGACCGTGACACAGAGAACGGTCGCGCCCTGGCCGATGAATTGGGTCGCAAGACTGTGTTCGTGGAACATGACGTCACAATGGAGGCATCTTGGCAACACGCGATTGGCGCCGCCCGAAATGCGTTCGAGACGCTAACCACAATCGTCAACTCTGCCGGTATCAGCGTCCCCGGGAGCATTGAAGACGTGACGTTCGAGGCATTCCAGCAAACGATCGCCATCAATCTGCATGGCGTGTTTCTGGGCTGCAAGTACGGACTTGCCGCAATCAAGAACCAAGCGGGCGCATCGATCGTGAATGTTGGCTCAACACTTGGTGTGAAGGGTGGCGCACCGTTTGCGGCGTACTGCGCCTCAAAGGGCGGTGTTCGCATGCTGTCAAAGTCCGCTGCCTTGCACTGTGCGGAGCAAGGCTATGACGTGCGGGTCAACTGTGTCGTGCCGGGCGCCATACATACGGAGATGGTAGAGCGCTACATCGCAGCCGGCATCGCGCAGGGGTCTACCCGAGAAGCGGTTATTGAAGGATTCGCGAGTGCCCACCCGATGAATCGCCTCGGGCGCCCAGACGAACCTGCCAACGCCATCGTTTTTTTGGCTTCTGACGAGGCGACATTCACAACGGGTGTCGACCTCCCAGTGGACGGCGGGCAGCTTCTGTAACACTTGGCGCTTTGACTCGTCGCCGTCCCGATGCCTGGAGCAGGTCAGTCTTCAGCAGTGATGGCGGCGATCTCGTCGTCGTCGAAGCCAAGCTCCGACAGAATATCCGACGTATCCGCGCCAACCGACCGCGCGTCAAAGCGCGTTTCAGCGGGCGTCTTGCTGAATTGCACGGGGTGTCGAATCGAATGGTAGCGACCCGCGTCGGGGTGATCTCGCAGCTGGAAGAAGTCGACGGCATTGAGGTGCGGATCATCGATCACCTCGCCCATGGGGTTGTAACGCATCGCCGGGATGTTCTCCGCCTCGAGCACACGCAGCCACTCATCCGTTGTCTTGGTTAGCGCAACTTCTTCGATGATGGCATAGAGCGCCTCAATGTGTTCCGTACGCTTCCTGTAGGTGCTGAAACGCTCGTCCTGGAACACGCCTTCGCGACCACCGAGCCGAAAGAACACTTCCCATTCCGAGTCGCGATAAGGCAGGATCGCAACGTAGCCATCGATGGTCTTGTAGGGCTTGCGACGCGCGTTGATCGATCGCGAGTACGCTACAGTGCCTAGAGGCGGCTCGAAAGTTTGACCGTAGAGGTTTTCGACCATATTGAAATGCGCGCCCGCCTCAAACATGGGCGTTTCGACAAATTGGCCTTCGCCCGTGCGTTCGCGATGGTAGAGCGCCGCGATCGTCGCATAGGCTGAATAGAGAGCCGCTGTCTTGTCCATCAGAAGCGTCGGCAAGTATCGCGGTGGCGAGCCGTCCGACAAAGGCATCAGCCCCGCGACGCCCGACGCCGCCTGTACAAGATCGTCGTAGGCCTGGCGCCCTTCGTAGACACCGCCTTTGCCAAAGCCGCAGCAGTGTACATAGACAATGTCCGACTTAATCGCGCTGACCGCCTCGTAGTCGTAGCCTAGTCGCGCGATACCCGCTTCGCGGACGTTGTGAAAAAATACATCGGCATCAGCAATCAATCGATTGAGAGCAGACTTTGCCTGCGCCTTGCTCAAGTCGAGCTTGAGACTGCGTTTGTTACGATTGATATTGAGATAAATCGGACCCAGCCCGTCCACCGGCGATTTGCCGGCCTGACGCATGATGTCGCCGCGTCCGTACTCAATCTTGATGACGTCGGCGCCCAGATCGCCGAAAATCTGGGTCGCGAACGGACCGAACACCACCGTGGACACATCGATGATCTTCACGCCATTCAGAGGCCCCTTGGTGGGATGCGTTCGCCAGGCCATGCTCAAATTCCCGTAGCGGATTGAAATCGCGGGGCAGTTATCCGCGTCTTGCGACCAAAATTGACTGCGGCGCCATGAATTCAAGCAGACCCTCAACGCCATACTCGACACCGACACCTGACTGCTTGTGGCCACCGAATGGTGTGTCCGGGCGAACCTTGAGGTTCTGATTGATCCAGACCGTGCCGGTTTCCATTCGACGCGCGATCGCCAGGGCAGCTTCCGTATCGTCGGACCAAACGGCACCGGCGAGTCCGTACTCGGAGTTGTTGGCGCGGTCGAGAACGTCTTCAATATCGGTGAATTTCAGCATGGGTAGAATCGGACCGAATGCTTCCTCCCGCACGACTCGGGAAGTCTCGGGCGGATTGTCGACGATGGTTACCGGTACAAAGTAGCCGTCCCCTGAAGGCACATTGGCGCCTTGCAACAGCACCAATCCAGTATCTTGCGCATCATCGAGCAGGCCCATGACGCGCTCATACTGGCGGCGATTCTGAATGGGCCCAAGATGTGTACCGGGCTCGCTGCCATCACCCACGACGGTTGATTTGGCGATATCCAACAGCCTGTCGCGAAGCGCCTCATATACAGATTCATGGACATACAGACGTTTGGTGGCAACACAGATCTGTGCCGAGTTGAAGAAAGCGCCAGTGAAGATTTGCTGGGCCACCTGGTCTACGTCGACATCAGGCAACACGACCGCCGCATCATTGCCACCAAGCTCAAGCGTCACCTTCTTGAGATCGCGGGCCGCGTTCTCCATCACGAGTTTCCCCGTTGCCGTCGATCCAGTAAACGAAATCTTGGCGAACCCGGGATGTGCGGTCATCATTGGGCCCAGCGCATCTCCCCCAGACACGACATTCAGCACACCCGGTGGCAGCACGCGCGCAAAGATTTCACCCAGTCGTAGCGTGCACAACGGTGTATACGGCGAAGGTTTCAGCACCATCGTATTACCCGCCAGCAAGGCCGGGGCGATCTTCACGACAGCCAACGTCACGGGGAAATTCCAAGGCGCAATCGCGCACACGACGCCCAGAGGTACATAGCGCGTTTCAACATACTGCTCGTCAGAGTCCTCTGCTACCTTCGTCGACGGACGCAGCTGCGAAGCGGCTTTCAGCCACTGTGCAGCACCGCTTACCTCCATACGCGCTGCAGCTAGCGGGCGACCCTGCTCTGCGGTGAAGAGCGCCGTGAGTTCATCGACGTGCTCTTCCAACGCATCGCCCATCCGAACGAGCAGAGCCGCGCGCTCGTCAATCGACGTATCGCGCCAAGCTGGGAAGGCCGCGCGCGCTGCCTCGACCGCGGCATCTAATTGCGCCGAGGAACAGTCCGGCGCCTCTGCAAACGCGGCGCCGTTCGCAGGATTGACGACTTCGATGGTCTGTGGCGACAACGTCGCCTCTCCATTGATTGTCATCACGTACTGTGTGCTGGGATTCACCGTCATGCTGCGTGCCACTGGCTGTTCTCCTTTCTCGTATTGAATAGCGCTACTGAATGTCTCGTGGTCGGTCTTAGCGCCCCTGCCATCGCGGCAGACGTTTCTCCAGAAATGCCTTGGGGCCTTCCCTGAAATCCTCCGTTGCGCGAATCCGTCGATAGGCCTGGTCGCTCAACGACCAAAGCGACGACTCATCGAGACTCGCTGCCTCGCGAGCGATCATGAGGCTCTCTCGAACCGCCAACGGGGCATTTGCCGTGATCTTCTTCGCGAGGGACAACGCGGCATCGAGCACGGCGTCTGGGGGCACAACGTGATTGACGAATCCGAAATCAAATGCACGCGATGCGGTCAAGTGGTCACCGGTTGCAATGAGTTCGAGCGCAATCGCCCGCGGCAGCGAGCGGATGAGTCGAAACACGCCACCCGCGGCTGCGATCAACCCACGCTTGGGTTCGGGCAGACCGAACGTCGCCCCACTCGAAGCGACAATGAGATCGCAGGCCAGCGCGAGTTCACACCCGCCGGCGAGTGCCGCACCGTTCACTGCTGCGATCCACACTTTGGTGCGCCGTGCTCGTGTCAGTCCCGCAAAACCGCCGGTGGCAGTGGATAGCGACGCGCCATCACCGCGGGCAATTGCCTTCAGATCGGCACCAGCACAAAACGCCTGTTCGCCGGTACCGGTGAGAATAACCACTTGGATGTCGTTGTCCGCTTCGGTGGCTTTCAATGCCGCATCCAAACCCGCAGTCACAAGTCCGTCTATCGCATTGCGCGCGTCCGGCCGGTCGATCGTGAGCACGACAATATGCTCAGCGAGCCGCTCGTATCGCAATGAATCGTTGCCCAGCATCAATCGCATCCCCTTCGCGCCATCAGAAGTACTAGTGAAGATGGTGCGGGACTTCCCCTATAACACTGGGAAGAAGAATTGCAGGTCGCGGGCCACACGCGAAACTAGCAATGCCGCTAGGATCGCCGCTACGTGACAACAACCAATAGCGAGTTGCGCCTGACCCGACTAGAGACCACCGCTCCTATGCGCAAGCCACTGCTCGTCATCGTGGGTCAACAGCCAAATCATGAACAAGACAGTCTGCAAACCCGAGGCGACGCCTGTCATCCTTGCGACGGGCGAGGCGGCGCAGAAAACGGGTGACCTTGCTCAGGCACTCGAGCCTGTACAGCTGATGGCTGCGGCGATGCGCGCCGCGGAAGACGATGCAGGCGCCGCGATTCTAAGGCGCCTTGACAGCATCTCCGTTCTGGGCACGGTCTCCTGGCGCTACCAAGATCCGGCCGCATTGCTGTGCCAATCTCTTTGCATTGAGCCACCGAGACAAGTAAAGGCGGGCATGGGCGGAGAAAAGCCGCTGCGGCTCATTCATGAGGCTGCCCTTGCCATACAGTCTGGCAAAGCGCAGGCCATCGCGATCGTAGGTGGGGAGTCGCAAAACGCCATTCGTAAAGCACGGCGGGAAAAATTCCGCTTCGACTGGAGTACGCGCGCGAGCGTCGCCGACGCGTGGGGCGACCTGGAAGACACGTCGCTCGGTATTCAACCGCATGTGCAGGCACTCGGCGTACAACGTCCGATCCATGTGTATTCGATGTTTGAGAACGCGCTGATCGGCGCACTGGGACAAACCCCAACGGAATCGATGCGTTGGTCCGCGGACATTTGGAGTCAGTATGCGGCGGTGGCGGCTGACAATCCCCACGCGTGGCTTCGCGAACACAGAAACGACCACGCAATCGCAACGATCTCCCAACACAATCCCATGGTCACATTCCCTTACACCAAATGGATGGTTGCGAACGACAGCGTCAACCAGGCGGCCGCCGTTATCGTCACCAGCCTCGCATTCGCCCGATCCGTGGGCGCCAGGCACGACCAGCTCGTGTTCGTCCAGGAGGGCGCGGCAGCGCGAGAATCGAGTGATTTTCTGCAGCGCCCGCGCCTGGACCATAGCCCGGCGATGGATGTCGTACTGGATGCGGCGGCAGACGCCGTTGGTGGCGCGCAATACTTCGATTTCGCCGAGCTCTACAGTTGCTTCCCCGTGGTGCCTAAACTGGCGCTGAGCCGCCTGCAACGGCTTGGCATGCGCCAGGCGGTTCCTCCGACAGTCACGGGCGGCCTGACGTTTTTTGGTGGCCCGATGAACAACTACATGACCCATGCGACCTGTGCGATGGTGCGTCGTTTACGCACCGCTACAGATACGACAGGGCTCCTCTACGGCCAGGGCGGCGTGATGACCAAACACCACGGGCTGGTCTTGTCCTCCAAACCGCCAACACGTCAGTTGTCGCATCAATACAGCGTGCAGGAGGCAGCCGATGCGATACGTGCGGATTCACCACGTGTGATCGACGCTTATGTCGGCGCTGCAACGGTGGAAACCTACGCGACCTACTTCGATCGCGGCGGCCAACCCGAGCGTGGGGTTGTCGTGCTGCGCAGCATTGATGGCGATCGACTCATCGCCGGCGTCGCGCCCGAGGACAGCCATACCATCGACCTGCTCACAGACTTCAATGCCTCAGCAGTAGGCGCGGTGGGCATGGTCAGCGAGCGAAACGGTCAGCTTTGTTGGCGCGCAATGCGAGACGACCCAGTGGCACTGTGACTCAGCGACCGAGTATGCAGACCGCTGACAGACCCGGCGCGCCATACACCTGGCTGTAAGCCAGTCGCACGTTTGCGACCTGACGGTCCTCTGCAATGCCGCGTAACTGGACAACGTTCTCGTAGATCTGGCGCAGACCGGATGCCCCAATGGGCTCGCCGCAGGCCAGACAGCCGCCGTCGGTGTTGATCGGCAGTGTCCCGTCGAGGCGCGTCTGGCCATCACGGATCATGCGCTCTTGATCGCCATCCTTGCAAAAACCATTCTCGGCCATGTGCATGATCTCGGCGCCAGACTCTGTGTCCTGCAATTGCGCGACATCGATGTCCTCGGGTCCGACGCCCGCCATCTCGAATGCGGCCTGCGATGCGAGCACGGTCGGGGCTACGCCCCGCGTTGTCGAAAGGCTCGGTGCAAACACCTCAAAGGAGCCTTCCGGTCGGGTACGCATGGCCGCGCCCAGAATCTTCACATTGGCTCTGCCCATTTGCCGCGCCCGCTTCTCGCTGGCGATGACGAGCGCGACACCGCCCTCCGCCGGCGAACAAAACATGAACTTCGTCAACGGGTCGTTGATCATTCGCGACGCCGCGATGGTCTCCGCATCGACTGGCTCGCGTCGCCAGGCGTGATCAGTTCGCGCGCCGTTTGCGAACGCCTTTTCTGCCACGAGCGCCAGGGTCTTCTCGGAGATGTCGAAAGCCTGCATGTAGCGGCGGATCTTCATGGCGAAGAACTGGGTGGTCAGCATCATCCCCGTTTCACCATACCAATCTGGCAAGCCCAACTCTCCCGGCAAAGCGTTGAACGCACCACGCGGATGTTTATCGAAACCCACCACCATACCCAGGTCGAATTCGCCGGATTGGATGGCCCAGTAACCTGACAGCAACGCGGAGCCACCCGTGGCACACCCGTTGGCAACGTTGATGAATTGAGCACCAGTCAGGCCCAGACGCGGCAACATGGCATCCGCGTCACCCGCAGCGGCCGAGCCACCGAACGCAAACTGAATCTCTGGCCATGTGAGGCCGCAATCCTCCATGGCGGCACGCGCTGCATGAACGCCCTGGTCGAGCCCACTGGCGTCATGCCGACCAAACGGATGAATGCCAGCGCCGACAATGTATACGTTAGTGATGGTCGACTCCTATACAGGCTCAAACGCGAAGGTGCGGATCGACCTTGCACCTTCCTCGGTTTCGATGGTCGTTGTCGTCAGCGTCATTGGCATACCGATGTGCAGCTCTGCGAAGTCATCGATCAACAGGCGTGACTCGACAATGACTTCATTCTCGAGCTCGACGTAACCGACCGCGAACGGCGAAAACCGGGCTGGGTCCGTGACACCCAGGTAAGGCGGGTGCTTGGGTGGGAAGCGTTGAATCGTGAACGACCAGAGCTTCCCGTCGGGCCGCAGCAGTATGCGATCAAACAAGTCTGCTTCACTGCCCTCCGGAAGCGGAAAGACAATGGCACCACTCGTGCGGGAACGCCCGCCTATGAGTCGCGGAGACTTCCCGGACTCATCGAGAACGCTATCAAAAACGCGAGCCATACTGATTTCCAATGATCTTGACCACAATGCTATCGTCCCAACGAGAGAAGTCACCTCTGATTTTGCTCAGTAGTTGGCTGATACGTTGTCGCCCTCAAGGAGTGCATGAGTCGATGTCGATGCGTTCAGAACTTGTAACCATCGCGGATATTGTTCGCGGGCAAGCCAAGGCGCAACCCGACAAGAAGGCATTCGTTTTTGAAGGTACTACGATAAGTTACGGCGAGCTTGATAAAGCCGCGAGCCAGTGTGCCCATGGTTTACGTGCGCTTGGCATTGAACACGGGGAGCGTATTGCCTATCTCGGCAAGAACACGCCCCACTATTTCGAGCTCTTGATGGGCGCTGCCAAACTGGGCGCTGTCGTTTGTCCGATCAATTGGCGAATCGCGCCGCCTGAGGCTGCTTACATTCTGAATGATGCGAAGGCGCGCGTGCTTTTTGTCGGCGCCGAATTCGTCGCAGCGCTAGACCCCATCCGATTGAATGCGCCATGCATAGAGCACGTGATCTGCTTGGAGCAAAACGCGGCCGGCCTCCCCGACTATCTGCACTGGCGATGCGGGCACGCTACCGACGACCCCAAGCTCGCGGTGGCATCCGACGAGGACGCGGTTCAGCTTTACACGTCTGGTACCACTGGCTATCCAAAGGGCGCGGTCATCTCCCATGCGGCACTACTGGAGTCCAACTTTCGCGGCCAGGAGCGTGACAACCCGGAGTGGAATCGGTGGTGCGCTGAAGACGTCAGTCTCATCGCAATGCCTTGCTTCCATATTGGCGGTACGGCCTGGGGTCTGACGACATTGAGCTTCGGCGCCACCGGCGTCGTGATGCGGGAATTCGACCCATTAAAGGTGCTCGACTTCATCGATGAACACCGCATTTCCAAGTTGTTTCTCGTGCCCGCCGCCATGCAGATTGTCGTCAACCAGCCGCGCGTCGCGGAAGTGGATTTCTCGCCGCTCAAGTACATCCTGTACGGCGCCTCTCCTATTCCGCTCGCATTGCTGCAGCGATCAATAGAGGTTTTCCAATGCGGATTCGTGCAAATGTATGGCATGACAGAGACCAGCGGTACGATCGTGGCACTCCCTCCGGAGGACCATGACCCAGCGGGAAACCCGCGAATGCGATCAGCCGGACAAGCGTTGCCTGGCGTGGAGATCATGATTCTGGATGATGCCGGCCACGCGCGACCTCAGGGAGAGGTCGGCGAGATTGCGACACGCTCACGAATGAACATGACGAAATACTGGAATCAACCTGATGCAACCGCTGCGACGATCGACGCGGAGGGCTGGCTGCGAACTGGAGATGCCGGTTATCTCGACGAAGACGGGTACTTGTTCATCCGCGATCGCGTCAAGGACATGATCATCTCGGGCGGCGAGAATGTCTATCCTGCGGAGGTAGAGAATGCGGTGTTCGACCATCCCGCAGTCGCCGATGTTGCGGTGATTGGCGTACCCGATGACACATGGGGAGAGGCCGTTAAAGCCTGTGTGGTATTGAAGGCGGATGCTGTGGCCTCAGAGGCCGATCTCATCAAGTATGCCCGCGGAAAAATTGCAGCGTACAAGTGTCCAAAGTCGGTCGATTTCGTCGACACCCTGCCGCGCAACCCATCTGGAAAAGTGCTGCGTCGTGAACTGCGCAGCCAGTATTCGAAGGCCAGTTGACGACCCGTCACGGGCGGATCGCGCACAAATTTGTTCGACGCTTTTGGCGAATCGCCAAGACGAACACCGCTGGATCGACAGTGTGAGACTCGTCGGCGGATGCGCTGGCTCAACTCTGCATTTTGCTAGAGCTGGCTCGGGTTCACGCGTCTGAGCTGACGAAGGCATCGACCGCTGCCTCTCGTCCGTGAAACCATCGTGTACTGGCCGCATTTCTGTGGCCCGGGTACCTCATCCTACTTGAAACACGCCGACGACGTGACGACGTTTTCGCAGCGTGACCCACGCTCCTTGAGGGCTAGCAAACACAAGCCGCGGCGACGTTGCGTTCGCATAACTACGAAAACCGCTAGGCGTATTGCGCCGATTCTGCGTTGACTTCCAAATCGCAACAACGCAACAATTTTTTTAGTGCTCACAACTCGTGCAGCATCCGCGAATTCGGGGGGATTCGAGCATGGATATCATCAAACACACCCGGTCTCTCTTAACACCCAGTGCGATGTTGCTGACACTGTGGATGCTGCCGCCAACGGCGAATTCACAGGACACAGCCGACGGCTCGGGCGCCAGCGACCTCGCAATCGATACGATCACTGTGACAGCACGCAAGCGCGAAGAGGACTCGCAGACCGTGCCGGTTGCGGTGACCGCGATCGCGCCGTCGACCTTGCAGAACGAAGGGGCGGTTGACCTGCGGGACCTGGAAGGACGTGTGCCAAACCTGGTCCTGAACGACTCGTCGGCCGCGATCGGGGGCACGTCAATCTCCATTCGCGGCCTGAGCTTCGAAGATGTTGAGCGCAGCTTCGAACCCACAGTCGGTGTCGTAATCGATGGCGTTTTCCTGGCAACGAGTTCGGCGCAATTAACGAACACCTTTGACTTTGAGAGCATTGAAGTATTGCGCGGACCGCAAGGAACACTGTTCGGTCGAAACACCATAGGTGGAGTCATCAGCGTCCGCAGGACAGCACCAACGCGAGAATTTGGCGCGAGGGTACGTGCGACGCTTGGCGAGTTCGGGCGCGAGGAACTCGGTGCCGTCGTCAATACGGCCCTGGGCAGCAACGGCGGACTGAAACTATTCGCATTCAATCGCGAGCTGGATGGCTACTTCGACAACACGACGCTTGGTGGCAGTGACGGTGCGAACGACTACCGTAACTTCGGCGCGACGATCGACTACGATCTGACGCCCAGCCTCAATGCGCTGGTCACCATCGAGAGCCAAGAGTTTTCGGGCCAGCCGTCAGTGGTCAGTCTGAGTCAGTCGAATGCCGATCTCATCTGTTCTGGCATACCGGGTGTGTTGCCGCCATTCGCAAGCGGAAATGACTGCGATCAGAGTATTGATCAGCTCGCGGACCGCTTTGAGACAACGTCGGAATTTGATGACAGTTTTGACCTCGATGAGGTCGATGTGACCGCCGAGTTAACCTGGGCAATCAGCGATATGCTCTCGATTAAGTCGATCACCGGCTACCGAGAATCGGACGAGCTTCAAACACAGGATTTTGACGGAACGGCTGCCAACTTCTTTACCACCAGCCGCCAGCAGGATTACCAGCAGCTCACGGAAGAAGTGCAGCTCAACGCCTCGTTCAATGATCGGTTCAGTGGTGTCTTCGGGTTCTTTTTTCTCGATAGCGAATATGAGCTATTCCAGGAGACGGATTCGCCTCTCTTCTTTGACGCGACGCTGATGTCTCCCGGACAAATCACCGCCAATGTGTTTCAGGAGACGCTGTCTTACGCATTCTTTGCAGACGTCGACTTCGACCTGAGCGATCGAATGCGATTGAATCTCGGTGGGCGGTATACGCGCGATGAGAAGCAATTTCGGATCAATAATCGGATTCGATTCCCGGCAGTCAGCCTGACGATCCCACTGTTTGACACGACTGACGCAGCCACCCTGCCCAGTAATGTGTCGATCAATGGCGACGGCCTGCAGGAGGCAGACTTCAGCGATTTTTCGCCACGCATATCTTTGGACTATCAGTTCGCTGACGGCCTATTCGGCTATGTAAGCTGGTCGCAAGGATTTCGCTCGGGTGGCTTCAACGGTCGCGCCGGCACATTGGTTGCGGCCACGACGGTCTATGAACCGGAAGATGTTGACGCCTTCGAAGTGGGTATCAAGACCGATTTCTTGGGCGGCCGGGCGCGTTTCAATGTCGCCACCTTCTACTCCGAGTATGCGGACCGGCAGGAAGAGATCGTCATTCCCATCAACGTTGCACCGTTCCAGGAAACCGTGGTCCTGAATGCCTCCGACTCGACATTCTGGGGTATCGAGATGGACGGTCAGATCGTCATCTCGGAGAATCTGAGACTGTCGGCGTCCGCCAGCTACCTCGATGCGGAGTTTGATAGCTTTCCTATTCTCTCCATCGATCCGGGCACAGGAGACGCTGTAACACTCGACCAATCGAATCTCACAATACGACGCGCGCCCGAAATCACTTATTCGATCGCGGCCTTGTACACAGCAGCGATTGGCGCCGGCGACCTCACGGCGAGCGTCTCCTACCGTTTCGTCGATGATTTCCAGACTACAATTGTGAACGCCAACCCCAATGTCGGTCCCCAGATAGATCCGCCGGTCTCCGTGGATACCAACGGACCCGCATTCAACGATCCGCGCGGCGTTTCGGAAGAACAAGGCACCTTGAACGTATCCGTGGGCTACGGCTTCGACTGGAATTCCGCACGCGTGAACCTGTCGTTGTTCGGCCGCAATCTGACCGACGACGTTGGCGTGAACAGTGCACTACCCGTCGCTGGATTGTTTACATTTGCGACGCTCGACTCGCCTCGAGAATTTGGAGCATCCGTTACGGTCGAGTTCTAGACGTCAGAAGCGAGCCAGCTGCAGGAATGGAACATCGTTCGATCGTTGCGGCGGTTGCGCGACGTCCCAGGGCACCGTTCACGATCGAGGATCTGACCTTGTCGGGCCCCGCCCCGAACGAGGTGCTCGTGAGGATTGCGGGGGTCGGCATCTGCCACACCGACCTCGTCGTTAGGGATTCCAACTTTCCGCCGGCACTCCCCGCCGTGCTGGGACATGAAGGGTCCGGTATCGTTGAGGAAACTGGGACCGCAGTTCGTGGGCTCAAGCGGGGTGACCGAGTCATTCTGTCGTACGGCTATTGCGGCGCTTGTCGACACTGCAGCCACAAACATCCCGGGTATTGCGACGAGGCCGGCGCACTCAACTACAGCGGCCAACGCGAGTCAGGACCCAGCGCGCTTCATGATCAATCGGGCCCAATCGCAGGTCACTTCTTTGGGCAATCGTCGTTTGCATCCCACGTCGTCACCCAACCGCGAAACGTGACCCTCGCGACTGGCAGCGCCCCGATTGCCATGCTCGGGCCTTTCGGCTGTAGCTTGCAGACAGGCGCGGGAACGGTTTTCAATGCACTCGATCCAACTCCCGGTTCGGCGATGCTGCTCGCGGGGGCTGGTGCAGTCGGGCTCGCTGCGGTCATGGCGGCGGCCGCAAAAAACTGCGACCCGATCATCGTGTCTGACCCTCTGCCAGAGCGACGCGCGATTGCAACCGAGCTCGGTGCAACGCATACGCTGGACCCGATCGACGGCCCTCTGTTGCAGCAAGTACGCGACGTTTCGCCACACGGCGTTGAACAGGCAGTCGATACGACTGGACTGTCGTCGGTGATGCGCGGCGCGCTGGGCGCTCTGTCCAAACGAGGGACCCTCGCCGCTGTCGGCATCGCGCCCGGCAGTGACCCATCGCTCGAGGTTTCCATCAACCACATGATGACAAGCGGGCACAGGATCATTGGGGTTGTCGAGGGCGACGGTGTACCTCAAGAATTCATACCGCGATTACTCGAACTTCACGACGCTGGGCGATTTCCATTTGAGAAACTGATGACGCCCTACCCCTTCGAACGCATCAATGAAGCCATCTCGGAGCAAGCCGCTGGGCTGTGCGTAAAGCCGGTACTCGTATTCAATGACGTGACATTTTGAATGTGACAGCGGTCCGAACCTGTGTGGCATCACCCTGGCCTAACACCGTCGTACACAGTGACTGCAGCTTAGGCTGAGGTCTGTGAGCGCGTCACCTCACTGGCGGGACGAACACAGAAAGCGTCTAGTGTTGGCGAGACAGGTGCGGCCAGCAATAGCGATGTGCTTTGAAGCCGGCAATCCCGCGGCTTGGTCGCAAACCACTCCGTATCCAGCGTTCAAGAACGATTTGTGCGCCGGCACTAAACGTTGCTCGGACTCCTGACATCCAACGTCGTATCGTCTGATCAGATCACCGTCTGAGCTAGAGAAACATCATGCGCCGCGTCACCGTCAGTTACCTTGTTCTCGCTGTTTTAAGTCTGTATGGCTGCGATATGCCGACCGCTAATGAGCTCGCGCCCCAGCCCACCTCGTTCACAGCGGGCGCCACGGTCGACTTCACGTTTAGGTCGAGTGACGTTGAGCTCTCCGGCGTCTTCGACGTCCCCGCCGACAAACCCGCCGAAGCCCTCATCATCATCGTTCACAGCTACGGGCACACCGATGTCCGCAACTGGATTTCGTACAGCCCGGTACGCAAGCGGTTCAATGAGATGGGCATCGCCACGGCGCTCTGGGACAAGCCAGGCCTGGGCCGCAGCGAAGGCACCTTCGATATCAACCAGTCTGTCCACGAAAGCGCGCAGGAAGTGCTTGATGCGGCAGCCTACCTGCGGGAGATCGGCGCACCCGGCGCAGAGAAGATCGGACTGTGGGGCGGCAGCCGCGCCGGCTGGATCGCACCCATCGCCCTGTCGCAAGACCCAGAGCTCGACTTCTGGGTGTCGGTGAGCGGCACCACGGCCGAGGACAACTTCACCTATCTGCTGCTATCCAACCTGCCCTATGAAGGCGGCACGGAGGAAGAGGTCCGCGCGATTGAGTCCGAGTGGCGCGCCGGCTGCGAGATCTTCCGCAACAACGGCAGCTTCGCCGCTTACCAGGAAGCCACACAGACGCTTCGCGCCAATGAGTACATCCTGGAAAAGCGCGGCGCGTGGCCCAACCGATTGCAGTACGAGCTCAACCAGATGCGCTGCAAGGACGGTGAGTGCCCGAACACCGACAACGAGTTGTGCGACTACGTCTGGATCGAGGGCTTCGACGACATGCTGGCCTCACTGAACATCGACGTGCTCGCACTGTTCGGTGAAAAGGACCTCAACATCAACTGGCGCAAGACCCGAGACCTTTACGTCAGCACGATTGGTACGAACACCGAAGCAACACTCAAGATCGAAAGCTTCGCGGACGCCGACCACGCGCTAAATGTGTCAGAGACCGGCAGCCTCAAGGAAATGGCGGCATCGCCCAAGCGCAAGAAAACGGCGCGCTACTACGAAGCGCAGCTCGCCTGGCTACAGGAACACGTGCTGGATCGCGACTAGGTGCTCGCCGCGCTGGCGAGATCACCCCGAGCAGGCGCCGCGGGCACGTCAGCCCAGGGCCGCGGACACCCTAATCGCTCGGCGACAGACAGCGCCGAGTTGGCTGCGCTCTCAAGCAGCGGGATGCCATGGCTTGCGTAGGACCCGCAGAACCAGATGCGCCGGTCGGGCTGAGCGTGCAGCGTGGCGAGCTCGCGCAGCCCGCGCAGTGAAGCGGCACTGACCACGGGGCGTTCGAAACTCGACTCGCCCAGAACGGCTTCCGGATCTGGCTCGACGACGGGGTTCCAGGACTGGAAGACTGGCGAACTTCCCGGCATCGCCTGTATGGCATTGAGCCAGATCGTCGCCATCGGTGTAGATGTCGTGTCGGGCAACAGAAAATTGACGGGCGCCCAGGCGCGCACACCGCCCGGCGGTGCAAGCCGCGCGTCCTGGTGCACCACCACGCGGCTGGGCTCGTAACGAAAGCGTTGCAGCGCGGCACGTTCATCGGCCGAGGCGCGGGTCAGGATCTGCGCCGTCTGATTGGCTTGTGTAGCCATGACGACGTGATCGAACATGTCGCGGGAAGCTGCGGTGTGCACGGTAACGCCAGCATCGGTCTCATAGACCTCGGTGATCGCCTGGCCAAGCCGAATCTCATGGACCTGATGCGCCAACCGGTCCACGACCTCCTGCGTGCCACGCGTCACGCGCTGCACAGACGACAACAGCAAGTCGCTATTGAGGTATTCCAGAACAACGCGCGCCGGATAGGCTTTGATGCTCTCGTGGCTGCACGTGCAGATACCGGCAAACGCCGGGTAAAGAAAACCCTCGGCGAATGAGCGCGAGTAGTTGTGACGCGTGAGGTAGTCCTGCAGGGTCAGATCATCATCGACGCCCCATGCAAGCTCCGACGCGAGCCGTCGGAAGAACCGCAGATTGTCCAAGCCGATACGTAGTCCGGTCCGGTTCAGGGATCGACGACCTTTTAGAAACGGCACCGTGTACCGCCCGACCTTGTAGTTATCGAAACGGAAGTAGGTGTTTTCACCGAGCAGACCGAATGATGCCGAATAATTGATTGGCTTGAACTCGACGCCCAGCAAGCGGTAGAGCTTCGTGAGGTTCGGATAGAAGCCATCAAAGAAGACACGCAACGGCACGTCAACACGCGCAGCGCCCTCAGGAGTTTCGATATCGAGCGAGTGCGCGTCCATGCCCGGGTTCGCGCTCTTCTCGAAGACGGTCACCTCGTGTCGCGTGCTCAATGACCACGCGGCGGTGAGCCCCGCGATGCCGCTGCCAACGACCGCAACTTTCATGGCGCACCCGCCAGGAATGCGGCACCAACCCAGGCGCACAAGAACCAGGCCTGGCTCGCGGATACGCCGTTAACAAAAGCCCTGCACTGCGAGAATGCGCTCACATTGGCGCGACCTATGAGCCCGGACAGGATCAGGCCGGCAAGGAGGAGCCCGGCCGGCCCAACAATGACCGCAAGCACCACGGGTGAGAATGCGGGCGCCACAAAGAACAGGCTCGCGTAGGCGCCGCCCAGCAGCACGAAAGCGGTCCACCGCGCAGGCAGCTCACCCCGCCGCACCGGAAACGTCCGTTTGCCACCGGCTTTGTCAGAGGCGTAGTCCGGCAGCGCTGTCACGAGATTGCCGGCGTGGAATACGAGGTAGAGCGGGATCAGAGCGGCCCAGGGAAAGCCCTGCAGCGCGCCGTTTTGAAGGTAGTAGCCGATCAGGGGCAACAGTACGCCGCACCCCAGGCCCTGCAAGACCTCGCCGTAACCGCGATAGGACAGTTGCAGGGGCTTGCGGTTATAGGCCCAGCAGAGCACCGCGGCCAAAAGCAGCGCGACCGGCATCAAGGGCCGCTGCGCCGCCACGGCGAGAATCACCGTGAAGGCTGCCAGCATCATCAGCGTGACCCGGGCACCGGCGAGCAGTTGCAATTCGGTCAGCTTGCCCTCGGGCACGACTCGGGAGCCACCCGAAAGCCAGTACTGCACGTTAGTCGCGTCGATGGCGGCATCGACATGGTCGTTGGTGTAAAGCAGATACACCTGGTAGAGCAGGCCGAACGCCAGCGCGAAAACGAAGAACGTCGCACTGAATTGCCCATGGGCCTGGAACGCAAATGCCTGCCCGAGCAGCAGGGGTACGAAGATCATGGGGTGCGCGATCGGGCGCGCGGCTTGAACCCAGGGCTGCAAACGCGCGAACACACCTGACCGACGTGACGGGGACGCGCGATCTAGCCCGGGCGCGCGCTCACTCGAAGGCGCCGTCCCGCCAAGATGATTTCTGTCTTCCAGCGTGTGCATAGGCGCTGAGAGCATGACGCCCCCGATGTCGCCACGTCAATCGGTGTCGCCGATGCCAGCAACGCCACTAAGGGGCTTCCGCCTCGCCGGCACCAACGCCCTGGAGCCAAGTGCGCATGGCATCGTAGTAGCCGGCGCAAGCGGGCGTGTCGGGTGGCAGATCTTCGTACAAGGCACCAGTCACGCTGGTCTGCATGACATGATTGCAGTTGTCGAGGTAGACCGTGTCCAATTGCATGCCGCCGGCTTGCGCCGCGCGCTCGTACAGCGCGCCTGTGGCTTGCCAGTCGATTTGCGAGTCGAGACGGCCCAGGATCGCGATGACAGGAATCGACAAGCGACGCAGCGTCGACTCCAGGTCGGGGTACATCACGATCTGATTCGTCTGGTCGTCAAACTCGAATGCCCCGGAACCAAAGAACCCCTGGATGTTGGCGAGGATCTCCGCCGTCATCTGAAAGTTGTCGCCGTTGTAGTAGGCATCCGCCATGAGGTTCTGAGTACTCGCGTTGAAGTCTTCGAGCGTTCCGCCGCGCACAAGAATCCTCTGGTAGTCGTCCCACTCCGACATCAACAGCGCAATCTGCTCGGGGGTGCGCTTCTCCGCTTTCAGGTTGGCCTCGAGCATGTAGCGGCTGTTCTCGATCGCGGTCGTACCGCTGATCGAAATCCAGAACCGCATGCCATCGAAGGACTCTGAAATCTTGGGCACGATCCAGCCGCCGCGGCTGATACTCCAGAAACCCAGCTTGTCAGCACCGGTGACATCAAGCTCCTGAATGGCTTCAATCGCAGCGAGCGCCTCATCGGCACTGCTTTCAATCGACTGGTTGTGGTCGTACTCGCCTTCGCTGAGCCCGCATCCGGCCTTGTCCCAGTACGCCACGCTGTACTGCTGCGCGACGAGGAACGCTCTGAGCTCCTGGTATTCATCGCCCTCCACGAACTCCGTCGGCCCGTGCCCCGGAATGATGACGACCATGCCTTTCGCCGCGCTTTGCGGCTGCATGATCTCCCCGGCATACGTCAGTTCCTGGTACTCGAAGGTGAATGGCCGATTTTCAGCGGCAAGCAAGGAAGGTGTACTCAAGACCAGCAGCAAGACCAATACGTGCTTCAAAACAGTCTCCCGGTTTCATTGCAGCCCACGCAAGACGAGCGGGCCTCTTGAAAAACTTATAGGGCGACTGGCGGGATTCGGTTACATCCAGGTTTGTTTTGCCGATTCGTCAGCAGTTAGTCAGACCAGGACACCGCCATCGTATTGTCATCGGCATCTCGATCAATGCGTTTCAGGAACGGGTCCACCGAGACAAACTCAGGCTGCACGTCGCTGTACAGCGTCAGCGACTGTGTGCCGTCGGTGAGCCGTGAGACGGTGACATCGATCACGTCCTCGGCGGTCATCGGCGCATCGGGATGCGCACGAAGCAAGCCAACGTCGATCTGCTCATCCATTTCGACGGGCGTGCCTCGACCACCGGCGGTGGCGTCTGCCCTGCCCGCGTTCACTGTGACCTCGATCTGATACCCGCCCGACGGCCGTGCACGCCCTACGGCTGATTGGACACTGAAGTCGTAGATCATGATGCGTTCGAACCCGTCCTCGATGAACGCCGCAGACGCCGGATCAGCTTCTGCCCGAAGGCGCGCCAGCAAGTCGCGGGTCGTCGGAAACACCTGCAGGTCGTCACGATAGCTGTCGAGCAGGTCGCGCAGGGCTGCGTGCAACCGGTCGGCGCCCATCACGTCCTGCAGCGCATAAAGAACCAGCCCGCCCTTCTGGTAGTGAATGTAGGACTTGTTCTCGGTGCGCATCAGAACCTGCTCTTCATCGGTCTCGTTGCTCCGGCCACGCAGATAGCGGTCGAGCTCCCACTTCAGGAAGCGCCGCAGATAGGCTGGGCCGTAGCGGTGCTGAATCAGCATGTAGGCCGAGTACTGGGCCAGTGACTCCGAGAGCACGGTGCCGCCCTGCACGTTCGCGGGCGCGATCTGATGGCCCCACCACTGGTGGGCGAGTTCATGCGCCGTCACGGAATAGACATAGTCGATCGTATCGGCGTCGCGAAGATCAGCGACAAAGCCGATGTCTTCGGAGTAAGGAATCGTGTTGGCAAAACTCTGTGCGAACGACTCGTAGCGCGGGAATTCGACAATGCGCACATGTTGGTACTGGTAGGGCCCGAACTCCGCGCCGAAATAGTCAAGAGAATCCCGCGTCGCCTCGATCATGCGCGCCACGTTCATATCGTGTTCGGGGTGGTGGTAGACCGCGATCTCCACATCATTGTGGACCACGGTCTCGACCGCGTAGTCACCCGACAGGACGGTGAAGAAATTCAGAATGGGCCGGTCGGTCCGGTAGTGAAAGAAGCGCCGCTCGCCGTCCACCCACTCGCGCAATAGCCGACCGGGTGCAATGGCAGTCTGGTCGACGTGCGTCGATACCGTGACGTCGAGATCGACCTCGTGCACATCGGCGCCCAGGTAGGTGCGCCCATACTGCGTCTCGTCGTCGAGGTCAGCGAGCCCCGCCCAGTCATCGAGCCCGCGTCTGGCCCGGTCTCTCGCGTCCTGCAACTCCTGGTCCGCGTCGTAGCCGATGCGCAGCAAGAGCTCCTGGTTATTGATGAATGTGCCGTTGGCAACGACCCGGTTGTCGACCTCACGCTCGCGAAAGCCCTCGTTGCGTCGATCAACAGTGAACTCGAGCATACGCTCGGCACTTGGCAACAGCGGCTCATCGAGCGTGACGAGGACCGCGCTCAATGCCTCAAACCTCCGGGCCGCCCTGCCGTTTTCGAGGGCGAACGTGACCTCGTTGTTCGTATCCCAACTCAAGAGAAACTCGCCGATTGGCGCAGCCGTCTCATTGCGCAGCCGGTACTGCCCGGCCACGGTGACCCGACGTGATTCGGGGTAGATCGCAACCTCCGCACTGACGGCACGGATCTTTGGAAGCGGCGCCGACTGAAACGCCTTGAGCTCACGCTCGTACTCCGCGCGCCAATCGAGCGTCGCGTCGGCGCTGCGGTAGTCATTGAGCACATTGGTGTTGTGGTGGATGTAACCGCCCGTGGCCGCGAATGCCGCCAGGCACAGCGCAAGCACCAGCGCACCGGAGCGACCCACTGTCACGCGGGTTGCGTATGCCCGCGCAAGCAAACCGATACCCGTGCCGCGCGGCCACAAACCGTAGCCGACGACAACGAGCGCGGCCGCGAACACACCCCAGTAAAGGTGATAAGCCAGGAGCGGCGCCAGAAAATGGTCGAGACCGTTCATGTCCGAGTAGATGGCCTCGGGCCCCTCCGAGTAGCGCCAGAGGTGATGCTCGAGACCGAGTTGCGGCAACACGAGACTCGTGACGACATAGCCGGCGAAGACGAGCATGCCGACGTATTTGTTGGGGCTGACAATCTGGATGAGCATCGACAACACGGCGATGAACATCGCGGGCAGCAGGTATTGCAGGCTTAAGGTCTGTGCGTAGACCGACCACTCGTAGTCGGTGTAGCCCGACGCGGTCTGGTAGATCACAGCGATACCAACCCCGACGACACACAGCCCGATGATCACGGCCCACAGCGCGATGAGTTTGGAGAGATACAGCACGGCGTTGTGCACGGGTGTCGCATCGATCAGCGACGACACGCCAACCTGACGTTCGCGCCAGACCGATTCGGCGGCGTAGTAACTGAGCACGATGAGGATCAGTAGCGACAGCGCGCCCTGGATGGATTCTGACAACATGCGCGTCAACGGCCAGCTGCGTGTGCCGTAAAATCCATCGCCGGCAAGGAGCCCGGCAATAAGCAGGAACGACGTCAGCAGGCTCAGAATGAGGAACGCCGGACTGCCAATGAGCTGCGTGGTCTCGAGTCGCGTGCGCGCCATGAACTGACGAACACCGGATGCGCCACGCACGGACGGCCTGGCGCGGCGCTGCGGCAACACCAACGCGGGCGCCTTTGCGTCGTCGGACCGACTGGCACGCTTACCGGAAGCGCGTTCCCGGCGCTCGTCATGAAACCGCAGCAGCAGCGACAAGGTAGACGCGGCGACGCAAAGCCAGAGCACGCGATTCAGCAGCAGCGGCCCCGTGACCGGCGCCAATAGTTGGTTCTTCTCTTCCGCCGTCCAATAGCCGGTCGCATCGATGAACGCACTAAACCCGAACGGATCCAGCAATGCGGCCAGCGACCGCAAGCCCGGGTTGTTCAGAAGCTCGGTCCCCACCTCGTAAAATACGAAGAAGGCGACCAGGCCCAAGTACATCCCCATCATCGATCGCACGACACGCGCCAGGGAATAAAGCATAACGGCGCAGAAGAAGAGATTGGGCAGCACGATGACCAGGTACACCCAGAGATACGGTGCCAGTCGAAACGGCCCGCGTTGTTCCGCGGCAATGTCGGGCCAGAACGCGCCGGCCGCGCCGCCGATCGACACGGCCACAAAGGCCAGCAGACAAACGGCACCCGCCCCTAGTAACTGACCCAAAAGGCGCGTCTGCGTCGGCACGGGCGTTGTGAGCACCAGGCCATCCATATCGTGCGTGCGGTCGCGCGTTGCCGCCCGGCCGACGAAGTGCCCAACGAGGAACATGGCAATGATGCTCAGCACCAGGTGCGTCATAACCACGGCGTAGGGGCCGTTAACGGTCGTGGTTATGCCCCGCGCGCGTTGCAGGTCTGCCGACGCGGTTGCGAAGAAGCTGGCGCCGAGCAGCAATAGCGTGGTCACAAAGAACGCGGGCTGACGAACCTGGTAATTGAGCTCAAACCGAAACAGCGACGCGAGGACGTTCATTGCGCGGTCTTCAGTGTGTGGAAGTAGACGTCCTCAAGATCCGGGACCGCGGGCTCGTAGCCAGCGTCCGGTGCCGCGTCAGCGACCATTCTGACAACAGGCTCGCCAGCGCTCAGTCGAGTCGCAATGTGGCGCGGGTCGCTGGCAACCGCTTCGAGTTCAGCGCGGGGGACACGCCGGCTCCAGAGTTTGCCGCGCAGCGCGTCGACCAATGACGCCGGCGCCCCGGCCCGTGTCACACGACCGCGCACGAGGATGGCGACCTCGGCGCACAGCTCCTCCACGTCATCGACGATGTGCGTGGAGAGCAGAATGACCTTGTCGCGCGACAGCTCCGCGAGCAGCGTGTGAAACCGGTTGCGCTCGGCGGGATCCAAACCGGCTGTGGGTTCGTCGACGATGACAAGTCGGGGGTCGCCCAGCAACGCCTGCGCGATGCCAAACCGTTGCCGCATGCCCCCCGAAAACGTGCTGACCGAGCGTTTGCGATCCGCATACAGATTGGTCTTGTGAAGCAATGCGTCGACTTCGTCGCGGCGTTGCGCCTTGTCCGTAAGCCCCTTGAGAATCGCGAGATGGTCCAGCAGGCGGTAGGCGCTGATCCGCGGGTAGACGCCGAAGTCCTGCGGCAGGTAGCCCAGTGACCGTCGCACCGTCTCGGGCGACGCGACCACGTCGACGCCGTCGAAGTGAACCGAACCGCTCGAGGGCTGTTGCAACGTGGCCAGCGTGCGCATGAGCGTCGACTTGCCCGCCCCGTTGGGGCCCAGCAACCCGAACAAGCCGGGCTTGATCGAGAGGCTGACGTTGTCGAGCGCGAGCGGACCCTTCGCGTAGGTCTTGCTCACAGCATCGATGACCAGCATGGCGTCCGCGCTTTCGTGCGACGCTGCAGCCGACACCGCCTCAGCCAACACCTAGATCACCCTGCATCCGTGCTGAAAGCGGCGTCGCCCGCAGCTGTTCGTCGGCCCGCTGCACGACGGCATCGAGATCGAGGCCGAGTTCATCGAACAGGTGGCGATAGGCCTCGATCAGCAACGGCAGGAAGCGTTGCAGCTTCGCGCCCTCCTCGCGACCGGCGTCCGTCAGGTCGATGACGTTGCGTCGGCCGTCGTTGGGGTCGGGTACGGCAACGGCGTAGTCGTGCTTGTAGAGCCAGCTCAGGCGCTGGGCGGCAAGCTGGTGCGAGTAGCGCAGACGCTGCGCAATATCTGCCTGCGACTGCGGGCCTTCCGAATACAGCAGCTGCACGATACCCATGGTCTTGGTCACGATGCGCATGTCGCGGTCTGCCATCGACGACGCCATTTGCGCGTACAAGCGGTCGGAGAGCTGCGTCACCCGGAGCGCGAACGCGGCCGTGGTATCGAGGTATTGAGGGGCTGACATGGCGTCACATCTCATTTATACAACTAATTGCGCAACATGTTGCATAAAAGATCCGGCGAAGGCAAATCCAACGATGCGTCTTGTCAGGCGCCCGAACCCTCAAGCCGCGGCGCGTTGGGATCCACCTCAATCTGATCGCGCTCTAACATGAGCTGCTCAACCAGCGTGTCCCGCACCAGCCGAACCCGCGCCGTCGTCCGCAAGTCCGCATGCGAAATTACCCAGAGTCCGGGTCCCGCCATGATTGGGATTTCCTCAAAGCGCTCGAGCTCCTCGGCACGATCCCCCTCGAAGCACGAGAGCGGCACGATGCAGGCACCACGGCTCGCCATCTCCGTGATGGCGACCGAGGAGTTGGAGCGGTACATCAAACGCGTATTTGGCATCACGGCCTGCAGCCATTGCGTCAGCTTGTCATCGACGGTCCAGGTCATGACGGGCAGGCCTTCCTCGCCGTTGCGGTAGCGCTCGTGCAGTTCAGGCGTGCCGTAAATGGCGACCGACGCCGTGCAGATCTGCGTGGCCAAAACGTCGTCGGGCATCACGTCGCCAATGCGGATCGCCACGTCCGCCTCGCGCGCCGCTAGGTTGAGCGGGTTTGGGTCGACGAGCAACGTCAGCGAAAGTTCCGAGTATTGCTTCGCGAGCTCACCCAGAGCCGGCGCCGCGATATAGCGCGTGCCCACTTCGGCGAAGGTCACCGTCACGTGCCCACGCACATCGGTGCTGTTCGAGAGCACGTCGCGCGAAATGGCGTCCGCGAAGTCATTCATCTTCTCGGCCGACTCAAGCATCTGCTCGCCAGCCGGGGTGACGGCCCAGCGGCTGCCACGCTTGCGCTCGAACAGGCTGACGTCCAGCCGCTCCTCGAGCGCGGCAATACGCCGGCTCACGGTGCTCTGGTTAATGGCCAGGTAATCGGCGGCCTGGTTCAGCGAGCCATGCTCGACGATGGCCAGAAAGACCCGAATGTCGTCCCAATCAAAGTTATGCATTAGTGCAATAGTAACTTTCGTTTTTGAAATTGCTTATGCGTCACCGCAATCCTAGGCTTCATACCTGTCCGGTGCAAACCCCCCTATCCCCTCAACCGCACCGGACCTGGAGATCAACATGCATGCACTGATCAAGACGACTCTGGTGGCTGCCGTGGCAGCCGTGACGATGGCCGCAGCCAGCCCCGCAGAAGCACGCACCAATGCGCGCATGCTCGAAGCCTGTGAGGACGCAATCCGCACCGAGCTCGGCAATGGCCACACGCGGATCAACCGTATCCGTAACGTCGAAGCGGACGGCAACGCCACGTTCTGGCTGACCGTTCGCCACAAGGTGGATACGGCCGACAAGTCGGCACGTTACCGCGCACTCTGCGAAGTCGGCTCGAACGCCGACGAGGCCAGCATCTCGATTGAAACGGGTTGGTGGCGCGAAGGCCGTCGCGGCCAGGCACCGCTGGCCATCGACTAAGGCGGGAGCTTGTTAAGAATGGCGGCGGCCCACCCCCCTGCGGGCCGCCGCCGACCCACCTACAACCAGCCGCGCCGCAGCGCGCGCATAGCGTAGACGAGCATGGCGATGCCAATGCCGAGTACAAGTACTGGCAGCACAAGCATCTGCGCCCCGAAGACTGACAGCGCATCGGCCATCAGAAAGTTGTAAACATCCTGGACAAGCACAGCCAGAAGAGAGACTCCGAAGAGCGGCAAGGCCTGCTTGTTACGGATGAGCAGCATGAAGCACGCGAACACCCCACCGAACGTGGACACGGCCATGGCCGTGAGCACCCAGTTGGGCACCTGCTCGTAGAAGGCGACCTGTTCTGGCGATTGCCCGAGCTCGGTCGGTGCTGACGTAATTTGGGTGATAAACGCCGTCACCCCGATGGCGTACCAAACGAGCGCCAGCGCCGAAATGACGTAATACGACCGCGGTGGTTTTCCGGCCTGCGCCGGTACCCCGTCAGTCAGGGTTGAGTCGGCCTGCATGGTGTCCCCCCCAGGTCCAGCCGATGTATCCGTGCCGGTCAGTGTACCAGCCCAGCGCCCGAAGCGTCGTGGGGAGAATTAACCACTTCGCTGGGACATGCCCAGCGTAAATTGCTGCAGGAATACGAGCAGCTCGTCAAAGACCATGGGTTCGCCGAACAGCACGCCCTGGACCTCGTCACAGCCCGCCTCGCGCAGGAACTGCACCTGGTCCTGGCGTTCCACGGCTTCGGCGATGCAGCGCATGCCGTAGGCGTGCGCGAGCCCAATCACGCTTCGGCACAGGGCCTCGTCCTCTGTGGCCGCACCGATGCGATTCGTGAACGAACCGCCGATCTTGAGCGCATCGAGCGGCAGGCGCCTGAGCTCCGACAACGAGGTGTAGCCGCAGCCGAAATCGTCAATCTGGATGCCCACCTGCATCGCTTTGAGGTGCGCGATGAGCGGCCCCGCGTTGGCGCTTCTCATGAGCATACGCTCGGTCAGATCGAGCTGCAGCCGCGCCGGCTCGAACGCGATCTCGTCAAAGAGCGCGCTAAGGTTTTCGATCAGTGCGTCGCGTGTGATCCAGTCCGATGACAGGTTCACTGTCACCGCCAGCGGCAGCACGCTGGCCTCGCGGACAGCGTTAACGTCGGTACAGGCGGTGCGCAGCACCCAGTCGTCGATATCGGCGGTGATACCTGCCGCCGAGGCATAGGGCATGAAGTCCGCCGCCGGAATCACACCACGCAGCGGGTGCTGCCAGCGCAGGAACGCCTCGATGGCCACGGGTGTCGCATCGGAGAGATTGAAGACGGGTTGGTAGTGCAGCTCGAACTGTCCCTTGTCGAGCGCCCAACGCAGTTCGGTCCCGAGGTCCTCAGCGCCCATAGCCCGCGATGTCGCCGTGTCCCCGAAACGCGAGATCATTGTGCGGTCGAGACGCCCCGCCTCGCGCATGGCGGCCATGGCGTCGCGCAGAAGATCACCCGCCGTCTCACCGTCGCGCGGCAGCGAGGCACAACCCACGTTGAGCTTCACCTCGATCAACGTGTCGGCCAGCGACAACGGCTCCGCGAACGCCGCGCGCAACACAGCCGTCACGCGCTCCACGAGTTCGGGGCTGTCGGACTCGCGCAAGGCGAACAGGAAAGACCCGTCGCTCACACGCGTGAGCAGAGGCCGACCGTCGACGCGCAGCAAGGTGTCGTCGAGGCTCACCTCACAGGCGCGCTGCAGCCGCTGCGCCGCGACGCGCTGCATGGCGTCAGCCATGGCCTGCCCGAAGCCTGCGTAGCAGTCCTCGTAGTTGCGGATGCCGCAGCAGAAAATCGTCAGCGGTCGCTCGGCCAGCTTCGCGCCCGTGATGCTGTCATCGAGCAGCGCCAGGGCGCGTTGGCGCTCGATGAGCCCCGTGACGATGTCCTCGTCGATGTAGGCCGCCGTGCCCTCCACGCTCGCATTGCCGCCGCCGAGCTCGCGCAGCACGACGAGCACGCGTTCGCGCCCGTGCACGCTGACGCGCAACTCAAAGCGACGCCCGGCTTCATGCACGGTGTCATTGGCGGCGTCGCGCCCGCGCAGCACACGCGGGATCAGAAATTTGAGCCGGTCGGCAAAACTCCTGGGCAGCGCGTCCTCGATGGTCTCACCGACAATGGCGTCGGGCTCAAGGTCCATCGTGAAGGTCTTGCCCCCAATCGAGTCGACAATCAGACCGTCGCGGCGCACCACGAGGATCGGATCCGGGAGCGCCATGATCAGCGAGGTTTTTGCCATCGAGGTCAGCTACCGCACAGCTGGGCGGTGGCGTTTTCGAAGCGCGCGTCGAAAGCCCGCTCGAAACGCTGCTCGCTGGTCAGTGCACCCGTCGTCGGGTCGGCGGTCCAGCGCCAGGTCCAGACCTCGATGCGGTCGCAGCCGTTCGCCTGCCCTTCACCGACCAGCACCTCAACGCGTTCGAGGTCATGCACGAGCGCACCGGCCGCAGTGCCCGAAGCACTGGCCGACACAGCGTTGAGCGCGTTGTTGTAGATACTGTACTGCCAGAGGTACTCGGCGACGAAGCGCAGCTGGTCGGCGCCCAGCGGCCGCATCATGAGCTGGCCCGCGTAACCCTCAGGCGCGAGGCCCGCGCGGTCGAGCGCGCTGCATTTAAAGACTCGATTGATAACGACAGCCGGCTGGACGTCGATGACGGCGCGGTCGAACTCGAAGAACCAGTCGGTCTCCGCGTTGCCCGTGAGCGTCGTTTCGAAGTCTCGTGCATCGGCGCCCGCTTCCGACCACTGCAGCGCCTCGTTGAAGTCGTCACTGCACATCTCGAACGCCAGCGGCGCCGCGACGCCCAGGTCATCACTCTTGATGTGGAAGCGGAATTCACTGCGGTCGGGATAACGCACCGCCTCGGTATAAAACCCGGGCGGGGTGCGTTGGTCGGTACTGTAAGCCAGTGCCGCTAATTCCAGGTCACGCGCAATGTCCGGCTCAACAGGCGTTGCCACCTGCGGCGCACTGCCGCCACCGCCGCCGCAAGCAGCCATGACCGTGCACATCAGGCCGCCTGCCAGTGCGCGACAGCCCGATCGGGTACGCGTGGCGCCGGTGGGGTTCTCTGCCATTTTTGAAACCCGGTTGTGCCACCTGACCCCGTTAGCGACGGGCCGCCGTTTTTCTTCAGGCGTTCGGTTCCCGGGACCGCCACCAAGCGCTGCGGCGTGCGATAATTGCGGGCTCACAACAACGACAACGCACGGGACGGGGCAATGCGTGTAGGCGTACCAACAGAGATCAAAGTAGCCGAGCGGCGTGTCGGCATGACCGACGACGGCGTGGCCGACCTGACGCGCGCGGGACATGCGGTTTATGTCCAATCGGGCGCCGGCGAAGGCGTCAGCATCCCGGACGCGCAATACGAGGCGGCGGGCGCCACGATCGTTGCCGACGCCGACGCGGTTTTCGACAGCGCTGACCTCATCATCAAGGTCAAGGAGCCGCAGCTCGTCGAGTGCGAAAAACTCACGCCGCGCCACACGTTGTTCACGTACCTGCACCTGGCGGCCGACAAACCGCAGGCCGAGGCGCTCTGCGCATCGGGCTGCACGGCCATTGCCTACGAGACGATTACCGCACCCGAGGGCGGCCTGCCGCTGCTGCGCCCCATGAGCCAGGTCGCGGGCCGGCTCTCCGTCCAGGTGGGCGCGCATCTGCTCGAGTCCGCCGCAGGCGGGCGTGGTCTGCTGCTCTCGGGTGTGCCGGGCGTGGGCGCCGCCAAGGTCGTGATCCTGGGCGGGGGCGTCGCGGGTACCAACGCGCTGCAGATGGCGCTGGGCGCACGCGCCGACGTCACGCTGTTCGAGAAATCCGTGGCGCGGCTCGAGGCGCTCGACCTCGACTACGGCACGCAGACGGCGCTGCGCTACTCAAGCCACAACGCCATCGCTGCGGCCGTCGCGGACGCCGATCTCATTATCGGTACGGTGCTGATTCCCGGCGCGGCCGCCCCCAAGCTCATAACGCGAGACATGCTGGGCGACATGAAAAAGGGTACCGTGCTCGTCGATGTCTCCATCGACCAGGGCGGCTGTTTCGAGACCTCGCGGCCTACGACGCACAAGGAACCCACCTACGAGGTCGATGGCGTCGTGCATTACTGCGTGGCCAATATGCCTGGCGGGGTGGCCCGCACCTCGACGTTCGCGCTGACCAATGCCACGCTGCCCTATGTGCACCGGCTGGCCAGCGGCGGACTTGACCTGCTGACGCATGACGCCTACTTCCAGGAAGGCGTCAACGTGCACGACGGCAAGGTCACGCACGAGGCCGTTGCCGAAGCACTCGAGATGCCGTTCGCGCCCTACGCGGCCTGATTTAGCGCATCTTGACACTTCTTGTCGAAGTTTTTCGGGGCTGTCGAGCTTCTGTGGTATACTTTTGTCTATCGGAAATCTAGACAAGCCGCCGCTGACGCGCTGAGCGCCAGTGGCCTGGTGTCTTTTGCCTGCGAGAAGCCCCCCATGCCCCAGCCGCGCGTCAGCCTCGTGATCGCCGCCGCAGCCCTCGTTGTGGGCTGCGCGACCGTGTCCGATCGCGAGCCCCTGAACAGTGTCGAGCGCGCGCTCGACCTGCCTGAGGGCTGGCAGCGCCTCGACGCCGCGGGCGAGATCGACCCGGCCTGGCTCGGCTCGTTTTCGGACCCGGCACTGGAGGCCTTCACCGGCCGCGTGCTCGCCAACAACGCCGAGCTGGGCGCCGAGCGCCAGCGGCTGCAGCAGGCCCGCGAACAGCTCTCCGTCACGCGCGCCGCGCGGTGGCCCACGTTTGCGCTGTCTCTGGCGACCTTCCGGCGCGACCCCGAGCCCATCCAGTTCAACGACCGCTTCACGCTGACACTCGATGTGGCCTGGCAGGCCGACATCCTTGGCGAGCTGTCGACGGCCAACCGCGCCGCAGCGCTGCGACTGGCCAGCGCCGAAGCCCGCTACCTTGATGTGCGCCGTCGGATCGTGGCCGACACGGCCCGCGCCTGGTACGGACTAGCCGCCGCGCGCGATCTCGAAGGCGTCTTCGAACAACGCGTCGAGAATGCGACGGCGGCGCTTGATGTGGTCGAGCGCGGTTACCGCTCAGGTATTAATGAAGCGCTGGACGTGTATCTGTCGCGCAGCGCGGTCGAGGCCGAGATCGCCGCACTGGCCGAGCAACGCCAGCTTGCCGTGGAGGCCGCGGCGACGTTGCAGGCGCTCGTCGTGGATTACCCCGATGGCGACCTGGCGGAAACGCCCAGCCTGGCCATCCCGCCCGTGACACCCGCGGCCGGTGTGCCCGGCGCGTTGATTACGCGGCGCGCTGATCTGCAGCAGTCCTGGCTCGATCTGCTTGCCGCGGATGCCGACGCCGCCGTTGCGCACAAGCAGCGCTTTCCCCGCCTGGTCTTTACGGGCGACGCACAGGGCGTCGGTCCAACCGTCGGCGAGGCCATCGACACGGACCCGCTCAACTGGCGCATCTTCACGAGTCTCACGCAACCGTTGTTCGAGGGCGGCCGACTTCGTGCGGCCGAACGCTCGGCCCTCGCGCGCGCCGCGGAGCTGGAACAAGTCTGGCTCGGCAACGTCGTGGGCGCTTTTGCCGAGGTGGAAAATGGTCTGAGCCGTTCGCGCACACTCGACCAACGCTTTGCGGCCACCAACCAGAGCCGCATTGCGGCCGACGCGGCGCTGGAGCTCGCGCTCGACCAGTACGCACGCGGCATCATCAACTTCGCGACAGTCCTCGAGACGCAGCAGCGCGCCTTCGACGCCCGCGCGGCCGAAGTGCGTCTGGCTGAGGCGCGGCTGCGAAACCGGATAGATCTGTATCAGGCACTCGGCGGTCCATTCGGGCCGACCGACACCATGGAAGCCCGCCGATGAACGAGCACGAACTGCACAGCGACCACGCAGCTGGCGAATCGCGACCCAGCCTCGTGGTGCTCACCACGCTGCCGATCCTGACGATTATCGTCTTGTGCGGTATCGCACTCGTGATCTTCTGGAGCAAGCAGAAGCCCGGTGAGCGCGGCGACGGCGGCGCGCCCCTGCTGCTCGTCGAAACCCTCACGATCACGGCCAGCGACTACCAGGTCATGCTCGAGAGCTACGGCACCGTGCAGCCGCGCACGCGCAGCCAGCTCGTGGCGCAGGTGGGCGGGCAGATCCTCGAGGTCAATCCCGCATTTCGCGACGGCGGCTTTTTTGCCAAGGGCGAGGTGCTCGTTGCGATCGACCCGCGTGACTACGTAGCGGATGTTCAAATCGCCGAGGCGACGTTACTCGACGCGCGCCAGGCGCTGGCTGATGCCGAAGCCCGCGCAGAACAGGCGCGCGCCGACTGGGCACGCCTGGGCAACGAGGGCGAGCCGCCACCACTGGTTGCGCGGGAACCGCAACGTCAGGCCGCCGCAGCACGCCTGGCATCCGCCGAGGCGGGCCTGACCAAAGCGCAGCTCGCGCTGGAGCGCACCCGCGTGGTGGCACCTTACGATGGTCGCGTACTGAGCCAGGACGTCGACGTCGGCCAGGTCGTTGCACCTAACGCCACGCTAGGCTCGATCTACGCCACTGACAGCGTCGAAGTGCGACTGCCGCTGCGCAATCGCGATCTCGGCTACATCGAGTTGCCCGAACTCGACGCAACGGCGGGCGCGGGCGCGCCCGTGCTGTTTGCTTCCGAGCTCGATGGCAGTACCACCTGGCAAGGCATGCTGGTCCGCACGGAAGGCGCTATCGACGCCGTCGCGCGCCAGTTGCATGTCACCGCGCGTGTAGAAGACCCTTACGGCGTGCGCGAGTCCGGCCTGCCCATCAAGATCGGACAGTACGTCACGGCCCGCATCGAAGGCCGTACGCTGCCGGACGCGATCGTTGTGCCCAACCAGATCATCTACCAGGGCGCATTCGTCTACGTCGTCGAAAACGGCGTGCTCGACCGCCGTCGTATTGACGTCGCCTGGCAGAACGAAGAAGAGAGCATCATCAATGCGGGCCTGCAGCCTGGCGAAGAGGTCGTCACGACCCAGCTTGGCCAGGTCACATCGGGCACCCGCGTCACCGTTACAGGTGCCGCCGAGCGCGACCGCGTCGGCGCGAGCGCCATTGGCGGTGGTGGTAGCGCCGCATCCGGGGCGCTCGATCTATGATCGCCTGGTTTGCCCGCAACTCGGTTGCCGCCAATTTGCTCATGCTCACGATCCTCGTGGGCGGCATTCTCTCGATTCGGGATTTCGTCACGTTCGAGGTGTACCCGCCTTCCGATCCAGAAGTCGTCACGGTCCAGGTACCGCTGCGAGGTGCGACACCTGAAGACGTCGAGCTCGGCATTGCGGTTCGCGTGGAAGAATCCTTGTCCGATCTCGAAGGCATCGACCGGATCACCTCGCGGTCCGTCGAAGGCTCGACGGCCGTCGCTGTCGAAGTCGAGAACGGCTACGACCCGCGCGAACTGCTGAGCGATATCAAGAGTCGCGTGGATGCGATCAACGGGCTGCCGGCCGAGGCCGAACGCCCGATCATCGCGCTTCAGACGCGGTCATTCGCCGTTATCAACGTCGTCATCGCCGCGGACATTGACGAAGACGAGCTGCGTGCCGTGGCCGAGCAAGTGCGCGAAGACCTGCTGCGCATTGACGGCATCACACAGGTGGCACTCGACTCCGTGCGTCGCTACGAGATCGCCATCGAGGCCTCGCAGGACCGGCTGCGCGACGCCGGGCTGACACTGGCCGAGGTCGCACAGGCCATTCGCGACAGCTCGCTGGACTTGTCGGCGGGCAACGTCCGCACGGCGGGCGGCGATGTGCTGATCCGCTCCAAGGGCCAGGCCTACCGCCAGACCCAGTTCGAAGATATCGTCGTGCGCACCAACCCCGACGGCTCAATCATCCGCGTCGCCGATATCGCACGTGTCGACGACGGCTTCGAAGAAGACGCCGTCAAGGTCCGGTTCAACGGCACCGCGGCCGCCTTTCTCGACGTGTCCCGCGTCGGCCAACAAAGCGCACTCGACATCGCCGCACTCGTGCGCGACTACGTCGAGGAAAAGCAGGCCTCACTGCCGGTCGGCATGACAATCTCGACCTGGGACGATGACTCGGTGGTGCTCAAGAATCGCCTGGGCATTCTGATCAGCAGCGCCGCCCAGGGCGGCATTCTCGTGATCCTGATGCTCACGCTGTTTCTGCGCCCGGCCATCGCGCTCTGGGTGTTCATCGGCATCCCCATCAGCTTCTTTGGCGCGTTCATCGTCATGGGCGCGCTCGGCATCAGCATGAACATCATGAGCCTGTTTGGCTTCATTCTCGTGCTGGGGCTCGTGGTCGACGACGCCATCGTGACCGGCGAGAACGTCTACACCCACTTAAAGCGCGGTGAAGACGGCCTGTCCGCGGCCATTGTCGGCACGCGCGAAGTCGCAGGGCCCGTCACCTTTGGCATCCTGACCACCATGGCGGCCTTCGTGCCGCTGATGTTCGTGGAGGGTCGCCGTGGTGACTTCTTCTCGGCCATTTCGATGGTTGTGATTCCTGTCTTTGTCTTCTCGCTCGTCGAGTCGAAGCTGATCCTCCCGGCCCACCTCAAGCACGTGACCATCCGCGGCGTGAGCAAGCACGGCAACTGGTTCCAGCGCTGGCAAAAGCGCTTCGCCGACGGCTTCGAGAGCGCCGTCGTCAAGTTCTACAAACCGATCCTCGAGAAGACGCTCACTTACCGCTACACGACGCTGGCCGGGTTCCTGGGTGTGCTTGCCATCGTCACGACGCTGATCTTTAGCGGCTACCAGCGCTTCGTGTTCTTCCCCCGTATTCCCTCGGAGACCATTCGCGCCGAAGTGGCCATGCCCGTCGGCACCCCGTTCTCGGTCACGGATCGGAACATTCAGCGCATGCTGGGCGTGGCCGAGGAGCTGCGCGACAAATACAACGCGATGTACGACGAGCCCGTCGTGCTCAACATTCTGGCCTCGACGGGTACGGCGGGCCGCAACAACGGCTCCCATGTCGGCCGCGTCCAGGTGGAAATGTCACCGGCTGAGGATCGCGTCGGCAAGGTCTCGAGCAACGAGTTCACCGCCGAGTGGCGCAAAGCGGTTGGGCCTGTGCCCGGCGCCGAGACACTCAACTTCCGTTCGACCTGGCGCGGCCCCAGTGCACCCATTGATATTCAGTTCTCCGGGCAGTCGCTGGAACAGCTCAGCGCTGTGGGCGCTGAAATGAAGGCGCATCTGGCGGGCTACGAGAACGTCTACGAGATCGCCGACAGCCTGTCCGACGGGAAAGAAGAGCTGAAGATCGAGCTCACTTCCGAGGGCCTGCTGCTCGGCATGACGCGCGCTGACGTCATCGGCCAGGTATCGGAGGCGTTCCGTGGGTTCGAGGCGCAGCGCATTCAGCGCGGTCGCGACGACATCCGGGTGCTGGTGCGCCTGTCGCGCAACGAGCGCGAGACCATCGCGACGCTTGGAGAAATCCTCGTGAGCACGCCGAACGGCGGTGCAGTGCCCCTGGCCAACATCGCCACGCTGCCCCCCGGCAACGGGCCGTCCCAAATCACACGTATTGACTGTTACCGAACCCTCAATTTGACGTCCGAGATCAACAAGGACGCCGCCAACATGACCCTCATTCAGGGTGGCATCGTGGCGTTTGTGGATGAACTTCTACAGCGCTATCCGGGCATCGACCACAAGCTTGAAGGTGAAGCGCGCGAGCAACGTGAAGCACTGGGCAGTCTGAAGTTGGGACTGGCCGTCGTGCTGTTCGTGATCTTCTGCCTGCTCGCCATGCCGCTCAAGAGTTACCTGCAACCGCTGCTCGTCATGTCTGTGATCCCGTTCGGGGTCATTGGCGCGATCCTCGGCCACTGGATGCTGGGCTACACCATGTCCATCCTGTCCGTGTTTGGGCTGCTCGCACTGACGGGCGTCGTCGTCAACGACAGTCTCGTGCTCGTGGACTACATCAACCGGCAGCACCGCTCGGGCGTACCCCTGGCACAAGCTGTACGCACGGCTGGTGTCGCCCGCTTCCGCCCCGTCATGCTCACGTCAGTCACGACCTATTTCGGGCTCTTGCCGATGTTGAGCGTCAAGGCAACCACGGCGCAGTTCCTGATCCCCATGGGCATCTCGCTGGCCTACGGCATCCTGTTCGCAACGTTCATCACGTTGTTGCTTGTGCCTGTGAACATCATGATCGCCGACGACATTAGTCGCGGCATCAAGAAGATCGTCAGCTGGTATGTGCCGCAGCGCACGCCCCCGCAGGAGCCGCAGGCAACGGCCTAACGCCCGCCGCCGAGCCCCATGCGTTTGACGATGATGCCCAGCATGACCTCGTCGGCGCCGCCGCCGATCGAAGACAGCCGCCCGTCGCGATACGCACGCGCGACAGGGTTGTCCCACATGAAACCCATGCCACCCCAGTACTGCAGGCAGCTATCCGTGACTTCGCGCAGCAGTCGGCCGCCCTTGAGCTTGCACATGGACGCCTTGGTGGTGACGTCGTCACCGGCCACGTAGTCCTCGACGGCCGAATAGGTCAGGGCGCGCAGCGATTCGATCTCCGTCTGCAATTCCGCGAGTCGGAACTGCACGACCTGGTTGTCGAGAATCGACTTGCCGAAGGTCTTACGCTCGCGCGCGTACTCGGCTGTCAGCTCAATGCAGCGCTCCATGGCGCGCAGATTGCCCGCGGCCGCGAACAGCCGCTCTTCCTGGAACTGCATCATCTGGTAGGCGAAGCCTGCGCCGGGGTCGCCGATCGTAAAGCGGCGCGGCACCCGCACGTCCTCGAGAAATACCTGTGCCGTGTCCGAGTCACGCATACCGAGCTTGTCGAGCGGCTTTGAGGTCGAAAAGCCCTTCGTGTCTGTGGGCACGACGATAAGCGACTTGTTGGTGTGGGCCGGGCCGTCGGAGGTGTTGGCGAGCAGGCAGAGGTAGTCGGCCTGCGTCGATGTCGTGATCCACATCTTGCTGCCGTTGATGACGTAGTCGTCACCGTCGGTGCGGGCCGTCGTGCGGATCGCAGCCACATCGGAACCCGCGTGCGGTTCACTCACGGCGATCGAGCACACCATGTCGCCGGCGATGGCGGGTGCCAGGAACTGCTCGCGTAATTCGTCGCTGCCGAACTTGGCGAGCGCGGGTGTCGCCATGTCCGTCTGCACGCCGATGGCCATGGAAGCGCCGGCCGCGCGCGTCGCACCAATCGCTTCCGAAAAAATGATCTGGTAGCTGTAGTCGAGGCCAAGCCCGCCATAAGCCTCAGGCTTGGCGATGCCCAGCAAGCCTAAGTCGCCCATCTTCTTGAACAACGCGTGCGCCGGAAACTTGCCCTCGGCTTCCCATTCGTCGGCGTAGGGGTCCATCTCGCGCGCGACGAATTGCGTCACGGTGTCCTGGATCTGCTTGTGTTCGTCGGTCAATCGCATGCCGGGCCTCTCAAAACCGGTACTGGCGCGCCGCAAGGTCGCGCATGATCTCTTCACTGCCGCCACCAATGGCGTTGACACGTACCTCACGGTAAATACGTTCGACCCGATTGCCGCGGATATAGCCTGCGCCGCCGAGAATCTGCATGGCTTCGCGCGCGCAGAACTCGACAGTCTCGCTGGCCTGCACCTTGAGCAATGCCATATCACCCGCATCGACGTTGCCGTCCTCGTACTGCTGCGAGACCAGTTGCAGGTAACCCTGCGTGGCATTGAGACGCTGCTTCATCTGCGCGACCTTGTGGCGGATCACCTGGTGGTCGGCCAGCCGCTTGCCGAAGGTCTTGCGTTCGCGCGCCCATTCCACGGCCTCTTCCAGGCACACGCGCGCCATGGCCTCCATTCCAACTGCCATCGCCAGCCGTTCGCTGTTGAAGTTGTTCATGATGACCTTGAAGCCCTGCTCGCGCTCACCGATGAGCTGCGCCACAGGCACGCGAACATCTTCGAAGTAAATCGTCGCCGTGTCGCTGGCCCACCAGCCCTGCTTGCGGTCGAGCTCCGTGCGCGACACGCCCGGTGCATCGGCATCAATGAGCAGCATCGACACACCACTGGCACCCTCGCCGCCCGTACGCACTGCCGTCGAGAACCAGTTGGCACGCATACCGCCCGTGATGTAGGTCTTGCTGCCGTTGACCACAAAATGGTCGCCGTCCTGAACGGCGGTAGTCGCGAGGCTGGCGACATCCGAGCCGCCGCCGGGCTCGGTGATGGCCAGCGAGATGTGCGCGTCGCCCGCGAGCACGGGTGGCGCCACGCGCTCGCGCACGGCCTCCGACGCGAAATTCACGACGGGTGGTAGCCCTATGTTATGCACCATGAGCGTCGCGGCCACACCGCCCACGCCGAGCCGCGCAAGCTCCTCGTTGACGATGTTATGAAACCAGATGTCGATGCCGTCACTGACGCCACCGTACCGCTCGGGGTAGCCGAGCCTGAGCAAACCGAGCGCCGCAGCACGCGTCCAGAGCCAAGCAGGAATGTCGCCGGCCTCGTCCCATTCGGCCGCGTGCGGCATCACCTCATCATCGATGAAGCGGCGCAGCTGCGTGCGCCAGGCGTGGTGCTCTTCGGTCAGGTCGCGATTGGGCAATCGCGCGCTATCGAAATCGAGTGACATCGTCCCCCCTGGTCACTGCCTCGGGCTTCCAGCCCGCCAAGTGTCTGCGCAGATCAGGCGGCCTCGCGCTCTCTTTCAGCTGCACGGGCGTGATCGGTGATCAGTTCTGACAAAATCTCGAGGACACCCAGCGGCAAGTCGTGACCCATGCCTTCGATGAGCTCGAGCCGCGCGCCCGGAATTGACTTGGCCGTGTCAACACCACCCTCCATGGGAACCAATCGATCCTCACGTCCGTGAACCACGAGTGTCGGCGTCTCGACAGTCTTGAGCCTGGGCGCACGATTGCCGGACGCTGCAATGGCCAGCATCTGCCGCACGACACCGCCCCGCGTCACACCGCGCGCGTACATGTTGCGCAGGCGCTGCTCGACGTAATCGTAATCGACATCGAAGCCCGGGCTTGAGATGAGTCGCCAGAGCTTCATGGCGTGCTCGATGCGCTTGTCGGTGTTCTCGGTCTTGGGGCGCGTAACCATGAGCCGAACGATTTCGCTGTCAGCTTGCGGCAGGCGCGGGTTGCCCGTCGTCGACATGATCGAGGTCAGGCTGCGCAGTCGGTCCGCGTGACCCATCGCGAGTTCCTGGCTGATCATGCCGCCCATCGAGACGCCCGCAATGTGTGCCGAACCGATATGCAACGCATCCATGAGGCCCACGATGTCGTCGGCCATGTCACTGAGGCGGTACGCCGTACGCACCGACATACCGAGCCGCATGCGCAAAATCTGCCAGGGCACGTTGGGCACACCGAAATCACGGAACAGCTCTGATTCTCCGATATCCCGATTGTCGAGGGTCACAACATGGAAGCCGGCTTCCACGAGACGCTCAATGAACACGGGCGGCCAGGCATTGAGCGGCATGCTCAGGCCTTGCACGAGGATGAGCGGCGTCGCGTCCTCTGGGCCATGTCGTTCATAGGCGATGCGGATGTCGTTAACGCGGGCTACGGGCACTTTCAGCTTCCATTCAGACGGGCCCCTGATAATAGCAAGCTCGATAGGATTCGCGACCCTTCCCCCATGGCAGGGTCATCGCCATTGGGCTAGTCTGCCGCTTATGACACACCGCCTCAGCATATTGCTCACCACTGCATTCCTCGCGGCGCCCGCAGCGGCAGACGATGCAGGCTACGCATTGGGATTCGGAGTGTCAGCGGACAACGGCGGCGGCATCGGTGTCGTCGGCATTGTCGATGTCTCGTTTAATGAACAGGCTTCCGTTTTCGCAAGCTACGCGGCGACCAACGCCGACGCGATTCCAGAGGACATCGAGACGCGCGACTGGAATGTCGGCGGCCGCTACGACTTCGGCCCGATCGGCTTTGAGGCGTCTGGCGGTCAGTCGGGCGACCCTGATGACCTCGACAGCACGGATCTGACGCTCGGTGTGTTCCACACCAGCGAGCATTGGTCGCTGTCGGCACGCTATCTGGAACGCGACATTGATCTCGCCGTGCGCCCTTTTTTGCGCAACGATGCCATCGCCGTCGAGGTGCCGCTCGAGGCCGAGGGTTGGCGCGTCGCCGCACGCTACCGCACGGACAACCGCGTCGCCCTAGGCGCGTCGCTGCGCCAGTACGACTACAACCGGGACCTGTCACCGTTGAGTGGTGCGTTTATCGTGCAACGGCTGTCGCCGACGAGCCTGACGCTGGCGAGTGCACTCACGGACTCAACGATCACAGTAGATGTCGAGTTCCCGATGCGTGGCAGCCGCGCCTTCGGCTTGAGCTACGCACGCGACGAACTTGCGGGCAATCTTGGTGATGTCGACAGCTTCGGCGCCAACCTGCTCATGCCTGCAGGCGATCGCGGCGATCTCGACATCGGGTTCGGTTTGAGCAACAGCGACGGCGTCGTGGAAGACGACACGACGTTCTACGTCAGCGTGCTCTACCTGTTCTACGGTCTCTTCGACTAGTCCCGCGTGAGGCGGCGGTCGCGTGCGCGTTCGCGCATACGGTCGAGCGCTTCGCGGCGCTGATCGGGTGAGAGCTCGCGGAAGCGGCGGCGCAGCTGGTCGCGCTGCTCCGGCGTCAAACGGTTGAGTCGGCGCAGGCGGTTACGCAGCACGTCGCGCTGATCGGGCGTGAGCTCGCGGAAGCGGCGCATGCGATCGAGCAATTCTGTCTTGCGTTCCGCCGACAAGCCCTGCCACCGATCGAAGCGTTGCCGAACCGCGTCACGTTGCCCATCGTCCATGGCCAGCCAGCGGTCGGCGCCGCGTACGAGGCGTTCGCGACGTTCGGTGTCGAACTCACTCCAGGACTGCTCATAGCGTGCCAGCGCCTCGCGCTGTGCCTCGGTGAGCGCCGCCCACTCCTGCGCCCAGGTCGGCGCGCTGCTTGCGAGCAGCACGAGCGCACAAGCGATTTTGATCAGGTTACTCATCGTCTTCATCCTCGGGCGCCGGCATGGGCAGCCCGTCGTCTTCACTCAATTTCGTGGCGTCTTCCGCCAATTCCTCCATGGTGAGCGGGTCCACCCACTCACCGTCACCGTCTTCGACCATCTCGCCGAGAAAATCGAAGAAGCCGTAGTCGTCTTCGCTCGCGAGGGGCTCGGCCGCCAACGCACACATCGGCGCCACGGCCAGCATCCAGGGCCACAGGCGCCTAGCCCGCATCGAGCATCTCCTCGTCGAGCCAGGCCAGCATCTCGAGCTCTTCGAGTAGCTCGAGTTCGGCCGCCGCGGCCATCTCGGCGTCATCGAGCACCGGCATCGGTTGCATGCCCGGTTCGCGGAGCAACACCGCAGCGACAACGGACGCGGCAACCAGGCCGCCTGCCGGGGCGAGCCAGGGCGCGCGTTTGCGATGCGCGCTGTCGACGAGGTACACCGCCTCCTGTCGTGCAGCACGCAGTCGTGCCGCCACTTCGGGGTCGATGTCGGTGGACAGTCGATCGACCACGGCTGTCGCGAGCGCGTCGTCGGTGTCGTATTGCGTCTTGTCGTTCATGGCCAGTGCGCTCCCAGCGCTTCGCGCAGTCTGCCGACGGCGCGTGAATAGTGTGTCTTGACGCTGCCTTCACTGCATTTCATGGCCGCTGCAGTTTCGGCAACGCTTAAGCCCTCCCAGCTTCTGAGCAGAAAGGCCTGTCGTTGGCGCGGTGGCAACTCGGCCAGCGCGCGATCGACTTCATCGGAGGCACCGTCGATCACTGTGCGGTGCTCGGGCTCATCCGCGGCAGGACCGGGTTGCAGCGCTGCCACGTCGACCACCTCACCTTCGTCGTTGCGAAACGACGAGAAAAAGGAGAACAGCCGGTTGCTCGACGCGCGGCGGCGGTAACAGTCGGTGATACGGTTTTGCAGGATCCGGAAGAACAGCGGCCGCCACTCCGTGGTCGGCCGCTTGGCGTACTTCCGGGCCAGCGTGAGCATCGAGTCCTGGACGATATCCATGGCGTCATCCCGATTACCGACTGCGAGCTCCGCCATCCGAAAGGCCCGGTTCTCCACGTCCATAAGGAACCGATTCATTTCGGTGGCGGGACTCATGCAGTGTCTCGGTGTTACTCGGCATCGCCCGGCGCGACGAATACAAAGCTGGCTCGCGGGCTGACCAGCACGTCGGTCGTGCCAGTATAGCCGACCCGCGCATTGATCCTCTGCAATGCATTGCCCGCTTCGAGCTCGGCGTTGAGCGCATCAACCAGGTCCGCGAAGTTGCGATAAGCCGTGACGACACCGCTGCCGCGTACGTGCACCGCGTAAACACCCTCACCGCTTTCAGTCGCTGCAATCGTCAGCATCTCGAGCGGGTTGGTGATGAAGCGCGGGATGCCGCGGACACGGAGCCATTCCTCGGACTCGCTGATGTCAACGTCGATCGTCGTGGGCGACGTGGCGATAAACGGCGTCGTGGACGGTGCATCGCCAGGCCAGACGACCTTGAGCTCCCCGGCGCGACGCGAGGTCTCGATGTCGATCACGGTGCGCGCCGTGAAGTCCTCGGGGGCAGAACCAAAGGGCGTCACGAGGCCGCGAACACGAATCAGGTCGCCAAGCTCAACGTCGTTGAGCAACAGCGCACCCGTGTCGATCTCGTAGAAATCGGGATCCGCATCAAGCTCCGGCGCGCTGCCCGTGCCCGAGAAGTCGTAGGCGCCCGGACGGCGACCGTTGTAGAGACCCAGCTCTGCCGCGAGCGGCGTTTCCTGGGCAACGACGGCCGTGAATTGGCTGAACTGCATGACGATGCGGCCCGCCGTGGCGTCGAACACGAGGTCCGTGGCCGAAGGCTCGCCGAACGCGACGATGCGCTGGCCGACCGAGATGCTGTCGATGTTGAGGTCGGCGTTGTCGACGCCCGGTGCCGTCACCGTCGTGGCTTCGCCCAGCAGCACTTCAAAGCTGCCGCCGAAGTCGACGCGACCGTCACCGAACTCAACACGTGCACCACCGATGGTGAGCGTGTCGCCACTTCGTGCCGTTACGACACCCTTGACGACCGTGTCGTCGGCCCAGGGCACGCTGCTACCGGCAATGACGATATCGGCCATCATGCTGCGGTTCGAGATGCTGCCGCTGGCAACGACGGGGGTGTTCTCTTCGAGTGCCGCGACGGCTTCAAGACCGGCCGCACCCGTATAACCCACACCGTCAACTTCGTACTGCGTTTCCTCATCGACGTTGACGGTGAAGCGACCAAAGTCACCCGTGCGGCGTTTAAACGGTCGTACCTTAAGCGTGAATGCGCTCTCGTCAATGCTGGCCTCAGCCAGCACGCCGCGCACGCGGTGCTCGCGGTCTTCCTCAAGCTCGGCCTGCGCCAGCAGCAACGGCGACACCGTCACGATGGGCGGTGACATGCTTCGGTCGATCTCGTTCGACGCGTCGAGGTCAAAGTCGAGGCTGAACGCCGCAGGAATACCCGGTGCGATCCGGATGATGTCCGTGTTGGCGAGCTGCAAGCGCACTTCGTAGTCGCCGAGCGGATTGCCAGCCTCGTCAACCACTTCAGCTTCGGTGATCACGCCTGTCTCGTTCTGCACGACGACCTGCGCCTCCGAGAAGTCCAGGCGGATACTCGCGGCGACGTAGTTGCCCGCGGGCACGGTCGCGATGTTCAGAAACTCCGTGACTTCCGTGAGCTCAGCGAAGTCGACGCGCGTCGACAGCGGCAGCGTTTCCACGGTCGTGCCATTGGCGCGCTCAAGCAGGATCGAGTCGACGTCGACGGCGTAGGTGACAAAGTCGCCTTCGGCATCGGTGAGCCCGACGTAGAGCAGGCCCGTGTCATTTACGGCGACGGGGTCTTCGTTAGCGATGTCACCGCCACCGCCACCGCAGGCGGACAGGGTGATCATGACGATAAGCATCGCCGCATAAATCAGCGCATCACGTGCGCGCGCTGCGCCGGGGGTGCGCAGCCGTTCCAAAATCGTGCGGGCCATTGGGGGCCTCCCGTGGGTTGTGTGGTCAGACACCCCTCACAACGCACGGATGGCGGTTTGGTTGACAGCGCGACGCGCGCCGGGCACCGGTTATGTCAGATCGCCCGAGATAGGCGCTTCAGGATCCAGACCTGGCGCTAGTACCGCCCTAGTCGAGATAAGCGTCGATCTCCTCGATAAGAGACTCCGCCCGCGCCCGGTTTCGTTCCACCCGATCCAGGTAGTAGGTCGTCCAGTCGTCGATCCGTCTCAGCCTGTTGCGAAACTGCGTGAGTCGGGGGGCATCACGCGTCAGCAACACGCGCGTATCGAAGTCCCAGAGTTCGCTCAATTCCCCGCGGGACACCACGGTGAAGGCGGCGTCGTACTGCTGACCGTTGTACTCCATCCGCCGCAGGTGGTGCTCGTAGTAGTTACCAATCCGGGTGACGAGGTCCGGCGCTTCGAGCAAGCGAAACTGGCCTGAGTTGACCATCGTGTTCCAGGCCGCACGGCGCGGCCAGATCGATATCGGCATGTTGTAGTTGAGGAACACCTCATGCACCGCGTCGTTGGGCAGCGCCTCAGGGTCCTCGAACCACTCGAGCAAACGCCGCGTCTTCTCCGCCGCCTGCTGCTGTTCCTGCTCCACCCGATCGAAAAACTGCACGTCTTCAGCCAGGCTCAGGCGCACCTGCGCGAGCGATTCCCTGGCGTCTCGAACCTCAGAACGGTCCTGCCACATACTTTCGAGGAGGATAGCGACGAAGACCGAGGCAACGATGAGTAGCGCTTCGCCCGCAAATCGAACGACGAGATGTTGTCGACCGGGCGCTTTCGGAGGCTCACTCATTGGAGGCCAACACCAGGAACGCACACCTTGAGTGCACAGAAGGGTCGGACCCGCCCCAAACCGCAGACGCAGAACACATTCATCGTCGCGATGGTACCGATTTTGAGCCGCTCGGGCAGCAGCGAGTCCGCGCCCGGCCGCCCTGTGTTACACCCGGAGTGCCCTAGAACCGATGATCCACGCGCAGCTCGAACGCGTCATCGTCGATATCAACACCATCTCCGAATGAGCCCTCGAAGTCGGTCCACTCGTAGCGCGCCGATACAGACCAGGCATCGTTGACGAACCAGCGGCCAAATGCGCCATAGCGCTTCGACTGGTCAGTAAAGTCTTCGGCAGAGACGCTTGCCTGAGCGCCGAACCCCAGGTATCGGGACGGGTACAGTGTTCCCGAAACATCGAAACGCAGATCAACGAAGTCCTGATCACTCTCGGTGAGACTGCTGTCGACGGCGTATTGCCAGTCGCCCCAGAGGTCTCCGATGTGCGTGATTTCCAGCGAGTAGTTGTCCTGCCCGCCTGAGGTTCCGGGAAGTATCGAACCCGACCCGCCCTCACTGCGGTCGATACGCAATGAGACGGCAGTGCGATCCCCGAGGTAACGACCTGCGGCGATCGCGTACTGATCACTGGCGTTTCCCGGAATCGACTCCGTGTCCCGCCGCGAGACACTGGCTTCTATAAACCAGGTGTCGTCGGGCAGCACGTAACGAAACCCGAAACCAAGTGAGTTCTCGGCAAGCTCCGCTTGCTCGGAGAAGCTTGGCAGCGCGTCTGAGAGCTGAATCGCGGACGCCGTCAGCTCGGATCGCAGGGCGAAGGCTGATATCGATGATGCACGATCAAGAAAGGCCGCGCGCTCAAGCGGCCCCCGGTTGGATTCCACAGGCTCGAAGAACCAGGTGGCATCCAGTCGGAAGCGATCTGTGTCTACGGTCGACTCGGTGAACAGGAAGGTGCCAAACCCGAATGCAGGGTCAAATACTTGATTATCGGTTCGCGAAAACTCGCTCTGACTAAACGCACCGCCAATTTCCCACTGGAACGGCTCCTGGGCAAGAGCCGGTGCAACGAGAACGGCAGCCCCAACAACTGCGGATCGAGACCAAACCGTATTGCGCATGACAGTCCTTTGTTGTTCTTGCGCTTGCGAAGCGCGTTGTCGCTTAAGACGACGCGTGAGACCCGAAGTTCGGCGACCGCAGTTCGCGAATCCCGAATTGGAAGGCCACACCACTCAGGCGCACCCGCTGCTAGGTTTTGTCGACGTGACGAATGTCGCCCTTGTCGAAGTGACGAAGTCAGTACAATGCGCGAATGGAACTCGTCGTATTCGATCTCGACGGCACGCTGCTCAACCGCGATGCCGCCATTAGTGATTTCACCCGCGACACGCTGCAGCGGCTGGCTCAGCGCGACATCGCCTACACCGTCGCCACGGGCCGCACGCTGCACGCCTCGCGCGACATCCTGCGCGGGCACGGCTTTAGGCTGCCGCACGTCTTCAAGAATGGCGTGGTGATCTGGCACCCCGAGGCGGACTCATTTTCGCACAGGCAGGTGTTGACGACCTCAGAACTCGCGCGCGTGGTTGCCGGCTGCCTGGCCAATGGGTTGGCCCCCTTCGTGTTCACGATTGAAGGCGACAGCGAGCATGTCGTCTACCACGCGCCACTGCGCAGCAAGGCCGAGCAGTTTGTGGTCAATGAGTACACGATCACGCGCGGCATCCGCGCCGAGCCGCTCGAGGCGCTGCCCGACAACGCCGAGATCAGCAACGTGAGCGCGATCGGCAGCCGCGTTCGCGTTGAGGCCGTTATCGATGTGGTACGCGACGAGCCGCACCTCGTGGCCTACTCGGGCGTCGCCATCGAGGCCAAGGATCTGGCCTGGCTCGACGTGCATCACTCTGACGCCAGCAAGGGCGGCGCCGTCATCACGCTCAAGGAAATGCTCGGCGCCGATCGTGTCGTTTGCTTTGGCGACAGCGATAACGACGTCAGCATGTTCGAGCTCGCCGACGAGAGCTACGCGCCCGCCAATGCGAAATCGCACGTTAAGGATCGGGCGACCGAGATCATCGGCCACCACGACGAAGATGGCATCGCCCGCTTCCTGCGCGAGCGCTTCGACCTTTAGGCGTTAGAAGTTCGGCTTGACGGTACCGAGGAACGCGACGCTCGCGATCCCGATCCAGCAGACGTAGGCCATAGCGCGCCCCTTGGCCAATGAACGCTCCATGCCCGCCGAGATCGTCTCATTCGGCCCGTCGGCGGCCAGCTGACGGAACGCCCCGACCCAGTCGCGCATGATGTGGCGCAGGTGAAGGCCAATCACGAGCATGAGCCGATTCCCCCAGAAAGCGCGGCGCATTCGGTCCGGTTTCCGCCGCCGCACCCGGAGCCGGCATTGATCTGCGTCAATTTGACGCACGCTTGACAGTCCTTCGGCACTCAGTGAGCCTGTGCGGCCCAAATAGGGACGTATTCCTTTGAAAAAGCTCTTTCAGGCCGTCGCGGCCACCGCCTTGCTTGCCGCTATCCTGGCCACCGCCGCCTGGTTTCTGTCACCCGTCCGACCTGCGGACTGGGCGCCGGACCCGGTGACGCCGCTCGAGGGTCCCTACGCGGAGAATCAGAGACTCTCGCGCGCCGCGATCATCAACCTGGGACTGGGTCCCGAGGACGTGGAACGCGGTCCCGACGGGCGTTTCTACACAGGCCTGCTCGACGGACGCATCCTGAGCTTCACCTCGACCGAGGACATCCGCGAGTTCGTCAACACGGGCGGCCGGCCACTGGGCATGGCCTTTGATACTGCGGGCCAGCTCATCGTCGCCGACGCCGACCGCGGTCTGCTCGCGATCGCGCCCGACGGCACCATCAACGTGCTCGTCGACGCCAACGACGACGACACGCTGCGTTTCACCGATGACCTCGTGATCGATGGCGACGGCGTCATCTGGTTTACCAATGCGAGCCAGCGCTTTGGCGTGCACCGCTACATGTACGACTTTCTGGAGGCTAGCCGCACCGGGGAGGTCATTCGATTCGATCCGGTGACGGGCGAGACCACGCGCTTCGCCGATGGCCTGTTCTTCGCCAACGGCATCGCGCTGGGGCCTGATGACAACTTCCTGCTGGTCAACGAGACGGGAACGGGTGTGATCCACCGCTTCTGGCTGCGCGGTGACCGGGAAGGCGAACGCGATGTCTTCGCATCGGAGTTGCCTGGCCATCCCGACAACCTGTCGTTCAACGGTCGGGACACGTTCTGGGTCGCGATGCCGGTCTTACGTGGGGGGCCGCTGGAGCAGCTCGGTGAGAAGCCCTGGCTGCGGCGTTTGCTGGGCGCCCTGCCCCAGGCCTGGCTTGTGCCGCCCGACCGTCATGCCTTCGTGATTGGCCTGTCGCTCGAGGGCGAGCTTGTGCACAACCTGCAGTGGACAGAGGGCACGTTGCACTCGATTACGAGTGTCAACGAGTACGACGGCGAGCTCTTCCTGGGCACGATAGCCGACGACCATGTTGGTCGGTATCAGCTCACACGCTAACCCGTCAACCGGCGGCGGACCCGCGCGCGTCGGGGGACACGCGTAGAAGACCTGGGGTGGCGGCCCACCGCCGGCTCACAGTGTGCGCAGATGCGCGTTCGATCAGTTGCTGGCGACCGCCTGGCTGTCGCGCAGGGCCGTTGCGCGCGCGAGGTTACGACGTACGGCTGAAGCGCCGCGCCGCAGCAGGTTGGCCTGGTGCAAGTCGTCGATAGCACCGTCGTAGTCACCGAGCTTGATGCGCGCTGCGCCACGATTGTTGTAGTCGCTCCAGTGCGCCGTGCGCGTGTCGATCGCGATCGAGCAGGCAGCCTCGGCGTCCTCGTAGCGCGTCAGCGCGTGCAGGGCAACGCAACGCATCGACTCAACGCGAGCGATGTCACCGTCGTGGCGCAAGCCGCGTCGCGTGTCTTCAAGCACCAGCAGAGCCGTGTCCGCGTCGCCGCGCTCGAGCGCGCGCTCCGCGCTGGCCAGCGCGCTCTGGTGGTTGGCGCTTGCCGTCAGCGAGTCGGCCTGGGCCGGTGCCGAGACAAAAACAAAGGCCGCTGCGGCGGCAACAATCACAGTCTTCAGGTTCATGGCTAAGTCCTCGTAGGGGGGGTTGAGGGGTTTACGGGGACTACCTTATTGGTGAAGAATATGAACAACAATTACGCCAAAGTATTCGAGGTATTCAGTTATGAATGAATCGGATGAGCTTCGTGACTGGGCGGATATGCGTCTGTTCCTGGCACTCGTCGACCACGGCACGCTCGTCGCCGCCGCAGAACACCTGGGCCTCTCCCAGCCCACACTGGGTCGCCGCCTGACCGCCCTGCAGAAGCGCATGGGCACCACGCTGTTCACGCGAGACGGCCGCCGCCTCGCGCTTACCGACGCGGGCCACGCCATCGTCGAGAACGCACGCCGCATGCAGTCCGAGATGCATGCCATCGGCCGCGCGCTCGATGTCCAGTCTTCAGGACTCTCGGGCACCGTGACCATTTCGGCCACGGAAGGTACGGGGACTGAGTGGCTTGCGCCTGAGCTGCGCGCCTTCCACGATCAGTACCCGGACATCGTGCTCAACCTGCTCATCGAAGCACGCGCCGTCGACCTCGTGCGGCGCGAGGCCGACATCGCCCTGCGCATCGGTGAGCCGACGCAACCCGACCTCATCGCGCGAAAGCTCGTGAAAATTGGCTTTGGCTGGTACGCCAGCCGCGACTGGCTCAAACGTCATGGCCCGATCAAGAGCGAGCAAGAGGTCATGCACAAGGACATCGTCGGCTTCGCGAGCGAAAGCCAGCCGCCCGGCATCCTGCCACTCGTTGAGTCGCCTCCGGACTCCGCCTTGCACTTCTCCGTGACGTCCAACAGCATGGCCGCGCGCATGTCCGCGATCCGCGCAGGCTACGGCGTCGGCGTCGCGTCGCACCGTTGGGCGACCATGTACCCGGAACTCGTCAACGTCTTCCCGGGCCGCAACGTCGGCAGCGCCGACCTTTGGATCGTGACCCACGAGGAGCTGCGCCACAGCGCCCGTATCCGCGCTGTATTCGACTACCTGTCCGAGCACGTGCGCAACGCCGCCGAGGCCTTCGAGACGGGCTTCGTGGGCGAAGCCCCGGCCGCATGACAAATGTCATGGCACGACGGTGCGCTTTGGCAATGGCGTCGGCAGGCGGGCCGGCGCGATGATGTCTGCCATGGACACACACACCGACCCAAGACAGCTGCCCGCTGTCATTGAAGCGCAAGACTTAAGCCGCCGCTTCGGCGACACCGTCGCGCTCGACGCTGTCGACCTGCACGTACCCGCTGGGCAGATTTGCACGCTGCTCGGACGCAACGGCGCCGGCAAGACCACGTTTATCCGCTGTGCCCTGGGGCTGCTGCCACCGACGACCGGCAGCGTGAAGGTGCTCGGCGAACCCGCAGGCAGCATGGCCGCGCGCCTCGGTACGGGCGTCATGCTGCAGGACACAGACTTAAGCGAGGCGCTCACAGCGCGCGAACAGCTGGCGCTGTTTTCGAGCTACTACAGCGATCCTGCCGACATTGACGCCGTGATCGAGGAAGCCGACATCGGCAACTTCGCTGACACGCGTTACAAGAAGCTCTCAGGCGGCCAGAAGCGCCGTGTGCAGTTTGCCGTGGCACTTATTGGCAAGCCGCGGCTGCTCTTCCTGGATGAGCCGACGACGGGGCTGGATACCGACGCCCGCCGCGCTGTCTGGGACAACGTGCGGCGGCTGGCCGCGCGCGGAACGAGCATCATTCTCACCACGCATTATCTGGAAGAGGCCGACGCGCTGGCCGACCGCATCGTTGTGTTGGCTCAGGGGCGCGTTATCGCCGACGACACCGCGGCCGCGATCCGCGCACGCACGGGCGGCGCGATTATCCGCTGCCGCACATCGATCACGCCCGAACAAGCGCTGGCGCTGCCTGGCGTCCGCGCCGCCGACAGGCACGGCCGCTTGCTGACGTTGTCCTGCGAGCACGCGCCCACCACGTTGCGCGCGTTGCTCGACGCCGACCCCGACGTCGACGATCTCGAGGTCACCAAACCCACGCTCGAACAGGCCTTCACGGCGTTGTCGGCGGTCACCACGGAGGACGCGTCATGAGCCGCACCTACGCCGGAATCCTCGCCGCAGAAACCGGCGCGGAGCTCACGCAGTCGTTTCGCGCACCCGAGTTTCTGTTGCCCACGCTCGCCTTGCCCGTCGCCTTCTACATGATGTTTGGCGTACTCATGTCACGCGGCGGCGGCGCCGCAACCTACCTGCTGGCAACCTACGGCATCTTCGCCGTTATGGGCCCGTCGCTGTTTGGCTTTGGCGTTGGCGTGGCTGGCGAGCGCGAACGCGGCTGGCTCGAGCTCAAGCGCGCAGCACCCGCACCCGCCAGCACGTTTATCGGCGCGAAGCTCGGCGCGACCATCGCGTTCGCCGCGATGGCGCTGATGCCGATCTACGCGGCCGCGGCCTTTATGGGCGGCGTCGAATTGCCCAAGACGGTCTGGCTCACGCTGTTTCTCGTGCACCTTTCGGCCGTGTTCCCGTTCTCACTGATCGGTCTTTCGATCGGATTCAGCTTCAGCACCAACGGCGCCGTGGCCATTGCCAACATCGTGTTCCTGAGCTTTGCGGTGATTGGTGGGCTTTGGTTTCCGGCCACGTTCTTCCCCGGATGGATGGTCGCCATCAGCAACGCGCTGCCGAGCTTTCACCTGGCTGAGATCGCCTTGACCGTAGTTGACGCGCCCGGCGACCGCATCGCAGGGTTCCACGCCACCGTTGTGGCCGGTATGACGCTGGCCTGCGCCGCGCTTGCGGGCTGGACCTGGTCGCGGCAGCGCTGAGCGCGGGACGCAGCACAATGCTCAAGAAAACCACACTGATCACCGCAGCGGCGGTTGCCACGGCCTTTGTCGGACTCATGATCCTGCTGCCGACACCGGCGCCCGCACCCGACCTCGACGGCGCTGTTGTGATCGACAACGTGCGTTACTTTGATGGTGAGGCTATGCAGGGCCCGGCGGCGGTCACCGTCGCCGACGGCAAGATCGTCTCGATCGGTGACCCTGGCGCAGAGGCCCAAGGCGCCAGTCGACTCGACGCGGCGGGCAAGACCCTGTTGCCCGGACTCTTCGACGCGCACGTGCATACCTTTGCGACAGCACAACGCGACGCCGTCACGTTCGGCGTCACGGCCCTCATCGATATGTTCACGGCACCCGCGTTGCTGGCGGGCGCGCGCGACGCGCGCGACAGCTTCGCGCCCAGCAACAGCGCCGCACTATTCAGCGCCGGCATGCTGGCCACAGTCGAACGCGGGCACGGCACGCAGTACGGCATCAACGTCGAGACGCTAGAGGGACCCGAAGACGCGCCCGCCTGGGTGGCGGCGCGCATCGAGGAAGGCTCGGACTTCATCAAGCTCGTCTACATGCCTTACGCCACCTACATCCCGAGCCTCGACCTCGAGACCGCCACGGCCGTGATCGAGGCGGCGCACGATCAGGGCGTGCAAGCCGTGGCTCACGTGTCGTCACTCGAGGGCGCCCGTGAATTGCTGGACGCAGGCGTTGACGGTTTCGTGCACATCTTCGCCGACAAGGTGGCCGATGCGGCCTTCATCGAGGCCGCCGTCGAGCGTAAGGTGTTTGTCATCCCCACGCTCGCGGTCATCGCCATGGTTAACGGCAAGTCCACGGGGCCTGAGCTGATTGACGACCCCGACCTGGGGCCGCGACTGACACCCGCGGCAACGACCAACCTGCGCCAGGACTTTGGTTCGAGCTCACCCTATTTCGATCTGGACAAAGCACTCGAGACCGTGGGTCTGCTGCACGACGCCGGCGTTCCGATCCTCGCCGGCTCCGACGCGCCCAACCCAGGCACCGCGCACGGCGTCTCGGTCCACGCTGAGATGGCGCTGCTCGTGCGCGCGGGCCTGAGCACCGAGGAAGCGCTGGCCGCGGCAACCGCATTGCCCGCGAAGTTCTTTGGCGCCGACGACCGAGGCCGCATCGCACCCGGTGCGCGCGCCGATCTCGTGCTGGTTGCCGGCGACCCCGGTGCCGACATCACAGCAACCCGCCGCATCGACATCGTCTACCGCAACGGCGTCGCCGTTGGCGACGACCCCGAGCCGACCGAGGGCAGCACGCTGGCGCTTGCGGGTGTACTGGGCGACTTCGAGGTGGGCACCAGCGCGCCTGAGGGGCTCGTCTGGTCCGAGACCAGCGACCGCATGATGGGTGGTGATTCAAACGCCCGTGTCGCGCGTATTGAACGCGGTGACGGCGGCGCACTGGCCGTGACGACCACCGTCGGATCAGGCTTCGCGTTCCCCTGGGCCGGTGCCTTCCTCGGCACAACCAGCCAGGAGGCTGTCGGCGACCTGGGCGACGCACGCGCCGTGGCCTTCGAGGTGCGCGGCACGCCCGCGAACTACCGGCTCATGCTGTTCGTCGCGGGCGGCATGGGCGCACCGCCCACGGCGATGTTCGAGGTGACCGAAGACTGGCAGCGCGTTGAAATCGCCATCGCCGATGTGGCGGGATTTGAGCCGGATCGCTTCGGCGGCATGGCCTTCGTGACACCGATGCGAGCCGGCGAGTACGCGTTCGAACTCGACAACGTCACCCTGATACGCTGAGCCACGATGACCGTCGAAGCTGAAATTGAGCAGGAACAAAGCACGAGCAGCGGCCGAAAGGGCTGGCTCGCGTTCAACCTCATCTATCTCGCGATCTTTTTCACGGGCTGGATTTGGCAGACGCCAGGGCGCGACGACATCATCGCGGCAGCCATCGCGATCGCCGTGTTCCTGCCCGTCTACTTCCACGCTTACGAAGGCAGCACACCGCGTTTTGTCCTGAATGCGGCGGTCATGGAAGGCCTTGCCTGGGCCATGTCGCCCTTCGCGGGCATTCACGGCGTGTTCCACGTTTACGCCTGCGTGCAGTGCGCGTTTCAACGACCCAAGCGTCGCGCGCTGTTGCTCATCCTCGCCTTTTCCCTGGCCTATGCCACCTTCGGCATCCTGTTCATCAAGCCGTGGTTCGTCGTCGGCTTCGACCTCATGTTCGGCGCCATCATTGGTGCCGCCTGCACAGGCGCGGCCGACGGAATCGAGCGCGAGCGCATGCTGCGCAGAAGCCGTGTGCTCGAGCGCCAGCGCGCCACGCTCGCCGAGCGCGAGCGCATCGCCCACGACTTGCACGACCTGCTCGGACAAACGCTGACCACCGTAGCGCTCAAGGCCGAGGTGGCCGCCAAGCTCATCGAACGCGACCCGGTCCGTGCCAAGACTGAGTTCGAAGACGTGGCCGGCACCGCACGCAAAGCGCTGGGCGAGATTCGCGCCGCCGTTTACGACATGACGGCCACCTCTGTGGAAAACGAAATCGCACTGGCCCGGCAGGCCCTGGATGCGGCCGGTGTCGAGCTCGACGTCACGAGCGACTTGCCGCCGCTGGCGCCGCCCGTGGGCAAGGCGCTGGGACTCACGATCCGCGAAGCCACGACCAACATCGTGCGCCATTCGGGCGCCGATGCCGCGCGCATCGAGATTGGTCAGGACGGTGCTCAGCTCTCGCTCACCGTCGCCGACAACGGCCACGGCGGCGGTGACACACCCGGGGAAGGCTCGGGGCTCGCGGGCTTGCGCAAACGCGTCGCCGCACTGGGTGGCGAGACGAATATTGAGCGTGAAGGCGGTATGTGTATCCGCATTTCTCTGCCGATCGAAACGGCCGCAGCGGGCGGGGCTTCGTGATTCGCGTCGTGATCGCCGAAGACCAGGCCATGCTGCGTGGCGCATTAGCGACGCTGCTTTCGCTGGAAGACGACATCGAGCTCGTCGCCGACGCGGCCGATGGCCTGAGCGCGCTCGACGCGGTTACCGAACATGAGCCCGACGTGCTCATTACCGATATCGAAATGCCGGGTGCAAGCGGCATCGAGATCGCCGAGCGCATTCGCGATGCGCGCAGCAAGACGCGCGTGCTGATCGTGACCACGTTTTCGCGGCCAGGCTATCTGCAGCGCGCACTCAATGCCGGGGTTGCGGGTTACGTGCTCAAGGACTCGAGCAGCGACGCGCTGGCCACAGCCGTGCGCGCGGTCGCGCGCGGCGAACGGCACGTGCCCGCCGAGCTCGCAGAGCTGGCCTGGACCACGCCCGATCCGCTCACCGAGCGTGAGCGCCAGGTGTTGCAGCTCGCCGAGTCGGGCCTGGCCAACAAGCAGATCGCGGCCGAGCTGGGACTGAGCGATGGCACCGTGCGCAACTACCTGACCGAAGCCATGGACAAGCTGCAGGCCGGCAACCGCGTCGAGGCCTTTCGGCGCGCGCGCGATCTCGGCTGGCTGTAGCCACGCGCGGGTCACCGCGCCTGTGACAATGATGGTAGGCTCTCGGCCATAAGCGATGGCAACGGAGCTTGCGACCGGCGATGGCCGATCCCCACCTGCAACTCGAACAGCTCCGACGTATCAGCGTCTCGCTGGCCGTGCGCGTGATGTGTGATCTCGGTGAGCTCATGCCCATGGCCGCCGTGTTGCGCGAGAACGGTGACATCGTCGCCATCGGCGGCGAAACGGGTGACGCCGCACTCGACCGCAGCCACCGCATCGAGCGTTTACGATTCCGCCTGCGCCGCGATGTCGACAAGCGTGGCTACGTCGCCACCGCGGTGATCTACGACGCACTCGTCGAGAACCCTGGCGGTGTTGATGCCGAAGACGCCATCGCCATCGAGCTCGACCACCGCGACGGCGTCTCGCTGTTCGCACACATACCCTACGAAGACGCGCAGGACGGCCCCATTGTCGGCGACGCAGAGACCCAGCCTGGTGGCGACTACATCTTCCGACACGCCAGCGCCTGAGGCCGTCACCACGAGCTGCCCGAACTGCGGGCACGCTTTGGCGCCCGACGACCGCTTCTGCAGCGCTTGTGGCCAGAAGAACATTACCGATAAGGACCGTTGGCTGCCCGACCTGATGCGCGCGAGCCTTCAGGAAATCACCGACCTGGACGGACGAGTGCTGCCCTCGAGCTGGCTTCTGATTTCGCGGCCGGGTTTTCTGTCGCGTGAGTACCAGATGGGCCGGCGCCGACGCTACCTGTCGCCCATAGGTCTGTTTCTGATCGCCAACGTATTGTTTTTTCTGTCGCCTGCACTTAGCGACCTCAATATCAATTTCTGGGATCAGTACTCGCTGCAGCCCTACAGCGCGTGGATGCAACCAGCAATCAACGTGGTGCTCGAGTCTCGGGGTCTGGATGTTCAAGCCACCATCGAGCAGGGCGTGGACGTTCGCAACACCGAGATCTTTCGCGATTACGCACGCGACTACAATGCGCGGATAGGCGATCTTGCGAAGTCTATGGTCATTGCGCATGTGCCTTTACTGGCATTCGGTACGCTGATCCTCACGTTCTGGCGCAAGCTGCTGTACGCCGACCACGTCGTGGCATCGCTGCACTTCCTGGCCTTCGTGATGCTCTATTTCACGCTCATGCCCTACACGATCATCCCGCTGCTGCGGTTCATCGACGCAGCGCCCTTTTGGGACTTTGACGTGTGGCGCGTGGCGCTCGCAATCAAGTTTGTTTACGTGCCCTTCATGTTTCGCGGCGCATTCGGTGTGCCTTGGTGGGCCGCGATTGCGCTCGTCGCACCGTTCCTCGCGGTGCTACTCGTCACCCACACCAGCTACCGCCTGCTGCAGCTCTGGATCGGACTGGCCATCGTCTGACGGCGCCGTCTCGGCGGCCTCATTGAGCACCCGTTGCAGCTCGCCCAGCGAGTACGGCTTCTGCAGGAACCAGACGCGCGGGTCATCGCCGGTCTTCATGACGGCATCGTTGAAGCCACTCGCCAGAATCACGGGCTTATCGGCGTCCTGCTCACGCACCGTCGCGAGGATGCCGAGCCCACCCACATCAGGCATGGAGACGTCGCTAATGACCGCGTCAAACTCGGAAGCGCGCGAGCGTAGTACGTCGGCGGCGAGCTGGCTGTTCGTGTAGGACGTGACATCGAGACCCAGGCGCTCGAGCCAGGTGGTAACGATCGCGACAATGCCCTCGTGGTCATCGATCACGAGAATGCGCTGCATGCCGGTTACCGTCTGAGGGTCGACCGGCACGCTGACCGTCAGTGCGGCGTCGGACTCAGAGGGCGCCACGCGGGGAATGAACACGTCAAACCGCGTGCCCACACCGTCTTCGCTTTGCACCCGAATGGCGCCGCGGACGGCTTTCACCACGCCAAACACGGTCGCGAGCCCCAGCCCGTGACCGAGTTCGCTGTCGGTGTAGTACGGGTCGAAGATACGGTCGATGCGGTCTTTGGAGATGCCGTGACCGCGGTCCTCCACGCTGATGAATACGCCGTCGCCCGCGTCTTCGGCCAGCCAGGTATGCATGTTCGATGCGGTGCGACCGACGAAGGACGACAGGTCCGCCTGGCCGAGCTCAATCGTGATCGCCGTGTTGGGTGCCGAGGCCTGCTTGGCGTTGAGCACGAGATTCACAAGCACCTGGCGCAGCTGGTCCGGGTTTGCATGCACGGTGCAGTCAGCTTCGGAGATGTTGAGCTCCAGCGGGTGCTCGGCCTGCAGCGATAGCTTGAGCAGCTCGGCGCTTTCGCGGACGAGGTCCGCCAGATCGATACTCTGCCGGCCGGTATCCGTCTCGGCACGGCCACCGATAGCCAGCAATTGACGGCACAGCGCCGAGGCGTGCTCTGTCGCCGCGAGGATGGATTCGAGGTTGCCCGCGTGTTCGCCGGGCACGTGCTGCATCGCGAGCTCTGCGTTGCCGGCGATCGCGAACAGCAGGTTGTTGAAGTCGTGCGCCACGCCGCTGGCCATGAGGCCCACGCTCTCGAGCCGCTGCGCGATACCGAGCTGGCGTTGGGTCTCGTGGAGCTCGGTGACGTCGATGCCCACACCGCCCAGCATGCGCTCGCCGTTGGTGCCACGGATCGGAAACTTGGTATCCCAGATCTGGCGGTCGGCGATGTCGCCCGGCAATCGCAAGGGCCCCACCCAGGTCACCGTCTCTTCGCCGTACATCGCTTCCTTGTCGGCCTTGATCAGTGCCTCCGCGGTTTCGAGGTTCATGAGCTCGCGGGCCGTCACACCGATGAATGACTGCAAATCGGTACCGGCGAATCTCGCCGCGATCTCGTTGCCGTAGATGTGCATGCAGTCAACGACTTAGATGTAGACGGCCGCGGGGACCTGGTCG
>CALBPI010000002.1 GCA_937899415.1 uncultured Gammaproteobacteria bacterium | reverse complement strand
TGAGCGGCGCGAAGACGTAACCCAGCGCTTTCTCGAGGGTGACGCCTTCAATACCGATGCGGCCAGACACGCCGCCCACGATCCCGTTGAACAGCGCGATGAGCGCGACGAACGCGAGCAACATGGCGCCAATGTTGACGGCCAGGCGAACACCGTCCTGCGCCCCACTGGCCGCAGCCAGGATGACGTTTTTCTCACGTTCTATGTCGGGCTGCTCGGTTACGGGTGACGCAATGTCGTCATCCATATCCTCGTCCGGCATGAGGATCTTGGCCATCAGCAGACCGCCCGGCGCCGCCATGAAACTGGCAGCCAGGAGATAGTCGAGGTTCGCGCCCATCTGGGCATAGGCGGCGAGCACGGTACCCGCGACCGATGCTGTGCCTGACACCATGAGTGCAAACAGCTGCGGCTCGGTCAGTGACTTGAGGTAGGGCCGCACCACAAGCGGCGCTTCGGTCTGACCCACGAAAATGTTGGCCGCAGCATTGAGCGACTCGACGGGGCGGGTGCCGATCACGAACTGAAGGCCACGCCCGACGACGCGAACGATGAGCTGCATCACGCCGATGTGGTAGAGCACGGCCATGAGCGAGGCGAAGAACACGATGACGGGCAACACTTCAACGGCGAAGCTCTGCGCACCCTCGGACGGGTCGTAGAGGTTACCGAAGATCATGCCGATGCCGCTGCCCACGTAGCCGATGATCGCCATGACGCCATTGCTCATGGCCTCGATGATGCGCTGACCCGCATCGAGTTTGAGCGTCAGCACCGCCAGGAGCGCCTGCAGCAGGAACGCTGCGATCACAATGCGGGGACGAACGGCGCCTCGGTTACTGGAACAGGCAAAGGCAATCGCAAGCAACACGGCGATTCCGACAAAACTGATCAACTGTTCAGGCATCAGATTCCCTTGCGGGTCTTGGAGAATTTGGGGCGCGACATCGTCAGCGCTTGGCGCCGAGACGTTCGGCGATCACGGGACGGGATGCGGGCTCTGTGCTCGTGATGGTACACGCGGCGGCGTAGCGTGCGGCCGCTTCGTGCGCACTGGCGTCATCGGCGGCGTGCGCCACAGCGAGGGGGCGCTCCGCGTTGACAGCTGCACCGACGGGCAGGATGTCTGAAAATCCGACGCGACCATCGATGGCCTCATCGCCGCGGCGACGGCCACCGCCCAGGCCGACGATAGCGAGACCCACTTCCCGCGCGTCCACCGCGGCCAGGTATCCCGCCTCGGGCGCCGGCACTGACACCGCAACCGGCGCGGCCTCGAAATAGTGTTCGAACCGGTCGAGGAAGTCCCAGGGACCGCCCAACGCCGTCACCATACGTTGAAAGCGGTCACGCGCAGCGCCGCTGGCCAGCGCGCCCTCGGCCTGCGCCTGCGCGTCATCGCGGTCCTCGGCGAGGCCGGTCACCACGAGCATCTCTGAAGCCAACGCCATGACCACTTCGTGCAATCGGGCCTCGCGGTGGGTGCCGGCCAGGTACTCGTGAATCTCGCGCAGCTCCAACCAGTGGCCCGCGCTGACGCCCAGTGGTTCGTCCATATCGGTCAGCACAGCGCGAACACTCAGGTTCGCGGCGGCCGCCGTTTCGACGAGATGTGCGGCGAGCTCGCGGGCGCGAGCGACATCGGTCATGAACGCGCCGCTGCCGTACTTGACGTCCATGACGAGAAACTCATTACCCGCTGCAATCTTCTTCGAGAGAATCGACGCGGTGATGAGCGGCAGGGACTCGACCGTGGCTGTCACGTCACGCACGGCGTAGACGCGCCGGTCGGCGGGCGCAAGGTCCTCGGTCTGTCCGATAATCGCGCAGCCCACATCGGCTACCACCTTGCGCAGCGTCGCGAGGTCGGGCGTGCTGCGGTAGCCGGGAATGCAGTCCATCTTGTCGAGCGTGCCACCACTGTGGCCCAGACCGCGCCCCGAAACCATGGGCACGAAACAGCCGCAAGCGGCGACAATCGGTGCGAGCGCCAGGCTGACCTTGTCTCCCACCCCACCCGTGGAGTGTTTATCGATCACCGGGCCACCCAGCGCGGCCGACTCCCAGGCGAGCACGCGGCCCGATGTCGCCATCTCACGTGTCAGCACGCTGGTCTCGTCGGCGGTCATGCCCTGCAGGAACGTGGCCATACAAAACGACGCGATTTGCGCGTCCGAGACGCTCCCGTCGGTGATGCCAGCGACGAGAGCACGAATGGATGCCGCGTCGAGCGCCGCACCGTCGCGCTTTCTTCGAATGATGTCGCTGGTCAGCATCCGGCGTTGTGGCTCAGCCCGCCTTGCGCGCCGCCACGGTGCTGACGACTTCGGCCAGCTTGGGACGGTGTTGTGACAGCTCTTCGGGCGTCAGCGCATCGAGCTCGTGCGGAAACACGAGCCACTCGTCGGTCTTGTGGACGAAATAGTCGGGCGTCAGCTCGGTCTGATTGCGCGTCGGTTTGAACCAGGGCACCGCGATGCGCACGTCCCAGGCCATGTTGTCGCGCGAGCGCCGGCCAAGTTCCTTGATCACCGCAGCAATCGTGTTGCCCGTGTCGAAGACATCGTCAACGATGAGCACGCGGTCTTCGGAGGTGATCTTGTTGACGATGTAGTCAAGACCGTGAATGGCGACGTTGCCCGAACGCTTATCGACACCCTCGTAGGACGAGGTTCGAATGGCGATGTGGTCAGAATCCACGCCGCAGTAGGCCAGCAATTCCTGAACGGCCATTCCCACGGGCGTGCCACCGCGCCAGATCGCAATGATCAGTGTGGGGCGGAAGCCGTCCTTTAAGATATTGGCACCCAGGCGAAACGAGTCTTCGAGCAGACCCTGCGCCGACAAAACGATCTTTTCCATACCCCCGCCGCACGGCACTGACGGCCGCGTCTGGAACTCGTTATACTCGCGCCATCCTACCGTAGATCGCCACCGAGGCACAGATGGGCACGGCCCCTCCCGACAAGCAATTCGTCAACGCCGATGACATGCTCATCGACGCCTTCAAGCTATCGGTGCAGATCCACGACTCCGGCTTCAGGCCCGACTTTCTCGTCGGCCTCTGGCGCGGCGGCAGTGCCGTCGGCATCGCCGTGCAGGAAGGCCTCGAGCACTTCGGTATCGACACCGACCACATTGCCGTGCGCACAAGCTACGCAGGCTTCGATGCCTACCACCGGCAGCGTGCTGACAAGAAATCCGCGATCCGTGTGCACGGCCTGCGCTACCTGCTCGAGAACGTAAGCTCATCGCATTCACTGCTGATTGTGGACGATGTGTTCTCAACGGGCTCCAGCGCACAGGCGGTCATCGACAAGCTTGCGCGCAAATCGCGCCGCAACCTGCCGCGCGACATCCGGATTGCGACCATCTGGTTCCGCCCCAGCGAACAGACGCTCCGGCCGCCGGATTTTTACGTGCACGAAACGCGCAACTGGCTCGTGCTCCCCTATGAGCTGTCGGGCCTGTCGGCGGAGGACATCCGCGAGCACAAGCCTGCGCTGGCGGAAATCCTCGACGAGATCCCCGAACACCTGCCCGAAGCCTGAGCGCCGCGGCGTCAACCGCACCCCACCTGGAATCCCCATGAGCAAACCCCAAGTCGAGCTGCTCGGCATCAGCAACGCGATCGTGGACGTTTTGTGCCACGTCGAACCCGAATTTGTGAGCCAGTTCGGCAACCCGCCAGGTTCCATGACGCTCATCGATCGCGATGACGCGGAGCGCATCTACGACATGATGGGACCGGCCACGGAAAGCGCTGGTGGCTCGGTGGCCAACAGTGTCGCCTGCTTTGCGAGCCTGGGTGGCGAGGCCGCCTACATTGGCCGCGTTGCCGAAGATCAGCTCGGGCGCATCTTCAACCACGACATGGCCAGCCTCGACGTCGATGTGCGCCTGCCCGAGGAAACGCGCGCTGCCCCCACTGCTCGCTGCCACGTGCTGATCACGCCCGATGGCGAACGCACCATGCAGACCTTTCTTGGCGCCTGCACGGAAATCGCCGAGACTGACGTCACAGTGGACACGGTGGGCGCGCCGAAGCTGCTGCTGATGGAAGGCTACGTCTGGGACACCCCCGAGGGTCCCGCCGCCATGCAGGCGGCCATCACCCACACGCGGGCGGCCCGTGGGCGCGTGGCGCTGTCGCTGTCCGATTCCTTTTGCGTCGAGCGCCACCACGAGGCGTTCCTGGCGCTGGCCGAGGGCGATGCCGACCTCGTGATTGGTAATGAGGGCGAAGTGCGCGCCCTGTTCGGCGGCGACGACCTCGATACGGTTCGCGGGCGCGCGGCCGCCTCCGGCAAGCTCGTCGTCATGACGCGCCACGAACACGGCAGCGAAGTCTTCCAGGGCAAAGAACACGTCGTGCAAGCCGCGGACACGGTTGATCGCGTTGTCGATTCAACAGGGGCCGGCGACGCCTGGGTCGCGGGCTTCCTGTTTGGTGTGGCGCGCGGCTATGCGCTCAGGGACGCCACGGCGCTGGCCACCCAATGCGCGACGCTGGCACTAAGCCAGATCGGCGCGCGGCCGCAGCCCTCCGCGCTCGCGGCACTCGTTTCCGACTAGCTGGAGCCTAGTTCGCCACGGGGTGCCAGGTGGTCTTGATCTCCTGGAACGCCTCGATGTGCCAGGGGCTCGCCGAGGCATCGGCCGACCAGTCGACATCGTCGAAGCGACGCACCCGCTTGAAGTTCTCGGCGGCCGCTTTTTCGGCCGCCGTGGCGGCATCGGCGCTGACGTCGCAGAGCGCGAGCGCGTTCACGTCCATGTGGCCGGCCATGTGCGAGAGCAATTCGTCGCGCTGCCCTGTGAGCAGATTAACGACGCCTCCGGGAACATCAGACGCGTGCAGCACTTCGGCGAAGCTCACCGCAGACAACGGGTGCGACTCGGAAGCCAGGGCAACGACTGTATTGCCACCGACGATGGCGGGCACGATGACCGACACGAGGCCGAGCAGCCCGGGGCGTTCCGGCAATACCGCGGCAACGACGCCCGTCGGTTCCGGCAGCGAAAAGTTGAAGTGCGACGAGGCTACGGGATTCACGCTCGACAGCACCTGCGTGTACTTGTCGGTCCAGCCCGCGTAGTGAATCAGTCGGTCAACGCTGGCTTCCACCTGCGCCGCGGCCGCAGCTTCGGCCACGCCTTCCGCATGCAGCTCGGAAGCAAACTGCGCGGCGCGGCCCTCGAGCATTTCCGCGATGCGGTAGATGATCTGGCCGCGCAGGTAAGCGCTGGCTGCGGACCAACCCGCCACAGCGCCACGCGCTGCCACCACGGCATTGCGGAAGTCCTTGCGACTCGCGCGACACACATTGACGGCGCCGGCACCGTCACCGCGCTCGAAGCTCGCGTAGCGACCGGACTCCGTGCGCGGAAACTTGCCCCCGATGTAGAGCTTGTAGGTCTTGGCGACATCGAGTCGCGCGCGTTCGCCGCTCATGCGCCTGCCCCCATACCGAGATCGAGATACGCGCCCAGGCCATGCAGGCCCCCCTCGCGTCCCATACCGCTTTCCTTGTAGCCGCCGAAGGGCGACGTCGGGTCAAACTTGTTGAACGTGTTGGCCCAGACCACGCCCGCACGCAGCGCGCCGGTCATCTTGAAGATACGCGAGCCCTTGTCCGTCCAGACACCACCCGACAACCCGTACGGTGTGTTGTTGGCCTTCTCGCGCGCCTCGTCGAAGGTGCGGAAGGTCTGCACGGTGAGCACGGGGCCGAAGATCTCCTCCTGCACGACTCGGTTCGACTGAGCGACACCTGTGATGAGCGTGGGCCGGCAGTAGTAGCCCGACTGGGGTGCGTCACTGCCGCCCTGCCAGATGTCGGCGCCCTCGGCACGCCCGATGTCGATGTACTCGTTGATGCGCGCAAGCTGCGCCTCCGAATTGATCGCACCGATGTCCGTGTTCTTGTCGAGCGGGTCGCCCTCGATCAGCGTGTCGATGCGCGCGCGCAGCCGCTCGAGCAGCGGCTCTGCCACCGCTTCCGAGACCAGCAGGCGCGAACCCGCGCAGCAGACGTGGCCCTGATTGAAGAAGATGCCGTTGACGATGCCCTCGACCGCCTGGTCGAGCGCCGCATCCTCGAGCACGATATTGGCCGCCTTGCCACCCAGCTCCAGCGTGTAAGGCGTGCCCGTGCCTGCGAGCGTGCGCATGATGTCGCGACCCACAGCCGTTGAACCCGTGAAGGCAAACTTGTCGAGGTCCGGATGGCGCACGAGTGCGGCACCCGTGTCACCTTCGCCCGTGACAATGTTGACCACACCCGGCGGCAGGCCGACGTCGGCAATGAGTTCGGCAAGCTTGAGCGCCGTTAGCGGCGTTGTTTCAGCGGGCTTGAGCACGACGGTGTTGCCCGCGGCCAAAGCCGGCGCCAGCTTCCAGGCCGCCATGAGCAACGGGAAGTTCCAGGGGATGACCTGCCCCGCAACACCCAGCGACTTCGGGCTTGCGCCCGGAAACGCATAATTGAGCTTATCGGCCCAGCCTGCGTAGTAGAAAAAGTGCGCGGACGCGAGTGGGATGTCGATGTCGCGCGATTCGCGGATGGGCTTACCGCCATCCATGGACTCGACGACCGCGAACTCGCGGGCCCGCTCGGCGATCGCGCGGGCAATGCGGAACACGTACTTGCCGCGTTCGGCGGGCTTCATCTTCGACCACACCGTGTCGTAAGCCTTGCGTGCCGCAGCAACAGCGCGGTCCACGTCTTCGCTGCCTGCCTGCGCAACGCTCGCGATGGGTGTCTGCGTCGCCGGGTTGATGGTCTCGAACGTCTTACCGCTGGCCGCGGGCGTGAACTCGCCATCGATGAACAGGCCGTAGCTGTCGCGCAACGATACGTGATCGGTGCTTTCGGGTGCCGGGTCGTATTGCCAGCCCGGCTCGAAGGCCAGTGTGCTTTTGGTTGCCATGGGGAGTCCGATCTCCGTCAGTCTTTGGAGAAGTAGTCGAGCGACTGGTAGCGCCCCGTCGCCTGCTTCTCGAGTTGCATGAGGACGTCATTGGCCAGCGAGCTCGCGCCGAAGCGGAACCAGCGTGGCGTCATCCATTCTGCGCCGAGCGTCTCGTTGAGCATCACGAGATAGTGCAGCGCCGTCTTCGAGTCCGAGATGCCACCCGCGGGTTTCATGCCCACCTGCACACCTGTCTCGAGGTAGTGGTCCCGAATGGCGTGCAGCATGGTCAGCGTCACAGGCATCGTGGCCGCGGGCTTGATCTTGCCTGTCGACGTCTTGATGAAATCGGCGCCTGCCGCCATCGCCAGCATGCTCGCCTGGCGCACCCGGTCGAGCGAGCCCAGCTCGCCGGTTTCCAGGATCACCTTGAGGTGCGCGTCGCCGCAGGCCGCCTTCACCGCAACGATCTCGTCGAACACGGTGTCGTAGTCGCCGGCCAGGAATGCGCCGCGCGCGATGACCATGTCGATCTCCGCGGCGCCGGCTTCAACCGCCATGCGCGTGTCGTCAAGCTTCACGGACAGCGGCGCCTGACCACTTGGGAACGCGGTGGCCACAGACGCCACCTCGATGCCACTGGCGCCCAGCGCATCGCGCGCGACCGACACCATGGTCGGATAGACGCAGACGGCAGCCACGGTCGGCAGATCGGCCATGCGCTCGTGCAGATGCTGCGCCTTGGCGCAGAGCTGGCGCACTTTGCCCGGCGTATCGGCACCCTCAAGCGTCGTCAGGTCGATCATCGACAGCGCGAGCCTGAGCCCCGCCACCTTGCTGGCCGTCTTGATCGAACGGCTGCGAAAACGCGCCACGCGTTCTTCGACACCAACGGTGTCGACGGGCGTCACCCGCGCGAGATCAGGCAGTCTGGGTTCAGCTGCGCTCACGGACAGTCTCCAGCGCGACCTGGATCATGTCGTCGAAGGTCGTGGCGCGTTCATCGGAACTCAGCGCTTCACCGCTGCGAATGTCATCGCTGACCGTGCAGATGGCGAGTGCCTCCACACCGTGCTCGGCGCAAATCGGGTAGATGCCCGCAGCTTCCATCTCAACACCGAGCACGTCGTACTTGGCCATCGTGTCGAACATCTCGGGGTCGGGTGTGTAGAACAGGTCCGCCGAGAACAGATTACCCACGTGATAGCGCACGCCCCGCGACTGGGCCACATCAGCGGCGGTGCGCAGCAGGCGGTAGTCGGCAATGGCCGCGTAGTCGTAGCCGCCGAATCGCATACGGTTGACGGCCGAATCCGTCGACGCGCCGGCACCGATGATCACGTCACGCAGGCGCACGCGCGGGTTCACCGTGCCACACGATCCCACCCGAATAATGCGGCCAACGCCATACTCCGTCACAAGTTCGTGGACGTAGATCGAAACCGACGGAATACCCATGCCGTGGGCCATGATCGACACGGGCACACCCTCATAAGTACCCGTGAAGCCGAACATGTTGCGCACGTCCGTCACCTTCCGGGGTGCATCGAGGTAGGTCTCGGCAATGTACTGCGCGCGCAGCGGGTCGCCGGGCATAAGAACACTGGGTGCAAAGTCGCCGGGCGCGGCGTTCATGTGTTTGGTCGCCATGGATCGTGTCGTCGCCTTCTTCGGGCCCTTGGGAATGGAGCGTTATGATACACCGCCACCCCACGCGGCGTGGCCCGCAAGCCCCATGGGAGCAGCTCATGCACACGCGATCCGACGACCTCAAGACCGTCTACACGGACGAGCGCTGTTTCATCACCGAGCTCGTCAATGATCCCGACCACCCGGGGGCCTCGGTGGCCCTCTGTCGCGTTGCGCCCGGCATCCTCACACAGCGCCACAGCCTGTCAGTCCGGGAGTGGTATCTGGTCCAGTCCGGGCAAGGCGAGATGCACCTTGGTGACGCCGCACCGTTTGAGATTGGACCCGGAGACGTTGTCGCCATCCCCGCGGGCGCTGCGCAACAGGTCCGCAACACCGGTAGCGAAGACCTGATCTTCCAGTGCCTCTGCCTGCCCCGCTTCACGCCCGGCTGCTACAGGAATCTCGAGTAACGCGGCACGCGGCCCCGGCGCTGGGCTAACATCACGGGATGAGAAGCCTAAGCGTCGCCGCCCGCCGTCTTGCGGCCCTGTGTCTTGGTCTGAGCCTTTGCGCCTGCGGCGCCGAGGCACCAGCCACCGAGGACCGCACCGAGATTGCCCTGATCGTCTACGGCGATGTCGTCATGACCATGGACGTGGATGGCACGGAAATCGCCGACGGTGCGGTGGCCATCGATGACGGCGCCATTATCGCCGTCGGCACCGCAAGCGAGATCGATGCGACGTTCACAGCAGCCGACACCGTCTCCGGGGACGGCCGCGTCGTCATGCCCGGTCTTGTGAACGGGCATACGCATGCCGCGATGAGTCTGTTGCGCGGCATCGCCGATGACCTCGAGCTCATCGAGTGGCTTGAGCGCTTTATCTTCCCGGCAGAGGTGGCGGTCGTCGATGAGGAATTCGTTCGCATCGGCACGCGCCTGGCCTGCTGGGAAATGATCCGCGGCGGTACGACAAGCTTCGTCGACATGTATTACTTCCCCGATGCCATGGCCGAAGAGACCCTGGCCTGCGGCCTGCGCGGTGTCATCGTGCCCTCAGTCATCGAGCAGAAAAGCCCGGACGCCGAGACGGGCGCAGAATCGCTGGCCCAGGCCGTCGACTTTGTACGTCGCTGGCGCGACCGCGACGGACGCATCATTCCGGCCATTGGCGCGCACTCGGTGTACACCCTCTCGCGGCCGCGTCTCGAGGAAATCCAGGCCGCTGCGGCCGCCGAAGGCGTTCCTGTCTCGATCCACGTCTCGGAGTCGGCGTTCGAGATCCAGGTCACGGCCGCCAATCACGGGATGACGCCTGTCGAGCTGCTCGACGACATGGGCTATCTCGACCTGCCGTTGATCGCCGCGCACATGGTCTACCCGTCCGAGTCCGATATGGCGCTGCTCGCCGAGCACGGCGTCGGTGTTGTGCACAACCCGACCTCAAACATGAAGCTGGCCTCGGGCGTGTCCCCGGTTGCGGCCATGCTTGAGGCTGGCGTGCGCGTGGGCATCGGCACCGATGGCGCTGCGAGCAACAACGACCTCGATATGTGGGAAGACGTGCGACTCGCCGCACTGCTGTCAAAAGTCTCCACGGGCGACCCGACCGCACTGCCCGCGCGCCAAGTGCTCGACATGGCCACGCGCAGTGGTGCGCGAGCCATTGGCCTCGGCGAACTTGTGGGCCAGCTCGTACCGGGCAAGCGCGCCGACGTGATCCAGGTAGATCTCACCGAGCTCGATGCTTCACCACGATTTGATGCCGCATCACACCTCGTCTACGTGACCGACGCGGACGACGTCGTGACGACCATTGTTGACGGGCAAGTGCTCATGCGCGAGCGAGAGATCCCGGGGATGGACGCCGAGGCGCTGCGTCGAGACGTCGCGCAATGGCGTGAACGCATCATCGCCGCGACGGGCGGGCCGGCTCAGGCGGCGAGGAACGAGTCGCCGTAGTCGAGCGCGGGCAGCTCGAAGTACTCGGCCAGCGTCTGGCCGATATCAGCAAAGGTCCCGCGACGGCCGATACCGCCCTGCCCCACGGCCTTACCGTAGGCCAGAACCGGAATATACTCGCGTGTGTGGTCCGTGCCGGGCCAGGTGGGGTCGCAACCGTGATCGGCACAGAGGATGAGCAAATCGTCATCCGCCATGGCCGACATCACCTCGGGCAGTCGCGCGTCGAAGTCTTCGAGCGCCTGCGCGTAACCTGAAACATCGCGCCGGTGTCCGTAGAGCATGTCGAAATCCACGAGGTTTGTGAACACGATAGACCGGTCGCGGGCTTCCGCCATGGCGCCCAGCGTGGCGTCGACGAGGGCTTCGTTGCCGGTCGCCTTCACGCGTTTGGTAATGCCCTGATGGGCAAAGATATCCGAGATCTTGCCCACGCTAACCACGTCACCGCCGGAATCCACGAGCCGATCGAGCACTGTCGGGGCATGCGGTGGCGTCGTGAGATCGCGCCGGTTACCCGTGCGCACAAAGGTCTCCGGGCTGTCGCCCGTGAAGGGTCGCGCGATGACGCGGCCAATCTTGTAGTCGTCAACGAGATCCCGCGCGATGTCGCAGAGCGCGTACAGCCGATCAAGGCCGAACGATGCCTCGTGTGCCGCAATCTGGAACACGCTGTCGGCTGAGGTGTAAACGATCGGCTTGCCCGTGCGGCGGTGTGCCTCGCCAAGGTCGCGAATGATGTCCGTGCCCGACGCGTGGCAGTTGCCCAGAACCCCGGGCAAATCGGCGCGTTCGATCAGTGCTTGGAGCAGCTCGGGCGGGAACGTGTTGGTCTTTTTGTCGAAATAGCCCCAGTCGAAGAGCACAGGAACCCCGGCGATCTCCCAGTGGCCCGAGGGCGTGTCCTTGCCGCTCGAGCGCTCGGCGGCACAGCCCCAGGCGCCGACGATGTCATCGGCGACGGGACCGTCGGGCCACTCGCCGCTCGCAAGCTCGGCCGCGTGCATCAGTCCCAAGCGGCTCAGGTTTGGCAGCGTCAGTGGCTGCGGGCGTTCGCCCGCCTCAAACGCGCGCCGGCAGTGGCGTGCGATGCTGGTCAGCGTGTTGGCCCCGGCGTCGCCGTAGCGGTCGGCGTCGTCCGTGGCACCCAGGCCAAAGGAATCGAGAACGAGGATGATGGCCTTACCCATGTGCACTCCGAAGATGTCAGCGTCGGCGGCTTCTCTATAATGGTGGTTTTGATTGCGGCACAACGCAACGTTTACAAGACTTATGACCGGAAACGCGCAAGAGAATTCACGGGAATTCGACATCATCGTCTGGGGTGCAACGGGCTTCACGGGGCAACTCGTGGCCGAACATCTCGCGGACACTTATGGCGTCGCAGGCGAGCTGCGCTGGGCTATCGCGGGGCGCGACCCTGACAAACTCGAAACCCTGCGCGACCAGCTTGCGCGTGGCAGGCGCAAGCCGCCCATCGTCCTTGCCGACAGCCAGGACGCGGAATCCCTGAAGACACTCACACAACGCACCCGTGTGGTCGCGACCACGGTCGGGCCCTACTCTCGCCTGGGCAGTGAGCTCGTGGCTGAATGCACACGCAACGGAACCCACTACTGCGACCTCGCCGGCGAGCTGCCCTGGATCCGGCGCATGATGGACGCGCACGGTGGCACTGCGAAACGCTCGGGCGCGGTGATCGTGCACTGTTGCGGCTTCGACTCGATCCCGTCCGACATTGGCGTGTGGTTCCTGCAACGGGAGGCGCAGGCGCGATTTGAGCAGCCCCTGCAGCGCGTGCACGGCTACGTGGAACGGATGAGCGGTGGCTTTAGCGGTGGCACAGCCGCCAGCATGCTCGAAGTGGCCAAGGAGGCCCGCAGCGACCGCCGAACGGCGCGTCTGCTGACCGACCCCTACGCGCTCAACCCGCGTAATGCGAGTCAGGGCGCGGACGAAAACGAGGGCCTGGGATTCCACCGCGATCAGTTCATCGACGGCTGGGTTGCGCCGTTTCTCATGGCGTCAATCAACACGCGCATCGTACGACGCACCAATGCTCTCATGGGCGATGCCTACGGCCGTGACTTCCGCTACGCCGAGTACATGGCCACGGGCGGCGGCGCGCTGGGGCTCGCCAAGGCTGCAGCCATAAGCGGCGCGCTCGCGAGCCTGCTCGCCGGCGCTGTGACGGCACCCGGACGCGCGTTCCTGAGCCGGTTTGTCTTTCCCGATCAGGGTGACGGCCCCAATGCCGAGGCACGCGAGAACGGCCACTACCGGATTCGTTTCGCCGGCGTCGCCGAGGACGGTCGGACGCTGCAGGCTACGGTGACCGGCGATCGTGATCCGGGTTACGGCAGCACTAGTCGAATGCTTGGCGAAGCCGCCGTCTGCCTCGCCCGCAGTGCACCGCGCGGCCCTGGTGAACGGGGTGGCTTCTCAACACCGGCCGCCGCCATGGGCGACGCACTGATCGAGCGGTTGCAGCGCAACGCGGGTGTCACTTTCGAAGTGGATGAGGCGGCGTCGAGCGCCGCCGAGGCCTAGTAGTTCGCCGCGCGCGCCGTCTCCGGCACGGGCCCATCGAGAACGGCACACGCGCCGGAAACCGCACCCTCGCGCACGAAACGTTGCACGTGCTCGAGCACGGCCGGCGTGACGCGCTGGCCTTCGCACACAATCAGGCTGCCCGTCTCGGTGCACAAATCCTGTGCCAGCGCCATGCCGACGTCGAGGTCCGTTACTGAGACCATTCGGGTTGGGCGCGGCGATTCCGATGCGTTCCCGGCTTCGAGAATTCGCTTCAGCAGGCGCGGATCAAACTCCTTGCGCCGCGTGCGCAACTCTTCGTCGATTTCCGTGGCGTCGAAGCCCCTGCAGCGCAGCGCATCGGTCACCTGTGCGAGGTGCAATGCACGCGCGCCCAGCGGGATGGCTTCGGCGCGAACCGCGTCTGACGGGCTGCCCGAGCCGTCGTAGTGCTTGTGCTGGTAGCGGATAATTGCGGCCACGGGCGCCATCCTGGGCACTCGCGCCAGCATGTCGGCCACGGTCACGGCGGTGTGCTCGTAGTCACATCGATCCTGCTCATTGAGTGGCTGCCCGCTGTTGGCCTGTTCGGCAATCGACTCAGGCAGGGCCATGACGCCGAGCTGCGAGAGCATGATCGCCGTTTCGATCACCCAGCGACCCGAGGCGTCCAGTTCGTCGCGACCTTCGAGCAGCGCGAAAACCCCTGAGCGCAGCCGTCGGGTGCGTCCAAACGTGTCGGGGCGCGAGATGGCAAGCAACTCGCTCATGACACCGAGGCTGCCCTGCAGGGTTTCCTCGAGCAGCTCCCGTTCCGCGTTGAGCAGGCGGTAATGCTCGAGCGCCTGGCTCACCACGACGCGCAGGCGGTCGACATCGCAGGGCTTGGTCAAAAACCGAAACACGGCGCCGTCGTTGACGGCATCGATGGCCGTTTGCTGGTCGGCGTTGCCCGTGAGCATCATGCGCACAGAGCGTGGCGACAGCTGTTGCGCCGCGCGAAGAAACTCGACGCCACTCATACCCGGCATGCGCATGTCGGACACGATCACTGCGAAGTCGTCCTCGCCCGCGAGCAACGCAAGGCCCGCCTCAGGCCCCTCAGCGGTGGCGACATCGAAGTCTTTGCGGATGGCGCGCTTGATGGCCTGCAAGACGTTGGGCTCATCGTCGACGAACAACACACGCTGGTTCATGCCGCGTCCCTCTCATTGGGCTGAATCGACGCAAGATCCCGCCAGGTCTCCACAGCCTCTGCGAGACCAATGCTCTCGAGCCAGGCGTCGTCCAGCGGCAGCGCGTCAGGCTCGCCAACACTCGTAAGCGCGGCAGCCGCGTGAACGGCAACGATGGGCGCAAACCCGGAAACCTCAGTCCGTGATGGTTCCCGGTGGTAAGCCAGCGACTCGACGATGCCGTCGGCCAGTCCCCACAGGCCCAGCAGGTAGGCGCCGACTTCGCCCTGTGTGACCTCGAAAGCGTCGCGTTCCGCAGCATCCTGAAGCGCGCCCGCATCCATGGCCTCGCTGACGCGCTGGTACTCGGAGGGCAGTTCTGCCGCGAGGATGAGCTTGCCGAGCTCGTGCATCATGCCGGCCTGGAACGCCTCGTCCGCAAGTACTTTGTTGTCGGACTCGTGGCGCGCGATGGCCTTGGCCAGCGCCGCGACGCGGCGCCCCCGACGCATCAGTGTGTCGGGCGACACACCACCTTTCGCATGGTCGAAAGCCTTGAAGGCCGATTCTGAGAGGACCAGTGAGCGAATCACGTCCATACCGAGATAGGCGACGGCGTGATCCACGGACGCCACGTGCCGGCGCAAACCAAAGAAGGCGGAATTGACGAGTTGCAGCAGCTTGGCCGTCATCCCCAGGTCTTCACTGACGATTGTCGAGATCTCGGCCAGCGATGGTTCGTCCTTGCCCATCTCGGCGCTGATGCGTTCATAGACCTCAGGCACGCTGGGCATCTGCCCCACCTCGGCCGTGAGCCTGCGCAGCCGCTCGCTGGCCAACATGCCCCGTAACTGGCAGGTGCGCTGCACGGTGTTGCGAAGCGTGTCGGCGTCACAGGGCTTGGCCAGGAACTGGTGCGTGGCCGCGACGGAGCGAATCGCCATTTCCTGTTCGGCGTGACCCGACAGAATGATGCGCGCCGTGCCCGGGTGTTCCCGGCGCACGATCTCAAGCAGCGCGGCGCCGTCTTTACCGGGCATACGCATGTCCGTGACCACGACGTCGAACTCTCCGTCACGCATGATCTCGAGCGCCGCATCCGCGCTGTCGGCAAAATGCATCTCCCACTCGTGGCGCATGGGACGCAACATGCGTCTCAGGCCCTGCAGGATGTTCTGTTCGTCGTCGACAAAAACAATTCTCTTCACGCGGCAGCCTCCCTGATGCCATTCTTGCCTGCACCGCTAAGCGGCAGGATGACCGTAAAGGTCGTCCCGCGACCGGGCGCCGAATCGAGCAGGATGTCTCCACCGTGCTGCTCGGTAATCACACTGCGACTGATCGCGAGCCCCTGACCCGTCCCGCGGCCGACTTCCTTCGTGGTGAAGAACGGGTCGAACACCTTGTGCCGGATCTCATCGGGTATGCCAGGACCGTTGTCGGATATTCGAAAGCACACGGCGTCGTCACCGTGCCGTGCTGAGGCGATGCGAATCTGGCCCAGCGGATCACCCTCGCCGCGCGTGTCGCCAATCGCATGGGCGGCATTGACGAGCAAATTCAGCACCACCTGCGCTATGGCTGACGGGTAGCATTCGACGCGCGGCAAATCGACGGCCAGGTCGCGCTCGATCTCGGCGATGTACTTCCACTCGTTGCGCGCCACGGTCACCGTACTCTCAATGACACGGTTCAGGTCCGCGGCTTCCATGTCGCCCCCGCCCGGGTGCGAGAACTCCTTGAGTGCGAGCACGATCTCGCGGATCTTGGCGATGCCATCCTGGCCCTGTGCCAGCGCCGCGGGGATTTCGGCCACGAGGTATTCGAGATCCGCCGCGTCGACAGCGCTGTTGAGCGCATCGGCTGGTGCCGGGTCTTCGAGCGCACGCAGCGACGTAACCACGCCGGGCAGCGTTTCCAGCAGCGCGTGCAGATCCTCAAAGCCCTCGCGCAGAAACGAGAGGTTATCGCTCACGTATTGCGCCGGCGTGTTGATCTCGTGCGCAATACCTGCGGCCAGCTCGCCAATCGACTCGAGCTTGCGTGTGAGTTGCAACTGTTCCTGAAGTCGGTCCCGGTCGCGCTGCGCATGATTGCGATCCGTGACATCGACGAGCATGGCGTGGGCGACCGACACGCGGCCCGCGCCATCGCTGCCGGGCTGGGCACTGAACAGGCACTCCATCTCGCTGCCGTCAGGGCGCAGCATCGACACGGGCTGTTCGTGCTCCGCGCCGCCGCCGAACACGCGATCGATGCTGCTTCTCACCGCGGCAATATCGGTATCGGGATGCAGCAGTGACGTGAATGGCATGCCCTCGAGTGCATGGCGCTCCAGCCCCAGCGCATCGACAAGCCTCCGGTTGGCGTCAAATACGCGCCGGTCCCGATCGAGCAGAAACATCATCACAGGCACGTTGTCCGTGAGCTGTCGCAAACGGCTTTCGGCAGCGGCGACACGCCGCGTCTGGACTTCCTGTTCCGTCACATCGGTGAGGTAGACGTCCATGACGGGCGCTTCGCCGTTATCGGCGGAGCGGCGCGCGAAGACGACCACGTGGCGCGAGAAGCCGTCGAGCGACTCGACAATGTGGCCCTGCTTGTACTCAACGATTTCCCCGTCGCTCGCGCGTTTCAGAAGATTGGCGAGGCCCGTCATCAGACCGTTGAGATGGATGTCGGTGACGGCACCGGCGTCGGCCGCACCCAGCATGTTCAGGAATTCACGATTGGCGGCGGTCACGCTGGCTTTGGCGTCCACACTGAACGCTGCGACCGGCATGTGGTCAAAAAGGTCGTGATATTGCTGCGTCGCGGTTTCGACGTGGACGCGTTGTGATGCGCGTTCGATCGATCGACGGATCACGCGCAGCGTTGCCGGTACCGGTATGACATCAGGGTTCAGGCAGTCGTCGACACCGCAAGCAAACAGGCTCGATTCGCAGGATTCGATCTGCGGCGCCATGACGATGACGGGCGTCGGCGTGATCCGCCGCGTCAGAGTCGGCAAGGCGTCGCCCGCCACGTGGGGTTGCATGTCGGACAGCACGAGCACAATACAGGCCGCGCCACGGAGTGCATCGGGGTCCTCGAGGGCCGTGTTGGCGTCGATGTGGTCCGTGCCGCACCAGTCCGCGGCTTCAAGCGCGCGCAGCATGGGCTCGAGCGTGGGCGCGGCCGCCGCGTCGCTGGCCACAATGACGTGCGCTGTGACATTCCTGCTCAAATCCCGGTCTCCCCCTGCAGTGCTGAGGCCTCGTCACACGGCAGATATGAATCTAGCGACCGGCGGACAGCGAACTTTAGACAGGACAAGCCCAGTGCTGGCGCCGCTTTGCCGTGCAGGTCACCGAGGCCCCGAAACATGATGTGGCGCCCACGGGCCGGCTTGCCGGTTGCCCGGCGCCACGGTAGATTCGAATGAGTTGGTACGACCGGGCGGACCTGGTCAAAACCGGTAATCGTGGAGCGCAAATGGCAGGATCGCTGCGTCTCACCCGTCTCAGGGCGGTGCTTGCGACAGCCTCGGTGGGGCTGCTGGCAGGCTGCGGCACGACGGTAAAACTCGACAACATGCAGTTGCCCGAGGCGCTCGTCGAGCCGTATCCGCTGACCGCCGCCGTGCGCTTTGGCAAGGACGTGGAGGCCTTCGTCTACGAAGAAACGCTTCCCACGGGCGGCACTTACACCATCGATCTCGGTCGCGCGTCAGCGCTGATGTTCACCGGTACCCTCGAGGACATGTTCGCAGAGGTGGTGCCCGTGACGCCCGAAGCGCTCGTCCCCGAAGGCATCGACCTGCTCATTGAACCGTCCCTCGTGGCGCTCGAGTTCGCCATCCCCGCGCAGACGGTCACCAAAGACTATGCGGTCTGGATTCGCTACCAGATCCGCGTTTATGACAGCGAGGGCACCCTCCAGGCGGAGTATCCGTTGTCAGCCTACGGCAAGGCGGCGCGTGAATCGCTCATGGGCGGCACTGAGTCCGCACTGCGATCAGCGGCGAGCCTGGCCATTCGTGACGCCGCCGTATTGATGCTGCTCGGCTTTGAGCGCGAAGCCGCGCTGGCGAAGCACCAGCTCGCCGGGCTCGCTGAAGCCCAGCAACCACCCGCCCCGGCGGGTGCGGAGACCCCGCCCAAGCCAGCCACTACGCCCGAACAGGCGCCGACACCCACCGACAACTCGGAGAAATTCCTGTGAACGCGACCCAGATTCTGAGCAGAGGGCTGCTGTTTGCAGCCGCCGTTGCGCTAAGCGCCTGCTCGACCAGCCGCACCGAAATGCTGAATACCGTGTCCATGGACGAGTACGACGGCGAGTCCGTCGTGGTCATGGCGCGCAGCTACCACACGGGTAACGCGACCGAGAAGGACTTCACAGACTGTGTCGCCAGCCAGCTGCGCTCGGGCCGCAATGCCATCAACATCATGCCCAAGGCGCAATTCGTTGACGCCATGTACCCCTGGTTTGAGCCACGCACGGTGCCCAACGACATCAGCGCGCTGCCCAAGCTGCTCAACAACCCCATGATTGCCGACCGCATGCGGGAAACCGGCGTGCGTTACGTTGTGTGGCTCGATGGCAATACCGACACCCCCAACGGTGGCGGGTCCGTATCCTGTGCCGCAGGACCGGGTGGCGCGGGCTGCTTCGGCTTCGCCTGGTGGGAGTCGGACTCGGACTACGACGCCGTGGTTTGGGACCTCGAGGGCACCCGTGAGGCCGGCAACGTGGAGACGCGCGTCAACGGCACTTCCTACCTGCCCGCGATCATTGTGCCGATCCCGCTGATCGCACGAACGCAGTCCACCGCCTGCAAGGACCTGTCGCAGCAGCTGCAGACCTTTATCGCGTCCGGCGCCTGACGCCAAGGCCCTGCATCCGCGGCCCTGACCCGGGCGAAAGCTTCGGCAACGCTGCCGGAGCTTTGACATGCCTTATCTCATCGCCAATTTCGCCTTGTTCCAGGCGTCCTGGGTGGCGCTCGTTGCGGGCGCGGCCAATGGGCTGTTGATTCCCGGTGTGCTGCTCACCGCCCTGTTCCTCGGCTGGGAGCTTCGTCGCAGCGAAAACCCGAGTGGACTCGCACTGCTGGTCGCCCTGGCCGTCGTTGGCGGCATTGTCGTGGACGGTGGTTACGCGCTCAGCGGCGTGGTCGCCTACGAGCTTCCGGCCGGACCACTGGCGCCCTGGTGGATTCTGGGGCTCTGGGTGGTCTTCGCGCTGACGCTGACGGAGTCCATGGGGTGGATGCGCGATCGCCGGCTCATGGGCAGCCTCATGGCCGGCGTCTCCGCGCCGCTGTCCTATTATGCGGGTTACAAGCTTGGCGCCGTCGAATTCCCGCGCGGACTCTGGTTCGCCATGGGCGTTGCCGCCGCGACCTGGATGCCCGCCATCTTTGCGTTGGTCACACTGAGCAATCGCCTGCTGCCAAAGAAAACGGCCGCGCCAGCCTGAACGCCAGCGCGGCCGCGGTCTGTCTGCAGGACCCGATTAGTCTCGCGGAATGCGGATGGTCTGCTCCGGGTAGATGCGGTCGGGGTTTTCGATAATTCCTCGATTCGCTTCGAAGATCTTCATGTAAGCGCTTGCTTTACCATAGAATTCCTTAGCGATCTTGCCCAGCGTGTCACCACTCTTGATGACGTAGGTCTGCTCTGCGGGCTCGGCTTGCGCCGCGGGCGTGGCTGCCGCAGGCGGCGCTGTCGGCGATTGAACCGGCGTTGCAGGTGCTTTGACGGTCATGCGGTTGACGTAGACGTCTGCCACACCCTGCACGTTGCCGGCCAGCAGCGCGCACTGCTGCATGGCAGCCGAAGACGCACACTCACCCGACAGGCTGACGATGCCCTGGTTGTACTCAACCCCGAGGTTCGTTACGCCCGGGTTGTTCTCTTCGATGAGCTCGCGAATCTTGTCGACCGCATCGTCTTCGGTGTTAAACAGGCGCCGACCGACGTCCTTTGCAAATCCAAATAGATCCATGGTGCTTCCCCTCCCCCAGGGTCGCTTACTTGAGAATAAACGTGACCTTGAGCACCACGCGGAACTCAACGATCTTGCCGTCGTCGCAGACGACCTTCTGGTCTTTGACCCAGGCGCCCTCGATGTTGTCGAGGGTCTCGTTGGCACGCTTGATGCCTTGCTTGACGGCGTCCTCGAAGCTCTTCGAAGACGATGCAATAATTTCGGTAACGCGGGCTACGCTCACTGTGTGCTCCCCACCGGTATGACCGGCTCTTGTTGTCCCGCGGGCAGCTTAACAGCGACAGCAAAGCGCGCTCAAACAAGATCGGGTAGCGTCAGGGCGACGGGCGGACCACACCGGCCAGGCGATTGGCGTAGAACGGCGCGTCGAGGCGTTCGACCCGCACACGCGTGCCCGTCCGGGGCGCGTGCACAAACTGCCCACCGCCCAGGTACATGCCCACGTGCGACAGGCGGCCGTCAATGCGGAAAAACAGCAGGTCGCCAACGCGTCGATCGTTGACGGCCACTCGTGGCAGCTGGCGCCACTGCGCCTGCGTGGTGCGGGGCAGCGACACTCCGGTCAGGGCGTAGGCGTACTGCACAAGCCCGCTGCAGTCGAAGCCGCCCGGTGCGGCGCCCCCGTAGCGGTAAGGCTCTCCGACCTGCGCCAGTGCCATTGCCGCGGCGTCCGTGTGGCGACCCGGCGCCCGATTCGTGGGTTCGGGCCGTGCTGCGCCCGGCTCGGCCCTGGCGGCCACAACCTCCCGGGCGTCGCCGGGTGGCGGGTCCTGCCAGGAACAGGCCGCCGCCGCGACGCAGAGCGTGACGGTAAGCGCGACCTTCAGGCCACGCCGACTTGTCGGGAGTTTGGGCCTCATCTGCCCTATGATCGCGCAATGAGCGCCTCCCTCCAACGCACCGCATCACAACTCCTGGCACTGCTCCTGCCCGCGCTATGGCCGAGTTCCGGCGCCGCGCAAGACGATGCCGAGGGGCCACCCCACTACGCGATCGAGTACCGAGTCCAGGTGGGCGCCGGCACAATGGCCCAGGTCTCGCTCGAGGTCACGCAGCAAACGCGCACGCTGCGACGGCTGCGAATACCCGACCCAGGCCCCGAATTCACGGACTTCCACGAAGACAGCGGCAACCTGACACGCGAGGGCGATGACTGGGTCTGGACCGTTGATGCGGATGGCGGACGACTGTCATGGACCGCCTCGCTGGACCGCCGACGCACCAACGGCAGCGTTGACGCCATGAAAACCGACACCTGGATGCTGTTGCGCATCGAGGACCTCGTGCCACCTGTCGCCAGCGCCACGCGACCCGGCGCCGAATCCGACGCGCGCCTGGTGTTCGAGCTGCCTGACGGCTGGAGCATCGTGACCCCCTATCCGCGCATCGCCGGAGGCTTCCCCGTCGAAGACAGCGCCCGCCGGCTGGATCATCCCGACGGCTGGATCGTTGCCGGCGACATTGGCGTGCGCTACGACCGCATCGCCAACACCACCGTGGCCATTGCCGCGCCCCGCGACCAGGCGGCCCGCCGCCTCGATGTCATGACCTTTCTCAACTGGCACCTGAGCCACGTACGTGACCTCATGCCCGGGTTCCCCGAACGGCTGCTGGTGGCCATGGCCGATGATCCGTTCTTCCGCGGCGGGCTGTCGGCTCCTAATTCGCTGTTCCTGCACAGCGACCGGCCGCTTGTGAGCGGCAACGGCACCAGCACGCTGCTGCATGAGCTGATCCACGTCGGCCTCGGTCGAAGCGCAGGCCCCGAGGCAGACTGGATCGTCGAGGGCATCGCCGAGTACTACAGCCTGGCGCTGCTCTACCGCGCCGGTAGCGTGACCCGGCGGCGGCATCGCAACACGCTGCGGCACTTGCGTGAATGGGGCCAAGACGTCACTTCCTTGCGAACTGATGCGTCTTCGGGCCCCGTGACCGCGCGCGCCGCGACCGTGCTGAGCGCCCTGGACGCCGAGATCCGGCGCCGCTCGGGCGGCACCTATTCGCTCGACGACGCCGTGCGAACGCTGGCCGCGGGCGATGGCCCGCTGACGCTCGACGCACTGCGTGGGGCCGTACGGACGTTGCTGGGCCGGGATGCCGACGCCCTTGCTGATGCGAACCTGCCCGGCTACGGCTGAGACGGCTTGTGCCCGGCGTCACAAATTGCCGGCCGAAGGCTGGCAATGCCCGTGCTGACGGGCACAATCGCAGCCCATGCCAGACCGTCGTGACTTAGCCCTGCTGCTGCGCTCGCGCATCCCGCTGATCCTCGTGGAGACGCGCGATGAGCGCGCTGCGCTGCGCCAGCTATCCGACTATGTCATCGGCGGTCGCGCGGCAGATCACATGCCGCTCTTCCGCTGGACGGTCACGGACGGTCTGCAGCGCGTCGATATCGATCTGGCGCCGCAGGCCATCAATGCCGAACCCGCCGATGTGCTGGGCCACATCCGCGCGGTGAGTAAACCTGGAATCTACGCGCTGCTCGACTTCCACCCCTACCTCAAGGACCCCGTGCACGTCCGCCAGCTCAAGGACATCTGCCTCGACTTTATGGAGAGCGGCGGCAAGCTCGTCATGATCAGCCCCTCGCTGAAGCTGCCGCCCGAACTCAAGCACCTGAGCGCGAGCTTCGAGATGGCCGTACCCGACGTCGCACGGCGCGAGGAGATCGTGCGTGAAGTGGCCACACAATGGCGTTCGGGTAACTCGGGCGAGCGCGTCAAGACCGACCCGCACGCGTTCGACCTGCTGGTTCAGAACCTCGCGGGCCTGGGTGACGTGGACGTGCGACGCCTGGCGCACAACGCAATCGCCGATGACGGCGTGATCTGCCAGGAAGACATTCGTGGCGTGATGCAGGCCAAGTACCGGTTGCTCAATCGCGAGGGCATGCTGAGTTACGAATATGAAACTGCGCACTTCGGCGACGTGGCCGGCATGCGAGCACTCAAGCAGTGGCTCTCGCAGCGCCGCAGCGCCTTCCTGGGCAAAGCCAAGCGCGCAGGCCTGGACGCACCGCGCGGCGTGGTGCTGCTCGGCGTGCAGGGCTGTGGCAAGAGCCTCGCCGCCAAAGCCACGGCCGGCGCCTTCGGGACGCCGCTGCTGCGCCTTGAGTTCGGCGCACTGTTCAACAAGTGGCAGGGTGAGACCGAGCGCAACCTGCGCGAGGCGCTGTCGATCGCTGAAACCATGGCGCCCGTCGTGCTCTGGATCGATGAGCTCGAGAAGGGCCTGTCGCCGGGCGAGGACAACACGGGCACCTCGCAGCGCGTACTGGGCGAGTTCCTGACCTGGATGGCCGAGCGCCCACCCGGCGTGTTCGTGGTCGCGACGGCCAATGACATCGACCGCCTGCCGCCTGAACTGGTTCGCAAGGGGCGATTTGACGAGATCTTCTTTGTCGATCTGCCGAGCGAGGACGTGCGCCGCGAGATCATCGGCATCCACCTCAAACGCCGTGACGTGCCGCCGGGCGCCGTGGACGTGTCCGCCGTAGCCGCCGGCACCGATGGCTTTTCGGGTGCTGAACTCGAGCAGCTCATCGTGGGCAGCCTGTTTGCGGCGGACGCTGCTAACACGCCAGTCGAGACCACCCACCTGGTGGAGGAAGCCGCACGCACGCGGCCGCTCTCCGTGGTCATGGCCGAGCGCATCGCCGGGCTGCGCCAGTGGGCGGCATCGCGCACCGTTCCGGCCGACTGACCGCCGACGCCCGGGCTGCCGCGTTTTGTGAGTCGCCTCACGGAACGCCTGGCTCCGAGTCGCTAATATCTCTGGCAGCCTTTGGAGAGCAGCACGTTGAGCGAAGACAGCCTCGAACACACGAGCGTTTTGCCCGAGCGAATCGGCCAGGCGGCCACGCGCAAAGTGTGGCTGCCGCGCCTCGTGTACGAGTGCCTGCCCTATTTCTACATCCTCGCCGGCTTCGCCGCGTTGTTTGCTACGCTCTACATTAACGCGTGGTACTGGGTGGTCCCGCACTGGATCCTGTTCACGGCGCTGTGCCTGCATTTCGGCGTGAACACGCTATACCGGCGCTTCCGCTACCGCAGCACCAACCGCGACGAGGAAGCCCCAGAGGGCTAGACACACGGCTTGACCCGGCGCTGCGATTGCCCGAGCATCGCGGCCACTGCGAACACGGGTCGGTGCGTTGGGCAAATTCATCAAACGAGAAGCGATTATCGCGGGCTGCATCCTGCTGGCCACGATCGTGCTCGTCTTTCCCGCGGCCTACTTCGCGGGGACCAAGACGTTTGGTCCTTTCGGCGACAACGGCACCCTGGGCCGCTGGCTCGGATCGCTCTTCGGAGAGCTTGCTGCGGGCAGCCCGGCGATCTGGTTCTTCACGCTGTCGCCACTGCTTGCCATCACCGTACTTCGTGCGGGCATTGCACTGGCCCGCAAAATCTGACGCCAAATGTGAACTGCCTCACAGTTCCGGCCCGGCCTGCTGGCCGATATGCCCCGTCGGAGATAACTTTTCATAAGCGGACGTCCATTCGGAGACGTCGATGTGAACTGACATGGCTGGATTGATCGACAAATTGAAGCAATACGTGTCGGATCGACGCGTCAAGGATGTCGCGCCGCCCGACGCCCATATCCCGACGGGTCTTTCCCGCACGCTGCAGCCCATCCGCCGCCTGCCGGGCGAAGCGCCGCGCGCCGGTGCACCACTGCAGGGCCATGTGCGGTCTCCAAACGATCGTGACCAGGTGCTCGATCAGCCCGAGGAGCGGACCGAAGAGTTGCTCACCCTTTCGGAAGACGCGCTGTGCGACCCCGACGATAACGGTATGGACCCCTACAACACGGGCAGCTTTCGTACCAGCGGGATCTGGCGCCGCGACTGATTGGTCCTGAGCGCCGCCGGAGCTGACATAAGCTCGGCAACACCTCCAAAACAGAGAACCTCATCGACGCGCCGCAGCGCCGTCGCGGCTAGGCTGTACCTGTGTTCCTGGGGGGACGATTGAGGTCAGCACGTGGTCACACGCAATACAGTGTTTGCAGGGCTAATCGCCGCCGCACTCGCCATGGTATGTGGACCCACTTGCGCCGACGCGACAGCACCCGCCGCGTCCAACCTAGCGCCGGTGACCGGTGGCCTGTCGCTCGTACCCGAGCGATGGCAATATCGCCCGGCGCCCCCTGCGCTGCCCGTCGAGTCTGCGCCCTTCTCGGCACCTGAACCCGCAAGCACGCTCGACTACCGCACCGAGTTGCTCGAGGCTGATTATGTGGCTGACCGCGGCTCCTTCATCAACACCGTCCGCGCGCGTCGCGGGCTGCCCTTCCTCACGCTCTGGGAAGGCGCCGGCCGCTGCCTGTTCTTCGGCATCAATGACCGCGGCCGTGCCGGGTTTAACTTTGTAAAGCTGCGGCGTGCCAAGCGCCCGACGGACGTTGATACTGATAGCAGCGTCGGTGCGCTCTACGCGGAGCTCACGGGCGAGCGTCGCGCCACCTTTCCCGAACCGCCCAAGCTGTTCCCGCACTAGACCCGGATCATCGATTCGATCTATCGCTGCGATCGGCAGTTTCAACTGCTGAGCTCGTTGTGCGCGCGTATGATTCATGCTTCGCCGCAACGCAAACCACTCGCAGGAGATCACAGCCATGCAGATCGACATCGGCATCAGCGACACCGACCGCAAGACCATCGCCGCGGGACTGTCACGCCTGCTCGCGGACAGCTATTCCACCTACCTGAAGACGCACAACTTTCACTGGAATGTCGAAGGGCCCATGTTTGCGACCCTGCACACCATGTTCGAGACGCAGTACGTGGAACTCGCAACGGCCGTTGATGACATCGCCGAGCGAATCCGCGCGCTGGGCGAGCCCGCACCGGGGTCCTACACCGCGTACTCGGAGCTCTCGAACGTCGCCGATGAGACGGGGCATCCCGAGGCGCTCGACATGGTGCGCCAGCTCGTGACGGCCCAGGAGACCATCGCGCGCACGGCGCGGGAGGTGATGCCGCTGGCCGAAAGCGCCGGTGATGAGCCGACCGCAGACCTGCTGACCCAGCGGATGCAGGTGCATGAGAAAAACGCCTGGATGCTGCGTAGCCTGCTCGCAGGCTAGCCAGGGCGCTGGCCGGGCGCGTTGACGCGCCCGACTGGCGTGGCATAGGCTTCATCCCAGTTTAGGATCATCAATCTTCGGGGAGAGCGCTGATGTCCATCCGGATCGCCTTTGATCTGAGCGAAAACGACCTGGAACACTTCCGGTTGATCATGCGGCAGGCGCAAAAGTCTGCGGATACACTCTCTGAGTCGGAAATCGTTGACGCGGCGAACGCGCTGCTTGAAGAAGTCAACACGAGCGACGCACCCGACTTCATCCGCGAACGGTTCTACAAGCTCTCAACGATGACGGCGATGCTGCGCGACAGCGAATGGCAGCTGCCCAAGGAAGAGACCAACCGCGTTCTCAACGCACTCGCCTACTTCACTGAGGAAGAAGATCTCATTCCCGACCACATTCCGGGACTCGGCTTCCTTGACGACGCGATCATGGTCGAACTCGTGGTGCGCGAACTCAAACACGAGATCGACGCCTATGAAGACTTCTGCGCATTCCGCGCCCGCGAAGAGACGCGCCGCGGCAACGAGGAAGACGAAGTTTCGCGTGAAGAATGGCTGTCGGGCCGTCGGGCCGAGCTCCACTCGCGCATGCGCCGCCGCCGCCGTGGCGGCCGCCGCTCCCGCTCGTCGGGCTCGGGCCGCAGCTTCAAGTCGCCGTTCTCAATCTTCTAGAACGCTCGTGAGCGATCGGGGTGCGGCGGCAACGCTGCAGGCTGAACTCACCAAAAAGCTTCGACAGCACATCGACGACGCTGAGGCGTCGCGCGCGGATGCTTTGCGTCGCGACTTTGCCGTGCTGGCCGAGGACTACCGCACGCTTCAGCTTATGGACGAGCTCCCCGGACATGCAGACGGCGCCTACTCGGCATGGCGCCAGCTCGCACCCGAACTCACTGACGCTGTTTCCCGGCAACAACTCCTGGGTATTCTGGCCGAAGCCTACGCGCAAGCCGGACAGATCGGCGGCGCCCGTTAGACGCTAGGACGGCCAGTAATAGACGCCGATAGCGACGAGCAAGACCCACATCGCAGCCTGCGCCGACCAGCGCCAAGGCGTCTCCTTTACGAGGCCCACGAAACTCCCGGCGCTGACGGCGGTCAATAGCGCAAACAGGGCCACACTTCCGGCCAGTGGCGAGAATTCGTCGCGTATCCGGGGCTGGTCCAGCCCGCTGAGCACGAAGATCAGCATGACGACTGCAAGGCCCAGCGTGATGGCGGCAGCGGAGCCCAGGACGACACCGGTGATTATGGTCAATGGTTTCATGTTGGATTTGTCGCGTTCCGACGCGGTCGGCGCCCGCAGCGGTCAATCGGCCGGAATGCGCCCTGTGACTAGCTTTTACGGCACCGAAGGTGCTACAAGAAAGACTGTGCGGCACGACAGTTCCGCCCCGCGGGCGAGAGTGTACGGCGCCCGCGCCGCGTGGAAAACCATTGCGGTGGTCCGCCTCACAGATTCAAGAACGTCCCCCTAACCGAGTCAGCCAGGAAGCACATGCAGACAGCGACCCGAGAACGCAACCCAGCGCCTTCATTTAAGAGCCTTCGTCACCGCCTTATTGCACTGACTTCCGGCGCCGCAGCTTTCTGCGTGCTGGCGGGCATGGCCTCGGCAGACCTCATCACCGACGAAGTGCTGGAACCGACACCGCAGCACCACCGCATCAGCTCGCTGGTCACGCGCTTCGTCGAGAAGTCGCATTACAGTCGAACACCTGTCGATGATCAGCTCTCAGCGCAAGTGCTCGATACTTACATCGAAGCGCTCGACGGCAACCGACTCTATTTCCTGGCCAGCGACATCGAACGCTTCGAGCAGTACCGCGACCGCATCGACAACATGGTCGTCGGCGCGTCGCTCGACCCGGTCTTCGAGATCTTCCGAACCTACCAGGCGCGCGCCGCGGAACGTTGGCAGTACGCCGTGGCGACGCTCGAGCAGGAACCGGACTTCGGCGTCGATGAGAGCTTCCAGTTCGACCGAGAAGACACCGCCTGGCCGAGTAATAAGGCCGAGCTCGATGAAATCTGGCGCAAGCGTGTCAAGAACGACGCACTGAATCTCCTGCTGACGGAAACGACCTGGCCCGATACCCAGGAGAAGCTGCGCAAGCGTTACCAGCGCTTTGAGCGCCAGCTTAACCAGGTCAACTCGGACGACGTGTTCGAAGTCTTCATGAATGCCTTTGCTCGAACGCTGGACCCGCATTCCAGCTACCTGAGCCCACGCAATTCGGAGGAATACCGGATCCAGATGAGCCTGTCGTACTTCGGTATCGGCGCCTCGCTGCAGACCGAAGACGAGTACGTCAAAGTCATGAATGTGATCACCGGCGGCCCTGCGGCACGTGACGGCACGTTACAGCCTGCAGACCGGATTGTCGGTGTCGGTGAAGGCGCCTCAGGTGAGATCGTCGATGTCATCGGCTGGCGTCTTGATGACGTCGTGCAGCTTATTCGCGGTCCTAAGGACACCGTCGTGCGACTGCAGGTACTGCCTGGCGGCGCCCTGCCCGGTGACTCGCAAAGCGTCATCGAACTCGTTCGCGGTCAGGTCAAGCTCGAGGAACAAGCCGCCAAAAGCGAAGTGCTGACCGTGCCGCGTGAAGACCGCGACCTCAGAATCGGCGTCATCGAGATCCCGAGCTTTTACCGCGACTATCAGGCGCAGCAGGCCGGCGACAAAGACTTCAAGAGCACCACGCGCGACGTTCAGCGCATCCTGGCCGAGCTTCAGGCGGAAGGCGTCGACGGCATCGTCGTTGACCTGCGCGGCAACGGTGGCGGCCACCTGACCGAAGCCACGATGCTCTCAGGCCTGTTCATCGACCAGGGCCCCGTTGTGCAGCTGCGTTACGGCCACGCCCGCGTCGAAGTTCTCAAGGACCCCGTACCCAGCGTCGCCTACAACGGCCCGCTCGCGGTGCTGGTCGACCGCTTCAGCGCCTCGGCCTCGGAGATTTTCGCGGGCGCCATCCAGGACTACGAACGCGGTGTGGTGCTGGGTCAGCAAACGTTCGGCAAGGGCTCTGTTCAGAACCTTTACAACCTCGACCAGTTTGTACCGCGCAGTGAAGGCGACGGTCTGGGACAGCTCACATTGACCATCGGCAAGTACTACCGCGTCACGGGTGACAGCACCCAGAACCGCGGCGTGCTGCCCGACATCGAGTTGCCGTCGCTGATTGATGCCGAGGAATTCGGTGAAAGCACGCGGCCACGGGCCCTGCCCTGGGACCAGATTCGCCGCACACGTTTCCGGCCCGGCTCCTCACTGGATGACAGCATTTCGGTGCTGGCGCAGAATCTGGAGGCGCGCCTGCGGGGTGACGCCGATCACGAGTTCCTCCTGTCGGATCTTGAGGCGATTCGCGCCAACCGAGAGCGTGACACCGTGTCGCTGAATCTCGAGACCCGCAAGGTGGAACGCGAAGCGTTCCGCCAGGCACGCCTTGACCGCGAAAACGCGCGCCGCGAAGCCGCCGGCCTCGAGCCGCTCGACAGCATGGAAGCCCTCGAAGAAGCCGAGTTGCCCGATATCGTGCTCAATGAAGCGGCTGACGTCGTGGCGGATATGGTGTCGCTGCAGCGCACCGAAATGGCGCGAAACGAACGCTAATCCGACGCAGACGTCACTTAGACACGTACCCAAGCCCCGCATTGCGGGGCTTTTTTTTGCCCGAATCAAGGCTTGCGCGTGTTGTTATGGTGTTATATGTTACTACAACACTAGAACAGTAAATCGGGAGCGACTTCGTGCTGACGCGCCCCAGCAACCCCCCAAACGCGACGCGACGACACGATGGCCTGGCCGCGGGACTACGCCCACTGCTTTCTTTTGCCCTGACAACGGGCACGGCCTTCATTGCGGTTGTCTGCATCCATTTGGGCGCCGGCGGCATCAAAGAGGGAAATGCGAGCGTATATCCGTTGCAGGAGCCGCCAAGCGCCGAACTTGAGTTTGCACCGCTGACCACGACGCTCGACTTGGAGCCTGCACGCGACCTGCCGCTACAACCCGATACGTTCTGACGACAACACAATCAAACGACCTCTGGACGGCTACACCATGAACCACCCAATGCGACCTGCCCACCGAAATATCGCCCTGCTCCTGCTGTCGCTGACGCTCGCGGCCTGCGGCGGTGGCGACGGCAACACGGACGGCGATGTTGACGGCGATGAGACTGTCGCCGAGAACGGCGAGTCTGAGCAGCCCGAGACCATCATCCCCGTTGAAGTCATGACCGTCGGACGCGGCGACATCTTCGCGGCTTACACGGGCAGCGCATCGCTCGAAGCCTTTGACGAGGCGAGCGTGGTGGCCAAGGTGGGCGGTGAAGTACGCCAGATCCTCGTAGAGGAAGGTGATTTCGTGCAACGCGGCGACGTGCTTGCGCGACTCGACGGCGACCGCCTCAGACTCGAGCTCGAGCAGTCTCGTGCCAACGTGGCGCGGCTGGAGCAAGAGTACGAGCGTAGCGTAGAGCTCAACCAGAAAGGCCTGGTCGCGGCCAGCGCGTTCGAAACGACCAAGTACGAACTCGACGGCCTCAAGGCGCAGTTTGAGCTCGCCAAGCTGGAATACGCCTACACGACGATCCGGGCACCGATCTCGGGCGTTGTCTCCACGCGCGACATCAAAGTCGGCAACACGATCGAGCGCAACGCGCCGACATTCACGATCACAGCACTCGATCCGCTGGTGGCCTACCTCTACGTGCCGGAGCGCGAATTCGGCCGCATCGACGCGGGGCAACCCGTGCGTATGCGCATCGACGCGCTGCCGGGCAAGCTGTTTGAAGGCACCGTCGCCCGCATCAGCCCGACCGTGGACCCGGAAACGGGCACCTTTAAAGCCACCGTTGAAATCAGCGACTCAGAGTCGCGACTCAAGCCCGGCATGTTCGGGCGTCTGGCGGTCATCTACGACCAGCAACGCAATACCTTACTGTTGCCGCGCGACGCACTCATTGAGACGACCAGCGGCAGCAGCGTGTTCGTGGTTCGTGACGGTGTCGCGGAACGCGTCGACGTCGAAACGGGCTACGCCTGGGAAGGCGAAGTGGCCGTTCTCGAGGGTCTGGCCGATGAGGACCAGGTGGTCGTCGTCGGGCAGGCCGCACTCAAAACAGGCAGCAAGGTCCGCGTCATCGGCGAGGAAACCTCCACGCTGGCGACCGCTGCCGAAAGCGTCGAAACCGTCGCCGGGACCTGATCCGTGGCCAAATCCGAACGCACAGCACGCGACGGCCTCTGGATCGTACGCAAGGCGACCGAGCGCCCGGTGACAGTGCTCATGCTCTTCGTCGCCATCATCATGTTTGGCTACGTGTCGTTGACCCGACTGTCGGTCAACCTGCTGCCCGACCTCTCCTACCCCACCCTGACCGTGCGTACGGAGCTGACAGGCGCCGCACCGCAGGAAATCGAGAGCCTCGTGACGAAACCCGTCGAAGAGGCGGTCGGAACGATCAGTGGCGTGCGCCAGGTGCGTTCGGTGTCGCGTACGGGACAGTCCGACGTGATCGTCGAGTTCAACTGGGGCACCGACATGAACCTCGCGAGCGTCGACATGCGCGAGAAGCTCGACATCCTCGAGTTGCCGCTCGAAGCCCGCCGCCCGCTGCTGCTGCGCTTCGACCCCTCGAGCGAACCCGTCATGCGCATTGCGGTCGGCCCGGAGAATGAGAGCGCCATACCCCTCGACGTCGATACACTGAAGACGCTGCGCCAGTTCGGTGAAGACGACCTCAAGGACCAGCTCGAAAGCGTCGAAGGCGTGGCTGCGGCCAAAGTCTCAGGCGGCCTTGAAGACGAGATTCAGGTCCGTGTCGACCAGCAAAAACTGGCGCAGCTCGACCTGTCCATCAGCGAAGTGGCCGAGCGTCTGCGCGCGGAGAACGTGAACCTCGCGGGCGGTCGACTGGAACAGGGCCTGCGCCGCTTCCTCGTGCGCACCGTCAATGAGTTTGACTCCGTCGAGGCCTTCGCCGACGCGATCATTGCCAACCGCAACGGGCAACCCATTTACCTGCGCGACGTGGCCGTCGTCACGCGCGGCTACAAGGACCGTGAGGCGATCACACGCGTTGATGGCCGCGAGGTCATCGAAATCGCCCTCTACAAGGAAGGCGATGCGAACACCGTGCTGGTTGCCAGCAACATCGAACGACGGCTCAATCGTCTGCGCGAAGACCTGCCGGAGGGCACGGGTCTCACGGTGCTCGCCGACCAGTCGGAGTTCATCAGCGAAGCCGTCGACAACGTAAAGTCAGCTGCTCTGCTGGGCGGCATCCTCGCGGTCATCGTGCTCTACGGGTTCCTGCGCGACGCGCGCGCAACGGTGATTATCGGTCTCGCCATCCCGATCTCGGTGATCGGCACCTTTGCGCTCATGCATCTGTCGGACCTCAGTCTCAATATCATGTCGCTGGGCGGCATTGCGCTTGCGATCGGTCTGCTCGTGGACAACGCGATCGTCGTGCTTGAGAGTATCGTCGACAAACGCGAGCAAGGGGTTCCGTTGCTCAAGGCCGCGCAACAGGGTACGAGCGAAGTGGCGGGTGCCGTATTTGCCGCAACGCTGACAACAATCGCTGTGTTTTTCCCCATGGTATTCGTCACAGGCGTTGCGGGTGAGTTGTTCCGCGATCAGTCTTTGACGGTCACCTACGCGCTGTTGTTCTCGTTGCTGCTGGCCGTACTGCTCATTCCGATGATGGCGTCCTCGGGTGCACGCCGCGGCTTTGTGGAAAGCGAAGCGTCCCGGCGCCTGGGCTTCATGGCACGCATGTGGGCCGCCATCATGCGCGGCTTTCGCGCCGTCGGGCGCGCCATCGCACTGATTGGCCGACTCTTCGGCTTGATTCCCGTGTTTGTGTTTGGCGGGTTCTACCGCGTCATCTCACGCCTCTACACGCCCGTGCTCGAGTGGTCCCTACGACACCGTGCCGTCGTCTGCCTCGCGGCTGCGGCGCTGTTCGCCGCAACAATGTCGCTGGTGCCTCGACTGGGTACAGAGCTCATCCCGCAGCTGTCTCAGGGCGAGTTCTCAATCAACCTGCGCCTGGCGCCGGGTACCCCACTGGCCAAGACCGATTCTGTGGTACTCCGCGCCTATGACGCGGCAGAGACGGTCTCAGACATTGAGCAGTCCTTCTCGGTGACGGGTACGGGCAACCGTCTGGACGCGAACCCTGTGGATGCCGGTGAGCACACGGGCGTTCTGACGATCCGCATGAAGGCCGGTGCCACGCGCGAAGACGAGACGCGCGCCATGAACCAGCTGCGTACGGGACTGGACGCCATTCCGGGCCTGAGCTATGACTTCGAACGGCCTGCCCTGCTCGCCCTGAGTACACCGGTAGAAGTCGTCTTCCGCGGTTACAACCTCGAGGCACTGCGCACGCATGCCGAAGCCATGGCCGCGCAGATGAGCTCGGACCCGCAGTTCACCGACGTGCGGTCAAATATCGAGGGCGGCAACCCCGAAATTCAGATCGAGTTTGACCAGGAACGCGCTGCCGCGCTGGGCCTGCGGGTACGCGACATCGCGGATCGCGTGGTCGGTAACGTGCGCGGTAATGTGGCAACACGCTACAGCTGGCGCGACAAGAAGATCGACGTGACCGTACGCAGCGTGGAAACCAACGACGCGTCCATCGAGGACGTGCGCGCACTGATCGTCAACCCGGGCAGCGCGCGCCCTGTGAGTCTGTCTGACGTGGCCACCATCCGACTGGCAACTGGCCCCTCGGAAATCCGCCGCTTCGATCAGGATCGCGTCGCCGTCGTGTCGGCATCGCTGGCCTTCGGCGACCTGGGTTCTGCGGCAGCACGCCTCGAGAACATCCTGAGCACCACGCCGTTGGCCGAAGGTATCAACGCCGAAGTGCTGGGCCAGAGTGAGGACATGCAGGACTCGCTGGCATCGATGCAGTTCACACTGATTCTCGCCGTGTTCCTCGTCTACCTGGTCATGGCCTCGCAGTTTGAGTCGCTGATCCATCCCTTCGTCATCCTGTTCACGATCCCGCTGGCGCTCGTCGGCGCCGTGCTCGCGCTGTTTATCACCGGCACCACGATCAACGTCGTCGCGTTCATCGGGGTGATCATGTTGGCGGGCATTGTGGTCAATAACGCGATCGTCCTGATTGATACGATCAATCAGATGCGCAATACGGGACTTGCTCGGGGCCAGGCCATTCGCGACGCGGCACGCGCGCGCTTGCGACCGATCCTCATGACCACACTGACCACAGCGCTGGGCCTGTTGCCCATGGCGCTTGGTTTTGGCGAGGGCGCCGAGGTACGCACCCCCATGGCCATCACGGTCATTGGCGGCCTCGTCACCTCGACGTTGCTGACGCTCGTGGTCATCCCCGTCGTGTACGACCTGCTCGACCGCGAAAAAACACCATCGCCGGCACCCGAACCTCAGCTAGCACAGGGTGGTGACGCTGCGGTGGCCTCGTCATGATTCACACGGAATTCTCACTGCGCCGCCCGGTCACCATCACCATGGTGTTCGCAGCACTCGCCGCCATCGGCCTGATCTCCAGTCGCCTGTTGCCGCTCGAGGAATTCCCGGACATCGAATGGCCGGGCTTTTTCGTGAACATCCCCTACGAGGGCTCCACACCTTCGGAGACGGAACGCGAAATCACGCGCCCGGCCGAAGAGGCGCTGGCCACCCTGCCCGGTGTGCAGCGCATGTACTCCTGGTCGCGCGAGAACGGCAGCCAGATCTGGATGGAGTACGGCTTCAACTCCAACCAGAAAACCGCAGCTGTTGAGGCGCGCGTGAAACTCGACGCGATTCGCGACCAGCTGCCTACAGACCTCGAGCGAATCCAGGTGTTTAGCGGCTCGCTCAATGATGAGCCCATCATGAACCTGCGCGTATCTAGCGACCGCGACCTGTCAGAACAGTACGAGATGCTCAATCGACTGGTGAAGCGCCGCCTCGAACGCTTGGAGGGTGTCTCGCAGGTGCGCATCGAAGGGGTCGAGCCTCCCGAGGTCAAGATTCGCCTCGATGCGGGACGTGTCGCAGCGCACGGCATTAATCTGGGTGAGCTGGGTGAACTGCTCCGGCGAAGCAATTTCGTCGTCAGCGGCGGCCAGATTACCGCCGGCAACGAACGCTGGTCACTGCGACCCAGCGATGAATTCCGTAGCCTCGACGACATTCGCAACCTGGTTGTCGACGGCCGCAGCCTGCGCCTCGGCGATATCGCAGAGGTCACACAAACACCAAAAGAAAGAACCTACGGTCGACACCTCGATGGCAACTACGCGATCGGCATCTCGGTAAGCCGTGCGACCGGCTACAACATGGTCGACGTTGCCGACCGCGTGAAAGCCGAAGTGGCAGCCATCGGCGACGAACCCGAGATGACCGGCATTGAGATCTTCGACCTCTACAATCAGGCTGACTCGGTGCGCTCCTCGCTCATCGACCTCGTGAAATCGGGCATCATCGGCGCCCTGCTCGCCATCGTCGTGCTGTACTTTTTCCTGCGACACATGACCTCGACGCTCATCGTGACGCTGTCGGTACCGCTCTCGCTCATCATCACGCTGGGCGCGATGCACTTCATTGGCTTGTCGCTGAACATCCTGACGCTCATGGGTCTCATGCTCGCTGTAGGGATGCTCGTCGATAACTCGGTCGTGGTGACCGAAAGCATCTTCCGATATCGGCAGATGCATCCCGACGATCCCGAGAAAGCCACGCGCGAGGGTGTCAACGAGGTCGGCATCGCGGTGATCGCGAGCACGGCCACATCGGTGTGCGTGTTCGCACCGCTCGTGTTTGGGCAGGAAGTCGACATCATGGTGTTCCTGCGCCATGTCGGCATCACCATTTCTGTCGCGATTGTCTGCTCGCTGATCGTCGCGCAGACACTGATTCCCATGCTCACGAGCCGCGTCAAGAACACCGCGACGCTGAGCACCACGAAATCGATTACGTGGCTCACTGAGCGCTACACGCACTGGCTCGGTCGGATCGTACATGCGCGCGGCTGGCGCCGCATCATCGCGCCTATCGTCGCGGTGCTGATCCTTGTCTCCATGTTCGTTCCGATGGGCACTGGCATGCTCAAGCAGGACATGTTCCCCGAAGAGCCGACGCGACGCGTCATGCTCCACTACAACCTCAACGACGTGTACGCGCTCGAACGCGTGGAGGCCGCCGTCGACCGCATCGAAGGGTTCCTGTTTGAGAACCAGGAGCGCTTCGAGATCAAGGCCGTGTACAGCTACTGGGAACGTGGTCGCGCCGAAACGACGCTGTTGCTGACCGACGAGGGCCCGGCGACGGATTCACGCGACATCATGGCCAGCATTCTTGAGGACCTGCCCGACATCGCCGTGGGCGAGCCCTCGTTCGAACGGAACAATCAGGGATTCGGCGAGGGCTTTAGCGTCACGCTAACGGGCGAGTCTACGGACCGACTGATCGGCGTCACGCGAGACGCCTATGCCCTGCTGCAGCAGATCGAAGGCCTTGATGACTTCTCGACAGACCTTTCCGCCGGCCAGCGCGAGGTACAGATTCGTATCGACCAGCAACGCGCCGCGCGTTACGGCATGACGGCAGAGTCTGTGGGCCAGGCCGTCGGTATTGCACTGCGTGGCGAACGGCTACGTGAATTCCGCGGCGAGAATGGCGAGGTCGAAATGCGGATCGCGTTCAGCGACGACGATCGTCAGACCATCGACCAGCTGGCCGGTCTGCCGATCCCCGTCACCGACCCAAGCGTTGGTGTGAGCACCGTAGAGCTGTCGCGCATCGCGGCGCTCGAACAGCTGCGCGCGCCGCGCAACATCCGTCGCACGGATCGCAGGACCTCGGTATCGATCAACGCTGCACTCGTGGACGACGCCACGCTTGACGAGGTCAAACCCCGCGTGAAGGCGGTTCTCGATGAACTCGACCTGCCCGCCGGCTACGCCTGGAACTTCGGTCGCGGCTTCGACCGGGCAGATGAAACGCGCAACGTCCTGGTCGAGAACATCCTGCTCGGCATCCTGCTGATTCTCATCGTGATGGCCGCACTGTTCGAATCGCTGCTCTACCCGCTCTCGATCATGGTGTCGCTCGTCTATTCGTTTGTGGGCGTCGTGTGGTTCCTGACACTCACGGCTACGCCCATGACCTTCATGGCCATGATCGGGCTCATGATTCTCATCGGGGTTGTGGTGAACAACGGCATTGTGCTCGTCGACCACATCAACAACCTGCGTCGTGACGGTATGACGCGCGACGCGGCGGTGCTGCAGGGCGCACGAGATCGCTTGCGACCCATCCTGATGACGGCGGCTACAACCATTCTGGGTCTGACGCCGCTGGCCGTGGGTGACACGCAGGTGGGCTCAGGCGGGCCCGCGTACTACCCCATGGCGCGCGCCATCATCGGCGGCCTCGCCTTCTCCACGCTCGTATCGCTGTTCGTCGTGCCCATGGTGTACATCGGGCTCGACAAGCTGAAGAACTGGAGCAGCGCGATCTGGAATGCCTCGGGGGCACGACCGACGCCGGCTACAGGGTAAACGCCTTCGAAATCGACCAGACGTCGCTGCCGAGCACCTGTCCCGGCGTCGAGAAGTGTTCCGATACGACCAGCGAGGCGGTAACGCCATCGGCCGCGCCGTCTAGCACGTCGAACGGTTCCGGGATCACCGACTTCTCAGTGGCGTAAGTGGCGTTGCGCTTCAGGTGATCGGCCTGGCGCAACAGGTGTGGGCGAAACTCCGGGCCGCGCTCCAGCGCCAGCAGCGACTGGAAGGCATTGTCCGACTGGCGCATGATCGCCCGGCAATCGTCGTCGCTGCCGTACTCGATCGTACCCACTTGCTTGTTGATGGCCGCCGCTGCCTTTTCCACGAGGCCGTACTCATCGAAATGTGCGTGCAGAAACTGCGACATGGCGAGCACGTGAAGGTTGATCACCCGACGGTCCTCGACGGGTAACTCGGCGAGCTCAGGCGGCTTGGCTTTCTTGAGCTGACGCACCTGTTCGATGGTTTGACCGTGCGCGATCATCTGCTGCTTGAGATCCATGGCAAGCGCCTCGCGCTGCTCGTCGAGGCGGCGCCGGCGCATGAAGTGCCAGATCCGCGACGCAGCACGACGCTGCTCCACGCATTCGACGAGCGCCTGCTTTGTGAGCTCGATGGCGTGCTCCTGCTCCACGGCGAGCTCGCGCGACTTCTCGAGTCGCTGTTTGCGCGACGTCTGCCACTGCTCGATCTGCATAATCTGACGACGACCGGCGATCTGGCGGCCCATGTCGTTGGCCAGGTGGCACAAACGCTGGTGGCAACGGCGCCAGAGCCCACGCAAGTGGTAGAACAGCGTCGTGGTCACGACGGTCTGCTGCTCAGTGAGCAGGTCCTCGAGGTACTCGAGACGGCGCTTCATATTCGCGGTTTCGGACTCGGCACGCCCCAGGGCGGCCTCAAGGTCGTATCGCTCGTTGCGCAGCCGGGCAAACTCCTTTTTGAGTTTGACCCGATTGGAGAACAACTCGAGCAGGCGATCGTCCTCGCTGCCGCCCGAGCGTCGTCCGGAATTACCAAATATAGCGCTGAGTGCCATCCGCCGAGCATTGCACATAAGGTGCGGCGGAACGGTGACGAGGTGCACATTGCGGCCGCTCGGGCCGCTTGGGGGCTCAGCGGTGTGACGTACGCCCGCTGAAGTGGTGGCCAGCGTCGATGCAGTACTCGAGCCACTTGTTGAGCATCATGTTGTGCCGCCAGCGCGTATCGAGTTCCTCACGGTGGCAAGTCGCGATCCGGCGCAGGATCGCGTGACGGTGGCGTGAGGTCAGGCTCATGGCCTCAGCCAGGCGCCCGTCGAAGTATACGCGCAGGCGCAAGTCCGGGTCGGCGAGCCACTGATCGGTATCCGCGGCATCGCCAGCCTGCTCCGAGCAGATACTTGAGTCGCCGTGCAGGGCAAACAGGTAGGTGAGCTGCAGTGTCGCCGTGTAGCGTGTGCGCTCGAGCACTTCCAGGTGCAACGGCAGGTCCTGCTCGACGACCGAACAATGGGCACCGTCGAGGTTCTCGATGTCGTCGACAAGCTGTCGGAGACGGATGAAGTTGCTTTCATACAGGCTCATGAGACCCGAAAAGCTGCGCGCTTTGACGACGGTTTCCGGGACGATGAGGCTGTCGGTGTGCATGCCCGGAGCTTACCACAGGGCCTTGCGCCCACCGGCGACGCAGTGCACGAAATAAAGCCAAAAAACGCTTGACAAATCAGGGCGCAACGCGGCGCTCAACGCCTGTGGTTTCGAGAATACGGCTGGCGATTTCCTCGATCGAAAACTCCGTGGTGTCGACGAACGGAATACGAAACTTCTGGAACAACCGCTCCGCCGTTCTGAGCTCAAAATTCACCTGCTGCGCGCTCGCATACTTACCCGCCGAGCGCCGCTCCCGCCGGATCTGCTGCAGCCGACGGGGTGTGATCGTTAACCCGAACAGCTTTTTCCGGTTGGTCATGAGCTTATCGGGCAGCTTGCCGCTCTCGAACTCGTCGTCGGTCAGCGGAAAATTGGCCGCAAAGATGCCGTACTGCAAGGCGAGGTAGAGGCAAGTGGGCGTCTTGCCCGACCGCGACACACCGAGCAGGATGACGTCCGCCTGCTCATAGTCGCGCGTCATGCCGCCATCATCGTTGGCCAACGCGAAATTGGTGGCCTCAATCCGCTTCATGTAGGTCTCGGTATCCGACATGCCGTGTGCGCGACCGGCGGCGTACGAGGCCTTCGTCGACAGCTCGGTTTCGAGCGCCCCCACGAGGGCGTCGAAGATATCGAGGTAGAGCCCATCGGCCGTGCGAATGATCTCGCGCAGCGGCCCGTGCACGAGTGAGCTGAACACGATGGGGCGCTCCTCGTCTTTCTCGGCCGCAGCGTCGATCTTGGCCTTCAAATCGTGCGCCCGAGCCTCGTTGTCGACGAACGGCACCGTGACGCGACGAAACTCGAGGTCGGGAAACTGGGTCAGCAGGCTGTGCCCCAGGGTCTCGGCCGTCACGCCGGTCTGGTCGGAAATGAAGAATACGGTGCGCTGTACCATCGCGCGCTCCCAGGCTGTCAGCGCCAGCTACCATAACGCAACCGAAGCCCCCGGGGCACGGCAAGCGTTTTGCTGGTGCAACCGCTATAATGCGCGCGTTCCAGCACCGGGCTGCGCCCCGGAATCCGCCCCGCTGGGGCGCGTCCTGCAGGCTGTCGCGCTGCAGGGACGACCGAGCAACAAGAGAGGCCGCCGTGGATCCATACGTCATTCCCTTTGAGTCGCTTGGCATGGGCGACGTCGAGCTCGTGGGCGGCAAAAACGCCTCACTCGGGGAAATGATCAGTAACCTCACGCGGCTGGGCGTGTCGGTGCCCAACGGCTTCGCCACGACTTCCGAGGCCTACCGCGTGTTCCTGGGCGAGACGGGCCTGGACACCCGCATCGCCGAGCGTCTCAAGGGCCTCGATGTCGACGACATTGCAGCACTGACGGCGGCGGGCGGCGACATCCGCAACTGGATTCGTGCGGAGGCGCTGCCGAAAAAGCTGCACGAAGATCTCAAGTCTGCCTGGGACAAGATGTCGGGCGGTGAAGACATCTCTGTCGCCGTTCGCTCCTCGGCTACGGCAGAAGACCTGCCCGACGCTTCGTTCGCGGGCCAGCAGGAGACCTTCCTCAACATCCGCGGTTTCGACAATGTCGTCACGGCGCTGCACGAGGTGTTTGCCTCGCTGTTCAATGATCGCGCCATCGCCTACCGCGTGCACCAGGGTTACTCACACGAGCAGGTCGCACTGTCAGCTGGCATCCAGCACATGGTGCGTAGCGACCGCGGTGCCAGCGGTGTGATGTTCACGCTCGACACCGAATCGGGCTTCCGCGACCTCGTCTTCATTACCTCGAGCTGGGGCCTTGGCGAGACGGTCGTTCAGGGTGCCGTGAACCCCGATGAATTCTACGTCTACAAGCGCGGCCTGCGTGAGGGCTACGCCCCGATCATGCGCCGCAACCTGGGCAGCAAGGCCATCAAGATGGTCTTCTCGGAACAGGCCGAGGCCGGCAAGAGCGTCGAGACCATTGATGTCAGTGATGAAGACCGCACGCGGTTCTCCATCACCGATGAGGACGTCATCGAGCTCTCGCGTTACGCGCTGACGATCGAGGAACACTACGGTCGCCCCATGGACATCGAATGGGGCAAAGACGGCGCGGACGGCAAGCTCTACATCCTGCAGGCACGACCCGAAACGGTACAAAGCCGCAGCGGCCGCACGGTGCAACGGTTTTCTCTCAAGCGCCGCTCCGACGTCATTTGCCGCGGCCGCAGCATCGGCCAGAAAATCGGTACCGGTAAAGCGCGCGTTATTCGCGATGTAAAGGAAATGGCGCGCGTGCAAAGCGGTGACGTGCTCATTGCGGACATGACGGATCCCGACTGGGAACCTGTCATGAAGCGTGCGGCGGCCATCGTCACAAACCGCGGCGGGCGCACCTGCCACGCGGCGATCATTGCCAGAGAGCTGGGCATCCCAGCCGTGGTCGGCTGCGGTGATGCGCTGGAGACGATTGCCGACGGCGCCGAAGTTACCGTGTCGTGTGCAGAAGGCGATGAAGGCCTCATCTACGACGGCATCCTCGAATTCGAGAAGCAGCAGATCGAGCTCGACAAGCTGCCCGACGTACCCGTCAAGATTATGATGAACGTCGGCAACCCTGATCGCGCCTTCGACTTCGCCTCGATCCCCAACCGGGGTGTGGGCCTTGCGCGCCTCGAGTTCATCATCAATCGTATGATTGGCGTGCACCCACAGGCGCTGCTCGAGTACGACGACATCGAAGCAAATACGCGTGAGATGATCGACGAGCAGATGGCCGGCTACGCCGACCCCATCGAATTTTTCGTGGCCAAACTCGCCGAGGGCGTGAGTTCGATTGCAGCGGCGTTCCACCCCGAGCCTGTCATCGTCCGTCTGTCCGACTTCAAGTCGAACGAGTATGCGAACCTGATCGGTGGCGAATTCTACGAGCCCAACGAAGAAAACCCCATGCTGGGCTTCCGCGGTGCAGCAAGATACCTGGACCGGGACTTCCAGCCCTGCTTCGAACTCGAGTGCCAGGCCATCAAGCGCGTGCGCAATGACATGGGCCTGACCAATGTGGAGCTCATGGTGCCGTTTGTACGTACCGTCGAGCAGGCGCGCCAGGTTACTGAACTGCTGGCCCAGAATGGGCTGGCCCGCGGTGAAAACGGACTGCGGCTCATCATGATGTCGGAGCTGCCCACCAACGCCCTGCTCGCCGATCAGTACCTCGAGTACTTCGACGGCATGTCGATTGGTTCAAACGACATGACCCAGCTCGCGCTTGGGCTCGACCGCGACTCAGGCCTGATTGCTGATCTGTTCGATGAGCGGGACGAAGCTGTGAAGCGACTGCTCGAGATGACTATCAGCGCCTGCCGCGAGTCCGGCAAGTACGTGGGCATCTGCGGCCAGGGGCCGTCGGACCACCCGGAGCTTGCACGCTGGCTACTCGATCAGGGCATCGAAAGCATGTCGCTGAACCCTGATACCGTGATCGAAACCTGGTTGTACCTGGCCGGTCAGACGATCTGACGGGGCGCGGCGGCGTCACGCTACAGCAAGTCGCCGCTACCGTATCCGCCACGCTTGCGGCGACGCAGGCCGGGTAACACCAGGCCAACAACAACGCCGGCGAGCAATACCGCAGCACCAATCAGGAACCAGTGCATGATGCGACGGCTCGAGAGCTCGTCGTTTTCCTGCTGCAAGGCCTCAAGCACGATCTGCGTATCGGTCAGTTCCTTGCGCAGCGAGGTGTTCTCGCGGTCAATGCTGATGACGTTTGCGGCTTTGGCCTGCAAGTCGCTGAGCTCGATTTCGAGGCGCTGATTTTCCTGGTCGAGCGCCGCGATGCGACGCGCCGACTCGGCACTGGCCTGGCGCAGGTCGTCGAGCTCCCTGCCCTGATCCCCGCTCTCGTTGCGCAAGGTGTCGACACGCTCACGCAGACTCGCGAGCTGACTGCGGGCGTCGGGCTCGCTCATGAGGTAGCGCGTGAGGACGTAGCCTTCCGTGTCGCTGGTGGTCAATCGGACGCGCGACCAACCGTTACCGGCATCGCGCTCGAGCACGACGAGCGGCGTCCCCGAGCGCAAAACCCGGACAATAGCCGTGTTGCCCGCGCTGGGCGCCCGGCGCATCGTGACCTCAAATTGGTCGGTAACGTAATTGGTCGGGTTCTGCGCGCGGGCCGTTGCGGCCACCGCCGTCGCGGCGAGCACGGTGAGCAGGCCGGCGACCCAATGTCGCAGCGGGCGCGGCCCCGAAAATGGCGTATTCATACTGCTGGTCGTTTCCCTGTCGCGCGGCGCGCAGCGACGCACCGTTGAGCGCCGCAGGAAAAGCCCTGACCCCGCGTTTGTACACTGTCGCCGACTGGCAACAGTCTATTCCGAAGCAGGCTTTGAGAGATGCCTGAGGTCGGCAGCGTGAGCTTCCCAATTCCGCCCGTCAAAATCCTCAATCTGCACGATGTGCCCGGGATCAAGCGTCAGGCAATTGAGATTCAGGTTGTAGCCGTCGGGGTTGGAGCGCGGCCGGTAGAAGGACTTCACGCCGCAGGTGGCACAAAACCAGTGGCGCGCCGTACCGGTGTTGAATCGGTACTCCGTGAGCGCTGCCGGGTCCGTCAGGAGCTCAAACGCGTCTGCGGGCACGATGACGCCGACGAATCCGGACGCGTCGCACATCGAACAGTTGCAGCGGTGTGCAAGCGCGGGGTCCTTGAGTCGCGCGCGAAACTTGACGGCACCGCAGTGGCAGGCACCCGTCACCGTGCGTGTCGCCTGGGCGCTCACGTGTCGTCGCGCTGCCAAACCAGCATCTGGTTGTTTGCGGGCATGGCGTAGTGCGCGCGTTCGATCCAACCCCGCCCGGACGCCTCGCTGCGAACCGCCTCAAGGTCGCGAATACCCATACCGACATCGGCATCCCGTAGCTGCGTATCGAAGACGGCGTTACCGGGCGATGTTGCCTGACCCCTGACATGCAGCGGCCCATAGATGAGCAGAAGCCCGCCGGCACGACATGCTGCTGCGGCACTCGCAAAAAGTCGGGTCACGCTGTTCCAGCTCATGATGTGCAGCGTGTTAACCGAGAACACGGCGGCCACCTGCTCGAAGCGTCGCCAGTGCGATACATCGTCAACATCGAGCGCGGCCGGCGCGGCCACGCGTTCGGGATGCGCAGCACGTTCGCGCCACGCCATGATCGTTGCCACATCGGGCTCGCGGTCCGTTGGCAGCCAGCACAAATGGGGTGTAAGCGCACTGCAGGCGGCCGCATGCTCGCCCGTGCCGCAGCCCACCTCCAGCACGGTGCCTTCGAACGGGGCTAGCCAGTCAGCAACCACCTGCCCGATGGGCGCCGCGTTGCGCGCGGCCGCGGGTGCCGAACGCGGCGCGCGCGCAGCCGTCATCTCAGATCGGCCGTGGGCGCCTCGAGCCAGTGGTCGCGGTAGTGGCGCAGCTCCGCAATCGAATCGCGGATGTCGGCCAACGCCAGGTGCTGCGAACCTTTGCGCACGCCCGCGGCGACACTGGGGGACCAGAGCTTTGCCAGAATCTTAAGCGTGCTCACGTCGAGGTTGCGGTAGTGAAAAAAGCGCTCGAGTTCGGGCATGTAGTTGGCCAGAAAGCGACGGTCCTGGCAGATGCTGTTGCCACACATGGGTGAGCTGCCCGGCTCCAGGTGCATCGACAGAAACTCAAGCGTGGCAAGCTCTGCCGCACGCGCATCGTGGCTGCTGTCGAGAACACGCTGAACGAGGCCGGAACCCGTGTGCTGCCGCGTGTTCCAGGCGTCCATGGTGTCGAGCCGCTCGCGCGGCTGGTGAATCGCAATGACGGGCCCCTCGGCGATCTCTTCGAGTAGTCCATCCGTCACGATCGTTGCGATTTCGATGATGCGATCTTCGGCGGGATCCAATCCCGTCATTTCCAGATCGATCCAGATCAGGCGCGTGGCGCGCGTATCCTGCGGCTCTGCAGCAGCGTGTGTCGGCGATGTCATCGCGAAAGTGTAGCAGACGCCTGCATTGATTCGACGCGGTCCGACGGCATACTGTGCGCCATGGCTGGACCTCGCAACACAGAGACGGACGCAAGCCGCGACATGCTCGTGACGGCGTGCTTCGGCCGCCGATTTGGTCTCGCTGCGCCCGGTGATCCGGGCGCACCCGAGCACCAGGCACGCACCCGTGGAAAGCGCCTGCGCCCTGTTGCCGGTGACCACGTCAGGGCGAGCCCACTCGCCAATGAGGACGACTGGCTCATCGAGTCCCTGCTGCCGCGCGACAACGAACTGGCACGCCCCGACAGCCGAGGTCGACGTGAAGTGCTGGCCGCCAACGTGTCCCTCATGGTGGTCGTTGTGGCCCCGGAACCCGCACCTGATTTCTACATCGTCGACCGCTATCTCGCAGCAGCGCGTCTCATGCCCTGCGAGGCGGCCATTGTCTGGAGCAAGTCAGACCTCGGCGACCCGCCCGAGGCGCTCGAGACTTACGCAGCCCTCGACTACCCCGTGTTGACCTGCAGCGCGCGCAGCGGCGACAGCATCGAGGCACTCGCGTCGTTACTGCAGGGCCACACGGGCATCCTCGTTGGTCAATCGGGCGTCGGCAAATCGTCGCTGATCAATGCGCTTACCGGGGATGCGCGCCAACGCATCGGTGCCGTATCCGAGGGTAGCCGCGAGGGCCGACACACCACCGTGACCGCGGCACTCATTCGCATCGAGACGGGGCTCGCCGTTATCGATTCACCCGGGGTGCGCGACTATGCACCTAGCATCGAGTCCCTGCGTGATGTCAGCTCGGGATTCGTAGAGATTGCGAACTACGCGGAGCACTGTCGGTTCGCGGATTGCCAACACCGGTCCGAACCGGGCTGCGCCGTCAAGACAGCCGTTGAGTCAGGCGCCATCGATCCGCGGCGCTACGACAGCTACCGGCGACTCCGCCAACTCACAGAGCAGTTGCGGCGCGACTGGTAGCTGTCGCCCGGGCTAACGCGTGGCGCCGAAACCGCCCGCAAGCTGCCCGCCACCCAGCAAGTGCAGGTGCATGTGGAACACGGTCTGGCAACCGTGCGCATTGGTGTTCATGACGAGCCGGAAGCCCGAGTCCGCAAAGCCCTGCTCGGCGGCGTGGCCGCGCGCCGCAAGGACCAGACGCCCCATGAGCGCCGCATCTTCCTCGGTAAGCGCATTGGCGGACTCAATATGGCGCCGGGGCACGAACAGATTGTGTACGGGTGCCTGCGGGTTGATGTCACGGAACGCGACGATCTCGTCGTCCTCGTAGACGAAATCCGCCGGGATCTCTCGCCGGATGATTTTGCAGAACAAGCAGTTTTTATCGGTGCTCACGCCAGTGCTTCCCGTTAACTTGCGGCCTCGACGCTGCGCCGACCTGTGAATGCATGTGACAGCGTACCCCCGTCGACGTACTCGAGCTCGCCACCCACGGGTACACCGTGCGCGATGCGGCTGGCCGCGACCCCGGATCGCGCCGCGAGATCGGCCACGTAATGCGCCGTGGCGTCACCCTCCACCGTCGGGTTCGTCGCGATGATGACTTCGCGCAGGCGGTCATCGCGCAGCCGCGTCATCAGCAAATCAAGGCCCAGCTCTTCGGGGCCAATGCCGTCGAGCGGCGACAGATGTCCCATGAGCACGAAGTAGCGCCCACGAAACCCCGTCGCTGCATCGAGCGCAAGTACGTCTGCAGGTGACTCGACCACGCAAAGCTGACTGTCGTCGCGGGCCGCATCGGAACAGATCGGGCACAGTGGGTCTTCGGAGAACATGCGACAGCGTTCGCAGTGACCAATGCCCTCGGCTGCGGCTCGAAGACCGTCTGCCAGTCGGATGGCGCCATCGCGGTCGCGCTCGAGCAACGCAAAGGCCATCCGTTGCGCCGACTTCTGCCCGACACCGGGCAGGCAGCGCAACGCATCAATGAGGTCTGTCAGAAGCGGCGTGAACGCCATATCAGAACGGCAGCTTCATTCCGGGCGGCAGGCCCATGCCACCGGCCAGGCCCGACATCATTTCCTTGCTGAGCGCCTCGACCTTGCGCAGCGCGTCGTTGAACGCCGCCGCCACGAGATCCTCAAGCATCTCGCGGTCCTCGCCGAGCAAGCTGTCGTCGATCGCGATGCCGCGCACCTCGTGACGACCCGTCATCGTGACACGCACGAGACCGGCGCCCGACTCACCTGTCACTTCGGTTTCGGCCAGTTCGGCCTGGGCCTTTTCCATATTGGCCTGCATGGCCTTGGCCTGCTTCATGAGCTGACCGATTCCACCTTTCATCATGGCTCTCCGTTTCGTTCGACGAGCTCTGCGTCAAACATGTTCTTGATTGCAGCCACACCGGCATCGCTGTCGAGTGCGTTGCGCGTGGCCGCCTGGGACTCAGCCGCTTCGCGCGCCACGCGCTGCGTGGGTGTCTCGCCAGCCGCCCGCCCGTCGATTTCGACGCGCACGTTGATCGTGTCACCGAGATAGTCAGACAGCGCCGATTCGAGTTCTGCGACGCGCTCGGGCTTGAGCATCGACTCGCTGCGCCGATCCAGCGACAGCCGTACGAGCGTGTCTTCGCGGCCTGCAAATGCACAATTGGCGGCCAAGAGGCGGGCCACACCGCTCAGCGGCAATTGCCCCACGAGCCGGTGCCAGTCCTCAAGGCCTGTGGCCGCCTCTTTGGCGCTGCGCGGCGCGGGCTTCGGCGCCGGCGCTGCCGAGGGCGCGGCAGGCGCAGGTTCCGCCACCGCGTGCTGCGTCGTCTTGGGCGTTGCCGCCTTTCCGCCACCCGCAGCCCCTGGTGCCGGCGCAGCGACCGGTGCACCTGGCCGAAACGCCAGCATGCGCAACAGCGTCATCTCAACACCTGAGCGCGGGTCGGGCGCCAGGTAGAGGTCGCGTTTGCCGACGACGGCGAACTGGTAATAGAGCTGGGCGTCCTCGGGTGAGATACGGCCCGCGAGGCGCTCAACCTCGGCGGCAGCTGCTGCATCCGCATCACCCGAGCCTGTCGCCTGGAATACTGCGATGCGCGTCAGCAGGGCCGCCAGTTCATCGAGCAGGCGGCCGTAGTCGGGGAATTGCGCGTCAGCGTCCTCAATGAGGTCGAGCAGACCCTGCGCATCGCCGTCAGCCAGGCAGTCGACGATCCGTGCCACGGCATTGCGATCGAGCGCGCCGAGCATGCCGGCAACGGCGTCGCCTTCGAGGCGCCCGCCCCCGTAGGCGATGGCCTGGTCCATAATCGATAACGCGTCGCGCATACTGCCGTCGGCCGCGCGCGCAATCAGCGACAGCGACTGGTCATCGGCTTCGAGGCCCTCCTCCTTCGCGATGAACGCCATGCGCTCCGCGATGAGCTGTGGCGTGAGCCGTTTCAGGTTGAACTGAAGGCAGCGCGACAGCACCGTCACGGGCAACTTCTGCGGGTCCGTCGTCGCCAGCAAGAACGTCACGTGTTCGGGCGGCTCCTCAAGCGTCTTCAGCAACGCGTTGAACGAGTGCGTCGAGAGCATGTGGACCTCGTCAATGAGGTAGACCTTCTTGCGCCCGCGCGTCGGCCGGTACTGCACGTTATCGAGCATCTCCCGCATGTCGTCGACCTTGGTGCGCGAGGCCGCATCGACCTCAATGAGATCCACGAAGCGGCCTTCGTCGATTTCGGTGCAGGCACTGCACTCACCGCACGGCGTGGCCGAGACGCCGCGCTCGCAGTTCATCGCCTTGGCCAGAATACGCGCGAGCGTGGTCTTGCCGACGCCGCGCGTGCCCGCAAACAGGTACGCATGGTGCAGTTTGTCGCTTTCGAGCGCATGCGATAGCGCGCGAAGGACGTGATGCTGGCCCACAACGTCTTCGAAACGTTGCGGCCGCCATTTTCGGGCGAGAACGAGATAGCTCATGGAGACCAATGCGCCGGGGCGCGCCGCCGCGGCAGCACGAGTGAATTCGAGGGCCCGTGCCAGCTGTGTCCCGGCACCCGGTGTGACCGCTGCCGCTGCTCCCTTCCGGGCCTGACGGGGTTCACGGCTGACCGTCGCGGGGCAGCCGACACGGACCAGGCACTAGTATCTCAAGGCGTGACCGGGGATTCACCCCCGATTTCAAGCTCGGGGCGAGCCGGGGCGCCTGGCGCGGTATAATCCGAGCATGGCCGTCTGCAGCACGCGACTTCGGGTGCCGGCATGAGACTCGTGCTGGCCCTCATCGCGGGGGCGTTGCTTACCACGCCACACTTCCCGCCCCCCATTCTCGAGCAGGTCCTCGAGACGGGTCGCCTGCGCGTGGTCACGCGCAACGCACCGACCGCCTGGTACATCGGCAGCGACGGTCCCACGGGTCCCGAGTACGACCTCGTGCGCGGCTTCAGTGAGGACCTTGGCGTTGAACTCGAGATGGTCCCCATGGACAGCTTTTCGGAGCTCGTGCCTTCGGTTGCCCAGGGTGACGCGCACATGGCGGCGGGTGCGCTGTCGATCACCGAGCCGCGACTTGCGCTGGTGCGGTTCTCACAGCCCTACCAGCAGGTCGAGCAGCACCTGATCTACCGTCGAGGTACGGGGCGTCCACAGTCCCTGGTAGAAGTTCAGGACCGGGAGATTGTTGTTGTCGCAGGCTCCAGCCACGCCGACACGATGCGCGCGCTACAGCCCGATCTGCCGCTCTTGCGCTGGCGCGAGGACGCGAGTGTCGACGCTGCGGACCTGCTCGAGCAGGTGGCCGAAGGCGACATCGACTACACGGTCGCCGATTCCACGGATTTCAGCATTCACCGCAATTTCCACCCGGAGCTGCGCATTGCACTTGAGCTCGAGGTCGCGGACTCGATCGCCTGGGCCTTCCCACCGGATGGCGACGACACGCTCATCGTGCGCGCCAACCAGTACCTGCAGAAGATTCGCCGCAACGGCGAACTCACACGAATCCTGGACCGCTACTACGGTCACAACGACGAATTCGACTACGTCGGCACGCGCAGCTTCATTCGCCACTACGAATCACGACTGCCGCGCTACCGCGATCTGTTCCTCGAGGCCGCCAGCGCCAATGAGCTCGACTGGCAGCTGCTGGCCGCCATGGGGTACCAGGAGTCGCACTGGCGCCGCTCAGCCGTATCGCCCACAGGCGTGCGCGGCATCATGATGCTCACGCAGGCCACCGCTGACTACCTGGGCATCGAAGACCGCACCGACCCCGCGTCGAGCATCAGCGGTGGCGCCCGCTTTTATGCACGGCTCAAGGCGCGCCTCAACGACAGCATCCCCGAGCCCGACCGCACCTGGATGGCGCTGGCCGCCTACAACGTGGGCTTCTACCACGTTGAAGACGCCCGCAAGATCGTCGAGATGCAGGACGGCGACCCCAACCGCTGGGTGGATGTCCGCGACGCACTGCCACTACTGGCGCGAAAGAAGTGGTACTCACGCGTGCCCTACGGCTACGCGCGGGGCTGGGAGCCCGTCGATTACGTCGAGAACATCCGCAACTATCGCGACATCCTGCACTGGCTCGAGAACCGGGAAAACGCCTCTGAGGCCGATGAAACGGTGCCTGAGACGCCCGAGGAAGACCCCTCGCAGCGCACCGAAACCCGCGCCTGAGCCCAGGCCTCGCGGCATTCAGGCCGCATTCAGCGTCCCACCTGCCTAATGGTGCCCAGACCCATCTGAAAGGGAGTGAGCACCATGACCGCAATTCGCCAATTCCGCACCCTGATTGTCGCAGCCAGCCTCGCGCTCGCGGCACCCGCGATCGCTCAGTCACCGGCCCCCGCCGGCGTCCAGGTCCTCGCGGAACAGGGCAAGAAAGCCGACGAGAGCCAACGCAAGCCCGGCAAAGACGCCCAGCTTTCGAGTAAATCGACCGCACCGACGCGCGGCGCGGGCGCACGCCTGCAGCGAAAAGCGCCGACGGCGGCCGATGCCCAGTCCATCAACCAGGACTTCTGGATCTTCGATGCCACCACCGCGATTGCCGGCGACCTTGACGGTGACGGCTTCTACACGCGCCTGGAGCTCGACTTCGATGCCGACACGGTCTACGACCAGGCTTGGGTCTACGCTGTGGTGTATCTCTCTCTCGAGGGCGGTGACTGGGTCGAGTATGGCGAAACCGCCGTGTTCGACATCTACGGTGCCAGTGGCGGCGACGAATACTACTTCGACGCCGATCTCGTCTCGGGCTTCCCCACGGGCTACTACGACGTCCTCATCGAGCTCTACGACGACTTCGATGGCAGGCTCGTGGCCACGTTTGGTCCGGCTCAATCGGCCGACCTGTTCGACCTGCCGCTTGAAAGCGAAACCGTCGACGCGCCCGTCGAGCCCATTGTCGTGGTTACCGAAGAAGGTGGCGGTAGCGCGGGCCTGGGCCTGCTCGGACTGCTCTCAGTCGCGCTCTTGTGGCGCCGGCAGCGGCTTCATGTAGCGGATGAGCTCACCGTCATAACCCGCTGATTCATATAATGCCCTCGCGCGTTCATTCTTGCGAAACGCATGCAGGGTGATCGATTGGGCGCCATGATCGGCCGCAGCGTGCTCCACTGCCTCCAGCAGGCTGCGGCCGGCGCCCTGCCCCCGGGCTCCGGGCCCAATCACGATCGCTTCGAGATGCGCGCTCGGCGCACCACTGAGCAACTCGGGCCGAAGCGACACGAGCGCCAGCCCCAAAGGCCGATCCTGTTCGTCGGCAGCCACAAGCAATAGCGTGTCATCGCGTGAGCCGTCCAGGTGCTGCGCCACCACCTTCGCATCGCCGCGCCAGAGATCGTCCGGATTGCGGTCGTTAGGCACGGGAAAATCAGCAAGGCCCGGCAACAGATCCATGAGCGCGGGGCCATCGTCCACCCGGGCTGCCCGAATCGTAATCATGTTGCGCGTCTCTTGTTGCGAAAGAACAGCCGGAGCCGCTCGCCAGCCACGTCGGCCATGAGCCCGCTTCGTACCGCGAATCGGTGATTAAGGCCCGGCAGCGCCAGGGCGTCCGTGACACCCCCCAGCGCGCCCGACTTCGGATCGGGCGCTGCAAACACCACCTCGGCGACGCGCGCGTGCACCATAGCGCCCACGCACATGAGGCAGGGCTCGAGCGTGACGTAAACGCGGCAGCCCGTGAGCCGGTAGTTGCCCAGCCGCGCGGCCGCATCGCGCACGGCCAGGAGCTCCGCGTGCGCGCTCGGGTCGTGGCTTGCAAGCGGTGCGTTTCGCCCACGGCCGACGATCTCGTCGCCACGCACGACCACGGCACCCACAGGCACCTCACCGTCGGCCTCGGCCGCGTCGGCCAGGGCCAGGGCTTCGGCCATCCAGCGGTGGTCGTCGTCACTGAACGCGCTATGGCTCGCCTGATCGCTCACATCAGGACCTCGGCATCGCGGTGACGTAGCGTGTACACAGCAGTGAATCGCCTTTAAAGCAGCAGCGCTGCGGCGAGCGCTGCATTAGCCACCATCAACACACAGTCGATGACAAAGATACGCAACATCACCCCCCTGAATACAGGCCACAATCCACCACCCCGCCGATTCGCAATCGCCATCGGGATGTTGCCAACAAACTGCGAGCCATGCGCCACCGCATTGAAGACCAGCAGCGTGGCCCACTGCGCGGGCGTGTCGAAGCCGCCCACATTGAAGACCAGCAGCACGTTGAACAGTGACAGTGCGAGGTTGAATCCGCCCATGAAGCGCCCCGACTCGACGAGCGCGGCGTAGGCTGTGTTGTCGCGATCCGCCTGGACGGGCACCAGGACCTTGCCGAAAATAGCGCGCCGCCGGTAAAAGGCATCGAACGCCATCCCAAACCAGATGGCGTTGAGTGCGAACAGCACCTGCAGTGCCGTCATGGCTACTCCCACTCGATGGTGGCGGGGGGTTTACCCGAGATATCGTAGGTCACGCGCGAGATGCCCTCGATTTCGTTGATGATACGCAGCGACACACGCTCGAGAAACTCATACGGCAAGCGCGCCCAGCGTGCCGTCATGAAATCGACGGTTTCGACGGCCCGCAATGCGATCACATAGTCGTAGGTGCGCCCATCACCCATGACGCCCACAGAGCGTACCGGTAAGAACACGGCAAACGCCTGACTGGTTTCCTCGTAAAGACCCGCAGCACGCAGTTCGTCGATGAACACGGCATCGGCGCGCTGCAGGAGCGCGGCGTACTCGGCCTTGACCTCGCCCAGGATGCGAACCCCGAGGCCCGGGCCGGGGAACGGGTGGCGGTAGACCATGTCGTGCGGCAGGCCGAGCTCGACGCCGACACGACGCACCTCGTCCTTGAACAGCTCGCGCAAGGGCTCGAGCAACTTCAGGTTCATGTGCTCGGGCAGGCCGCCGACGTTGTGGTGACTCTTGATGACATGGGCCTTGCCCGTGGCACTGCCAGCCGACTCGATGACGTCGGGGTAGATCGTGCCCTGCGCCAGCCAGCGCACGTTGTCGAGATTGTCGGCTTCGGCTTCGAAGACCGCGACAAACTCGCGCCCGATGATCTTGCGCTTGGCCTCGGGGTCGGCCTCCCCGTCAAGCGCACCGAAAAAACGTTCGGCAGCATCAACCCGAATGACGTTGACGCCCAGGTGTCGCGCGAAGGTGTCCATGACCTGGTCGCCTTCGTTGAGCCTGAGCAAACCGTGATCAACAAAAACGCAGGTGAGCTGGTCGCCGATGGCCGCGTGCAGCATGGCCGCAACAACCGACGAGTCGACGCCGCCCGACAAGCCCAGCAGGACGTGATCGTCGCCCACGGCCTCTCGAATCCGCGCGATGGCGTCGCTCGCGATGTTGCCCGTGGTCCAGTCGCCAGAGCAGCCGCAAATCTCGCGGACAAACCGGTGCAGGATGGCCGCACCCTGGAGCGTGTGCGTCACCTCGGGGTGAAACTGCACGCCGTAGAACTGGCGCTCGCGATCCTCCATGGCTGCCAGCGGCGCGTTGGCGCTGGCGGCAATGCCGGAAAAACCAGTCGGCAGCGCATCGACACGATCGCCGTGCGACATCCAGACCTTGAGCCGGGCCTGCCCTGCGTCGTTGCGTTCATCGGCAAAGCCCGTGAGCAGTTCCGATTCGACGGTCTCGTCGACCTCGGCGTAACCGAACTCACGGTGCGACGCGGCGCTGACCTCACCACCCAGTTGCGCGGCCATGGTCTGCATGCCGTAGCAGATGCCCAGCACGGGCACACCCAGCTCGAAGACCAACTGCGCGGCACGCGGCGGCGCGCTCTGATTTACGGATTCGGGGCCGCCCGACAGGATAATCCCGCGCGCGCCGAATTCGCGAATTGCATCGGGGTCCATGTCCCAGGGATGGATCTCCGAGTAGACGCCCGACTCGCGCACCCGGCGCGCAATCAGCTGGGTGTACTGGGCGCCAAAATCGAGGATCAGTACGCGGTCAGCGTGAATATCACGCGCTGCTGGCGCCATCACTCGCTCCGGTAGTTGGGGGCTTCTTTGGTAATCGTCACATCGTGCACGTGGCTCTCGCGCATTCCCGCACCCGTGATCCGCACAAACTCGGGTCGTGTACGCATCGAGAGAATGTCGGCGCAGCCCGTGTAGCCCATCGCGGCGCGCAGGCCGCCCATGAGCTGGTGGACGATGGCAATGAGCGAGCCCTTGTAGGGCACGCGACCTTCGATGCCTTCGGGCACGAGCTTCTCAAGCTCGTCGGTGGTGTCCTGGAAGTAACGGTCCGAGGAGCCCTGGGCCATGGCCCCGAGTGAGCCCATGCCGCGGTACGACTTGTAGCTGCGACCCTTGTAAAGTTCGACCTCGCCCGGCGCCTCTTCGGTACCTGCAAACAGACCGCCAATCATGATCGAGGACGCGCCCGCCACGATGGCCTTGGCGATGTCGCCCGAATAGCGAATGCCGCCGTCGGCAATGACGGGGACACTATGACGGTCCATGGCTTCGGCCACTTCGGCGACGGCCGTGATCTGCGGTACACCCACCCCCGCGACCACGCGCGTGGTGCAGATGGAGCCCGGACCGATGCCGACCTTGACGGCGTTGGCACCGGCCTCGACGAGCGCTTCCGCGGCTTCGGGCGTCACGATGTTGCCGGCAATGATCTGGGCGTCGGGGTACTCACTGCGAATCTGGCGGACACGCTCGAGGACGCCGCGGGAGAACCCGTGTGAGGTATCCACGACAAGCACGTCGACGCCTGCCTCCATGAGCATGGCGACGCGTTCCTCGGTGTCACCGCCCGTGCCGACCGCCGCGCCTACGCGCAACGCACCATTGCCATCCTTGCAGGCACGTGGGAAGTCGGTGGCTTTCTGGAAGTCCTTGGCCGTGATCATGCCGCGCAAGCGAAACGCGTCGTCGACCACGAGCACTTTCTCGATGCGGTGCTGGTGCAGCAACGACAGCACTTCCTGTTTCGCCGCGCCCTCGCGAACGGTGACGAGCTTTTCCTTGGGGGTCATGACCGTCGACACGGCCGCGTCGAGATGGGTTTCATAGCGCAGGTCGCGATTGGTGACGATACCCACGGTCTCGTCGCCGGAAACCACGGGCACGCCCGAGATGTTGTTGGCGCGTGTAAGCTGCAGCACTTCGCGGATCGTCATCTCCGGGTTGACCGTGATGGGATCGCTAATGATGCCGCTTTCAAATTTCTTGACTACACGCACGTTGCGCGCCTGTTCCTCGGGCGGCAGGTTCTTGTGGATAATGCCCATGCCGCCTTCCTGCGCGAGCGTGATCGCGAGTCGCGCTTCGGTCACGGTATCCATGGCCGCAGACAGCAGGGGCGTGTTGAGCGAGATATCGCGCGTGAGCTGCGTCGCGAGCGACACTTCGCGGGGCAATACTTCGGAGTACGCGGGCTGCAGCAAGACGTCGTCGAATGTCAGAGCCTCTCTCGCAATACGCAGGGTGCGCCTCCTCCGGTGTTCCTGGGGGGGGTTTGGGGTTAACCGACCATTGTACCGGGGATGGGCGGGCGAGGTAAGCACCCGGTGGGTGCGTCCCGTATACTCGCAGGCTTTCACGGAGCGATGCGTTGCGGGCACCGGCACAGCATGACGTCTGGAGTGTCTCGGCACTCAACCGCGCCTCGCGCGAGCTGCTCGAATCGAGCTTCGGCAGCATCTGGGTGGAGGCCGAAGTCTCCAACCTCGCGCGTCCGGCATCGGGCCACGTCTACTTCTCGCTCAAGGACGGCCAGGCCCAGGTGCGCGCCGCGTTCTTCCGCCAGCGCCAGCGCGGCAGTACCCGCGATCTCGCCAATGGCGACCAGGTGCTCGTGCGTGGCCGACTGAGCCTCTATGAACCGCGCGGCGACTACCAGCTCATCGTCGAACACCTCGAGCCAGCCGGCGAAGGTCTGCTCCGCCGCGCCTTTGAACAGCTCACACGCAAGCTGCACGCCGAGGGCCTGTTCGGTGCTGAGCGCAAGCGGGACCTGCCTGCCCTGCCCAGCCGTATTGGCGTGATTACCTCACCCTCGGGTGCGGCCGTTCGCGACATCCTCAAGGTGCTCGGCCGACGCATGCCGAGCGTGCCGGTGTTGATCTACGGCGCCAGCGTGCAGGGCCGGGATGCGCCCACGGAACTGCGTCGCGCGCTGGCGCTCGCCGTAGCCCGCAAAGACTGCGACGTGCTGATCCTCGCGCGCGGCGGCGGCTCGCTCGAAGACCTGGCCGCGTTCAATGACGAGGGCCTGGCCCGCGACATTGCCAACTGCCCGATCCCGACGATTGCCGGGGTGGGCCACGAGGTGGATGTTACGATCGCAGACTATGTGGCCGACGCGCGAGCACCCACGCCGTCAGCCGCGGCCGAGCTCGCCGTACCCGATGGACGCACGCTGCTCAGGCAAGCGCAGGAGCGCGGCTACCGACTCAGCAACGCAGCTGACCGACTGCTGCAACGCTACGCGCAGCGCATGGATCAGTTGGCGCGCCGCCTGCAGTCGCAGGGCCCCTCGCGCCGGCTCGCCGAACAACGGCGACTGCTTGAGCGACTGAACCAGGCCTTGCGCCGCTCGGGCCAGGAGGCGCTCGACCATCGCCTGCGGCAGCACGCCGCACTCGCCGCCCGCCTGCGGGTGCAGTCGCCTGCGACAGCGCTCGCGCGGCGCAAGCGTACGCTCGGTGATCTCGCGGGACGGCTGGTGCGCGCGGAAGCCGCGACCCGGCGCACGCGCAAACAGCGACTGGGCGCGCTGGCCAAGACACTCCAGGCTGTTAGTCCGCTCGCAACCCTTGGACGCGGTTACGCCGTGGTGCGCGATACCGACGGTGATGCCGTCACGGATGCGGCCGCACTCAAGCCCGGCGATGCCGTGGCCGTGACACTACGGGATGGCGTGGTGGACGCGGCGGTCCGGGGCATTCGCCCCAAGGAAGACTAGGCTCAGTCGTCGAATGACAGCGCGCGCTGCGCGCGACGGTGCCAGTCGCTGCCCTCACCCTCACGAACGAAGACGTGGCAGTAATCCATGTCGCCGCCGTAAATGTGCAGCGAGACTGCGGGGCTACGATCGCAGGGATTCGCGATGAGGTGGTATTCGTAGGGCGGAATCAGGCACCCGGCGCTGCCGATGCCGGCCATGTAGGAATTGCGGGGTTCAAAGCGATAGCGTTCACCGTCCGCCTGCTCCATGAGCTCGTACTGCAGGACGTCGATGCTGCCCGCGCAGACACCCTCGACGCACCACATCCCCGCATGGTCGTGAATGGGTGTCGATTGGCAGGGACCCCAGGTCATGGCCACGATGGAGTAGCCGCGATCCGGGTCGCGATGCAGCAGCCGGCGCGCATAACGGTCCGGGAGCGGCTGCATGACAGCAACAGGCAGCTCAAAGGCATTGCCGCGGATCATGCGGCAGAGTTCGGACTTGATACGGTCGACGATTGCGGTGGCGTCGGGCAACGCGACGGCCTCATCGCATAGTGCGATCAGCGGGGCCAGACCTGCCGCCCCGCGGGCATTGGGCTCATCCGCGGCGATAACCATGACGCGAGTCTAACACCGGAAACGGTTTAGCGGTTGGCCAGCCAGCTGCCAATAACGGGCCGGAACCGGTCCATATCAACCAGGAACGAATCGTGGCCCTGGATCGAATCGAGCGCCTCGAAGCTCACGTCGCAGCCCGTCGCACCCAGTGCATCGGCAAGCTCCCGCTGCTGCCAGAGCGGGAACAGGATGTCGCTGCCCACGCCGATGACGAGTGCCTCGTCGAGCGCCGTTCGGCCCACACCGCTGGCCACGGAGCCCCCGTAGTCAGCGATATCGAACAGGTCCATGGCCCGTGACAGGAACAGGTAACAGTTGGCATCGAAGGCGCCCGTGAACTTGAGCGCGTGGGCCTCGAGGTAGGACTCGACCTCGAAATCGATACAAAACGGGTCATTGGCGCCATGCTCGGCGGCCACCCGCTCGCGCCCGAAGCGCTGCACCCACTCCTGCGCGGAGCGGTAGGTGATCATGCCGAGCTTGCGTGCCATGCGCATGCCTGTGATCGGGCCGGCACCGGCCGGGTAGCGCCCGTCCTGCCAGTCCGGGTCGCGGCGCACCATCTCGCGTTGCAGCGAGCGCAGCGCGATCGCAAACGGGGCCGCACGCGCCGCGGAGGACACAGAGATGAGTCGGCCACAACGCGCCGGGTGCAGCGCAGCGAAAGCCAGGGCCGTCATGCCACCCATGGAGCAGCCGATCGCCGCAAACACCCGGTCGATGCCCAACGCATCGAGTACAGGCAACGACGCATTCGCAATGTCTTCCAGAGAAAGGACCGGAAAATCAATTGCGTATAGCGCATTACTCGAGGGATTATCACTCGAAGGCCCCGTCGAGCCAAAGCAACTGCCCAGAGAATTCACGCACACGACAAAGAAGCGGTCCGTGTCGATGGGGCGTTGCGGACCCAGCATCTCCTCCCACCAACCCGGCGACAGGTCTCCGGGCGACGAGGCGGCATGCGCCGACGGCGACAAGCCCGTAAACAGCACGATCGCGTTATCGCGCTCGGGCGAGAGCTGCCCCCAGGTCTCATAGGCGAGCACAGGCCGCTCGAGGACGCCGCCACGGCGCAGCTCGAACGAACCCGGCAACTGGAGGAATTGGCGCGCGCCGGCTGCAGAGGCGGTCATAGGAAAGCGCGCGCCACGCCGTGACGCGTGGCGCGCTTACACATCGTCAGAAGAACTTACGGGCCATACCCAGCAGGTTACCCACGGCCGAACCGCCCTCATCCTTATCGAGGAAGCTCGACAACAGGCCGGCGCCCGCTGAGGACGCGCCACCGGCAAGCAACGAAGACAGCGCACCGCCGCCCTTGCTTTCCTTGCTCAGCGAGCCCATCGCCATGGCCGCGACCATGGGCAGCATCTTCTTGAGCGTGCCCACATCGACTCCGGTGCGCGAGGCGGCCTCGGCGGCCACTTTGCGGCTTTCATCCTTGCTGCCCAGCAGGTGGCCCAGGATCGCGTTGCCGTCGGTGATCGTCGCAGCCCGGCTCAACAGGTCAGGCTTCTCGACGTAGTCCGAGTGATGACCACCCTGTAGCGCCGACATCAGCGCACCGAGGCCCTCGGGCTTCTCGGCGTTGCGGCGGATGCCGCCTTTGAGTGCCGGCAACAGCTCCGCAATGGCGGCGCCCGCTTTGCCCTTATCGAGTTTCAGGCTGTCTGCAACCTGGCCCACGAGGGCACCGTTGCCCGAATTGAGAATTGTCTCGAGGATGCTCATTGTTCTCTCCCACTATCCCCTGTGTATCAGTCGCGAGAGCCTACCACGCTGCACCCGCGGGGCGTCACTTACGAGCGCTTCTTGACGTGCTTGAGCAGGCGTTTGCGACGCGCCTGCTGACGCGGTGTCAGCGTGTTGCGCCGCCCCTCAAAGGGGTTCTTGCCCGACTTGAGCTGCAGGCGAATGGGTGTGCCCCGCAGCTTGAAGGTCTTTCTGAAGTAGTTGACGAGGTAGCGCCGGTAACTGGCCGACAGGCGTTCCGCCTGCGTCCCGTGCACCACGATGACAGGCGGGTTGCGCCCGCCCTGGTGTGCATAGCGCAGCCTCGGGCGACGTCCACGCGACAGCGGTGGCGGGTGCGCGCTGATCGCCGTTTCCAGTGCCCGGGTGAGCGCCGATGCCGGCAGCTCACGACACGCTGCCTCGTGCACCCGGTCGGCCTCGGGCAAAAGCTTGCCCACACCCGTGCCGTGCCTGGCCGAAATGAAATGACGCGGGGCGAACTCCGTGAAGCCAAGCTTGAGCTCGAGCCCATCGCGCAGGGCGCGGCGGCGGTCCGGGTCGAGCCCGTCCCACTTGTTGATGACAACGACAAGCGCCCTGCCCCGCTCGATGATCAGGCCGAACAACGAGACATCCTGGTCCGTCACGCCCTCACGCGCGTCAATGACCCCGATCACGACGTTGCTCTGCTCAATGGCCTGCAGCGTCTTGATGATGCTGAACTTCTCGATGGCCTCGGTTACCCGCGTGCGTCGCCGCACGCCCGCCGTATCGACGAGTACATAGTGTTTGCCATCGCGCTCGAACGGGACGCGCACGCTGTCGCGCGTGGTGCCCGGTTTGTCGAATGCAACCAATCGCTCCTCACCAATGAGGCGATTGATGAGCGTCGACTTACCGACATTGGGTCGACCCGCCACGGTAATCATGATGGCCGCGTCGGGCTCAGGCTCAGTGTCGCCTTCGGGACACGCGGCCAGCACGTGTTCAATGAGCGGGACCACGCGATCGCCGTGTGCCGCTGAGATCACCGCGGGATTGCCAAGACCGAGCGCGTAGAAGTCCGATGCCACGGCGTCGGCGTCCAGCCCTTCGGCCTTGTTGATGGCCACGAACACCGGTTTATCGCTGCGCCGCACACGATCCGCAATGTCGTAGTCGCCGGCCAGCAAGCCTTCGCGGGCGTCGACAAGGAAGATGACCGCGTCCGACTCATCGATAGCCAGACGCGCCTGCTCCGCCATGAGCGCGGCGACCCCCTCGTCGTCATCGCCAAGACCGCCCGTATCGACCACAAGATAGTCACGGCCGCCGACCTTGCCGTAGCCGTACTGACGATCGCGGGTCAGCCCCGGGTAGTCCGCGACGAGTGCGTCGCGGGTGCGCGTCAGTCGATTGAACAGCGTCGACTTGCCGACATTGGGTCGACCGACGAGTGCGACGACGGGCAGCATCGCGGCGTTAGCGGCGCTCGCCGCGCTCGCGGTAGCCGACCAGTGTGCCTTCGCTGGACTGCGCGTACAGCGTCTCGCCCATCACATAGGGGCGCTGCACGATCGGCGCGTCGTCGACGCGAACCCGCGCCGCCAGTGTGCCGCTGCGCGCGCTCAGGAAATGCAGATAGCCCTCAAGGTCACCCACGACAACGTACTCGCCAAAGGCGACGGGCGCCGTCAGCTGCCGGCGCAAGAACTGCTCGTTGGACCACTGTTGAGTGCCGTTACTGCGCGAGAGCGCGATGACCTGGTCGCCCTCGAGCGTCATGTAGACGTTCGTCCAGTCGATTCCAAGACCCGAGTAACTTGAGAGTTCGCGCGCCCAGAGCGCCTGTCCCGACTCTGCGGCAATGGCGGCTGTCCGGGCCCGGAACCCCGTGACGTAAAGGTCGTTGCCCGATGCCGCCAGTGCACCGTCCGCATCAACCATGCGCTCGATGTCGCTGCGCCCCGAGGGGATCCCCAGAGGCAGCTCCCAGAGCACCTCGCCCGAGAGCAGGTCTGCGGCCAGGATGCGCCCGTTGTCGAAGCCCGCGACGACGGCGTCACCGACGATCACGGGTGCGCCGGTGCCGCGTTGCGACAGCCTCGGTACGGGCTGCTCCACGAACCAGAGCAACTCGCCCGTTGTACCCGACAACGCGAGCAAACGGCCGTCAACGCTGCGCACGATGACGCGTTCGCCACCCAAAACAGGCGGCGCGAGCACTTCTGCCGCGATGTCCTGTCGCCACAGGACGTCGCCCGTGCGCGCGTCCAGCGCCGTAATGCCGCCGCTGCGATCCGCAACGGCGAGTCGGCCGTCACCGGCACCGGGGCCGGCCGTGATGGTTGCATCAAGCTTTGCGCGCCAGGTGCGCTTGCCCGAGACGGCGTCGTAAGCCACCACCGTGCCATCAGCACCCGCCGCATAGGCGCGCGTACCGTCGCCCGACGGGCGCAATGCGTAGCGCAGCACGCCCCCGCCGCCGCCCATACCGTCGTTAATCACGCGATCGAGCCGAAGCGTCGGCGAAAAGTCGGTGAGCGGCGTGGGCGGCAGCGCTGCCTCTTCGTCGTCACCGCCGAAAATGGAGCAGCCGGACACGGCCAGAACGGCCGTTGCCAGCGCCAAGAGGCGCAGTGAGCGGGTCACGGGGTTTCCGCTTCCGTAGCAACGACGGGTGCGGCGCCGAGGTCGGCGAGCTTCATTTCCACAAGCCGCACATCGATCAGCTGGGACTGACCGGTGGCCGTCAGAGCTGATTCGAATGCTGCGCGTGCCGCTTCCGTGTTGCCCAGGGCAACCTGTACATCGCCCCGCGTCTCAGCCAGTAGCGGCGCGTAGGTGCCCTCATCGCCGACGCTGTCGAGCACCTCGAGCGCCTGCGCCGCATCGCCGCGGTAGGACAGCACACGGGCCAGTCGCGAGGCCACAACAGGCTCAAGCAGGTTGCCGCGCTCGCGCGCGAGAACATCGCGCAGCGTCGTTTCGGCCGATTCCGTCTCACCGCGCTGCATGTAGAGCCCGGCAAGCCGCAGGCCAGCTTGTGTCACGTAAGGCGAGTCCGGGAAGTCCGTGCTTAGCGTGCTGTGGTGAGACACGAGCATGGTCAGGTCGGACGCCTGGGCGGCATCGACGGCCTGCTCAAAGACCTGTGAGGCGCCTTCTGCATAAGCGCGTTGCTCGCCCTTCCACCAGTTCCAGCCGAACAGGCCGGCCGTTGAGAGGACCACGGCGCTGATCAGCAGCTTGCCGTTCTCGTCCCAGAAGGCCTTCAGTTTCTCGACTTGTTCCGCGTCTTCGTAATCGCTCACGGTTTCATCACCTATCCATCGTCATGTCGTGCGTCGGGGCCAGCGGCACCCGGCGCGAATCAGCCGGCAATTCTAGCGGTTTCGGGCGCCCCGCGAAACGGCGCGACCCGGTGTTTAGCGCGATCCGACTTCGGTAACAAGCAGGCGTGATAGGCCCGCCTCATCGAGGCTTTCCTGCTCGCGGCGGTCGCGCAGCGGCTTGACCGAAACCACGCCGTCCGCGAGCTCACGCTCAGCCACGATCAGCGCCAGTTCGGCGCCACTCTTGTCGGCCTGCTTGAGCTGCGATTTCATGCTGCCGCCACCCAGGTGGCGTTCAAGCCGAAGCCCCGGAACCGCGTCGCGCAGACGCTCGCTGAGTGCCAGCGCTGCGGCGTCGGCGTCCGCGCCCACCGAGATCAGGTACGCGTGGGGTTCGACCGCAGCCGGACGCGCCTGTTCCGCTTCGCAGAGCGCCACGAGACGCTCCACGCCAATGGCCCAGCCGATCGCAGGCACGGGTTTGCCACCCAGTTGCTCGAACAGGCCGTCGTAGCGCCCGCCCGAGCACACGGCACCCTGCGACCCCAGCGCGTCGGTCACCCATTCGAACACTGTGCGCGAGTAATAATCGAGGCCGCGCACCAGGCGTGGATTGACCGTGTAGGCCACGCCGACGGCATCGAGCCCCGCGCGCAGGGCATCAAAATGCGCCTGCGACTCGGCGTCCAGGTGGTCGAGCAGCAACGGCGCACCGGCGATGACTTCGGTCATCGCGGGGTTCTTGCTGTCGAGAATGCGCAGCGGATTGCTTTCCAGGCGGCGCAGGCTGTCGGCGTCGAGCACATCGCGGTGGCCCTCGAAATAGGTCACAAGCTGATCACGGTAGGCGGCACGCGCCTCGGCACTGCCCAGCGAGTTGACTTCAAGAGACAGCCTCGAGATGCCGAGTCGCTGCCAGAGTCGCGCCGACATGACGATCATCTCAATGTCGACATCGGGACCCTCGTAGCCGAAGGCTTCGATATCGATTTGGTGGAACTGCCGGTAACGGCCTTTCTGAGGTTTCTCGTAACGGAACATCGGCCCGGCGGTCCAGATGCGGTGCTTCTGGTTGTGCGTGAGGCCATTCGAGATCGCCGCGCGAACCAACCCCGCCGTGGCCTCGGGACGCAGCGTCAGGCTCTCGCCATTGCGATCATCGAAGGTGTACATCTCCTTCTCGACGATATCCGTGGCATCACCGATCGAGCGGCGAAACAACTCCGTGCGCTCGAGCAGCGGCAGTCGCACGTGCCGGTAGCCGTAGCCGGCCAAAAGCTCCGACACGATGCCTTCGAGCGCGAGCCAGGTGTCGCCATCGGGCGGCAGGATGTCGTTCATGCCCCGTACGGGCGTGATGTTCTGAGCCATGATCTTGGGGCCCTGGAAGGGCGCGTGGTGAGCCGGACAGCCGCGCATTATACGCGGCTTCTGCCTAACGCAGCGTGAGTCTCGCGCTGCGGCCGCGGCGGGCGCTGGCGGGAATCGACACGGCTTCACCGTCGAGGATCAGCGTCGCGGCATCCGCGACGCCCAGTGTCACCGTCACGGGCCGCGGACCATCAAGCCGACGCGAGTCACCCTGAGGCGCCGGGCCTGTCGCCAGCCGACGACCCTCGGCATCACGCACCTCGAACCAGCACTCCGCGGTGAAGCGTATTTGAAGCCCTGCTGTCTTTGAGACCACGCTCGATGCCGGGGTCGCTGTAACGGGCTCAGGCGCCGTTGTGGCCGGCTCGGTCGCGGTCTGCGAGGCGCGCTCGCGGGCCTCGGCCAGGCGGGAGGCGAAATCTGTAGTGGCCGACGCGGACTCGGCGCCGGTGCCGGGCGTCGATGCCTCGCTGCGCTCGACGGCCGGTTCTGTAGTGGATTCCGTGGTTGACGCTGCCGTTGCCGCCGGAGTCTCCATACCGCGCGGCCAGAGTAGAAACGCTGCCACAAGCGCGGCGACGACGGCCAGCACCGCAAGCAAGGTCAGCAGTGGCGCCACACGGTTTCGACGAATCGGCTGCTGGTACTGCACCACGAGCTCGGGCGGCTCAGCGCCCGAATCGCCCACGGTGTCGGCGTAGCGCTGCATCGCTTCGTCAACGTCGAGACCCACGTGGCCGGCCAACGCCCTGAGGTGTCCCTTGACGAACACGGGTGCACCCAGTGCGCTGAAGTCATCGCTCTCGAGCGCTGTGATGACACCCGGGTCCAGGTGCAGCGCGGCGGCGACGGCCTCCACGCCCAGGCCGGCCGATTCGCGGCCCTCACGCAGCCAGGCGCCCAGCGCCGGTTCAGCCTCGGCTGCGTCGGCCGCAGCGTCCTGCGTCGCGTCGTCCGTCATCGCCGGCGCCTAGCCGCCCTTGAACTGTTCGGCCTCGCGGGACTCCGGGAACAGCTCGACAAGCCGGTCCGCGTAATCGTCTGCGGCCCGCTGATCGCCCAGCGCCGTTTCGATACGCCATCCCATCAGCAAGGTCTCTGCGGCCGGGTCCGCACCCTGCATCAGCCGCTCCAGGAAGGCGCGTGCACTGAGCGGATTGCCCGTCGTCATCTTGAGATCGGCGAGCTGGATGAGTGCGTCACCGAAGGTGGCGTTGACGTCGAGCGCCTGGCGAAAATACCGCTCCGCAGCCTCGGTGTCGGGCTTGTTGCGCATGCACACGCCCGCGTTGGTTAACGCGGCGGCAGGTGTCGAGTAGAGCGGATTACGTGCCGCGCGTACGAAGTATTTCTCGGCCTGGTCGAACCGGCGCTTGCCGCAAAGGAAGATGGCGTAGCTGTTCTGCACGGCGGCCTCACCCGGCGCCACGCGGATGGCATCGCGGAACGCTTTCTCGGCGAGCTTGGGTTCGTCGATACGCTTGTACAGGAGACCCAGCGTGACGTGCGCCTGGGCGAAGTCGGGGTTCTGTTTGACCGAGCTCTCGAGCCGGTCGCGGGCCTGGCGTAACTTGCCCGAGCGCATGTACTCGACGCCCAGGCGAAAGTTGTAAGCGGCCGCGTCCTCGGGCGATTCCTTGAGCACCCGGCCACCGGATTCGGTCACACAGGCGGTACACAGCAAGGCTGCGACGGTTAGCAGAAGTGCGCGCACCATGGAATTCGTCCTCGCATCGAACATGCGCGGAGTTTACAGGAGACGCGGCAGGCGTGCCGTGACCTCAGCGGTCTCCCAGACGCCGGCGTACGCGGTCCTTGACGCGCCCGGCCAACTGGCCGCAGGCGGCATCGATGTCGTCGCCTCGCGTCCGCCGAACGGTGGTCACTACATTACGAAACCGCAGCCGGTCGCGGAAGCGGTCGATGACCGCATCAGGGCTGCGCTCAAACTCGGTACCCGGGAACGGGTTAAAGGGAATGAGATTGACCTTGGCGGGTTTGCCGGCCAGCAGACGGGCCAGCGCATCGGCGTGTTCGCGCTGGTCGTTCACACCATCGAGCATGACGTACTCGAAGGTCACGTGTCGGTTGCCGAATGCGGCCACGTAACGCCAGCAGGCGTCGAGCAGATCTTCGATGGGGTGGATCTTGTTGATCGGCACGAGCCGGTCGCGCAGGTCGTCGTCGGGCGCATGCAACGACACGGCCAGTGCGACATTGCACTCTTGCGCCAGCTTGTCGAGTTGCGGCACGAGGCCCGAGGTGCTCAGGGTGACGCGGCGACGCGACAAGCCGTAAGCGTGATCGTCGAGCAGCAGTTGCAGCGCGGGCACCACACTACGGTAGTTGGCCAGCGGCTCACCCATGCCCATGAACACCACATTGGTGATGGCCGATTCACCGTTGGCGCGGCGCGGCAACTCGGCAATGGCCGTCCATACCTGGCCCACAATTTCGGCCGTGGTCAGGTTGCTGTTGAAGCCCTGCTTGGCGGTCGCACAGAACGCGCAGTCGAGCGCACAGCCGACCTGCGAAGAAATGCACAGCGTGCCGCGATCAGCTTCGGGGATAAACACGGTTTCAATGGCCTGGCCGTTCTTCGCCGCCATGAGCCACTTGAAGGTGCCATCGGTGGACTTGTGCCGGTTGATGATGCGCGGCAGCTCGAGCGTCGCGTTCGCTGCGAGCTCTGCGCGCAGCGGCTTGGCCAGGTCCGTCATGGACTCGAAGTCGAGAACCTGGCGCTGGTGCACCCATTGCATGAGCTGGCGCGCGTGGAACGGTTTGTGCCCGCGCTCGGCGAACCACTGCTCGAGTGCCGCGCGCGGCAGCCCGAGCAGGTTGTCGCCGTCGGCCGCAACGGTGGCGGCGTCCTGGGCGGAATCAGCCGCGCGTGCGCTCACTGATGCCTTCAGGGAAGAAGAACGCGACTTCAACGGCCGCGGTTTCCGTCGCGTCCGAGCCGTGCACGATGTTCTCTTCGATGCTGTCGGCGAAGTCTGCGCGAATCGTGCCTGCTTCAGCGTCAGCCGGGTTGGTGGCGCCCATGAGGTCACGGTTGACGGCAACAGCGTTCTCACCATGAAGCGCCTGCACGATCACGGGGCCCGACATCATGTAGCTCACGAGGTCGGCAAAGAACGGGCGCTCTTTGTGAACCGCGTAAAAGCCTTCGGCCTGCTCTTGCGTCAGCTGCATCATGCGTGCCGCCACGATCTCAAGGCCAGCCTTCTCGAAGCGGCCGTAGATCTCGCCGATGAGGTTTTTCTGCACGCCGTCGGGCTTGATGATGGAAAGGGTGGTCTCGATGGCCATCGGTTCTGTTTCCTCTTGATACGGAACGGCCGGTGCACAGACCGGCCGGGAAAAATCGGGTGCCCGGTCTCGCCGGGCGGCGGAATTCTACCGCCGGGTCGTCCCGGCGACAACGCGCTCAGTCGCCGTCGACGTTGAAGCTCTCACCGCAGCCGCATTCGCCGGCCACGTTGGGGTTCACGAAGCGGAAGACCTCGTTGAGGCCGTCCTTGACGAAATCCACCTGGGTGCCGTCGAGCATGGGCAGGCTGTCGCGGTCGACGAGCACTTTCAGACCGTCCTGCTCGAACACCGCGTCGTTGGCCTCGACGACGTCCGCGTAGTCGATGACGTAGGCCCAACCGTTGCAGCCGGACTTGCGAACACCCAGCCGCAGACCAACCCCACCGCCCCGCTTGTCGAGGAAGCTGCGCACCCGTGCCGCTGCATTGTCAGAAAGCGAAACCGCCATGATGTCGTCCGTTCCCGTTTATGGAGTCGCCGCCGCGACCAGGGCACGCCACGCGTCCTCGACGACCAGCAAGGTCGACAGCGCGTCGCGCGATAAAGCCAGAGCCTCGAGCCAGTCCTGCGCCGACCCGACGGCTGTTGTTTCCAGCGCCCGTCGGGCCACGTACTCGCAGGCCGCGATGGCGTCGGGGCCGCCGAAGACGAGGTATCGGATGTCCCGAAGCCCGTCAGCGCCGACCGTTGCGGAGAATTGTACCGCACATGCCCGGGCAACACTGCCGGAAGCGCCGGTAAACGTACCCGGGATCGCGGACCCATAGTGCCTGGGCGCCTCCAGTAAAGATGTGCGCAACTCCGCAGGATTCAAGGCAACACCCGGGCCAGATCGCCGGCCATGTCGCGCAGTCGTGTGACGGCAGCCTCAAAGCGTGTCGCAGCCGTGTCGACGTCCTCGGGCGTCGACGAGCGCCCCAGAGAGAAGCGCAGCGACGCGCCTGCGAGCACATCGTCCCGTCCCAGGGCACGCAGCACGAACGAAGGCGCCACGTCGCGTGAATTGCAGGCCGATCCGGTTGCGAGCGCGATCGGTTGCATGGCGGCCACCAGGGCCTCCCCGGCCACGCCTTCGATCGACACGTTGACGATGCTCTGCAGGCGCTCGGTCGCGGAGCCATTCAGCACGACGCCCGGCACAGCCAACACACGCGCAGCGAGGTCCCGGCCCAGCGCATCGAGACGCACCCGGTCAGCCTCAAGCTGTTCGCTGACGAGCGCCGCGGCGCGGCCAAATCCCGCGATCTGGTGCACGGGCAGCGTGCCCGGGCGGCGTCCGCCCTGCTGTCCGCCACCGAACAACAGGGGCTCGAACTGCACACCGTGGCGCGGCGCCACGTAGAGCGCTCCGATGCCCTTCGGCCCGTAGCACTTGTGTGCCGTCACGGACATGAGATCAATGGCCAGCTCGGCGGGCGCCACGGGCACCTTCCCGAACGCCTGCGCGGCGTCGACGTGGAACAACGCATCGTGCTCGGCCACGACGGCGGCCAGAGCGGGAATGTCGTTGATCGTGCCAATTTCGTTGTTCACCCACATCAGCGAGACGAGCACCGTGTCATCGCGCAAGGCGGCTGCAAGCGCCCCCGGTGTGACGCGGCCATCCGCCTCCGGCGTCAGCCAGGTGACCTCGAAGCCCTCACGTTCGAGCTGCTTGCAGGCGTCAATGACCGCCTTGTGTTCGGTGCGGCTCGTGATGACATGCTTGCCCCGCGCCGCGCGGTACCGTGCTGCGCCCATAATGGCGAGGTTGTCCGACTCGGTCGCACCCGAGGTCCAGACCAGCGTGTCGGACGCGACGCCCAATGCCGCGCCCAGTGCAGCCGCGGCCGCCTCAACATGCGCGTCCGCTTGTGCCCCCCAGGCGTGGCTTGAAGACGGGTTGCCGAAATCAGCCAGGGCCGCCTGCATCGTCGCCATGACCTCGGGCGCCACGGGCGTGGTGGCCGCGTAATCCATGTAGATCGCATCGACTGGCGCGAGCCCGAACATCAGCGCTCCCCTCCGCGCCAGCGTTTGGACTCGAGCGCCGCCAGAATGCCGCGCAGGATATTGACCTCATTGCGATCGGGCTCAGCCCGGTTGAACAGCCGCCGTACGCGGCGCATGAGGTAACGCGGATTCTCGGGGTTCAGAAAGCCCGACTCCAGCGACAGCCGCTCCAGGTGGTCGTAGAAATGCGCCATCTCTTCGGCAGTCGCCGGCGGGGACTCGGGGTCCTGCAGACGTGGTTCCGGATCCGTGGCCAGGAACAGCTCGTAGGCGATGACCTGCACAGCCATCGCGAGATTCAGCGAGCTGAAGGTCGTCGTGGGAATGACGACCAGTGAACTGCACAGATCCATGTCCTCGTTACCAAGGCCTGTCTTTTCGGGGCCAAACACGATAGCGACGCGACCTGCGTCTGTCCGCGACAACACCTCCTGCGTCGCCTCCCGCGGCGTGAGTTGCGGCCAGGCGATGCTGCGCTGTCGGGCGCTCGTGCCGACGACGAAGCTGCAGTCTGCAACCGCATCAGCCAGCGTCTCGTGCACACTCGCATTGTCGAGAATCCCCGTCGCACCCGACGCACGGGCCACGGCCTCAGAACTCGGAAACGTACGCGGGCGCACAAGCGCGAGGTCCGACAAGGACATATTCATCATGGCGCGCGCGGTGGCGCCGATATTTCCGGGGTGCGTCGTGCCTACAAGCACGATGCGGACTGCGTCGAGCACCAGGGGGCTCCGTCGTCTGGCTTCGTCAACATGTTATTCTACCGCCCCTTTGCACGCCGGCACCGCCCGGCGTGTCCTGTATTCGAGAGAGCCCCTACCATGCACGCCCTGCTCAACGTCGCTGTCGCCGCTGCGCGAAAGGGTGGCGACTCCCTGATTCGCAGCCAACGCCGGCTTGGCGATCTCAATGTTCAGAGCAAGGGCCGCAACGATTTCGTCAGCGAGGCCGACCGCCTGGCTGAAGCGAAGATCATCGATGAGATTCGCAAGAGCTATCCCGACCACGCCATCCTTGCGGAGGAAACGGGTGCCCACGACGGGCAGGAAGACGTCACCTGGATCATCGACCCGCTCGACGGCACCAGCAACTTCCTGCATGGCAACCCCGTGTTCTGTGTCTCCGTCGCCTGTCAGATTGGCGGGCGGCTCTCGCATGGTGTGGTCTACGACCCGCTGCGCCAGGAGCTGTTCACAGCCTCACGCGGTGCGGGTGCGCAGCTCGACGGCCGCAAGATTCGCGTCAGCGGGAGACAGCACCTCAAGACCGCATTGCTGGGCACGGGCTTCCCGTTCCGCGCCGGCCAGGAAGAAGACGTCGACAACTACCTTGCACTGCTCAAGACGGTGCTGCTGGCAAGCTCAGGTGTGCGCCGCCCCGGTGCCGCGGCGCTTGACCTGGCCTACGTGGCGGCGGGCCGGCTTGACGCGTTCTGGGAGTTTGGGCTGAAGGCCTGGGACGTGGCTGCGGGCGCACTGATCATCCGCGAGGCCGGCGGCATCGTGAGTGGCGTGGACGGCGGCGAAGACTACCTGCACGGCGGCCACATTATGACGGGCACGCCCAAGATCTACGCCGCGCTGGCCAAGCTGTTCGCCAACGAAGGTCGCGCGCCCGTCCGGGCGATGCTCGGAAAAACGTAAGGCCGCGAGACGCCAAACGGCGCACCCGTCATTGCGCGGGCCCGAAGGGCCCGCTGCAATCTCTCAACGCCTTCGCGCGTTTCAACGGCACGACAACCGGATGGAGATCGCCACGCTGGCTGCGCCAGCTCGCGATGACGAAAAAAAAGGGCTGCGCCAGCTCGCGATGACGAAAAAAAAGGGCTGCGCCATATAGCGATGACGGAAAAAGGCTGCGCCGCCTCGCGATGACAGACTCTAACTGCGCCAGCTCGCGTTGACGCCACCGTCATTGCGAGGGCCCGAAGGGACCGCGGCAATCTCGTGACGCCGTCGCGCCGCTAGGGCAACTCGTCGATCTCGTCGCCGTCGACAGGCTCGGGCGGCAAGAGGTCGCGCGCGCTGACACCGAGTTGCAACGCCACCGCGCTGGCCACGTAGATCGACGAGTAGGTACCGATCACGATACCGGCGATCAATGCGATCGAGAACGAGCGTACAGACTCACCACCCAGCACCAACAGCGCCGTCAGCACGAGCAGCGTGGTCACGCCAGTAATAATCGTACGTGCGAGCATCTGGTTGATCGAACGATCGATGACCCCGTCAGATGCCTCGCCGCGCAGCGACAGAAAGTTCTCTCGGATACGGTCGAACACGACGACGGTGTCGTTCAGTGAATAACCGATAACGGCCAGCAAGGCCGCAATCACGGACGAGTCGACCGGAAACTGGAACAGCGCGAACAAACCCACGGTGATGACCACATCGTGTGCCAGCGCGGCCACGGCGCCCGCCGAGAAACGCCACTGAAAGCGGAACATGATGTAGATGAAGATCATGATCAACACGAAGATCATGGCCAGGCTACCGGCCTCAGCCACTTCGCCACCGATCTGCGGGAACACCACCGAGAAGCTGCGTGACTCGACGTCAGGCGCCGTCTGCTGCAACACGCTCAGCAGGGCTTCGCGTAACTCCGTGCCATCGGACGCCTCGCTGGGCGGAATCCGGATCATGATGTCGCGCTGCGTACCGAAGTAAATCACCTGCGCATCGGTGTAGCCGGCGTCGGCGCGCTGCTGTCGAACGGCGTCGACATCGACGGGCTCCGAGTAGCCCGCCTCGACCTCCCCACAGC
>CALBPI010000001.1 GCA_937899415.1 uncultured Gammaproteobacteria bacterium | reverse complement strand
GAAGCGACGGAGCTCAACATCACGGCATTCATGAATCTCATGGTGATTCTGGTGCCGTTCCTGCTCATCACGGCCGTGTTTTCGCGGCTGGCGATTCTCGAGCTGAATCTTCCGGGTGCTTCCTCTGAGCCCGCGGAGAATCCTGCCGAGACGATGCAGCTGGAAATCACGGTGCGTGCTGCGCGCATCGAGGTTGGTGATCGCAACGGTGGCTTGCTCTCGCGTATCGACAACGTCGATGGCGAATACGATCTCGACCGTCTCGCTGAGAAGCTTCGCGAGGTGAAGAAGATCAACCCCGACAAGCTCGACTGCACCTTGCTGCTTGAGTCCGACATCTCCTACGAGACGCTCGTCCAGGTCATGGACAAGGTGCGTATCTACGAGGAGCTTGCGGACGGCGAGCTCAACAAGATCGAGCTGTTCCCCGAAATCTCTATCGGCGACGCGACCGTCGCGGAAGGAGCCTGACGATGAGTCATTCTGCGCGCGCGATGCGGATGGACCGGCGCCACAAACGTGGTAAGAACCCGGGCCTGAACCTCGTCTCGCTCATGGACATCTTCACGATCCTCGTGTTCTTCCTGCTGGTGAACTCGTCGGACGTGGAAACGCTGCCCAATGCCGATGAACTCAAGCTGCCCGAGTCGGTGGCCGAGCAGAAGTCGCGCGAAACGGTGATCGTCATGGTCACAGACACCGACATCCTCGTTCAGGGTGACGTGGTTGCGTCGGTCGATGATGTTATGAACATGAACGGCAATGTCATCAAAGGCCTCAAGCAGGCGCTGGTGGCGCAGAACGATCGCGTACTGCGCAAGACGGCCAACGAAGACATCGCACAACGCGAAGTCACGATCATGGGCGACAAGGAGATTTCCTACCGCCTGCTCAAGAAGGTCATGGCGACCTGCACCGACGCCGACTACGGTCGCATCTCGCTCGCCGTGATGCAGAAGAGTTCCGACAAGCTGGCGTCGACGACGGCCGGCGCGGGCATTGGGGGCTAATTCATGGCGACCGCAATGCCCACTTCGTTCCAGGCCTACTACCGCGACTACCAGTTGCCGTGGACGCTGTCCGACGAACAGGAACAGAAATTCCGCAAGATCCTGGCGATTACGCTGGCGATCATGTTCGCGCTGAGTATTGTCTGGCCATTCCTGCCGACGCCCGATGTCGATCCCTACGCGGAAGTCGAGATCGAGCCGCGCTTCGCGCAACTTATCGTAGAAAAGCAGGAGCCGCCCCCGCCGCCGCCGCGCGTCGAGGAGCCCGAGCCCGATCCGATCGAAGAGACGCCGCCGGAACAGGTGGCACAGGAACCGGAGCCCTTGCCTGAGCCCGTGGTCGAGCCGGAGCCCGTCGAAGCGCCGCCTGTGGACGAGGCGCGTGAGCGTGCATCCGTTGCCGGCCTGCTGCCGTTCGCCGATGACCTTGCTGCGCTGCGCGATAACGACATTGTCGATCAGGTGGCCTCTAGCCAGCCGCTCACGGGTGCTGTTGGTGCGTCGGAACGCAACGAGCGTTCTCTGATTACCTCTAATGTCGGTGCCTCCAGTGGCGGCATTAACACGGCACAGCTGTCACGCAACACGGGCGGCACGGGGCTGTCGGGTCGCGCGACTACGCAGGTGGAGACCCCTGTCGCGGCGATTGGCGACGGCCGTAACGATGTGCAACGTAATGGCGACAGCAACCGTGGCTCGCGGTCGCGCGAGGAGATCGAAATGGTCTTCGACCGCAACAAGGGCGCGATCTACGCACTCTACAACCGCGCACTGCGTCAGGACCCGACGCTCGAAGGCAAGCTTGTGCTGCGTCTGACCATCTCGCCTGATGGTGTGGTCACGATGTGCGAAATCGCCTCGAGCGAACTGGGTGACCCGGAGCTGGAACGCAAGCTGGTACAGCGCGTCCGCCTGTTCCGGTTTGAGCCCAAGGATGTCGAGTCGATTACGACCACCAAGCCGATCGACTTCTTCCCGGCGTAAGGAGATTGCCGCGCGGCCTGCGGCCGCGCGCAATGAGGGGGAAGGGCGTCAGTGGCTCGCAATGACGGGGTAGGGCGTCAGTCGCTCGCAATGACGGGGAAGGGCGTCAGTGGCTCGCAATGACGGGGTAGGGCGTCAGCCGCTGGCGATGACCTGCCTATTCGTCATTGCGAGCCAGCGAAGCTGGCGCGGCAATCTCTAGAATCAAACGTAACGCCGAATCAAAGCGACATTCACCGGTCGCAGGTGGTGCGTGAGTGACGTCATGGTGTACCCCTAAGGAGGGGCAGCATCATGGTCCGACTACCTGCGGTCTACATCATGGCCAACAAGACGCGAGGAACGCTGTACACGGGCGTTACCTCCAATCTCCCCGGTCGCGTCTGGCAACACAAGAATCGCATCACACGTGGTTTTTCAGCGCGCTACAACTTGCACCTGCTCGTCTTTTTCGAGACTGCCGATACGATGCGCGCGGCAATCGAGCGGGAAAAACAAATCAAGTCCGGCTCCCGTCGCCGCAAGATCCGCCTCATCGAAAACATGAATCCCGATTGGCGGGACCTTTACCGCTTCGTCAGCGATTAGCTACCCGCGCCGGTACCACCGGGCTAGACGGTCAGGACTGATACCGGCGGCGTGACCCAGGGCCAGCGCGCGGTTGGTGAGCGTGCGGCGCACCCAGCCTGTGTCGTTCCATTTGCGCGGGTCGACACCAATCTCAAGTGGCAGTGCGGTGAATTTGCCGTGAGCCTTGGCGGTGCGCACCAGTCGGACTTCCTCGAACAACGGTACCGGCGCATAGCCGCCCCAGCGCTCGAACGCGTCGCGCGTGAAGAACAGCCCCTGGTCGCCATAGGCGACGCCTCGTTGTGCACGCCAGTTGATGAGGTTGGCGAGTCGTTGCGCCCCCCGGCTTGCGACGCCTTCGAACCGGAATCGAAACCAGCCGCCGTCGTTGCCGGCGCCAATGTGGGCGCGTATTGCGGCTGTGGCGCCCGGGGGTGGTGTCGCGTCCGCGTGCAGGAACCACAACAGCGTGCCCGAGGCCGCTTCGGCGCCGGCATTGAGTTGTCGACCGCGTCCGGGCTCTGCATCAATGATTCTGGCGCGACCCGCCGTGGCGGATTCGAGCTCGGATCGTTCGGTGTTCGCAGCGACTACGAGGCACTCGTCGATACCAGCCTGCTGCGACAGCAAGCCTAGCAGGCGCGCGAGTGCTTCCGTGTCGCGGTAGACGGGGATGATGACGGAGAGGCGCTGGGCGTCGTCCTGAGATTCTGGCGTTGCGGTCACGGTAGGGAGATTGCCGCGGCGCTGCGCGCCTCGCAATGACGAATTATCAGTTGCGCGCCTCGCAATGACGAATTATCAGTTGCGCGCCTCGCAATGACGAATTATCAGTTGCGCGCCTCGCAATGACGAGCTATCAGTTAAGCGCCTCGCAATGACGAGCTATCAGTTAAGCGCCTCGCAATGACGAGCTATTAGTTGCGCGTCTCGCAATGACGGTTAATGCGCTGCGCCTGTCAGCCCACCTTTTTCCGCTGGCGCGCCAATAGCCACTTGAACAGCTTCTCCACCGTGGGCGTCAGGCGTGTGCGGTTGTAGGCATCGGCCAGGCGGCGCAGGTACTCGGATCGTGTCGGATAGGCGGGCACGGCTGCGTCGAGTTCGCCCAGGCCGCGACCGTTGGCCACGAGTACAGCAAGGGCCGCGATCTGCTCACCTGCGTCACCACCCACGATCGTTGCTGAAAGGATCTTGTCCTTGCCCTTCTCGGTGAGTACGCGGACGAAGCCGCGGTCGTCGGCCTGCGCGCGAGCGCGGTCCATAGCGTCCCACTCGACGCGGTAGGTGTCGAAGGCGACGCCTGCGTCGCGCAGGTCTGATTCTTCGGCGCCTACGTGCGCAATCTCCGGGTCGGTGTAGGTGCAGCGCGCGATACGCGTCGAATCGGGCTTGCCCCGACCGAAGAACAGTGCATTGCGAATGATGATCCGAGCCTGGTGGTCGGCGTTGTTCGTGAACTGGTACTTCGAGCACACGTCACCGGCGGCAAAGATGCGCGAGTTACTCGTGCGCAGGTTGTCGTCGACGGTGATGCCCTTGCGGGGATCGTAGTTGACGCCTGCCGCTTCGAGGTTCAGCGAATCAACGTTTGGCGCTCGGCCCAGCGCGACGAGCAATTCGTCGACAACAAACTCGCCGTCCGCCGTACGCACGACGCGCTTGTCGCCATCACGCGCGATGGATTCGGCTGCGGTGCTGAGGTGCAGCTGAACACCGTCTCGTTCGAGCTGCTTCGCGAGCACCTCGCCCGCCTCAGGGATCTCGACGGGGATCGGTCGATCGGCCATCTCGAACAAGTGGACCTCGCTGCCGAGGCGCGCAAAGGCCTGTGCCAGTTCGCAGCCAATAGGGCCGGCACCGATGACACCGAGCACGGCAGGCTGTTCGCGTAGCTCGAAGATCGTCTCGTTGGTGCGCGGTTCGGCTTCGATGAGGCCGGGGATGGGTGGCACTGCGGCACGCGCGCCGGTGGCGATCACAAATTTGGCCGCCGTAAGCACCGTGTCGCCTACGCGGACATGCGTGGCGTCTTCAAAGGCAGCTTCGCCAAGAAACACGTCGACACCGTTTTCCGTGTAGCGCTCAACCGAGTCGTGGTGGGAGATGCCCGCGCGAACCTCGCGCACCCAGCTCATGGCATCGCCAAATGACACGTCGGCGCCACCGTGGCGGCGTTCTGCCATCTCGATGAGCGCCTTCGAGGGTACGCAGCCGACATTGAGGCAGTCCCCGCCCATGGCATGGCGCTCGATCAGCGCGACCTTAGCGCCCAGGCCGGCGGCCGCGATGCTGACAATGAGCCCTGCGGGGCCGGCGCCGATCACGACTAAGTTGTAACCCTCGGGATCGGGCGTCGGGTTCTTGTAGTCCGACGGGAAGACGAGGTCCTGCCACTCGGTGTCGTGTTGCTGGCCGGGGTACATGTCCATGTCAGGCTTCCCCTGTTGCGGATTCGGTGGGTACGCCAATCGTCTCGCGTAGCGTGCGCGAAGCAAATCGGGCGATGAGTACGGTGACGAGCGCCGTTGCGATGAGGCCGCCGATGAAGAAGACGCGGCCCCAGGGTCCGGCGTCGTACTCGCCGGCGATAAGACTCGTGAGGTCGCTGGCTGCTGAGCCGATGTACACGTAGAGCAATGTGCCCGGCAGCATGCCCAGCCAGGAGCCGAAGAAGTAGTGCGAGAGCTTCATGCCCGTCAGGCTCATGAGGTAGTTCATGACATTGAAGGGGAAGATGGGCGACAGCCGCAGCAGCAGCATGACGAAGAAGCCACGTTGCTCGGTGGCCTTGTCGATGGCCGCGAGCCGCGCATCGTTACCGATCCGGTTGCGCACCCAGCCACGACCGAGGGCACGGCCGATGACAAAGGCCAGTGTCGCACCCAGGATGCTCGAGATCGAAACGAGCGCTGTGCCGTAGAGCACGCCGAATACGTAGCCAGCGGCAACGGTGAGGATTGAGCCCGGCACCATGAGCACGGTGGCGGCGACGTAGGCACCGATAAAGACGAGCCAGGCCGTTTCCTTGTTGGCTTCGATCCAGCGCACGAGGTCCGTGAGCCATTCGGCGATGGGGAATTGCGTCGCCGCGACGGCGAGCGCCGCGATGATCGCGACCAGTGTGAGCAGTTTGAATTTGGCGTTCATGATCTTTCCGTTCGTCAGGCGATGTGTCGCGCTTCGAGTTCGTGGCGCGCCCGCTGTAACCATGCCACGAGGTTGCGGCGCGCGGGTCTCCCGTCAAGCGCCAGCGTGCCCATGACCGCGTCGAGCGCGTTGGGGGTGTCAATGTCTGTGTGCGGGCCGAGCCATTGCACACTCGAGCCGCGCGCCTCACAGGCTGAGGCGAGCTCGGCGCCCAACATGTCCGTAGACCAGGGCAGCGGCTCGAGTTCGGGCCATCCCGCACGCGTGCCCATCGCAACCACGCCACCGTCCGCTGCGGCGCCCAGCGCGACATCATGCGTGGTCAGTGCGCTTGCGGCCTCCAGAAGATACGTGGTGTTCACGGTCGGCGCGTCGCTGCCAATGAACAGGATCGGCGCCGAACTATTGGCCAGCGCTTCGGTGGCACGTTGCAGGCGCGCGCCCAGGTTGCCCGGACCCTGCACGACCACACGCACGCCCGGGCACTGCCTGGCCGCCCAGTCGACGTCATTGGTGCGGTCCACGCAAATGACGCGCGGGCCTGGCCATGCGAGGAGATCTTCGGCAGCACAGGAGAACAGGCGTTCCGCCAATTCCAGGGCGAATGTCGCATCCGTTTCAGCAGCAACGCGTTGCTTGCCTACACCCGCCCGTGGCCGCTTGGTAAACAGTACCAGCGTGCAGTCGGTGGCGTTGTGGCTCGCAGTGTGGGTCATGGCGTCGCGCCCGTGATCTTACGTTACGGGAGGAATGACCGCAGCGGCAGCCAAAACATTTCAGTAGGCGAGCGACGCTAGCTGACGCCGACGCAGGCGCGGGTGCGAATAGACCAGTCAGACCGCCTGGTCGCCTGACTCGCCCGTGCGAATGCGCACCACCTGCTCGAGGGGCGTCACGAAAATCTTGCCGTCACCGACCTTGCCCGTGCGGGCGGCCGCGACGATGGCCTCGATGATCGACTCTGCCTGATCATCGGGCGCGGCAATTTCGATCTTGCTCTTGGGCAGGAAATCGACCACGTACTCGGCGCCTCGGTATAGCTCGGTGTGTCCGCGCTGGCGTCCAAAACCCTTCACTTCGGTAACGGTCATGCCCTGCACACCCAGCTCTGAGAGCGCGTTGCGGACGTCGTCCAGACGGAACGGTTTGATGATGGCAGTGATGAGCTTCATGGCCCCTCCACGGGGTCGCAGCATGTCGTCGCGTTAGTGTATAACACAAGGCGCCGAAGGTGCCCGGTGATCGTCCCGGGGACCCGGCAATCGGTAACGCCGAGATCAACTATGAAATTGAGAGACGCTGCAGCGCCTGAGACGGTGCCCGTGAGCTCAGCCACCATCATGCTGGTTCGCGATAAGGCGCGGGGCAGAGGCACGGAGGTGTTCATGCTGCAGCGCCACGGCAAGGCGGATTTCGGCGGTGCTCACGTCTTTCCGGGTGGCTTGTCAGCGGATGCCGACCATACGGCCGACATGGCACCTTATTGTTTTGGTCTCGATGATGCGCAGGCGTCGCGCCAGCTGGGTCTCGACGCGGGTGGTCTTGGCTTATGGGTGGCGGCTATTCGTGAGTGCTTTGAGGAATCGGGCTACCTGCTGGCCCGTGACATCACAGGGGCGCTTTGTGAGCCCGCCGACGAACGCCACCGCGCTCGATATGACGACTACCGTCAGGCGCTCGCCAACAACGCGCTGACCATGCGCGAGGTCTGCGCAGCGGAGTCGCTGACGCTCATGTGCGATGCGATCGAGTACGTCAGTTTCTGGACCACGCCCGTGGTGTTTGAGCGCCGCTATGCGACCCGGTTCTTCGTGGCCGCCGTGCCCGAGGGGCAGGTCGGTGCCGCGGACGGGCGCGAAACCGTCGACGCGGCCTGGGTGTGTCCCGCCGCAGCGATTGACCCGGGCGCCGAGCCCCGACTGCAATTGCACCCGCCAACCGTGGAGAACCTGGCCTGGCTGGCCGGCTTTGAGTCCGTAGATGCGACCATGGCGGCGGCACGGGCGCTCGACAAATCGGCGATTGAGGAAGTGTTGCCTGTGGTCAGCCGCGATAACGCGGGGCTACGGATTACACTGCCCGACGGCCGCACCGCGACACCCTGATATGGCGGGCGCAGCAAAGGCCGTTGCCATTGCGCACGGCGTCACGCGGCTGACGGCGCCGAATCCGGGCCCCATGACGGGTGCAGGTACCAACAGCTATTTCGTGGGCGAGGACCGTCTCGCGCTCATTGACCCGGGCCCCGATCTCGACGCCCATGTCGACGCGCTGGTCGCGCATGCCGATGGACGCCTTGACGCCATTCTCGTCACCCACACCCACCGGGATCACTCGCCAGCGGCGGCGGCCGTGGCGGCGCGGACGGGTGCTGCCGTGTATGGCATGTTGCCGCCGGCCACGCTCGAGAATGACGCCGCATTTGCACCGGACACCGTGCTCGAGCATGAGCACAGCGTGACCGTCGGGGGACACGAGATTGTCGCGATTCATACGCCCGGGCACGCGTCGAATCATGTCTGCTTTCTGCACAAGGCCACGGGCATTCTGTTCACGGGCGATCACATCATGAACGGCTCGACCGTGGTCATCGCAGCACCCGACGGCAATATGCGCGCCTACCTGGACTCGCTGGCGCTACTCAAGCACTACGCACCGCAGACCATCGCCCCCGGGCATGGTGAGCCGTTGCTTGAGCCCGAGCGCGCCATCGACTGGATCATTGCGCACCGGCTTGAGCGCGAGGCGAAGGTGGTCGAAAAACTCGCGGCATTGGCGCCGGCCACAATCGACGCGCTGCTGCCGCAGGTTTACGATGAGGTGGACCCGGCGCTGTGGCCCATTGCGCGATACTCACTGCGGGCGCACCTCGAGAAACTGCTTGAGGAGGGTCGCGCCCAGTGCACCGAAACCGAATGGACGCTCGTGGCGGACTGAGTCTCCGACGCCACGCCCACTACTATTTGAGGACCGAGCATGGACCCCATCAGCGAAGTTGCCCGCAACAGGATTCTGGGCGAAGCCCGCACGCACTCGACCTGGCTGGACAAGCCCGTGCCCGAGTCCCTGCTGCGCGAGATTTACGACCTGACCAAGATGGGTCCCACGAGCGCCAACTGCTGCCCGGCGCGCTTCGTATTCGTCACAAGTGACGCGGGCAAGGCACGCCTCAAGTCACACCTGATCGAAGGCAACGTCGAGAAGACCATGACGGCACCCGCGACGGCCATCATCGCCTACGACTCGGAGTTCTATGAGCGTGTGCCCGAGCTGCACCCGCACAACCCGGGCGCCCGCGACTGGTTTACGGACAGCGAGCAATCGATTTACGACAACGCCATGCGTAACGGCACACTGCAGGGCGCGTATTTCATGATCGCCGCCCGCGCATTCGGTCTCGACTGCGGTCCGATGTCGGGTTTCGATCCGGCGGGCGTCAACGGCGAGTTCTTCCCCGACGGGCAGTTCCGGGTCAATTTTCTTTGCAACCTGGGGTACGGGGATGGGAGCACGCTGCACCCGCGATTGCCGCGCCTTGACTTCGACGACGCGTGCCAGACGGCGTAACCCATCCATCAGGGGCCGCGAGCCGCTGTCATAGGCGGTATCATGCGGTCGGTAAGGCCTGCGCGGCCGACGCGAACGCAGGATGCGGGAGCCCAGAATGAAACGAATTCTCGCCATAGCCTCATTGGCTGCGGTGCTCACAATCATGCCCCGTCCGGTGGCAGCGGGTCCGTGGGTGGAGCCCGGTGACCTCGCGTTGCGTCATGATATCCAGACGCTGGCCGATGCGGGGGTCATCACTGCACCGGTTACAAGCTGGCCGCTGTCGTGGGGTGACATCCTCAATGACACCGCGGACTTCGAAGATCTCTCGACACTCAGCGTTTTCGAGCAGGCTGCGCTGACGCGCGTTCGCCGCCATGGACTACGTGCGACGCGGGTTGGTCAGGTCGAGTATCGCGTTGATGCCAAGTACGACGCGGAGCCGGGTCTGTTGCGCGGCTTCGAGCGACGCGCCCGTGAAGAAACCGATGTATTCGTCAGCGCGAGCTGGCTCGGCGATCGCGTCGCGGCCGAGGTGCGTGTCGCGGGCGTCAGCGATCCTGATGACGACAAGGACGTGCGACTCGATGGCTCTTACGTCGGTGTCGCTTTGGGTAACTACATGGTCTCCGCGGGGGTCATGGACCGTTGGTGGGGGCCTGGCTACGACGGCAGTATCATTCTTGGCAATAACCAGCGACCGATTCCCGCCATATCTATCGAGCGCAACGACACGTCGGCCTTTAAATCGAAGTGGTTGCGTTGGATTGGCCCCTGGGATGCGAGCTTTGTCTGGGGACAGCTCGAGGATGATCGCGCGGTACCCAATGCACGTTTCCTCGGGCTGAGGGTCAATTTTCGGCCGCTCCAGTCGCTTGAGATCGGCCTGAGTCGCACGGCGCAGTGGTGCGGGAACGGTGACCGGCCTTGCGATCTCGACGCGCTTGTGAAGCTCGCGATCGGACGAGACAATCGAGGTGATGACGATATCGACTCGAGCAACGAGCCTGGCAATCAGCTTGCGGGTGTTGATCTGCGCTGGGCGCCGCAGTTCGCGCCGTCGAACGGCGCGTTCTACATGCAGATGATTGGTGAGGACGAGGCAGGCGGATTCCCGAGCCGCTTCCTCGGGCAGCTCGGCGTCGAGGCCTCTGGCACAGTGGCCATGACGAGTTGGCGCGGGTTCCTTGAGTTTGCGGGCACGACCTGCCAATTCTACGAGTCGAGTTCACGTCCAAATTGCGGCTACAACAACACCATTTATCAGACGGGCTACCGCTATCGCGGGAGGAGCATCGGGCACAGCGCCGATAATGATGCTGAAGTGATCTCGCTGGGCGGTATGGCGGTTGAGCCTGATGGCGACAGCTGGATCGCAATACTGCGCATTGCGGAGCTCAACAATGACGGTCCACCCGATCCAGCCAACACGCTGACTAGCACGCCCGCCGACTTCACCGCCTTTGAAATCAGCCACCGCAAGGTGCTCGAATTCGGCGAGCTCGAGCTGGGCGCAGGCGTCTCGCGATTCGAAGACCTGGTAACAGGAGTAGAGCGTGACGACAGCCGCCTGTTCGTGAGCTGGCGGATGCCGTTCTAGGCGCTTCGTCCGGTATACTCCTCGCTTTTTGGGGGCGGCGAACCCGCCCGTAATTGATGTCGCCCTGATGAACAGAATCTCCATGCGCATTCTATGCACCGGGTTGCTACTTGCGGTGTTCGCGGCAGCCTCTGCGCAGGTGCCTACGCCGACACCCGAGCAGCTGCAGATGCTGCAATCATTGCCCCCAGACCAGCGAGATGCGCTGCTCAAGGAGCTTGGCATCGGGCGGCAGGGTACGACTGGCAGCGGTGCGCCAGAGTTTCCCGAGCTTTCTCGGCCCGCTGATATTGAAGAGGTGGGCGAGAATGACGAGGAGGCACGTCCGCGCATCGAGGGCGGTGAGACACTCGTCATCACATTTGGTGCTGATGAGCTGGATGCTGATGAGGCGCTGGAACTCGAGGGGCGGCCGGCGCTGGCGGCTCTCGAAGGCACGCGCACCTGGGAGCTTACGGAGTCCGGCGAGCTCGTATTGCCAGGTGTTGCGACGATTTCGCTTGCAGGTCTCGATGCTGATGACATCTCGGTTCGACTGGGCGCAGAGCCGTCACTCGCAGCATTTGAAATAACAGCTCAGATTCTGCCGCTCGCGCCGGTTGGGGTTGAGGCGCTCGAATACTTCGGTTACGACCTGTTCTCGGATGTGCCGACGACGTTTGCGCCGGCTACCGATGTGCCTGTACCTGCAGATTACGTCATGGGTCCAGGCGACCAACTCGTGATCGAGTACTTTGGTCAGGAAAACCGCACGATCAACACGGCCGTCACACGTGACGGCACCCTCGTGTTGCCCGAGATCGGGCCGCTTGCTGTTTCTGGCCTAACATTTAACGCGGCCCGCGCCGAGATCGTCAGCCGCGTGTCAGAGCAAAAGATCGGTGTGCGCGCCAGCGTGACCATGGGCGAAATGCGTTCGATTCGAATTTTCGTTCTCGGCGACGTTAACCGCCCAGGCTCATACACAGTCAGCGGTCTGTCTACGATGACCAATGCGCTGTTCCTGTCGGGCGGCGTTAACACCACCGGTACGCTTCGGGACGTTCAGCTAAAGCGTAACGGCACGGTCGTTGGCCGACTGGATCTGTATGACTTGTTGCTGCGGGGGGACACCCGTGGTGACCGACGCCTGTTGCCCGGCGATGTTATTTTTGTACCGCCCGTTGGCACGCGGGTGGGCGTCGAAGGGGAGGTGGCGCGCCCGGCTTATTACGAACTCGAGAGCCCGACGTCCGCCATCGAACTCGTGCGCCTCGCGGGTGGTTTGACGCCCATGGCGTTCGCGCCATCAGGCCGCATCGAGCGGGTATCCCAGCGCGGCGATCGGCAAATCGTCGATGCGGATCTCTCAAGCGAGGCCGGCCGTGGGGTTCGGCTTCGCGACGGCGACGTCCTGCGCATTTTCCCGGTGCTCGATCGGCTTGATGACTCGGTGGAGCTTATGGGCCACGTACGCCGGCCCGCGCAATATGAATGGCGGGAAGGGCTGCGGCTGACCAGCTTGTTGCCATCGCCCGCGCTGCTCAAATCGCAGGCAGATCTGGGTTACATCGTGGTTCGACGTGAGCCACGCGAAGACGGACGTATTGAGGTGATCTCGGCCGATCTTGAGGCCGCGCTGGCTTCGCCCGGCACGAATGCCGACCCAGAACTCCGACCTCGTGATCAGATTATTGCGTTTGAGACTGGCCCCGCACGTGGCGCTGACCTCGAAGCGATCCTTGAGCAGTTGCGTGCGCAGGCGATCAACGGTGGCGACGTACGTGCGGTATCCATCGGCGGGCAGGTCAGGGCGCCCGGAGATTATCCGCTTGAATCCGGAATGCGAGTTAGCGACCTCGTGCGCGCGGGCGGCGGCTTCACTGACGCCGCGTTTCTTGGCGATGCCGAGCTCACTCGCTACGTCATCGGCGAAGACGGCTCGCGGCAGACGCGACTTATAGATATCGATCTGCAGGGTGTGCTCGCGGGGAACGCGATAGCGGATGAGCCGCTGCAGCCCTACGACTATTTGAGCATCCGCGAGATTCCGGAGTGGCGCGGACAGGAAAAGGTCACCATCGAGGGTGAGGTGCGGTTCCCTGGCTCCTACCCGATCATGCGCGGCGAAACACTGGTTTCGGTGATCGAACGCGCTGGGGGACTCACGGAGCTTTCTTTTGCGGACGGCAGTGTCTTTACGCGGGAGATTCTCAAGCAGCGTGAGGAAGAGCAGATCGACGTGCTCGCCTCTCGGCTGGAAGCTGATTTGGCTGCGTTTGCATTGCAGGGCGCGCAGCTCTCGCCGGATGCGCAGCAGGCGTTTGCGCTTGGCCAGAGTTTGCTTGGGCAGTTGCGTAACAGCGAAGCGACGGGCCGCCTGGTGATCGACCTCGGCGGGGTGCTTGAGGGCGGCGAGGGCGCTCCAACGGATATTTTGCTGCGAGACGGCGACACCTTACTGGTGCCGCAAAGCACGCAAGAGGTGACCGTGATTGGCGAGGTGCAGTACGCGACCTCGCATCTGTTTGACAACGAGCTCGATCGCGATGACTACATCTCGCGCAGTGGCGGCCTGACGGCCAAAGCCGATGACAAGCGGATTTATGTGGTTCGTGCGAACGGGCAAGTTGTCGCTGGCACTACGACAGCGTGGCTTCGTCGTGTTGGCGGTACGGATATTCGGCCGGGAGACACGATCGTGGTTCCGATCGACGCGGACCGGATCGCGCCGCTGACGTTATGGTCGAGCGTGACACAGATTGTTTACAACCTGGCGATCGCGGTGGCGGCGGTTAATTCGTTCTGATTTCGTGGTGGTGTGATGTTGTCACATCGAGGTCAACCCGCTCCCGCGTTTTCTGCCTGAACTGTTGTTCGCTGATGTGCACACGTCGCCATAGCTGACAGGCCTGTGTATGTCAGAATCGCATACGCGGATCGTTGTGTTTTGGCCCTGGCGCCCAGCGCATACACAGGCCAACGCGACGCGACGACGTGTTACTTTCGCCCTATTCTGATTTCTAGACCGTGGAGACTGTCGTGACACTGGATGGCTCTTGGGGTTATGCCTCGGACAAAACGTATCAGCAGCGCTGGGAGCTCATCGCCCCCCAGCTACGCAGCGATGCGTTTACGATGATTGACTGGGGAAGTGACAGCGGCTGGTTCAGCGTCAAGACGGCACTCGATTTTCCCGAGTCCAAGGTGATTGCCGTTGACGGCAGCATCATGCTGGGTGACAGCAATGTGCGTGAGCACAAATCCAGAGTTTCTGAAATGGGCATCACTAATAATCACCTGGTGAATTGCCTGTTCGATGCGGATACTTTTGCTGCCCTGAAGTCATGCCCCGTCAACTATCAGCTAGTGCTCAGCGTGTTTCACTGGATGGGTGATGGTATAGGCACACGGCTTCAGAGCCGGGACGACTGGAACGCTGCATTCATCCACCTGATCGAAGGCGCGGAATACACCTTTTTCGAAGTCCCGAACGAGGACGATCCCGGCGAGACCCCACACAAGATTCGATCCTGGTACGACGGAAGGCCTGTTGCCGAGGTAATCAGAAGTGCGATCGAGGGCTCCGGCGTGCGGGCGGAGTATCGTGAGCTAGGGGAAATCGAGCATCCGGGGAAAGGGTATCGAAAGCTCTTTCTGATCCAGTCAGCCGCTCAAGCTATCGACCCGGAGCGCGTTCTCGAAGTTGCTGACGTCATCGCAAGAGTGGGATCCCGGATCCGACTACCGTTTTCCATGACCGCAAGAACAAAGCTACGGGGATTGATAAACCATTTGAGGGCTTTCAGAAGCTAGTGCGTATTGCTCCGTGAACTTCTCAGTAACTCGGGCACCTCGGAGAGTCCTTTCCTACCTCGCGAGATCGCTCAAATACGCGTTCCAGAGGGGCACTGGATGGGGTATTGATCGGGCGGTTATTGATCAACTGTCGGCGGCGAACAGAGGCTTTCACGGTCGGGACGTGCCTCGCGAAGAGGTTGCTAGGCTGCTCTTGGCTTCTTTCGACTTTAGCGACCGGTCTCGATACCGCGTGGTTCGCGATGACATCTATCGCCGCTTCGAGGCCTCTGAACATGGTGGCGACGTTGATCGGTTCGGGAGACGTGGTCAGTGGATTCCCCGCGGGTGCATCATCTACTACGATCTTTGCGACGATCTCTTCGTCAAAGTCTTCGACGATCACTTCTGCCGAGCTGGAGAAGGACGATTTCTGCCCGAGGCGCTTGATCGCGGTGTCTACGATTTTCTGTGCCCGGCTTTGGAACACGTTCTGGTCGATACGGACGGGCATTTGCGTGGCTACGCGATTCGCTCAGGCCGTGTTCTATCGAGGTACGAGTTTGAGCGCTACGTGGGAGATATCCTGAATCCTGTTGTTTGTGAAGTCACGACACGAACTGGATTCTACTTCTACGACCTGACGTATCACAACGTTATCCTGAGAGAAGGGCGGCTCTCGTTCATCGACCTCGAGAGCATCCTGCCACTGAGTTGGTATGGAAAAGGCCTCGACTTTGCAGAATCGATGCTCAATGACATCGACATTGGCTATGCACTTCAGTCCAAATTCAACTCACCGGCGTGGTACGCATCACATGTGGAAGCTCTGAATGGACCCGTTTGAGTGCCGCGCTGGTGCTACGTCGGATAACGACTAATCGCGCTTTGGTCACGTAAACACAGCGTCTGCAAAACTGTCCCAGGAGATTTTTTGCCCAAGCTCGAAGAACTGTCGGCGCTGATCGATATCGATATCGCCACGCCTTCGAAACTCAAGTATCGCATTACGTAGCTCGTTCCGGTTTGAAACTCGCGTGTAGGGTAAGTCAGCAAATCCAAGGCTCTCGAGCTCTTCGTGCACATCGCAGAAGCTCACCAGAGACTTCCCATGTTTCGCTATCTCGGTGAGCTTTAGTTTGAAGCCGCTAAGAAAGGCGTCGTAGAGAATCGTAATGTACGCGTCATCCTCAAATCCGTGGGCCATCCGACCGAAGACCGGAATGCCCTGCCCGAGATTCATGCGATAGCTGAGCTTCTTTGGCATCCAATCAACGGTGCCAGGGACATCAATAATCTCCGGGCTTCGCTCCCCGGCGAAGAATGCACTTGCAGAATTACTGCCAGGCGGCGTCAGCAGGAATTTATCTGCGAATTCAGGGTAGCTTGCTGAGGCAAGTCGACGTTCTCTGGAGGACAGGAACAGCACCTGTTCGCTTGCCGAGAAGATCTTTCGAAAAATCCTGTGGCTGCCGACCCTGTATATTGGATTGATAAGGCGCAGAGACTCGAAGTCAAACGCTGGGAAGTAGTTGTGCACGATGAAACTGTGCACCGGCATGTGATCGACGAGGTCGTGCAGACACTCGTGCGAAACGACATTCAATCCTCGACTCGCATCTTCTGTGTCACGAACCGTTTTTCGATTCCAGATGGGGAGCCCCCACGCGCGTTTGATCGCCACGGGAGTGTCCCGAACCGCAGACCTCTTGTTGAGCGCATCTGAGACTTTCGAATCAAAGATGCCGCCGCCTGAGTCAAAGTTATCCCATTGCACGCGGTAGTAGTTGACACTAGTCATGAGTGCTGCGGAACACGCTTCATTTGCATCAATGAATGAATCGATTTAAGGCCGAACAAAACTAACGTGACCTACGACGCGCGTGCGTCCGTGACAACGCGCGGGCCGCTGGCGTCGCCGGCAGAGTTTTCCAGTGCGTCACAGATCGCCTTCGCAAACGCGACCCCTGTGTGACCATGTGCGAGCTCGCGCCCGTTTGAACCGAGCCGGTGCCTCAGGTCGCTATCGTTTCTGAGTCGTCTTATGGCGTCAATGACTGCTGATCCCTCGGTCGGATCGAGTGCGATGCCGACGTCGTACCGGGTGACGGCCCATCCGATCAGACCCACGTCTGTTGCAATGACCGGCAGACCGAGCGACCCCGCCTGGTAAAGAACGCCGCTTGATCCGTAGGCGCCTCCGACATAACCCAGCCAGACGACGTCGGCCGCTTCGAATAGGCTTCTTTCTTCATCTGCGTTTTGGAAGCCTGCGCGAACGACGAGCTTTCCGGTCGCCTGCATGGCATAACACCGTTCGGACCGAAGAAACCCCTGGGTTTCTTCGTCGGGCTTTCCCGCAACGAGCGCCACAACCTCTTCGGAGGTCGTGGCCTCGATGGCTTGCAATAGCTCCTTGACACCTTTTCGTCTCGAAAGGCTGCCGTAGAGCAAGACAACGAGAGCGTCGGGTCGGATGCCAAGAGCCCCACGAGTCAAACCGGTTGAAGGTTCGTCAGACAATTCACCGACATCGGGGACAAAGCGCATTTTGCCCGCATTGGGATACCCGCTTCGATTACAGAACTCAAGGAATCGCTCGTCGACCACCAAGACGCTCTGCAGGTTGTTCAATGACAGCAGGCGCCTGAACAACCAGCTGTACAAGCGATCACTGCGACTGGCCGGACCAATACGCATCTCCGCTCTGTGGAACTTGGGATTCATTAACATGCCTGAAAACGGTCGGCCGGCAAATGGTGAACCGAGCAACGAAAGCGCCTTCTCGAAATAGTCGAGGTTGACGCAGTAGATAATGTCAAAGTCCCGAAACTGGTTGTTGCTGGCGGACGCGGCTGCGAGCCCTTTCCACAGGCGGAACTGAGAAACCAAGAGCGATAGCGAGCCGGACCCCGATGGCGGCCGGATATCAGGAATCACGATAGTCTCAAATGCTGCTTCCGCGTTGGCTGACAGTATCCTGAATGCGGCGTGCCCTGCCGCCGATTCGGTCGTGAGCACCGAAACTCTCCAGTCTCTGCGAAGCGACTCCTCGAGTAACAGGCGCGTATAGAGAACCAGGTGGTGGCCCTCGGCTTCCGGTTCGATGATGAGCAATCGCATGGGGGCGTTCAGAACCGAATTAGTGGGGCTATTGATGCCAGAAGTACTGCCGACACTCGCACCATATATGCTGTAAACACAGGGTCAAAGTCGCGATATTTGCGGGCCCGGCTGGGGCCGGTTGGACGGGCACCCAAATTAAGGTAAGCTTCGCCGCGCTGTCGCCATGGCAGGTGACGATCGGCGGCATTGTACGCGACGCTTTGCGTTCCTGCCAATGGCGCCCAAGCGTCACACCCGAGCCGAAGAAGGTGGCACTGCGAATCAGTCTCTGCAGCGTTCAGAAGTATCCCTAGCGGCTAACACCATGATGCGATTTGCGTCGATGCGGGATACGGCACGAGTCTAGACAGACGGACAGGTGCAAGGTCCTCATGAGCTCCGAACGCGAACCCGGATGAATACAGACGATCTGAGCCATGGGGGCTGCCAAAGACACTAGGTGATGAGCCATACCGACGACTTCGAAGCGGATCCATGGCGTGAATTTCACGAACGCTACTCGTTGACTGACAAGAACGTGATATCGACGAGTCGTTACGACCGGTACCGCCGTGTCTACGATACGGGCGAGCGGATCCTGAAAGTCGTAGTCACCGACAAGCAAGAATCTTCTCACCTGCGGAATTCGACTCCGGAGTCGGAGTATGAGGTGCTGCGACGATGTGAGAATGTCGCGTTTACGCCGACAGCTTTTGAGTTTCGATCAGACGGTATCTACGACGTTATCGCGCTGGAGAAGATTCGAGGGGATCAGTTTGTCGTCGAGGAGGCGACCGTTTGGCTTACCATCCGGGTTGCGTTTTTTGTCACCACTTACGCATTCCGGCTTGCGTTATTGGGTATTAGTCACAACGACCTGCGGCATCACAATGTACTCGTCGTTGACGACCGTTACATCAAGCTGATCGATTTCGATCAGGCGACGATTCACACACGAACAATTGCGATAATTCGCTCAGTATTTGGAAAGCCAATTGGAGGTAAACCTGTGCACAGATCAGCAACAGGATTCAGCATTCGAGTGCTTCTCGGCAAACTGGCGGCGCCGTTTCCACGGCGGCTGAGGAATGCGGTAAAGGCGATGCTTGGGATGACCGATCCCGACGCGGTTCCCGAGATTCCTGATGACGCGTCAAGCGCGACCAAAAAGCTTGCCGAAGCATGGCAGATTGCCCAAACATCGCGAGCCAGCTCGCCCGGCCAGACGTTGGCCTATTACACGTTCACGCACGAAGGGTTCGTATTCCCGGGCGAACGTGACTGGGTAGAGAGATGGTCGTATTTGCGTGAAATCACCTCCTTCAAAGGCAAGAAGGTCCTTGAATTGGGATGTAACATGGCGCTGCTCTCATGCCACCTAATCAAGGAAGAGGGCGCAGAGTCGGCGCTCGCAATTGACATCGACGCCGAAATTCTGGAGTCAGCGAAACTAATAGCTGAGGTTCTCGAAACTCCGGTTGACTTCCGCAATGTTGATCTCGACAAGACCGACATCTGGGATGCGGATCTCGGTGGTTACCATCCTGACGTGGTGTTCGCGCTTAACGTCCTCAATTGGGTCGAGGACAAACAGAGGCTGCTGGACTTTCTTGGGAGGGCCAAGGAGCTGGTCATCGAGGGACACGACTCGGCGGAAGTGGAAATTTCCAAGCTGGAGGCGTTGGGCTTCTCAACGATTCGTTTGGTGCGGCTGACGGAGCGTGACAGGCCCGTCATCTACTGCTCCAAAGAGCCGTCGTAAACCACAGACAGGGTATCGGTCGCCTGCCAAATGCCTGGCGGCGACCCGGTATCATTTCTTATTGCGCGTCGCGCGCTCTAGAGTCGGCATCACCGACTTCTTGTTTCGCATCATCGGCCTGCCGCAGGCCGATGATGGTTCCGAGGCATACCCAGAATATGGTGGCATCGACGACCTTGCCGAGCACCGGGGTTGAGAGCGAATAAAGAACAGAGGCGGTAACGAAGACGATGAACAGGTCTTTGTTCTCGGCAATTCGATATAGACGCCGCAGAAATAGGCTAAAGGTGATCAGCAGAATGGCGCCTCCCGTCAGGTACAGCGACAGTACCTGATTGTGGATCATCCACATGGGGAGGTATTGGTAATTTCCGCTCCCTCGTGGGTCCAGCAACAGATAGTGGCCGAATCCCAGCCCGAACACGTGGCGGACTGGGTCAAGCCCCATCTCGACGAGCCCGATCCCCCACAGCAAAAACCGCACCCCCAGGGATGGATCCCGTGTGACGGCCTCGAGCCCGTCCGAGGCCAGGTATTGCACGAATGCGTATCGCTGCGACACCGCACTGAAGGATAGCAGTGCTGCGATGCCCACGAAGATCACCGCGAGCGCGGCCACCTTTTTTGGGGAAATGCTCGTACCGCCCTTTCTCGCCATGAGTAACAGCATGGTGAGTACTTCGATCATCAAGGCGAGGTGGAATCCGCGCGTCCGGATCTTGACGACCAATACGATCAGAACAAGCAGGAATGGGACGTGCCACCACTTACGAATAGACCGCGATGCGTCAACGAGCAAGACCGCGGTCAGGAACAATGCGGGAAGACGCATGTTGAAGAGTAAATTGGTCGCCAGGGGTGCGTCGAAGAACAGGATCTCTTCAGATACTCCGTAGAGCACGGCGTAGGGCAAGATCACGGCCAGCACAATGACCAGGCTCTCAACGAATCGGCGCGGGTCGAGAAACATGCCTGCAATAACGCCACCACAAAAGAAAATCTGTGAGTAGTCTCTGAGCGCTCGAACCACTGGATTGAACGGCAAAGAAAGGGCGAGCAGCACACCGGATATGAGTGCAAACACCACGAATGCCCGCGTTACGTCGTGCCCTCGTGCGATCAGAAAGCTCGACACGATCAGGGCAACGACGCCCAGCTCTACGACAGAGGTCCCTATGGGGCCGATCGAAACCGGCATGAGCTTACCTGACATCAATGCGATAAACGCAGCGCCGAGCGTCAGCCGCATCGCCATGTCTCTCAGGAGGTCTATTGCGCTCACCGGCTGAGGTTGCCTTGCATGCAAGTCCAGAGATTGCCTAGTCATGGATCGGCTCGCTGCTACTGGAAAGCGATGGTTGGGTTTCTCGCCACAGTGCGTGCATACAGACGGATGACACCAAGAAGTGAGCGCCAACAGCGATGAGCGACGTCATGTCGAGACCCAATCCGACCGCCGGACCATAAGATCGATAGACGACGATGGAACTAACGACAAGCGTTGATGCCAGCGATGCGAGGATATAGCGGCTTCCAAGCACCGATGAAACACCCGCAAACTTTACTTGCGCAACCGTGTAGATCATGACTTGCGTCAACACCGCACCCAGTAGCCACACGAACAACAGGGTGTCGAATGACAGAGAAACGATGGCGCTGAGCGGTACAAGCGTTAACACGATACCGGTTTGTAACCAGAGTGACCATGCCGCGAGTCTCTCGTTGCCGGTTGCAACGATCCGATGCCAGAACGGGACGTTTACGATAACTGTGATGTTCCAAATCGCGAAGGCGATCGTTGCCCGTCGAAGCAGCTCGTCGAATTGCCCGAGCCAGATGGAATAGAACCACTCCTGTCCGGCAAGGATTGCCAGTTCGGCGGTGGTTACAAAGCACAGCAAGAAACCTAACGAGAACTTCGATACGGTGACAATCCGTGCGTCGCTTTGATCGGCAGACATCGCACTGATCATTGGGAACAGAACAGATGTTCCCGATGCGATAACGTTCTTAGTCATGATCGTCAGGCGCATCGCAATATCGAGCCAGGCAGCAGCGGCAAGCCCAAGTACCGACGCGGCAACAAAGCGTACGATGGGCTCCCGGATTGCAAACCCGGCCGAAACCAGAAACAGGCCCCTGCTCACGTTCCAGAGCTCTTTGGTGCTACGGAGGGTCGTATCGGGTGCCATTAAGAAGGCAGTCACACTGATGTTCTTACTGACCGACAGCCGATCGCTCAGAGTCCAGAAAGAGACGATCGCACCGAGGCAATATCCCAACGCGAGGCTTTCAACGGGCCGGCCAATGATCGCGCCACCGATCGCGATGGGGAACGCGATCAGTGGAGAGACGATTGAGATCACCTCAACCACATAGTTCTGTTGCACCGATGCCAACGCCGCCGCTGCCAGCCTTGATAAGAGTTGCGCGAAGGCCGTTACCAGCGTGAGAACGATTGCCGCTCCCAGTGCGGCCGCGGAGTAGGTGTCTTCGAGCCTGTCGATCGCGGCCGGAAAGGCCATGATAATTGCTGCGGTGATGACGAGACCGCCTGCAACCGAGAGTGCATAAAAACGGGCGGCGGCGGAGCCCGTCCTGCAAACCACGCCACGCCACTCATCCTCTGCCGTGCACGCACTGGCACTGCGTTTCAGATACGCGCTGAAACCCAGATCGACCAATGTCAGCATGGCCAGCAGGCCTGAGAGCAGGGACCAGAGCCCCAGCACCGCTTGCCCGCTCTTCGCGAGAATAATCGGATAGAGTACTGCGTACCCGACTACCGGGACGATCAGTTTTCCTGGGCCGAGCAGAATGCTCCCAATCAGATCTTTGCGGAGCTTTCTTCCCTGAACCATGTCACTCATCAAGCCATAACGGCGGGCCGTGGCGTTGCGCGATCAGAAGAACGGCCCACACGGTGTTCACTCACTGCATGTCGCCGCGATCGCGGATAGCCTGCCGTAAGACCACCAAAACGGTGGCCATCAGGAGCCCGAAAACAAAGCCGCCAAGAACGATCAAAGGCCTGTTCGGGCGCACGAATTCATCCGGGTCGGGCACAAACGCAGAGTCGACAATCTTGAATGCGTATTCGTCGCGAACGTTTGCCACCATGATGCGGTTTATCTGAGTCTCGATCAGGCTGTAGATGGCGGTTCTAAGCTCAACGATGCTGGTTTTCGCCAGTTCATCATTAAGGTACTGGATGCTTCGCTGCGCCTCAGTGATGGTCCGCTGCCTGATCTTGTTATTCGCGAACTCCAGGTAAGCGGTCGCCCATTCTGCGGCCTGGTGACGGTCGATCCACTCGAACGAGACCGTAACTAGTCCGGTCGTTCTTCTGGCCTCAGAAATTTGCATCACGTTCTCACGGAATGCTCTGATCGCATCGATCTCGCTCGGCACATCTTCTTCCGAGTCCACCATCCACGTCTCGGTGGTGGCGTCCCAGATCTTGTAGAAGAGGATGGGTTGGAGTTTCCGCTCGTGGATAAACTCACGGGCAAACTCGCGCGATCCCAGGAGTGCAATCAGCTCATCCTTGCCGATCGCGCCCTGATCCTGAATGCCGACCAGCTGAGACAAGCCGCCAAGTTGAGAGGCGACGTTGCCCAGAAGGCCATTCGCCGATCCTTGCGGGACTGGTGCCACGATCAACTCAGATCGATAAACCGGTGACAGGTAAAACGCGGCCGCAATTGCAAGCGCAACGTGAAAGACGACAATCACAAGCCAAAGCCACAGGCTCTGCCGTACAACGCGAATGTAATCCATCAGGACCGGCTCTTTCACAGTCGAAGCTCCAGGCATTCTTGACGGCGTCGCTCACAAACTCGGATGCCGGCGACCCCGCAAACGGGGTGAGTCGTTGGTACGAGGAGAGGGCATAGGTGCGAATCTGAGAGATGCCGAGTCACGCGCGAATGCCTTAGTTTGGTGCCAAAGATATCCGGAAAGGGCGTGCTACAGAGGATTAAGTCTCTGATTTCGGCTATCGGGGCGTAGGGCCCGTGTCAGCCAAGCTACGGGAGTTCCAACCCGGACGGGCCAGAATGATACGTGTGTCGCCTAAGGGGCGCCACTGGCTCTGGCGCGATCAGGGCCCCGTGGGCAGCGCCTTTCGTCAATGAGGCTTCCCTGTAGCGTCGCGTTCTTGACTTCGGCGGCCGCCCGATCGTTCCGGCTTACAAACAGGGTGGCATCCTGATCTGCCTCCTGTTCGTCTGCAAATAACCAGCTACAATTGGCGACTTTTCAGCGCGGCGCATCTGACGACCGTGACGCCCAAGACGTGCTCGTTGATTGAGCGGACGCTGTGGGTCATATGGTCCAGGCTGACTTAATCTTCAAGTAAGGAGCACCAATTGTCGAAGCCAGTTGCCCTCATAACCGGTATTACCGGCCAGGATGGGTCTTATCTCGCAGAGTTCTTGTTGTCGAAAGGCTATGTCGTTCACGGGATCAAGAGACGGAGTTCTACGATTAACACCGATAGAATCGCCCAACACTACAAGGATCCGCATGAAGCCGATGTCTCTTTTTTTCTGCACTATGGTGATCTGACAGACTCGACCAACCTGATCCGGATCATTCAGGAAGTGCAGCCGGACGAGATCTACAACCTTGCGGCTCAAAGTCATGTCGCCGTTTCGTTCGAATCGCCTGAGTACACAGCTAACTCCGATGCTCTGGGTACGCTGCGGATTCTCGAGGCGATTCGCATACTGAATCTCCCCGAGAAGACCAAGCTCTACCAGGCGTCCACCTCAGAGCTCTATGGCTTGGTACAGGAAACACCCCAGTCTGAAACGACGCCGTTCTATCCGCGTTCTCCCTACGCCGTCGCCAAGCTCTATGGCTATTGGATTGTCGTGAACTATATGGAAGCGTATGGCATGTACGCTTGCAACGGCATTCTCTTCATCCACGAATCACCCCGTCGCGGAGAGACCTTCGTGACGCGCAAGATCACGCGTGCGATTTCCAGGATCAGCCTTGGCCTTCAGGATCGACTCTATCTTGGCAATCTCGACGCGTTGCGGGATTGGGGCCACGCCCGGGATTACGTAGAAATGATGTGGTTGATGCTTCAGCAAGACGTGCCGACCGATTACGTCATCGCCACGGGGCAGCAGTACTCAGTCCGCGATTTCGTTCACCGTGCGGCGGAGGTAGCCGGCATTGACATCGAATGGCGGGGTAGCGGCATCGATGAGGTCGGGGTCGATACCGCGAGTGGCAAGACGCTGGTCAAGGTTGATCCCAGATATTTCCGACCCACAGAGGTCGAGACTCTGCTCGGCGATGCATCTAAGGCGCACCGTGAATTGAACTGGTCGCCGAAAATGTCTATCGATGATCTCGTCGAAGACATGATGGCTTACGACCTTGAGGAGGCACGGCGCGATGCACTGATGTCTCGTGAGGGCTACACCACTTACAAATACCATGAATAAGACAAGCAGAGTCTTCGTGGCGGGGCACAAAGGGCTCGTCGGGTCGGCAGTGGTCCGCAGCCTGCAGCGCTCTGGCTATGAGCACATCCTCACGGCCGATCGGGCAACACTCGACCTCATGGACCGGTCCCAGGTCACGTGTTGGATGCACGAGCAGAAACCGGACATCGTGATCCTTGCGGCCGCAAAAGTCGGTGGCATCAAGGCGAATGCTGACTATCCCGCAGACTTCATCTTCGACAACCTGGAGATACAGAATAACGTCATCGATGTTGCGTACCGTTCAGGGGTGAAGAAGCTGACCTTTCTTGGGTCGTCCTGCATCTATCCACGTCTCGCGCCGCAGCCGATGAGCGAGGACGTACTTCTGACGGGTCCGCTCGAGCCGACGAATCAGTGGTACGCAATCGCCAAGATCGCCGGGTTGAAATTGTGTGCTGCGTATCGTCAGCAATACGGTTTCGATGCGGTGTCGCTCATGCCCACCAACCTGTACGGGCCGCATGACAACTTTGATCTGGAGACGTCGCATGTCCTTCCGGCGCTCATCAGGAAATTCCATGAGGCGAAAATCGCCGGAAATCCTGAAGTCGTGGTGTGGGGCAGTGGCTCGCCGCGTCGTGAGTTCCTGTTTGTCGATGATCTGGCGGATGCCATCGTGTACCTGACAGACGTTTATTCGGAAGCTGACCCGATCAACGTCGGAACGGGCTCGGACGTGTCTATCGCCGAGCGTGCGAGTCTGATCGGCGACGTGGTCGGATTCGAAGGTGACATCGTATATGACAGCAGCAAGCCCGATGGAACGCCTCGCAAGTTGCTGGACACGAGGCGAATTACCGAGCTTGGTTGGCGACCGAGTGTTTCGCTTCGCGAAGGTGTCGCACGGACCTACGACTGGTTCCGAGCGTCAGACTTGGCGTGAGCGGCGCGGGCTCAGCAAGCGCCACGAGCAGTGAGACGTGCATCGATGATCACGATCTGCCCACGATCAGCGTGGTCTCAGCGGTGTTCAATTGCGGGCACACGATTCGAGAGACCATTGAGTCCGTCGCTCGACAGGACTACGAGAAGGTGGAACACGTCGTCGTGGATGGCATGTCCACGGACAACACGCGGCAGATTGCGGCTTCCTATGATTCTGTGAGTCGATTACATAGCGGGCGCGATGAAGGCATCTATGACGCGTTTAACAAGGGGCTTGCGATATCGACGGGCGATGTCATTGCTTTCTTGAACGGCGATGACTACTACGCGAGCGGCGATGTGCTATCGCAGGTAGCACGGTGCCTCGTCGAAACCGGCGCCGACATCGTCATGGGAAACGTCGCCATGTTTTCAAGCGATGAACTAAGGTCGATCGTGCGGTACTACGACTCCGGGGACTTCGGTGTAGAACGCGTTGCCTATGGATGGATGCCTGCCCACCCCGCGATGTTCGTTCGGCGAGCGTTATTCGAGCGCCGTGGAGGGTTCGACAAGTCCTACCGCATCGCAGGCGATTTCGAGTGGGTTGCGAGACATCTCGTCAAGGGCGGCGCTACCACGACGCACCTGGACCGGACGCTAGTGTTTATGCGCACTGGCGGTGCGAGTACGGGTGGGCTTCGCAGCAACTGGACCATCCTGCGCGAGAAGCTCAAGGCATGCCGCAGCAATGGCAGCGACACCAACATGGTCAAGCTCTCGCAGAAATTTCTAACCAAGCTGAGCCAGTTTTTCCGGCGGCCTTCAGATCTGGACCAGTCCGACGCTACGCCCTGGTGGTAAGCGGCACAATCCTGTGAACCTGGGGGCAAACCCTCGTACGGGTAACGTACGCTGCTAGAACAACCCCGGATGCGCCTAATTCCGCTTGTGTTTCATTTCCGTAACATTAGAATCAAGCGGGCTGGAGGGGGGTGCTGACATAACTCTAGAAGAACTGGTGGTTTTTTGTGGACATCAGGATGGTCCCAGGCGCACTGATAGCGGCCCTGTTTTGCGTAGTTTTGCTTATGGCGTTGCGGCCATTAGCCATATCCCTCAATTTCGTCGACACGCCCGGAGGCCGTAAACGCCACATTGGCAAAGTGCCGCTGATCGGCGGCATAGCGATGTACATGGGGTTTTCTGCCGGCGCGATTGTCGCTGTTCCCGCGGCCGAGACCGGCTACCTTCTGCTCGGCGCACTGATGCTGTTGCTCGTCGGTCTCATCGACGACCGGTATGACCTTCCGGCGTCGGTGCGGCTCGGCACGCAGTTTGGCGCGTCCTTGCTGATGTATTTTGGCGCCGGGATTAGTGTGGTCACGCTGGGCGATCCGCTTGCTCTGGGTGAGTTGGCACTGAGTCCGTTAGCGCTCGTTGCAACCGTCTTCTTCTCGCTTGCGCTCATTAACGCCATCAACATGACGGATGGCATGGATGGTCTTGCTGGCAGCATGGCGCTCATCGCGCTCGTGGGGCTGTCCTTTGCAGGGCATGGGGGCCAAATCACGGTGCTCGCCCTCGTCGGCGCTGCGGTAGTCGTAGGGTTCCTCGTGTTCAATTTCCCGCTAAAGGCTAACCGATCGATACGGGCGTTTATGGGCGATGGCGGCAGCACCGTGCTGGGCTTCATCACAGCATGGCTGATGATTAGCGTGACTCAGCCGCCCACGGGACTCGTGTCGCCCGCGGTGGCGTTGTCCTTCGTTGCGATTCCCTTGTACGACCTTACGTCTTGCTTTTTCCGTCGTATCTTTGATGGTCGCTCGCCATTTTCTGCCGACAGGAATCACTACCACCATGTGCTCCAGGCTCGGGGCTTTGGCCGTCGCCAGGTGCTTACGATCCTTGTATCCGCTGGTTTCGCTGTCTTGCTCTTATGCGCGGCGCTTGAGGCGGCAGATGCCCCCGAGGCTGCGATCTTCGGCTGTTGGCTCGTGTGCGGGGTGGCGGTGGATGCTGGTTTACGCCGCTTGAGAGGCGCGCGGCGGCGGGTCGTTGATTTACGTGACTGAGGTCTAGGCTCTATCTCGTAACGTGTGATTTAATTCGCGGCTTCAGATTCCTGACGCATTGCTATGAAACTGACGATTTTCGGCTCCGGCTACGTCGGCCTAGTCACGGGCGCCTGCATGGCCGAGATGGGAAACGACGTCGTCTGCGTAGATATTGACGCGGAGAAGATTGCGCGCCTCAATAACGGCGAAGTGCCAATCTACGAACCCGGGTTGGAGGCCTACATCAGCCGCAATCGGGAGGCCGGTCGTCTCAAGTTCACCACTGACATCGCCGAGGGCGTGGGTCACGGCTTATTTCAGTTTATCGCCGTGGGTACACCGCCAGACGAAGACGGCTCCGCAGATCTGAAGTACGTGCTCACCGTTGCGCGCAGCATCGCCGAGCATATGGACGATTACCGTATTGTCATCGACAAATCGACCGTCCCGGTGGGAACGGCAGACAAGGTGGCTGACACGATGCGCGCGGTCCTGGAGGAGCGTGGCGCAGATCACGAGTTCGACGTCGTCTCCAACCCTGAATTCCTGAAGGAGGGGGCGGCGATCAACGACTTTATGAAACCCGACCGGGTCATCGTGGGTACCGATAATCCGCGCACAGCAGAACTGTTGCGCGCATTGTACGAACCCTTCAACCGCAACCACGATCGCTTCATCGTCATGGACGTGCGTTCCGCCGAGCTCACCAAATATGCGGCGAACGCCATGCTGGCGACAAAAATCAGTTTCATGAACGAGTTGGCGAACCTGGCCGAGCGCTTCGGCGCGGATATTGAAAGTGTGCGCGTTGGAATCGGGTCCGATCCGCGCATTGGTTATCACTTCATTTATCCGGGTGCGGGCTACGGGGGGTCTTGTTTCCCCAAGGATGTGAAGGCGCTGGCGCGGTCGGCGGACGAGGCAGGTTACAAAGAGGAATTGCTTAATGCCGTCGAAGCCGTCAACCAACGCCAGAAAGAGACCTTGTTCGACAAACTCAGCCGTGCATACAGCGGCGACTTGGCGGGCAAGACCATCGCTGTGTGGGGGCTGTCTTTCAAACCCAAGACAGACGATATGCGCGAGGCACCCAGTCGCGTACTCATCGAGGCATTGTGGGACGCGGGCGCGAGAGTTCAGGCTTACGACCCCGAGGCACGCGAAGAGGCGCACCGCATCTATGGCACCCGCGAGGATTTCGAGCTCTGTGACACTGCGGACGCTGCAATCACCAACGCCGATTCGCTGGTGATCGTGACGGAATGGCAGGAGTTTCGCAGTCCCGACTACGACCGGCTCGCTGCAGGCCTTGCGGACCGTCTTGTTATTGACGGCCGCAACCTTTACGACCCGGCAATGATGCGCGCGCGAGGGCTACGATACTTCGCGGTGGGGCGTGGGCTGAGCGTGATGAATACGGACTAAGTCGCATGCCGAAGCTTGACTTATCGGGTGGTCGCGCGCGTGTGGGACGATGTGATCTCCGTCTCGATGTCGATCGGCGAGGGTTACCGTGATTCCTGTAACGCCTGTCATTCTTTCTGGTGGTTCCGGTACACGGTTGTGGCCGGCGTCCCGCGCTGCGTACCCCAAGCAATTGCTACCCATGGTGGCGTCGGGCGAAACGATGTTGCAACAAACAGCAGCGCGCGCGGCGCCACTCGACGGCGCTGCAGCGCCGATCGTGGTCTGCAATGAAGCCCATCGATTCATGGTGGCGGAACAACTGCACGCCATCGGCTTAGACCCGACCATCATCCTTGAGCCGGAAGGGCGAAATACGGCACCTGCTGTAGCACTGGCAGCTATCGCCGCACAGCGTCGCGACGATGATTCGCTGATTCTGGTCATGCCTGCTGACCACGTCATCAAGGACGTGGCGGCATTCGCGGCTGCGGTGGAGCGGGGCATGGACGCCGCAGTTTCGGGGCATCTGGTGACCTTTGGCATCAGGCCTGATTCAGCCCACACAGGTTACGGCTACATTCAGGCTGAACCAACGGGGGACGGTCCCGTACCCGTATTGAGCTTTAAGGAAAAACCTGCACGGGACGTCGCTGAAGACTATGTCGCGTCGGGACGTTATCTCTGGAATAGCGGCATGTTCCTGTTTCGGCCTGATAGATACCTCGACGCGATCCTGCGCTTTGAGCCAGATATGTACGCGGCTTGCGAGGCCAGCATGGCAGTAGCGCGTGAAGACCTGGATTTTCTTCGTCCTGGAGAGAAGGAATTTTCCGAGAGCCCTTCGAATTCGATTGACTATGCGGTCATGGAGCGGGTCGATGACGCCATGGTGGTGCCACTGTCGGCAGGCTGGAGCGATGTCGGCTCTTGGTCGTCATTGCAGGAAGTGCGTCATCGCGACGACGCGGGTAATGCGGTCACGGGAGACGTCGTCCAGGTAGGCTGCAGCAACAGCCTCATCAGTTCTGAAAGTCGACTGGTGGCAGCCGTCGGTCTCGCGGACCATGTGGTCGTAGAGACAAAGGACGCCGTGCTCGTCGCACCCAAGGACCGCGCTGAGGACGTCAAGGCCATCGTCGACCAGCTCAAACTCGATGACCGCCCTGAAGTCACATTTCATCGTCAGGTGTTTCGACCTTGGGGCAGTTATGACGGCGTTGATCAGGGAGAGAACTTCCAGGTCAAACGGTTGATCGTCAATCCTGGGGCCGTGTTGTCGCTGCAGTTACACCACCACCGCGCAGAGCACTGGATCGTTGTCCAAGGCAAGGCGCGTATTACGCGCGGCGACGAGGAGTTCGATCTCTCGGTCAACGAGTCGACCTACATCCCGATCGGTGAGAAGCACCGCATCGCGAATCCGTTCGACGCACCCGTGCACATTATCGAGGTGCAGTCGGGTGACTATCTCGGCGAGGACGACATCGTCCGTTTCGAGGACAACTACGGCCGCGAGGGCACCAATACCTGAGCGCTTGCGCCGCGACTGGCGGTGGTATCATCGCGCCACGTTGCAGCGGAGCCGTCCATGCCCATCACGATCCCGTCATTCAAGGCCTACGATGTCCGTGGCCGCCTGCCAGACGAGCTCAATGAAGATATTGCGCACCGGATCGCCAATGCCACGGCGCAGTTTCTTGACGCCAAGCGCGTCGTCATCGGGCGCGATATCCGGTTGTCGAGCGAGACGCTCGCGGACGCCGTGACCGCCGGGCTCGTCGAGGCCGGTGTGGAAGTCCTCGACATCGGGCTTGGTGGTACCGAGATGGTCTATTTCGGGACCGGCGCGCTGGGTGCCGACGGCGGCATCATGATCACGGCCAGCCACAACCCCAAGGACTACAACGGCCTCAAAATCGTGCGCGACGCGGCCCGGCCCATCAGTGGGGACACCGGTCTGGCCGACATCCGCGCCTTTGCTGAGCGCGATGAGCGGCTCGTGGCGGCAATGCCGGGCAAACGCACGCCCGTCGACATCCGCGCCGACTACGTGGCGCACCTGCTGTCCTACGTCGATATCTCGGCACTCAAACCGCTCAAGATCGTCGTCAACGCGGGCAACGGCGGCGCGGGTGCGGTGCTCGACCAGCTTGAGCCGCATCTGCCCTTCGAGTTCATCAAGATCAACCACGAGCCCGACGGCACGTTTCCCAACGGTGTGCCGAACCCGATGCTCACGGAGAATCGCGCCGCAACGGCCGAGGCTGTCAGGGCGCACGGCGCCGACCTCGGCATTGCCTGGGACGGTGACTTCGATCGCTGCTTCTTTTTCGATGAGCGCGGCGACTTCGTCGAGGGCTACTACATCGTGGGCTTGCTGGCGCAAAGCCTGCTCGCAGCCAACCCCGGCGGCGGTGTGGTCCACGACCCCCGCCTGAGATGGAATACGGTCGAAATCGTCTCGGACAATGGCGGGCGCGTGATTCAGAGCAAGTCCGGCCATTCCTTCATGAAGGAAGTGATGCGTGAGGAGAACGCCGTCTACGGCGGCGAGATGAGCGCGCACCACTACTTCCGCGAGTTCTACTACTGCGACAGCGGGATGGTGCCCTGGTTGCTCGTGGCAGAGCTCATCGGGTCGCAAGGCCAGCCGTTGTCGGCACAGGTCGCGGCGCGCATTGATCGATTCCCGGCCAGTGGTGAAATCAACCGGCGCGTGGATGACGCCCAAGCCGTCATGGATCGCATCTGGGCCGAGTACGAGCCCGACTCGGTGACCAGCGATACGGTCGACGGGATCAGCGTGGCTTTCGAGGACTGGCGCTTCAACCTTCGCGCGTCCAACACGGAGCCCGTTATCCGGCTCAATGTCGAGAGTCGCGGCGACGTCACGCTCATGCAGCGCAAAACCGAAGAGCTGCTGGGCCAAATCGGGGGTGATGCGGCCTGAGTCACGCCCGGATGGGTGAGACAGTTCACGGGAACGTCACAGCCAAACGGGTACAGTTTGTCCGGGCGTGATCGCCCGAGAGACCCGGCAGGCCCTAAAAGACCTCACATGACAGCACGACGACCAGCAACAGGGGGCAACGTCGACGCGCCAGCGCGCCGCAGCGCGCCCATTCGCGTGGGGATTGGCTAATGGCGATTCGGCTCTTTGATCACTACGTGCACCTGCCCGTGCTTGTCCTTGTCATCGTCGAGGCCGTCATCGTCTCGCTGGCACTGATTCTGGCGCACACCATCGCAGATGCGTCAGGCCTCATTTCGGCCAGCACGCGCGGCGCGGACCGGGGCTTCTGGAGCTGTGGCATCACCACGGTCGTATTGCTCTGTGCCATGGCCGCCATGGGGCTGTACCGGATCGCGCTGCGCGCGCGCTACTCAGGCGTACTCGCCCGGTTGTTCGTGGCATTTGTGCTGACAGCGGTATTCCTGCCGTTCCTCTACTACGTCGTACCGCCGCTCTACATCCATCCGTTGGTCATGCTCATATCATCGGGCATCGCGATCACAGGCCTGGCTGCCGTGCGACTGGGCTTCCTCAAGCTCGTCGATGAGAGCTTGTTCAAGCGCCGCGTTCTGGTGCTGGGCGCCGGCAGGCGCGCCGAGCAATTTCTCAAGCTGCGGCGCATGGCCGATCAGCGTGGTTTCAAACTCGTTCGCTACCTCTCTATGCCGGGTGATGAGCCAGCGCAGCTCCCGGAGAAGCGGGTGCAGCCAATTCCCGACAACCTCTACGATTATGCGGTTGAGCATCGCATCGACGAGATTGTCATCGCAGTAGATGACCGCCGCGGTACCTTGCCCATCCGGGATCTGCTCGAGTGCCGGCTGGATGGGATCGACGTGACGGACGTGATCAACTTCCTCGAACGCGAGACCGGCAAGATCAACCTCGAGCTCATTCGCCCGAGCTGGCTGATTTTTGAGAATGGCTTCCGTCGCCAGCTGCCGCGGCGCGTTGCGCAGCGCATTTTCGATATCGTCTCAAGCGGTATCGTGCTCGTGCTGGCGTCCCCCATCATGTTGTTGACGGCCATCGCCATCCTGATCGAGGACGGCCGTCCGATCTTCTACCGCCAGCGGCGTGTCGGCAAAAACAATGTGGACTTCGACGTACTCAAGTTTCGCAGCATGGGCAAGGACGCAGAAGCCGAGGGCGAGGCCGTCTGGGCCAAAGAGGACGATGACCGGATTACGCGCGTCGGTCACATCATTCGCAAACTGCGTATCGACGAACTGCCCCAGGTGCTCAACGTTCTCGCCGGCCAGATGAGCGTCGTCGGCCCGCGCCCCGAGCGGCCGGAGTTTGTCGAGCGACTCAAAGAGCAGCTGCCCTACTACATGGAGCGACACCGTGTGCGTCCGGGTATCACGGGCTGGGCGCAGCTCTGTTACCCCTACGGCTCCTCGGAAAAGGACGCGTTTGAGAAGCTGCAGTTCGATCTCTACTACGTCAAGAATCGCACGCTGATCTTCGATTTCATGATCCTGCTGCAGACTGCTGAAGTCGTGCTCTGGCAGAAGGGCGCGCGCTGATCAGTAAGCATCGCGGGCGCGGCGCGGTATAGTCGGCGCCATGACGCTCGTCACCCTGGGTTATTCGATCGCGGCGTTTGCCTACGCCGGCATGGCCGTGTTCCTGCTTGCGGGCCGCAGTCTGCGCTGGCCGTTCAACTATCTCGTTGCGCTGGCCGGGATCATGGCCGCCTGGGGCGTCGGCATGGCGCTCACGGCGGGGCGTGGCATGCCCCTTGGCGCGCTGGTTGCCGTCGACGGTTTGCACGCGTTTGCGATTCTGTTGTTCCTGGGACAACTCATCCAGCGGCACGAACGCTCGGGCTGGCGGCGCAGTTTCGCGTTGCTGCCCTGGCTCATCCCGCTGGTTTCGGCGTTTATCGGCTGGCGCACCGCAAGCGATCAGACGGTCGGCTTCCAGTTCGCCTACTACTTCATCGTCGCGATTTCGCTGCTGGGTCTGCTCGCCGTCGAGCAGGTCTATCGCAACCCGTCACTGCTCAACCGGCGTGCGGCCTCGCTTGTCGCGGTGTCATTCGGCGCCGTGTTCGTCTTCGACCTGTTCACCTACGCCAACCTGCTCATGGCGGGACGGCTTGACGCACAGATCTGGGCGGCGCGTGGCTTCGTCAACGCCATAGTCGTCCTGCCGCTGCTGCTCGCGCTCAAGCGCAACCCCGACTGGGAAGCCGGTTTGTTCGTCTCGCGCCAGGTGGTGTTCTATTCGGCAAGCCTCATCGGTGTCGGCGCCTACCTCATGCTCGTCGCCTTTGGCAGCCTATTTATGCAGCGCCTGGGTGGCGACTGGGGCGGGGCGTTGCGCATCGTGTTCCTTTCCGCAAGCATCATCCTGCTGGTGCTCATGCTGTTCTCCCAGCAGCTCCGGCGCCGACTCAAGGTGTTCCTAGCAACGCACTTCTACGCGAATCGCTACGACTACCGTGAGGAGTGGATGACGCTGATCCGGCGCCTGGCGCAGGACTCGGCGCGGGCACCCATGCCCGACCTGTGTCTCGACTCCCTGGTTGGCATCCTCGACAGCGACGGCGGCGCGCTCTGGCTGCGCGAGCCTGACACGGGTGTCTACCGGCGCGCCGCATCGGCGGGTGAGGGCCAGGCACCCGAGCGCATCGCGGCCGAACACCCGATCGTGGCATTTCTCGAACACTCGGGCTGGGTGCTGGACGATCGTGAGGCACAGAAAAACCCCAAAGCGTATCGGGACGCGCTCGACGATGCCGAGGCGCGGGACCTCCTTGCGGACCGGATCATCGTGCCAGTCGTGCTCGACGATGCATTAACGGGGTTTGCGGCCATCATCCGGCCCGCCGGACTGCCGGATCTCAACTACGAAGACCACGACCTGTTCCGCACGGTGGGTCGCCAGCTCGCTGTGTTCCTGGAGCAAAGCCGGATTCAGCGCGATCTGACCCAGGCCCGGCAGTTCGAGGTCTTTAACAAGTTCTCGGCCTACGTGATGCACGATCTCAAGAACCTCATCGCGCAGCAGTCCCTGGTGGTAGCCAATGCCAAGCGTCACAAGGACGATCCTGAGTTCATCGATGATGCCATTGCCACCATCGATAACTCCGTAAAGCGTATGCGTCGTCTGCTCGGCCAGCTCGAATCCGGTCGCGCCGGCGAGACGACGCGTTCGCTGGATCTTGTGACCTTGCTCGAGAAGGTCTGTGCCGATGTCAGCGACCGCCAACCCGAACCGCGCCTCGCCAATGAGGCGGGCGACGATCCCATGCCCGTATTCGGTGACGGCGAACGGCTCGGTTCGGCGCTCCAGCACTTGCTGCGCAATGCACAGGATGCAACGCCCGTGGACGGTGAGATCGTGGTCACGCTGCGCGCGGAGCCAGGCGCCCAGGATACCGCCGCGCGGGCGCGTATCGACATCCAGGATTCGGGTGCCGGGATGACGCGCGAGTTCATCGACACCAAGCTCTTCGAGCCCTTCGTGAGCACGAAGGGCGCACAAGGCATGGGTATCGGGGTCTTCCAGGCGCGCGACGCCGTGCAGAGTTTCGGCGGTGTGGTCACCGTCGACAGTGCGCCCGGCAAGGGCACAACGTTTATCGTATCGCTGCCGCTGCTCGCTTCGCTGCAGGAAGCGTCGGGCTAACGACTACACGCGGTCGAGAAAGCGCTTCAGGCTCGCGACACAGCGCGATGCCGTGGCGCCATCCCAAAGCTCGGGACGACGACCCGTGGGCCATGCGCCGGACAGGGCTTCGGTGACACTGTCCTTCAGGGTGTCGGGCGTGACCAGCCGATTGGTCCCCATCGTGATCGTCACCGGGCGTTCTGTGTTGGGGCGCAGCGTCAGGCAGGGAATGCCGAGGTAGGTCGTTTCCTCCTGCAGACCGCCGGAATCCGTAATGCAAAGCGCGCTCTTGGTGACGAGGTGCATAAAGGGGACATAGGACAGCGGCTCGAGCACTGTGAGCCCCGGCGCATCGGTGAGCCGGTCGAGCAGGTTAAACCGCGTCAGGCGCTCGCGCGTGCGCGGGTGTGCCACGAAGAGCAGCGGAATCTGGTTGGCAGCGATATGCGTCAGGCCGTCGATGATGTGTGACAGCGTCGCTTCGTCGTCGACGTTCGATGGCCGGTGTAGCGTCATGACGCCAAAGCGCTCCGGCAGATCGAGATCGATGTCTGCGCCCGCCGCCTCGATGCGGCTGCGCAAGAGCTCGAACGAGTCGAGCATGATGTTGCCGACGCACTCAAACGCCGTGTCGGGTTTGCCCTCGCCGCGAAGGTTCTCGTCCGCGTCAGGTGAGGGCGTCCAGAGCAGGTCTGAGATCGCGTCAGTGGCGAGGCGATTGAGTTCCTCCGGCATGCCGCGATCATTGCTGCGCAAACCGGCCTCCAGATGGACGACGGGTACATGCAGTTTCGCGGCGGACATGGCGCAGGCAATCGTTGAATTGACGTCACCGACCACGATCACGCAGGCCGGGCGATGCTTCAGGCACACCTTCTCGTACTCGATCATCACGCGACCCGTCTGCTCGCCGTGCGAACCGGACCCCACGCCCAGGTGAAATCCGGGCTCAGGCAGCCCGAGATCGGCAAAAAACGCGTCCGACATGTTGTAGTCGTAGTGCTGGCCCGTGTGCACGATGACAGGTGCTGCCCAGTCGGTTGCGGCGAGTGCGTGATAGAGCGGCGCAACCTTCATAAAATTGGGCCGTGCGGCCGCCACGAGATGTACAGGAATTCGCGACATGGTCTCGGGTCAGGGTAGTGGTTCGCGGCGAAAGGGTAGCAGGTTTCAGGAACTGCGGAGCCTGTTCCTTGAAGGGGGTGGCCCATGTGCTTAAGATTCAACAAAACAGGCGCGTAGCTCAGGGGTAGAGCACTGCCAATACACGGCAATGGTCGGAGGTTCGAGTCCTACCCGCGCCTACCAATTTTGACAAGGGACAGGCCGCAGCGGCGGCCGCCAATATGTTAACTGGCACCATGCCGGGGACCCTCGGGGTTCGCTGGTGTCAGACCATTGTGAGATTACGGGCCAGGTGGCGACAGCGACCCTTTCGGGGGGCCTGGCGTTTTGTGACGCAGTTCACACTTTGCGGCGGGCCTGCCACACGGTTTGCGAGCCGCGTCTTGGATACGATGCGGTGGGATGGGCGTCCGGACCGCGACGTCCGTGCAACGACCAGCGCCGCGCTCTTGCAACGGATCTGTAACGAGCTGGCCGCACGATTCGGGAACGACGTCCGGCATGACCGTTCAAATGCACGGGGACGAGTGGGGAACACGATGACACGGGTAAGACGCCAGACGGGGCTTCGTCGCCTGGGACAGGGGCTGTGCCTCGCTGCAGTGATGGCCGTTGCGGGCTGCGGCGTAGACGACGCCGGCCGCATGGAGCGCGCCAACGCGGCATTCGAGGCGGGGGACTACCGCGCTGCCGCCATTGATGCGCGCGCCGTACTTCAAAACGACAGCAGAAACTTAGAAGCACGATTGCTGCTAGCGCGCTCGGCGCTCAACGTTGGCGACGGCGCTTCCGCCGAGAAGGAATTCCGCCGCGCACTTGATCTCGGTCTGACGCTTGACGATGTCGGCCTCGAGCTCGCGCAATCGGTGGCACTGCAACAGAACTTCGAAGCACTGCTCGAGGAGTTTCCGCCTGAGAGTCTTGCCGTGGATGACCGGCCGGGGCTGTTCCTGCTTCGGGGTCGTGCGCAGCGTGCGCTTGGCGACAGCGACGCCGCAATTGAATCGCTCGAGGAAGCCGTGCGGCTGGACAGCTCGCTGGTCAAGGCGCGGCTGGCGCTGCTCGGTATCGCGCTTGATAAAGGTGAGCTCAACAATGCGAGCCTCATGATCGAGCAACTCAAGCAGGACGCCCCGGAGGAAGTCAGCCTGTGGCTGCTGTCCGCGCGCTACAACGTCATCCGTCAGCAGATGGATGCGGCCACCGCAGATTTTGAGCAGGGCTTGTCCATCGCCCGCAGTAACGACAATCCGTCGGAGGCCATTGCGCCGCTCCAGGGCCTGTTTGATATCGCACTCGGCAGCAGCGACGGCGACACGGCCCGCGCCCGTCTGTCCGAATTACAGGCCATCGCGCCTGAGGCCTGGGGCACGACATTCCGCGCCGCCAAGATCGAATTCCTCGAGGAGGACTGGGAGGCATCGAAGGCGTTGCTTCAGCAGACTCAGAAGCAGTTTGATGCACCGCAGGTCCGGGAGCTGCTCGGTTTCGTGCACTACAAGCTTGGCGAATACGCGCAGGCGGACATGATGCTGTCGTCGATCTATCGCACCGAGGGTGTGGGGTCGGAGTCCGTTCTCGTTCTCGCGGAAGTTCGCAGGCAGCTCGACCGCCCCGAACCCATCATCGACACGCTGGCACCGCTCATCGAGGGCAGCGAAGACCCCGAGGCTTTGTCTTCAGCACTGCGCATCACGCTCGCGTCAGGCTCTATCGAGGACTCGATCCTCGTGGCGGAGCGCAACGTATCGCGCTTCCCCGACAACGCGCTGCTGTTGCTCGACCTCGCAACGGCGTACTCGGCAGCAGGTCGCCTGAAAGAGGCCGACGAGGTGCTGTCGCAACTGGAGACCGGGGAGTCGGGTGTCGCCATGCGTCGCGACATCCTCATGACGCTGACACAGGTACGCAGCGGCGACTTCAACGCGGCGTCGATCACGGCTTCCAAGCTGGCCAGCGACTATCCGGAGGAGCCCGTGGCGCTCATGATGGCCGGTGACATTGCCATCCGGCTGGGCAACCTCGAGCTCGCCCAGACACGGTTTACGGCAGCGTCGGAGTTGTCGCCCGAGGATCCCGTGCCGCTCAAGAACCTGGCCCGTGTCGCGGCATCGCAGGGTGACTACGACGCGGCCAATGCCTTGCTGAATCAATCGCTCGAGTTATTGCCCGATGACGTTGGTGCGTTCCTCGGGCTCTCGCAGGTAGCGCTGTTATCGGGCGACCGCACGGCGGCTGTTGAGTGGCTGAAGCGTGCGGTCCAGGCAGATCCGAGCGCGACCTCGGTGGCCGCGCGACTGGCGCGTTTGCAGATCGAGGAGGGTGCGTTGTCGTCTGCGCGCACGACGATTGTCTCGGCGATGCAGAGCGCGCCCAACGACACCACCCTTGCGCTGATGCTGGGCGAAATCAGCCTCGCGTCGGGCGAAGTCGAAGACGCGACCGAGCAGTTTGGTGCCGTCATCGGCATGGATGAAACGCTTCCAGGCGGTTATCGCGGCCTGGCGCTGGCTTACCTGGCGTCGAACCGGGCCGATGACGCGCGCACCGTGCTGCGGCGCGCGACGCGACGCGGCGCCAGTGACCTGCGCTCGGACATGATGCTGGCGATGCTCTATGTGCGCGGCGGCGAATACGGTCAGGCCACCCAGCTTATCGACGATTGGAAAAGTAAAGACGGCTCGCTCGACTACCCATATCTCGTAGAGGGTGAGCTCAAGCTCGCGCGCGAAGAGACCGCCGCGGCTGCCGAGGCGTTTGAGCGCGCCTGGCAACGGCGCAAGTCCTGGAACACGGCCGCGCGTCACGCTGTGGCCGGTTTGACCGGCGATCTGGCGTCACCGATGTCGCTGGCCGAAGCATTCAGCACCGAGGCGCCGGATCACCTGCCCAGCAAGGTGTTGCTTGCGCAGGGCTACCAGCAGCTGGGTGACTACGCAAAGGCGATTCCCCAGTACGAGCGGGCCGTAGCCATCGCGCCGGACAACGCACTGTTGCGCAACAACCTGGCCTGGACGCTGTTCGCCAATGGTAACGACGGTGCGGTGGTGCATGCGCGGGCTGCCTATGAGGCCGACGGCGACAACCCGGCCATTGCGGACACGCTTGGATGGATTCTTGCCCGACAGGGCCAGACCGACGAGGCCTTGCCGTTGCTCGAGTCGGCGTTCTCGAAGATCCCGCAGAACCGCGAAGTAGCCTGGCATCTGGCCTACGTCGCCGCGGAACAAGGCAATGCGCAGCGCGCAAGAGAATTGCTCGACAGCGCCCTGGCTGGTGACGTCGAGTTTATGGGTCGTGCAGAGGCGCAAGCGCTGCGCGACCGGTTGTAATGAAGGGCGGGAGCAGCAAGGTCATGAAGGGGTTCGCAGGAGTCATCGTCGCACTGGCGACGCTGGTGGCGGGTTGTGCCGGCGGTGTCCCCGCGGCCGATATCACGGGGGCGCCGGAGCCCGCGGAAGCCGCTGACTACATTATCGGGCCGGGCGACAGCCTGTCGGTGTTCGTATGGGGCCACCCGGACCTCACGACGGATGTCGTTGTACGACCCGACGGCGATATCTCCACACCGCTCGTTGAAGACTTGACGGCAGCGGGCAAGACGCCCACCAAGCTAGCGCGTGATGTCGAGCAGGCCCTGGCTGAGTACGTTCGTACGCCCACGGTCACCGTGATGGTGCGTAACTTCGTGGGTGAGTTCCAAAGCCAGATTCGCGTCGTTGGTCAAGCCACGCAGCCGCAGTCGCTGCCGTACCGCAACGGCATGACCTTGCTCGACGTCATGATTGCCGTGGGCGGCTTGTCCGAGTTCGCGGCGGGTAACAAGGCGCAGGTCGTGCGCAAAGTGGACGGCGAGGAACAGGTGATTCGTGTGCGCATCAATGACCTGCTGAATAACGGCCGCATGAACCAGAATATTCGCATGTTGCCTGGTGATGTCCTGATTATCCCCGAGTCGTTCTTCTGATCGACAAGCGAGACTGAATCCTATGCCCGCATCCAACGACGACAGCTTCGACCTACGCGGCGTTCTCGACATGGTCGAGGGTCAGGTCCGTGGCACCTGGCGGTACAAGTGGCGTGCCCTGGCGGTGGCCTGGGTGGTCGCCCTGTTTGGCTGGTTCTCGGTGTACTCAATGCCCGACACCTACGAGGCCACGGCGCGGATCTACGTCGATACCGAGAACGCGATTCGTCCGTTCGTTGAAGGACTCGCGCCGACGCAGAACGTGCTCAGTGAGGTCGCCATCGTGACCCGAGAAATGCTGAGCCGACCCAATCTCGCCAAGGTGGCGCGAGAGACGGACCTCGACCTTCGCGCCGATTCTGACCGCGAATTCGAGGGCCTGCTCTCGTCCCTGCAGGAACGCATCAGCGTGTCAGGCAATCTCGAAAACGTCTTCAGTATTTCATTCGAGGACGCTGACCGTGATAAGGCCGTGGCCGTCGTCGAGTCGCTGGTCAACACCTTCGTCGAGGACTCGCTCGTTGCCGACAGAAATGAGTCCGGCACAGCCCAGATCTTCCTTGAAGACAAGATCGTCGACTACGAGGCACGTCTGACGGAAGCCGAGGATCGCCTGGCACAGTTCAAACGCGAAAACGTCGCTTACATGCCCAATCAACAGGGTGACTTCTTTGCCCGGCTGCAGGCCGCTCAGGGCAACCTCAGCGAAACGGAAAGCCGGCTTCGACTCGCGCAGCAGCGCCGCGAAGAACTGTTGCGCCAGATCGAAGGTGAAGTGCCCGTGTTCGGCACGGGCGACGCAGTGCCCGGATCGCTGGACGGCGACGAGGGGTTCAGCTCCGGCAAGATCGCAGAGCTTGAGGCGCAGCTCGAGGAGCTGCGGCTTGTCTACACGGACAAACACCCGCGGATTGGCCAGATCACAGAGACCATTGAGCTGCTCAGACGCCAGCAGGCGGATGCCGCCGCCGCGCGCGACCCCGATGATCTTATCGCGCGATCCAACCCGCTGGACCGCAATCCCGTGTACCAAAACATGAAGATTCAGCTGGGCGCCACGGAGCTTGAGATCGTCGAGTTGCAGGCGCGCGCGGTGCAGTACCGGCAGGCCGTTGCCCGGCTCAGTGAGCAGGTCAATACGATTCCGCAGGTCGAGGCGGAACTCAGTCGTCTCAACCGCGACTATGATGTGGTCAAACGCAACTACGAGCAGTTCCTGCAACAGCTCGAGGCTGCCAATATCGGCAACGATATCGACGAGACCATTGACGACGTTCAGTTCCGCATCATCGATCCGCCATTCTCGGCGCAGACGCCCGTCGGGCCGCCGCGCGTCATTTTTCTGAGTGTGGTGCTGGTTGCCGCACTCGGAATCGGCGGTGCCGTCGGTCTTGCCTTCAACCTCCTGAACCCCGTGTTCTTTACGGGCACGTCGCTGACGGCGCTGAGCGGTATTCCCGTGCTGGGTGCTGTTCAGCTCGTGCAGGATCGATCCACGCGCCGCACGAAGCGGCTCGAACACATGGCCATCGCTGGCGCTTTGGTTGTACTCGTCGTCGTGTTTGTCGGGGCGATCATGTTCGCCGAACAGGCGCCCGAATTGATGAACAGAATTCAGGCTGGCTGAGCCAGGAAGCACAAGGAACAGATGCGGGTATGAGCAAGGTTCAGAAAGCACTGAAGCGAATTCGGGACAGTCGCGCGCGGTCCGGTGGTTCGGGTGAATCCAAGCGCCCGCAACAACGCGTCGTGAATGATGCGCCGCCGGCTTACGAGCCGGCGGAACCGCCAGTAGCCGCCACGCCCGCCGCGGAACCCGCCGCGCCTGCCCCGGCACCTGCGCAACCGACGCAGGTGGTGTCACTCGATGAGACGTCGAGCCTGCCCCGGGTCGTGGTGCCCGAGCAGGTGGTCAGTGTTGAGCGCGAGGCGCTCCTCGATGCGGGTCTGCTGACGGGTCCAGAGCCGGATCCTGCCGTCGCCGCGTCTTACCGTCGAATCAAGCGGCCGCTGATCACCAATGCGTTTTCGCGCGGTGCCATGGTTGGCGACTGCGCCAACGTCATCATGCTGACCAGCGCCATGCCGGGTGCCGGCAAGAGTTTCTGTTCGTACGGACTGGCAGTGTCGATCGCCCAGGAGCGTGACATCGGCGCCGTACTCATTGATGCCGACGTGCTTAAGCCGACGATCACGCACGCGTTTGGCCTCGAGCGAAACACGGGTATCACGGATTTTCTAACCGACGAGAGTATTGCTGTCGATGATCTTCTTGTGCGGACGGACATTGACGACATCGTCGTCATTCCTGCGGGAGCCGTTCGCGAGGATTCGACGGAACTGCTCGCGAGCCGGCGCATGCGTCGGCTGATTCAGGCCCTGTCGGTGGCCTTTTCGGACCGCCTGGTCATCCTCGACACACCACCGATGTTGTTGACGACCGAGGCCCAGGTACTGGCCGACCATGTCGGTCAGGTTGTGCTCGTCATCGAGGCGGGCGTTACGGGTCATGGTGATGTTCTCGAAGTGCTGGAAGGGTTGGACAAAGACAAGCCGGTAAACGCCATTCTCAACAAGTCGCGAAACGTCGCGGCCGGGCCGTATGGCGGCATTTACTACGGCTATGCGCCAGCGAAGCGCAGCGGGGGAGACGATGAGAACGACAACGACGAACAAACATAGGGTCTGGCGTACCGCCGTCGCATTGCTGGTGGCCAGCTGCGCTGCGCCAGCGGCGACAGCCCAGAATTTCGATTTCAATGCATCGGCCGACATCGGGATTGTCTACACCGACAATCTGTTTCTCGAGAGCGAGGGCGGAGAATCGGAGCTCGTATATTCGATTATTCCGACGCTGTCGCTGACGGCAGAGGGTGACAGACTGTTCGGGCGGATCGAGTACGCACCCGAAGCCTACTTCTACGCGGACAACAATCAGTTCGACGACATCGCCGATGTGCTTGACGCGAGTCTGACGGCTGCGATTATCCCTGAGTCATTGTTCCTGTTGGGTAGCGCCACGAACTTCCAGACGATCAAGTCGCCCGAGGGCAGCTTCCCGATCACCAACGTCGTCGTCACCCAGAATCGGGTCGACTCGCAGGTGCTTGAGATTCGCCCCTATTGGCAGCAGCGATTTGGCGATACGCAAGTGCTGGCCGCCTACCGCGCCCTCAAAGTAAAATTCGATGACGACGAACTGCAGGAGCAGGACGCGCGAACCGTCGACTTTGACATTAACAATTTCGCGGCCCAGCAGGGTTTTGCGTGGGGCCTGAACTACCAGGACCAGGAAGTAGAGTACGAGAACGGCTTCGAATTCTCCTACGCACGCGCGTCGGCCAACGTAGGCTACTGGGTCGGCCGCAATCTGCGATTGTTCGTGGTCGGTGGACTCGAGACACCACTTGGCGATTTCACGAGCGGTGATCTTGAAGACGATTTCTATGAGGGCGGGTTCCAGTGGGTGCCCAACAGCCGCCTTGACCTCGAGCTTGCGGCCGGGAAGCGGACGTTTGGTGATTCGTTCCGCGTGCGGGCAACCTACCGACTCAAGCGCGGCTCGACATCGCTGACCTACACGCAGGAGCCTGCCACGCGGGCCGGGTTGCTGTTCGACCGGCGACCCATTGTGGATCTGGACAACCTCGATAACTTCGGGGACCGCCCTGGCGAGGATGATCGCTTCGTGCAGAAGCGTGGGCAGTGGACCACGACCGTAGAGTTTGCGCGCACAACGGTTGAATTTCGCGTGTTCGATGAGGATCGATCGTCGCGCGTTGCCGCTGACGGCACCCAGCTCGGTGGCGAGCGTTTGACGGGTGCGGCATTCCGCACCACCTGGCAACTGGGCCGCAAGATGTCGGTGAATGCGGGTCTTGATTACGCGCGTCGTGATTTCGAGCCGCGTGTCGACGAGATCTTCAGCCTGTCGGCAGGTGCCACGTACTCGATGTCGCCGCGTTCCCGCATCCGCTTCTCGCTCGCACGCCGCGACGAGAACAATGAGAACACGGTTGCGCAGGACTACGTCGAATACCAGGCGCGACTGTTCTTCAGCGTGTCGCTTAAATGAACTCAGCGCCCCAAACCGTGGTTCGCGAGCGTGTGACGACACCCGAAGTGTCGTCGCTGCGTTTCGAGACACTGGAACACCGCGTGGTGGGGCGCGACTTACCCAATGCGATGTCGTGCGACGTCGAGGACTATTTTCAGGTCTCTTCGTTCGAGCACCTGATTTCGCGGGATGACTGGCCTGGCCAGCCCTCACGGGTCGCGCGCAACATCGACCGGTTGCTGGCGCGTTTTGATGCGGCCAACACGAAGGCGACGTTTTTCACGCTGGGTTGGGTCGCCGAGCAATTTCCCGAGGTGATTCGGCGCATCGTCGACGGCGGCCACGAACTGGCCAGCCACGGCTACGATCACAAGCGCGTATCGTCGCTGACCCCGGATGCGTTTCGTGAGGACGTTGTACGGACCAAGGGTATTCTCGAGGATATTGGTGGTGTCGCGGTGCGAGGCTACCGTGCGCCCAGTTTCTCTATCGGGCCGGAAGCCGCCTGGGCATTTCCGATTCTGGAAGCGGCTGGCTACGCCTATAGCTCCAGCATCTATCCCGTGAGCCACGACCATTACGGGCTGCCATCGGCGCCCCGGGTGCCGTTTCGTGTCAACGACAGCAGCCTGATCGAGGTTCCGATGTCGACGGTTCGCTTCGCCGGTCGCAACTTCCCCGTGTCCGGGGGTGGCTACTTCCGCCTGTTGCCGCTGGGTGTATCCAAGGCGGCCATCCGGCGCATCAACGAACAGGAACAGCGGCCGGCCGTGTTCTATTTCCACCCCTGGGAGATCGACCCCGATCAACCCCGCGTTCCGGGTATTTCGGCCAAGACCCGGTTTCGCCACTACGTGAACCTGGGTCGATTCGAGCGGCGTTTGCAAAAATTGCTCGAGACGTTTCGGTGGGATCGCATGGATCGCATCTTTCTCGGAGACGAATAATGGCTAGTGTCGAGGCGCGCATTGCCGCTGCACCGGGCGCGGCTGGCGAGGTCGCGGTCGCGGCACTCGAAGACGTTGCAGTCGCGTCCTGGGACGCCTACGTCGATGCACATCCCGGCGGTACGTTCTATCACTTGTCGGGCTGGCGTCGCGTCATCGGCGATACCCTCGGTCACCGTCTGCACTACCTCGTTGCCCGGCGTGATCGCGACATCGTGGGCGTGCTGCCGCTTGCCCACGTGTCGAGCTGGCTGTTTGGCAGCAAGCTCGTGTCACTGCCGTTTCTCGTTTACGGCGGGCCGCTGGCTTCCGACGTCGCCTCGGAGCAGGCGCTTGTCGACGCAGCCTGGGAGCTGGCCAACGATTTACGGGTCGATGCGCTGGAGCTGCGGGGCCGCGATGCGCCGGCTGTTGAGCGGGAAGACTGGCAAACCGTCACGTCGCATGTCACTTACCGCAAGCCCATCGAGGCGGACACCGACGCCAACATGAAGGCCGTGCCGCGCAAACAGCGCGCCATGATTCGCAAGGGCATCAAAGCCGGCCTCGTAGCCGAGATCGATGATGACGTCTCGCGCCTCTACGCCACACTGCTCGAGTGCAAGAGAAACCTGGGCACGCCGTTTTTCAATGCCCGCTACCTGGCGGCGATCAAGCAGATGTTTGGCGACAAGGCAGAAGTCCTCACGGTCGTCAAAGACGGGCAGACCGTGTGCAGCGTGATGAGCTTCATCTACCGCGACGAGATCTTGCCGTACTACGGCGGCGGCGGCGCGCTGGCGCGCCAGTACTACGGCAATGACTTCATGTACTGGTCGGTCATGGAACGTGCCTGCCAGAACGGCATCCGCGTCTTCGACTATGGCCGCAGCCAGCGCGGCAGCGGCCCTGCGAAATTTAAGGAGCACTGGGGCTTTGAGCCGTCGGAGCTCCACTATGGCATTCGTGCCCTCCCGGGCCGCTCTCTGCCAGACCACAACCCGGATAGCCCCAAGTACCGCCAGTTTGTGAAACTCTGGAAGCGCTTGCCGCTGCCCGTTGCGGGCGTGGTGGGGCCGTACCTCGCTCGCCGGCTGCCCTGATGGGGGATGGCAACCACACTACGGGAGCCACGCGAGAGCCCTTGCTGCTGCTCGTGCATCGCATTCCGTTTCCGCCCGACAAGGGTGACAAGATTCGTTCGTTCCGGATTCTCGAGCATCTGGCCCGCGACTACGACGTACATCTGGGTTGCTTTATCGATGACCCTGACGACTGGCAGCACGTGGAGACACTGTCGCAGTACTGCGTGTCCGTTGAGGCCATTGGCATCAACCGCAGGCTTGCGACGCTGCGCAGTGCCGCGGGTCTGCTTAGGGGTTTGCCGCTGAGCGTGCCGTTCTACGCCAGCGGAAAGATGCAGCGATGGGTCGATGAGACGCTGGACAAACACCCGATCCGCCGCATCGTGGCGTACTCCTCGCCCATGGCGCAGTTCATTCTCGATGCGCGGTATGCGGGCTACCGCCGCATCATGGATCTCGTCGATGTCGATTCCGACAAATGGCGGCAGTACGCCGAGCGCACGCGCTTTCCCATGCGCCAGGTCTACCGTCGCGAGTGGCGCCGGCTCACCGACTACGAGCGCCGGATCGCAGCTGCCTTTGACGCGGTGACGCTCGTGACCGAGAACGAGACTGCACTTTTTGACACGCTCTCGCCCGAGACTGTCGACAAGCACTACGCGATCGCGAATGGCGTGGACACACAGACCATGAACCCGGCGCAGGCCTTCGAGAATCCGTTTCCTGCCGATCAGCGCCCGCTCGTGTTCGTTGGCATGATGAACTACTGGGCCAACGTGGAGGCCGTTGCCTGGTTCGCAGAGCACGTGCTGCCGCAGGTTCGCGAGGCCGCACCCGATACGCAGTTCTGGATTGTCGGCGGGTCGCCGACGGACGCTGTGCTGGCACTCGACAAGCTGCCCGGTGTCACCGTAACGGGGCGTGTCGAAGACGTCCGACCTTACATCCAGCATGCCGCCGTGGCGCTGGCGCCGCTTCGCATCGCCCGTGGCATTCAGAACAAGGTGCTGGAGTATCTTTCCATGGGGCGCCCCACGGTGTGCTCCGCACAGGCGGCGGCCGGGCTGGCCGCGCGCGACACGGCACCCATTGCCATCGCCAATGGCGAGTCCGAGACGACGGCTGCCTGCCTCCGCGTGCTTGCGGGCGACCGCGCGCCCGGTGACGAGCGTCAATACGTACTCGAACACTACGACTGGGGGCGTAACCTCTCGCGGCTGGCCGGCATCGTTGCCGGCGCGTCGTCGGCGCCGAAGGTGGCGGCCCGTGGCTGAGGACAGGGTGCTTTCGCCGACGATTGTCGTCGCGGTTGCAGCCGCATTGCTTGCGGCGGTTGCGGCGGTGTTCTGGCCCACGTTCCGGGGCATGGTGGCGATCTGGGGGCAGTCAGACACATTTTCATATGGCTACCTCGTGTTGCCCATGGCGTTCTGGTCGCTGTGGCAGTCGGCTCAGCGCCTTGGAGACATCGCCTGGCGTCCGTCGTGGCTTGGCATCCTGGCCGTGTTCCCGGCCGCCGGTGCCTGGTACGTGGGGGAGGCCGTCGGTGTGCAGGCGGTCGCCCAGTACGGAATGGTGGGTCTCTTCATTGCGGGGTGCTGGGCGATCCTCGGCAACGCAGCGGCATGGCGGTTGCGCTTCGGCCTGTTGTTCACGCTCTTTGCCGTGCCCATCGGCGAGTTCATGATTCCCTGGCTCATGGATGTGACTGCGGACTTTACGGTCGCGGCCGTGCACCTGACGGGGATACCGGTTTACCGAACCGAGCGTTTCTTCATGCTGCCCAGCGGCAACTTTGAAGTTGTCGAAGCCTGCAGCGGTATCCGCTTTCTGATCGTCACGATGGTGCTGGCCACCTGGTATGCGCAACAGACCTACGTGTCGATCTGGCGCAAGCTCGCGTTCATTGCGATGGCTGGCGTGGTCATGAATATCGCCAATGGCGTTCGCGCCTTCATCATCGTGTTGCTCGTGCACTACTCCGAGGGCGCCATTGGTGTGGGCTACGACCATATCGTCTATGGCTGGGTGGTGTTCATTATCAGCCTGCTGCTCATCGTGAAACTCGGAAGCCTGTTCCGGGAGTCAGAAGTGCGCCAGGCCCCGCTGGGTGGTGCCCTGCGCCTTGGCAACGCCCGCGGCGTGGCGGGTGCCGCCGCCGTGGTGCTGGCCGCGCTCGTCGGTGTTCGTACCGGCGAGGCGATGATGACCGCGAGCATGACGGGCAAGCCACTCGGTGACCTGCGAATGCCAGCGGCTGCGTCGGGCTGGTCGGGGCCCGATGAAATCCAGCTTGCGTTCGCGCCCGCCTATCAGGCGCCCGACCAGGCGCAGGCCGCGCGCTACTCGGGCGTCGGCGGTGCCGTGGAAGTGCATCAGTTCAAGTACTCGGTGGAGAGCGAGATCATTCGCTATGACAACCGGCTCTTCGACGGCGATGACTTTCGCCTGATCTCAAGCGACGAGCGTGAGATCGAACTCGCCGACGCCAGCCGCCTGCGCCTGCAGCGGCGTGTGATCGAGCGGGACGGAGAGCGCCTGCTCATGCTGAGCTGGTTCGACATCGGTGGCCGCCTCACGAATTCGCGGATTGAGGCGAAGCTGCACTCGGCGTTACGCAGTGTCATCGGCGGCCGACCCAGCGACCTCATGACGGCCGTGGTCAAGGTCACCGACGACGCCCACGACGACGCACTGCTCGCCGACTACGTGCGCGCACACTTCGAGACGCTGCGAGAGTGCGCGCGCATCCAATCGCAGGTGACTTCCTGCGCGGATGAGGCGGCGTCGCAGGCCCGGCGTTGAGTGCCTGGTGATGACCGAAGACGCGCGCCCACTCATCGTTCACGTGATCCATCGCCTCGGCACGGGTGGTATGGAAAACGGACTCGTGAATCTGATCAACGGTCTGCCCGCGACGCACTACCGCCACGCCATCGTGTGCATGACAGAGAGCACGGCGTTTCAGGATCGAATCAATGACCCCGCTGTGGCGGTGCACGAACTGCACAAGCAGTCAGGCAAGGACCTGGGCTGCTACTGGCGGTTCTTTCGCCTGATGCGGCGCCTGCGGCCGGCTGTTGTTCACACACGCAATCTCGGCACGATCGATCTTGCGCCCGTTGCCGCCTTGGCCGGCGTACCTTTCCGCCTGCACGGCGAGCACGGCTGGGACAATGCGGACCCGCAGGGCCTCAATCCCCGCTACCGCAGACTGCGCCGCATTTGTGATCGGTTCATTCATGGCTACGTGGCGGTGTCCGAAGACATTGCGGGCTGGCTTCGCGAACACATTGGTATTCGTGCGGATCGTGTCCGGCAGATCTACAACGGGGTCGATTCGGAGCGGTTTTCGCCGGACGGAGCGCGCGCTGCGTTGCCCGGTGCGGCGACGTTGCGTGTGGTCGGCACCGTGGGTCGCCTCGACCCCATCAAGCGCTTCGATGCGCTCATCGAGTGGTTTGCGTCGCGTCACAGCGAGCGTGGCGATATACGACTGGTGATCGTCGGGGATGGACCCGAGCGCCGGACGCTCGAACGCCTTGTGGCAGATCACAGCTTGAGTGACCACGTTTGGCTGGCGGGCAATCGACCGGACGTTGCGGACATCATGCGCAGCCTGGACGTCTTCGTGCTGCCGTCGCGCAATGAGGGCATCTCCAACACCATTCTCGAAGCCATGGCGAGCGGTTTGCCCGTTGTAGCGACAGACGTTGGTGGGAATTGTGAGCTGATCGAGCGGGGCGTGACGGGCGAATTGGTATCGTCCGGGGACCGCGCGGCTCTGGCGGACGCCATAGCCGCTTACCTCGAAGACGACGACCGTCGCGCGCAACACGGCGCTGCAGCGCGAGAGCGCGTGCTGCGTCGGTTTTCGCTCGACAGGATGATGCACAACTATGACGAGCTCTATGTGGCCGGGTTGCCCCTTGGCCTGTCACCGCAGCAGGAGGCCTGATCGATGTGCGGCATAGCTGGCATGCTTGACCTGCGCGAGGCGCGCACGATCGATCTCGACGTCCTGCAACGCATGACGCGCACGTTGTCGCTGCGGGGGCCGGACGGGGAGGGCTACCACACCACGCCGGGTGTCGGTCTTGGCCACCGTCGCCTCTCGATCATCGACCTCGAGGGCGGCGATCAGCCGATCTACAACACCGACGGCAGCGTCGTCACGGTCTACAACGGCGAGATCTACAACTTCGAGGCTTTGCGCCAGGAGCTCGAAGGTCTGGGCTATCACTTCCGGACGCGTTCCGACACGGAGGTGATCGTGCACGGTTGGGACGCCTGGGGCGAGGCCTGTGTCGAGCGCTTCAACGGCATGTTCGCGCTTGCCGTTTGGGATGAGAACCGCCGTTGCCTGTTTCTGGCGCGAGATCGTATCGGCATCAAGCCGCTGTACTACGGGACGACGCGCGACGGGTTCCTGGTGTTCGGGTCCGAACTCAAGGCGCTGCTTGAGCACCCTGGTCTTGAGCGCCGTCTTCGCGCGGATGCCATCGAGGACTTCTTCGCGTTCGGCTACGTACCGGACCCCAAGTCCATTCTCGAGGGCGTCCACAAGCTGCCGCCCGGTTACACACTGCGCATTGAGCGCGGCGGCCATGTGCCCGAGCCGCGGCGCTACTGGGACGTCGAGTTTCCGACTGATCCTGTAGCGGCCGACGGACGCATTGACGAGATTCCGGAGCGCCTGGCCCACAGTGTCGGCCTGCGCATGATTGCGGACGTACCGCTTGGCGCGTTTCTGTCGGGCGGCGTCGACTCCAGCGCGGTCGTTGGGCTGATGGCGCAGCAGTCCGAGGCGCCCGTGAACACTTCGTCGATTTCGTTTGGTGACCCGGCGTACAACGAGTCGCAATTCGCCGAGATGGTGGCCAAACAATTCGAAACGAATCACCAGGTGCGCCAGGTGGACCCGGCCGATTACAGCCTCGTGGAGCGCCTGCCGGAAATCTACGACGAGCCTTTCGCCGATAGCTCGGCGTTGCCAACCTATCGCGTGTGCGAGCTCGCCCGCGGCAAGGTCAAGGTGGCCCTTTCCGGGGATGGCGGTGACGAGAACTTCATCGGCTACCGTCGCTACCGTTGGCATGCCTACGAAGAGCGTGTGCGCCGCCTGCTGCCGCAGGCAATTCGCGGGCCACTGTTCGGCACGGCGGGCCGGCTTTACCCGAAGCTCGATCGCGCGCCCAAGTTCCTGCGTGCGAAGTCGACACTGCAGGCGCTGGGCCGCGACTCCCTGGCGGGCTATCTGCACAGCGTTTCCATTTATCCCGATGCGCCCAGGCAGCGGCTCTACAGCCCGTCATTGCAGCGCGCGCTCGGTGGCTATCGCGCCATCGACACGTTCCGCGGGCTTGTGGCCGACAAACCGGAGCTCAAAGGTCTGCCACTGGTGCAGTACCTCGATTTCAAGACCTACCTGCCCGGTGACATTCTGACCAAGGTCGACCGCGTCAGTATGGCCAACAGCCTCGAGGTCCGGGTGCCCATCCTCGATCATGAATTCGTCGCCTGGGTCGCCCGACTGCGCCCCGAGGACAAGCTCGTGGGACGGGAAGGCAAGGTGTGTTTCAAGAAGTCGCTCGAGTCGCTGCTGCCCCACGACGTGCTGTACCGCGACAAGATGGGCTTCGGTGTGCCCGTGGCGTCCTGGTTTCGGAACGAGCTTCGAGACCCGGTCCGCGAACGAATTGCCGGCGGCGCGCTTGCCGACAGTGGCCTGTTCGATAACGCGGAGCTCGCCACGCTCGTCGACGACCACCAGGCCGGGCGTCGCGATCACAGCGCGGTGCTTTGGGCGATGCTCATGTTTGAGGGTAGCCTTCGGCACCTGGGGGCGAGCGCGCCGGCGACATGAGAGTCCTCGTCTTCAGTTCGCTGTTTCCGAATGCGGCGCAGCCAACAAAGGGTGTGTTTGTTCAGGCACGCCTGCGGCAGCTGCTGGGGTCGTCGGACCTTGAAGCGACCGTGGTCGCGCCGGTGCCCTGGTTTCCGTTCAAGTCGGATCGCTTCGGCGAGTACGGCGCCTTCGCCCGCGCGCCGCGTGAGGAGACTCAGTACGGCATCCGAGTGTTGCACCCGCGTTACCCCGTGATCCCCAAGGTGGGGATGTCGATTGCGCCCTGGCTCATGGCGCGCGCCGTGATGCCCACGATTCGACGGCTACATGCAGCGCATGCGTTCGATCTCATTGACGCCCACTACGTGTACCCGGACGGTGTTGCGGCAACGGCGATTGCGCGTGAACTTGGCTTGCCCAATACGATGACCGCGCGCGGCACGGATATCACACTGATCCCGAACTATGAGAGACCGCGGCGTCAGATCCTGCGCGCGGCTCAGCAGTGTGGTGCCGTCATCAGTGTGTGTGAGGCACTCAAACGCGACATGACGGCGCTCGGTGTCGACCCCGACAAGATCACCGTGCTGCGCAATGGCGTCGACCTCGAGTTCTTCCGCCCCAACGACACGGCCGCGGCTACGCCGCGCGAAGGCCGGCGTCGGCTCGTGTCTGTGGGCTACCTCATCGAGCGCAAACGGCATCACCTGGCGATCGACGCGCTGGCGCAGCTGCCTGATTGCGACCTTCGCATCGCGGGAACGGGTCCGCTGCGCGGCGAACTCGAGCGGCGCGCACGCGCGGCGGGTGTGCACGATCGCGTTGAATTCCTGGGCCAGCAGTCACAGCAACAATTGGTCGATCTGTACAATGATGCCGACTGCCTGTTGCTGATGTCATCGCGAGAAGGCATGGCCAACGTCATCCTCGAAAGTCTGGCCTGCGGGACGCCTGTTGTGGCCACCAACGTGGGCGGCGCCGATGAGGTGCTGACCGCACCGGTTGCCGGTCAGCTGGTTGACGACATCTCGGCCGCAGGCATTGCCAGTCGGGCGCGCGGCGTACTCGATGCGGCTGTGTCTCGTGGTGCCGTTCGTGCCTTTGCAGAACGCTTCAGCTGGCAGGCGACCAGCGCGGGTCAGCTCAAGATCTTCAACGCACTCCTGGCGGGGCAAGACGCACCTGTCAGCCGTGCAGGCACGGGTGTCGCGGGGTAGGCCGGCATGCGCGATCTCGTCTTATTGCTGGTGTTCGCGGGCTTTCTTCCCTTCTGCTTCTGGCGCCCGTACGTCGGTCTCTTGGTCTGGTCGTGTCTCGGCTACCTGAATCCGCACCGTCTGACCTGGGGCTTTGCCTACTACTTTCCCTTCGTTGCCATTTCCGCGGCGGCAACCCTCGCTGGCTTGCTGGCCGCGCGTGAGCGCAACATGCGCTTGCCCGTTACGGCAACGACCATTGTCTGGATGCTGTTTGTGTTCTGGATGGTGCTGACCACGCAGTTCGCACTCAATCCCGAGACGGCCTCCAATGAGCTGTCCCGGACGATCAAGATCCAGCTCATGGTCCTCGTCACCCTGCTCATCATGCACGACAAGAAACGGATCATGTGGCTTGCCGGTGTGATGGCGTTTTCGATTGCATTCTATGGCGTCAAGGGCGGTCTGTTTGTTGTGGCCACCGGAGGTGCCTACCTCGTGTGGGGGCCAGAGGGCACGTTTATCGAAGGCAACAACGAGATTGCGTTTGCGCTGCTCATTGTCATGCCGCTCATGTACTTCTTCTACATGCAGGCGGAGAACAAGTGGGTCAAGAGGTTCATCCTCGGTTGCATGCTCACGTCCGGATTTGCCATCGTCGGTTCTTACTCGCGTGGCGCACTTTTGGGCGGGCTCGCCATGATGGGCATGCTCTGGCTCAAGTCACGGCACAAGGTGGCCCTGGCCATCCCGGCCGTGCTGGCGCTCATTCTCCTGGTGATCTTCATGCCCGAAGCCTGGATGGAGCGCATGAGCACGATCCAGGACTACAACGAGGACGCCTCTGCGATGGGGCGGATCAACGCCTGGTTGTTCGCCGTCAATCTCGCGAACGACCACCCGTTTATGGGGGGCGGCTACGGTACGTTTACCAAGCCTTTGTTCCTCAAGTACGCGCCCAATCCGCTGGACCACCATGACGCGCACAGCATCTTCTTCGAGGTGCTCGGTGAGCACGGCTACGTGGGCCTGTTCCTGTTTTTGACGATGGGCGTCCTGACGTTCTTTAACGGAACCTGGGTCATACGAAAATGCCGCGGGCGGCCTGACCTGCAATGGGCGTCGGACCTCGCAAGCATGTCGCAGGTGGCGTTGACCGGTTACGTGGCTGGCGGCCTGTTCCTTGGGCTTGCCTATTTCGACTTGCCCTACCACCTCATGGCTATTCTCGTGCTACTCAAGGCTTACGTGCGACGCGAACGCGCGGCGGCTGCCCGGGAGCAGTTTGTGCCCAGAGCCGGGTTTCGACAGGTCGCGTCACCGGGATGAGTGGGCTTTCGAGAGCAACCCGCGTGCTCGGCGGCGCGTACGCAGGGGCGGCGCCGCGCGGCTGGTTTGGTGATCGACTCACGGTACTCATCTACCATCGCGTACACGAGCAGCATGATGCGTTCACCGGCGATGATGTCGACGCTGCGACCTTCGACTGGCAGCTCGAGCTGCTGGCGCGCTACTTCCACGTCATGCCGCTGGCCGAAGCCGTGTCGGCGCTGTTTGCCGGCGAGCGCCTGCCGCGCGGTGCGGTCGCGATTACCTTCGATGATGGTTACCGTGACAATCACGACGTGGCCTTGCCGCTGTTGCGAAAGCACGGGCTGTCGGCGACATTTTTCATTGCGACGGGGTTTCTCGACGGCGGTGTCATGTGGAACGACATCGTGATCGAGAGCTTGCGGCGTACGCAACGCGATGCCCTTGAGCTCAACGATATCGGTTTCGGCACGCAGGCGACGGGGTCGCCCGAGGCGCGTGACGCGCTGGCGCGCAAGATCATTCATCGTGTTAAGCATGAAACGCCGGCGCGGCGTCTCGAACTGGTTGAGCGTATCGCCGAGCACGCCGGCGTCGTAGCGCCGGATCACCTCATGATGCGAACCGATGACGTCCGCGCCATGTTCGAATCGGGCATGGAGATCGGCGCGCACACGGTGACGCACCCGATCCTTTGCAAGACGGACGCGGCCGCCGCGAAACGCGAGATCGAACAAAGCCGGTCAGTGCTCCAAGGCATCACGGGCGCGTCGGTCAGCGGGTTTGCCTATCCGAACGGCAGACCCGGGGACGACTACACGCAGCGTGACGTCGATCTTGTGCGTGAGCTCGGATTTGATTACGCGATGTCGACCCGCTGGGACGTCGCGGATCGCGGCAGCGACCGTTTTGCCTTGCCGCGCGTCAATCCCTGGGACGCGACGTCACTGCGCTGGATGCTGCGCGTCATCGCAGCGCGCGCTGCCGCCTAAACTGCGGCGCCCGACCAGTCCGCGCCCGCAGGCCGTACGGCCAGCCAAAGCTCCAGCATCAGCAGGGCACCGATCATCGTGCCGTAGTATGCCGCATGCTCGTCGCGGTGCGCGGCAATCAGCTTGTCGACAAATGACGCCTGCACGAGTCCGCGAGAGGCGGCGTTGGACAGGTGCGTATCCGTCATGTCGCGCAACCCCGGGTCGCTGCGCAACCACTCTCCGAAGGGCAGTCCGAAGCCATGCTTGGGCTTGTTGATGATCTGCTCGGGCAGGAAGTCCGAAAAAGCGTCCTTGAAAATGGCTCGAAGACGGGTGGCGGTGAGCTTCTCGGCAGACGGGATACTGCGCGACAGCGCCACGAAGTCCGGGTCAAGCATGGGGTAAACGGGTGTGACACCGGCTGCTTTGCAGGCGTAGTGCACCTTGCGTAAATCGTTGTCCGTGAGCGTCAGACGCCAATCGACCTGGAGCAATGTCTCCAGCAGATCGCGGCCTTCGGCTTCGTCGACGAGGGTGCGCAGCAGGTGCATGGGATTGTCGGCATCGACATGCCTCATGAACCGCTCGGAGAAGATCTGCGCCGGCGCGAAGCCCTGAAAGTGTTCGAAGTCCTCACGCAGGCGTACGGGAAGATCGTCCTTTGCGATGTCGACGTAGCGGCCGATCTTGTGCAACAGCGACACGCGACTGCCCATGAGCCGGACCAGCAAGGGCTCAAGCGGTTTGCGCACCAGGCCAGGAAGCTTGTGCCAGTGACTGATGAGGCGGTGCCGCGCGTAACGTTCGTTGCCCGCAAAAAACTCGTCGCCACCGTCACCGGCGAACATCGTGTCAAAGCCGGCCTCGCGAGCCATGGTCGCGCAGGTGAAGGCGGGGATGGCGGACATGTTGCCGAAGGGTTCACCGAAACGGTTGGCGATGTCGGGAAGGAGGCGCGCGACATCATCCGGCTGGATGTACACCGTATGGTGCTCAAGCCCAAAGTGCCGGGCGGCAAGTTTGGCGAAGGACATCTCGTCGTAGCCGGTCTCGTCGAAGCCGATGGTAAACGCGTGCGTGGCACCGTGGCGCGCGAGGCTGCCCGCAATCGTCGAGCTGTCGAGACCGCCGCTTAGGAAGCAGGCGTTGGGCGCGTCTGCTGCCAGTCGTTCCACGGCGCCGTGCAGTCCGCCGACGATGTCCGAGAGCAGCGTGCTGCGGTCGCGGCCTACCTCGGCAGTATCCAGTGGCCAGTACCGGGTGTGGGCCGTGACATCCGCGCCAACGCCGTTGACGCGCTGTGCGGCACCAAGTTTGTTCACACCGCGGAACACGGTGCGCGGGCCCGGAATAACGTGGAAATGGATGAAATTGAAAACGGCCTGGTCGTCGATTGTTGAGTCGACACCCGGAATGCGGAGCAACAGCCGCAGGTCGCTCGCGAACCAGTGGCTGCCGTCGCGCGACCGGGCCTGATAAACCGGCCGGCTGCCAAAGCGGTCGGTGGCCACCGCAAAGCGCCCGTCCGGGAACACCTGCAAGGCGGCGAAGCTGTCCACGGCCGCACTCAGTGCGTCGGCGGCCAGGGGGTCGGGTCGCCTGGCAAGCTGCGCCGCGCTGCGCGCATTGCTGCACACGAATACAGCCCCGTCCTCGCGCGTCGTCATCGCCGTACCCGGGGCGGTTTGCAGCCAGGCGTTTGCCAGAACCTGCGACGTCAGTGTGGCGATCGTGGGCGCGCCATCGGCAGTCGGTGCGCCAGCCGCAGCAGCTTGCGCGGCAGCTTCGTCTGCAAACAGTCCGACTATGAACTCGCTCACGCGCGACATCCTCTTTCTCCGGTGCTGACGGGCCGCCCGCTTTGGGCGATTTGCTCTGCTGCTGCGATGACTGCGGCATTCATCGCGCCAACCACGCGATGGTCTGCTGCGCCACCCAGTCGCGCCATGCGGCGGTGCTGAATGTGTGGTCGGCGTCGGCGAGGTCGCAACGCGACACGCGCCCTGTATCGATCGCGCGGACACAACGCTCGTCGGCATCGGCGGCGCTCAGAAACTCCCTGGCCGTCAAATCGTTGCCGCTGATCAGGAGCAGGGCCTTGCCCGCGAACGCATCGAGCGATGTCATGACGCGTTCAGGCAGGGCAGCCTCGGGCGCATCTTCTTTGGCAACGGATCTACGCGCAACGCCGACAAGATTTGCGATCACGCGAAACACGCGACCCGGATTCCTGAGGAGTGACAGCCATGCGGCTGCGCTCGTGAGCTGGCTGCCGTAGTAGCCCGAGGCCTGTGCGCGCGCTTCGCCCGCTTCTGTCCGAACCCAGGGATTGAGGAGCACGAGCGAATCGATGCGTGAGTCGGCGTTGCGACCCGCGTAGAACATCGCGGCGGAGGCAGCGTCGCAAAGCCCCCAGAGTGTGACGGCTTCGACAGACGGGCACTGGGTGCAGAGTGTGTCGACGGCTGCCCCGATGTCGTCGCCAATGTCTTCGAAGTCAACGCACGGCCCTGTGCTGTCACCCATGCCGCGGTAGTCAAAACGCAGCACCGGGAATCCCGCTGCAGCGACATCGCGCGCCAGCAGTACAAACTGGCGATGGCTGCCCACACGGTATTGGGGGCCGCCGACGACGAGCACGAGGCCGCGGCGCGGCGCGGCGCCATTGCCTTCATGAAGGATGCCGAACAGCGACGCGCCGTCAGTGTCGAAAAACAGCGGCCGCTCGTCAGCCATGACTGAGCGCCGGGTCGGGTGCCAGCAAGCTTGCGGTCACGAGCGCCGTGGCGTCGACACGTTCCTGGACGCGCCAGAAGGGCGGGCAGTCGACGCTGCGTGATGCGATGTCGTGGCCAGCATCCCGCAGGCCTTGAATGTGGCGTTCGCTGCGCGGCGAGACAGCGGCGCCGGCTTCCAGCCAGTGCACCTGCATCGTGTTGCCCTCGGGCAGTGAGAGCGTCATCGCGTCAATGGCCTCAACCAGCGACGGGTCGATGCGGTAGCCGGCCACTTCCAATGTGCCTTCCCGGGCGAGTACCGTGCGGGCATCTTCGTCCACGCCCATGTTGGCTGCGCTCCAGACCCGCAGAAACTCGCGCATCAGGCGTTTGCCTTCCGTGGCGGGCTGCCAAAACAACAGGTCCGTCACTTGTGCCTGTGCCGCGACGCGGGCTGCAAGCAGGGCGCCGAATCGAATGCCGAGCAGTGTGATGAGCGTCGCCCCGTAGCGCGTGCGCGCGTCTTCGACGGCCGCAAGCAGGTCGTTGCACCAGTCGTCGACGCTGTAGTCACCGAATTCGCCAGGGCTGTCGCCCGTGCCTCGCAGGTCGAGAATGTGCGTGGCCGCACCCTGGTCCGCTGCTGCCAGCGCAAACTCTCGCAAGGCGTCTCGGGAGCGGTTCATCTCTTCGGCAAAGGCGGGGGCGACGAGGTAACAGCGTTGTGGCGCCGCGTCGCTCGGCGCGTACGCCATGAGAAACCGTCTCGCCGTGCCGGCGCCGATGAACTCGGCATGCCGCACGGCTCGCGTCATGCGGCGCGTTTCTGTTCGACAAACTCGGCCAGTGAACCCAGCGTTGCAAAGGTCTCGGCGTCGATGTCGTCATCTTCGATGTCGATATCGAAGACATCTTCGAATGCCGTCAGGATGGATACGACGGCCATCGAATCCAGTTCCGGAATGCTGCCGAGCAGTGGTGTGGATGCGTCGGCTTGGTCAAAGTCGGGACCCAGCTGCAGGACAGTCCGGATCTCGGTGCGAACGGCTTCGAGCGTAGTCATGGTGGTGGTTGTGCCGCGGTGTACGTTTGAGTGCTGCACGCGGCGCGACGCACGCTTCGAGTGCGCGTCTCGTGCGAATTGAGAACGGGTCAGCTGCTGTCAGCCGGAGGTTGCCACAAGCCGCGGCGTTTGAGCTGGTTACGCAGCCCGGGCAACTGGTGCCCGTTGGCATAGGCCGTGTGTGCCGCCTGCAGCGCTTTCTCGTGCTCGCCGAGCTTCAGGTACAGGAGTCCGGCGTTGTAGTTGACCTCAGCGGATTGCGGGTCGATGCGCAACGCCATTTCGTACTGGTCACGCGCGCCCTCAAGGTCGTCTTTGCCCTGCAGGTAGATACCGTAAAGCAGCCGTGGAATGGGGTCGTCCGGCTTGAACGTTGTGGCACGCTCAAGGTAGCAACGTGCCGTGTAGTAACGAGAGCCCGGGCGCACGGGGTCCTTGAGCTGAAACCGCACCATCGCGTAGAGCGCGCGGTGATGGTTGGGGAAAGCGCGCAGCGTGTAATCGATGTCGTGGATCAGGCCGCCCGACTCGCCCGCGATGAGACCTTCCACCTTGGGCGTGAAGTGGCGCAGTTCCACGATGCGCAGGTACTCGCGACGGTGCATGCCATTCGTGTAGTCGTACGGGCCATAGGCATTGTCCAGCCGTCCGCATTCCGGGTCGAGCTGTGCGACGGCGGTTGGTGCGAGGGCGCAAGCGGCGGCAATGATCGCCGTTGCGACCATTGCTGAGGAGCGTGTAAGCCTGCCTAGCATGTGTGGTTCCCGATGTACTGGTGACCCCTGAGTATGTGACCTGATTTTAGCAAAGAAGATTCGCGCAAAATGGGTAGCGGCGCCCAGAGCAGGGTGTGACGGGGTCCACACAACGCGAAATCTGCGCAAAACCGGCCTTCAAGCTGGTTGCTGAATCCACCCATTGTCAGGTCTCTGACACGCGTCTCCGGTTGCCGACACCCGAAAAATGTTAAATATCATCCAGTTAAGTTAAATACTCAAACAGATGTCGCCAGACACCGACAATCGCGATCAGGCGATTTGTAGCTTATTGAAGTAAGCGCATGTTTTTCAAAGAAGGGCGCGAGTTGGCACGTCGCTTGAATACCTGCGCTCTGTGACGCGCGTCGGATTCTGTCCAAAAAGGCCTTTCGGGCGCGTTGCCTTCGCACTTTCGACTCGCTAAGGTCGACTCACCTAACAAAGGCAAATCTGTTGCGAAGCAGAGACGCAAAGCCACCGATCTGTCCCTGGGACAGACAGCGGGGCCGCTAGGAAAATTCGGGTCTGGCAGCGTCGTTCCGGCCGTATTGGACGGTTTCGGGCGATCTGGAAAACAACCCTCCGACCCAAATTTCCATCTCTGTTGATTTCTGCAGCAGCACTGAAAGCGATGAATGTGCAGGCAAACGGTATTTCGTCACTGAACGACCCGACTTCAGCATGGAGATGCAGACACGTGTTTAATTCCCCCACCGTGGGCGCTCGCTGGCGCGCACGCATGATCGCCGTCGTGGCGATCCTCGCGAGTGCCGCGGCTCAGGCCGCGCCCGTGACGACGCTCCAGGTTCAGAACCTCGAGAATCAGTCCAAGAGCAACACCCACCTGACCTTCGGCCATGTGTTCCGCCCCGGCGACGTCGCGGCCAACGAATCGCTCGTTGCGACGCGATCGGACGGCGGTTCGATTCCGCTCCAGGTCGACAAGAAAGCCGCGCACGCGGACGGGTCACTGCGGCACGCCATCCTGACGCTGTCGCTGGACACGGTTTCTGCCAGCGCCAATGACACGGTGACGCTCGCGACGGCCAGCAGCGGCCTTTCGGGCTCCGCGGTGACAGCTGCCGACGTGCTCGCATCAACCTTTGACACGACGGTCACCATGAACGTCGGCGGCACGCAGTACACGGCCTCCGCCCGCGATGCGCTTGCTGGCGCAAGCCAATGGCTTGAAGGCCCGCTGGTATCCGAGTGGATCGGTGGTGGGGCCGTCGTCGATGGCTCCGGCAATGAGCACCCGCACCTTGCGGTCTACTTCCACATCCGCGCATACGACGGTCAGCCCGTCTCGCGCGCCCGTGTGGACGTGGTGTTCGAGAACAACTGGTCGTTCGTACCGGGCGCGCAGAATCGCAGCTACGACGTCACGATCAGTGTTCCTGGCGCGAGCAGCTATCAGAATTCGCTGACGCATTACTCGCGGGCGCGGTGGCACCGCGTCGTGTGGTGGGGCGGTGACCCTGAACTCTACGCGAAGCACGACCACGACTACCTGCAATCGACGAAGGCGATTCCGCGCTACGTCGATGTCAATCCCAGCCAGAGCTACCTGAACGGTGTGCGTCAGTCGACGGCACCCATGGATAACGGTGACCACACCGACAACATGGACGCCACCGGTTATCAGGACGGCATCGGGCCGCTGCCGCGCTGGGACGCGGTCTATGCCGTAAGCACGGATGTTCGTGCCTTTAATTTCATGAACGCGAATGCCGACGGCGGTGGCGCTTACAGCATTCACCTTCGTGATGAGCAAACGGGCTTGCCGATTACCATCGATGACTACCCCAATTCTTCGCTGGCGGATTCAGCAGGCAGCAATCCCGCGATTCCCGAACCGTCAAGTGACTCCCCCTATTTCGAAGGGAGTGGCTCGTCGCACCAACCGTCTGTCGGTTACCTGCCCTACGTGGTGTCGGGGGATTACTACTACCTCGAAGAGTCACACTTCTGGTCGGCTTTTAATCTCATCTGGACCAATGCGAACTACCGCAACGGCAGCGATGGCTGGTGGTACACGGGCTCGCTTCGCGGTCAGGCCTGGGCCTACCGTTCGCTCGCGCAGGCGGCCTACATCACCCCGGATGATCACCCGTACAAGGCGTACCTGCTCGACAAGCTCAGCAAGAACATCGCCAATGACACGGCCAAATACGTAAGCCCGGGCGGCCCCGCCAAGAACAACCTCGGCGCGATGTCGATGGCTGAGGGTACGGACCAGTACCGCTTCTACGACTATTTCATGTCCTGGACGTCGCAGTACCTCGTTGACCTTGGCTTCACAGACGCGATTCCGTTTCGCGACTACAAAATTCAGTTCCCGATCGGCCTGATGGGCGACGATGACAATGGCTATTGCTTCCAGTCGGCGCCGCGCTACACCTGGCGAGTCGGTCCGGGCGGGTCGAGCAATTTCTATGATGACTGGCGTACCGTTTACGAGAACACGGCATCGTCTGTGGCCAGTATCGCCTGCGGTAGTTCGCAGATGTCATCGGCTCTGGGTGTTGGTGCGAACGGGATGACGGGCGACCAGACCAGCACCACGTACTGGTTTGCGAACCTTCAGCCCGCGGTTGCGGCAGCATTCGACTCAGGCGTCGCGGGTGGCGTACAGGCCTGGAACCTGTCGCAGGCATCGGGCGTCAGTCCCAGTTACGGCAACAATCCCATCTGGGGCGTGGTGCCACACAATCTGGGCAGTCCGCAGTTAACGGTGGGGATCTCGGCAAACCCCACGTCGGTCCAGCCAGGGGGGTCAACGACACTGAGCTGGACCAGCGAGAACGCTGACACCTGCAGTGCCTCAGGCGACTGGGCCGGCAACAAGGCGACGTCGGGTTCCGAGACCATCGACAACATCGACGAGAACGCGACCTACACGCTGACCTGCCAGAGCAACACATTGGGCTCAAGCTCCGACAGCGCCGTGGTGACGGTGAGCACACCGCCACCACCACCGCCTCCGCCCGAGGCGCCGACGCTGAGTTTCTCGAGCGACCAGAACACTATTGAGAGCGGCGAATCCGTATCGCTGAGCTGGACAGCCGATAACGCCACGAGCTGCACGGCTTCGGGCGACTGGTCGGGCAGCAAGCCGCTCAATGGCAACGAGACCATGACCAACCTCACGAGCAACCAGAGCTTCACGCTCAACTGTACGGGTGCGGGCGGCGATGTCAGCCGGTCGGTATCCGTGACGGTGAACGCGAGCACGGGTGGCGGTGGCTCCGGCGGGGGCGGTTCCGGTGGTGGCGGCTCGGGCGGCGGCGCCACGGGTGGTGACGACTCCGGCGGCGGTGGTGCGGTAGCGCCGCTCTGGCTGCTGGTGTTGGGCTCCGGGCTCGTTGCGCGCCGGCGTCGTGCCGCGCGTCTCGCGGCCTGACGCACCTCGGAGGAACCGGACGATGGCAACACGTCAAACGCATTGGCGACTGCTCGCCGTGGCGGGTGCGGCCTCTTTGGTCGCTGCCTGTGGCGGCGGCGGTGGTGATGATCCCGGCCCCGACAACACAGCGACGCCGCCGCCTGCGCCAACGTTGTCTTTTTCCGCCTCGTCGCTGCAGGTGCAGTCCGGAGAGTCAGTAACGCTGACCTGGTCCTCGCAGAACACGACGGCCTGCAGCGCCAGTGGCGGCTGGACGGGTGACAAGGCGCTCGACGGTTCCGAGACGATTTCCAATATGACCCAGGACGCCCAGTTCACACTGAGCTGCCAGGGTGATGGTGGTGCGGTGAGCCAGACCCGCTCCGTGTTTGTCGACAATCCGCCGCCGCCGATGCCGTCGCTGACGCTGCTGGCATCCCCAGGCTCGGTGGCGCTCAATGCGGCGGCGACGATCAGCTGGAACAGTGCCGACGCGACAACCTGCACGGCTTCGGGCGACTGGTCAGGGAGCAAGCCGCTGTCCGGCAGCGAGCAGACCGCGCCTTTGCAGGACACAGCCGTCTTTATCCTGAGCTGTGATGGCCCCGGTGGCACGGCGCAGGAGTCGGTCACGGTTCAGGTGGCACCCGGGGGCGGCGGCGGCAGCGCCACGCTCAGCGGCAAGATTGACTCGAGTCGCATCGCGGAGCAGGGCGTGAATCGCGTCTACGTCTTCCCGGCCGGCGCGACGCCCGACGACATCGATGGCGACGCCGGTGACCCGATCGTGACCGCGGACGTGCTTCAATTCGAAAACAGCTGCGAGTTCGGCTACGCGATCGATACGTTGAACCCCGGCGACTACACGCTGGCCTTTACACCGGACGCGGCATCAGATCAGCCGGGCGGCAACGACAGCCTGAGCTTCATAGGCACCCAGCAGGTGACCGTGGACGGCAATGGCACGGTTGCTAACGTCGGTCCGCAGCAGCTGCTGCAGGTCGGCCCCGGCAAGCAGTACGCCGATATCATGGCAGCGGCAGACGCCTTGCAGGACGGTGGCGTCATTGAAGTGGACGCCGGGGTCTACGACGACAACATTATCGTGTTCCGCGAAGACAACATCGTCGTGCGCGGCGTCGGCGGTCGCGCCCATGTGCGCGCCACGCAGGAAATTCCCTTCGAGTCGGGTAACGACCTGAAGAATGGCAAGGGACTCTTCGTGACCCGCGGTACGGACATCCGTATCGAGAACATCGAGTTCTCGGGTGTGACGGTACCGAGTGAGAACGGTGCTGGCATCCGCGGTGAAGGCCGCGACCTGACGGTGTGTAACGGTTACTTCCATGACAACGAAAACGGCTACCTGGGTGAGGCGATCGGCACGCTGACCTTCGAGTACTCGGAATTCGACAACAACGGGCTCGGCGACCAGGGCTTTACCCACAACGTCTACGTCGTTGCGGGCAGTCAACAAGGCGACCGGCTCGTGTTCCGCTACAACAACTCGCGTCGCGCAAACTTCGGTCACGCGCTCAAGACCCGTGCCCGCGAGAACATCATCGTTTACAACCGGCTCATGGACGAAGCGACGGGTAACGGCAGCTACAACATTGACGTACCCAATGGCGGTCGTACCTTTGTGATCGGCAACATCATCCAGCAGGGACCCAATTCACCGAACTCGGCAATCATCGCATACGGGGCCGAGGGCCTCTCTGGTGGGCGTGACCACGAGCTCTACCTGTCCCACAACACGATCGTCAACGACCGATTTTCGGGGACGTTCGTGCAATCGAATGGCGGCACGACGATTCTCGAGTCCTACAACAACATCTTCTACGACGCAGGCAGCACCTACAGTGGCAAGTCGCCGACGGCCTCTGGCGGCAACATAACCGGTACCTCGCCGAGCTTCGTGGATCGTAGCAACTACGACTACCGCCTCAATCCGGGTTCCGCCGGGATTGATGGGGGCGTGGCCGTTGGCGCCGCGGCAGGCCAGTCACTGGCGCCGATCTACGAATACGTCGACAACGCCCAGCGTGAGGCGCGTCCCGTGGATGGCGCACCCGATGTGGGCGCCTACGAGGCCGGCAACTAGGACTGTTGCCGCGGTGCGCCTAAACGGCGCACCAGGCCTGCGCCCGGGCGCCTCACGATCTGATACGATTCAGCATAGCGTCGAGTATTCGGCGCAGGCTCTGCACGTTGCCGACTTGGGGTCGCCTTGAGCGTACGGGTATTCGAACAACTATCGGCCTTGCCCGAGGAGGTGAGCGCTGCGCTACGTTTTCCCGCCGAGCCCCGCTTTCAGCGTTCCCTGCAATGGTTCGAGAACCTCTACACCGAGGCCCTTGCCGATGCAATTTCGCCGAGAATCTACGTCTACGGGGGCGGCGGTGATGCGCCCGTTGCGCTGTTTTGCGCGGTGCGCGACGAGCGGCCCGGTGTCCTCTCCAGCCTGACCAACTTCTACACGCTCGAGTTTGGGCTTTCGGGTGGTGCGTCCGACCGCGAGCTGCGTGCCCGGGCCCTGGCGGCGATTGCCGCACACATTGCGAGTGAGCAATACGCGGTTGTGGACTTGTCGTTGCTGTTTGAGGGTGACGCCGAGACCGAAGACGCGACCGCTGCGTTTATCAACGCCGGCTTCTCGTGCGAGACCTTTTTCCAGTTCGACAACTGGACACGGCCAGACCTCGATGCGCTTGAGGGCAGTTACGACGCCTTGCTTCAGGCGCTGCCCTCAAAGCTCCGCAATACCCTGCACCGAAAGGCGCGGCGGCTCGGCCGGCAGCACGACATGCGTATTCGTTTGTTGCGTGAGCCGGGACCAGAGCTTGATCAGGCCATCGAAGACTACGTGGCTATCTACAACCGGTCCTGGAAAGACCCCGAACCCTTCGAGCGGTTCATGCCCGGGCTCATCGGCGTGGCGGCATCGCTGGGCGCGCTGACGCTCGGTGTGCTGTACCTCGACGACACGCCTGTGGCCGCCCAGGTCTGGCTGCATGAACCGGGCAGGTCGGTGATCTACAAACTGGCCCATGACGAGGCGTACAAGCATGCGTCAGCCGGCTCTGTGCTGTCGGGTGAATTGTTCCGCGACACGCTTTCCCGTTCGGGGATCAAGGTCATCGATTATGGCGTTGGCAGCGAGGCTTACAAGCGCGACTGGATGACGCAAAACGGTCGCATGATCGGTCTTCGGGCCATGAACCGCACGACGCTGCGCGGGCGCGCCGCGATCGCGGCGGCGCTTGTCAGGCGGGTTGGCAAACGGCTGCTGGGCCGCGCCTCAGACTAGAACTTCGCGCGGGTGCGGATGGCTCAGGAAGTTGATGGGGCTTGCCGTGGGGCCGTAGGCGCCCGACTGGAAGACCACCACATAGTCACCAATCTCACCGCGCGCCATCGTCATCTGGTCTGCGAGCAGATCCAGCTGCGTGCTCAGCGGGCCCACTTCGCTCTGC